>JBGGMJ010000136.1:0-80030 GCA_041288095.1 Myxococcota bacterium
CACCGAGACGCTCATCTAGCTCGAGGGCCACCGCCAGCGCCTGTTGCTGCACTTCCGGGCTCGCGTAATCGTGTGTGTGCGCGGGGCCGAGAGCGACGAGTCGTTCGATGGGGGTCATGTTCAGCCTAGTGGGAAAAAGCCGCCGCCACGGACGTAGGGCTCGGGCTCACCATTGAAGACACGGCGCCGCTCATTGATGTTGTCGCGCAGGTCTTTCACGTAGCGGTCGCCGCGGGTGAACCAACTGCCGGTGGAGGTGGCGTAGATGCGCTCCATGAGGGGGTCGTAGGCTTCGCGCGGCATCGTCACCCACACGGGGTTCTCTTGCGCCGCCAGAGCACGGAAGAACTCGTAGCGACGCATGTCACCGCCATCGACGCCGTCCTGTGCGAAGACGGAGCGGAGCACCTCGTGCACCGCGGCCGCACGTGCCAGCTGTGTCGGCGTCGCCTGGGCGCGCGTCGCCGGCAGCTCGCCGTGGGCGCGCGCGAGCAGTGACGCCGCGCTCTCCGGGCCGAGCTCGTTGACGCGGGCGGTGAGTGTCGCCACCGCTTGGTCGGGGTGATCACGCAGCACCGTGTTCACTTGCAGCGTCCGCAGCATGTCCCATTGGCTGTACTCGGGCGTCCCCTGCTGCTGCGGCCGCGGCCCGGCGAGGATGCCCCAAGCCTCGGCGGTGACGTTCGTGCGGTCGAACTGCGAGCTCAGCACGACACCGCGCGAGTTTTCCCAGACGGGCGTCGCGCGCAGCGCCTGCAGCAGCGGGTCATCGTTGGCGATGCCGGGGTTCGCGCGTAGGAAGTCGACGATGCGGCGGGTCGCATCGAGGGGCTCACCCGCGGTGAGGGCCGCGACGCCACCACGAACCACCTCGGCGTTGTTGACACCCTCCGCCGACGCCCGCGCGGCGATACCCAAGCGGCGCAGCACGTCCTCGCGCGCCGGACCGTCTTCGGCCGGTAGCGCCGCGATAGCGGACACAGCCGAGGCCTCATCGCGAATCGGAATGGGACCAGCCGGCACGTTCAGGCGCGGGTCCGGGGCGTCGACTTCCCGATCGTCGCCGCCGACCGGTGCGTCCGCCGCGCCGGCGGCGCGTGTCATCGTCGGAAACTGCTCGCGCCAACCGGCACGCAAGCGGTCGCGCTCACCCGCGCGCGGCTCGGGTCGTTCGAGACCGAGCTGCAGCGGCGAGGCGCTCGTACCCAGGTGGGAGGCGAGCCCCAAGAAGTTATTGATGCCGGCCGCTTCGAACTCGCGTTGCGGAGCCGGTTCGCCGCGTGCCTGGTACGGCGTCGAGCGCTCACCGAGTGCCCGCTGCACGTCGCGAAGACGCTCGGAGCTCAGCTTGGCGTTGCCGGCACCGAAAACGCCGTCGATGACCAGCGGGTCGCCATCGCCGACCGCGTTGAGGATGTATTGCAAGGCCGCGGCATCTTCACCGCGGCTGCCGTGGCCGATGTAGCGGAGCTGGCCGCTCTCGACACGGCCCACGAGCTCGCGCACTAGATCGAGGGCGTTCTGACGGGTGAGCGGGTCACGCCAGTTGATGGCGCCTTGGGCTTCCTGGTTGCCGCGGAGCGCATAGGCTTGGCTGATGTGAAAAGTCACGGTCCCCACCCATCTTCGGAATTCGTGTTTTCAGTATCGGGTCGGGGTGCCTTTCGTTGCGCGAAATGGCCCGAGGAGGCCTGACGCTGGGTCACAGGCGCCAATCGGGCAAAAAAAAACGCCCGGTCATGCGAGCATGCCGGGCGTTTCTCTTCGTAACCTGGAAGCTTAGCGACGCGCGCGGTTCGCGCTGCGGCGGCGGCGCTTTTCAGCGCTGCGCTGCTTCTCCTTCTTGCGAATGGAGGGCTTCAGGTAGTGCTCGCGGCGGCGAACTTCCTTGAGGATGCCAGCAGCTTCGACCTTCTTCTTGAAGCGCTTCAGAGCCTTCTCGAACGGCTCGCCTTCTTTGACGACAACTTTCGTCATATGCACTCACCTCCTTCGCGATGGATTTCGGCCACGTCGATGGACGTCGAGCCGGGGCGCGTGGATACCGGACTCGCCGAGGCCCGGCAAGTCGAAACGGGTCGCTCGCCGCTCAATCGTCGCGCATCGGCACCGAAACACCGGGTGGGGCGATGCCGCGCGGCTCGCGCAGAGCTTGGTCGCCGAAGGCCTCACGGTACTCGCCACGCAAGATGCTCTGATAGCCGTCGTAGGTGCCATCGGCCCGCATGCGGTCGCGCATCGTCGACTCGAAGCCGCCGGTCAACGCCAGGAGATTGAGGAACGTGCCGTCGACCGTCTTCATGGGTACCGATTGCCGGCCGTCGTTGGTGACCGCCTCGCCGCCGCCGATTGACGTCACCGCATGCCGCGCGCGCAGGCCGTTGAGCAGCCACGCGAGGCCCTCGCGTCCGCCATCGCGACCTGACTGCTCGAGCAGCACCGGGAAGACACCATAGAGCGCGTAGAACGGATGGTCGGTCACTGGCTCGCGCGCGATGCTGGGGATGCCGTGGTCGATGGCGTAGCCGCCGCTCGGCGAGTTGATCGAGGCGCCGAAGCCGGGCTTGGCTCTGCGAACCGCGTCGTTGGTGCGGATCTCCTGTCGGATGCGAAACAGGTCGCGGTATTCGGGCAGGTCACGCTTGGGCATGATCGCGAACTCCCACTCCTCGTGCGACGAGCCCCAGAAGCCCTGCCAGGTCGTGCCGTCCTGGTGCTCGACCCGCTCCATGCGCGTCTGCGCCCACATGCGCTCGACCTGTGTCCGCGATAGCGGCGGGCGCGCGTAGAGGCTCATGAAGTGCAGCATCATCGCGCCTTCATGCACGCCGTGCTCGGCGCGGATGAAGCCGTATGGGTAGCCTTCGTAGGCGACGTTGGCGTCGCGGTTGTTGCTGATGCGCGTCTGGTCGCGAACCGCGTTGACGTTCTCGTCGAAGAAGACCCGGCGGACGTTGTTCGCGAGCAGGTCGTTGAAGCCGCGGTAGCGATCCGCCAGGGCGGTGTGGCCCTGCTGGCGTAACGCGTGCTCGACGCCGAGCAGCACGAACGCCCACTCACCATTGTCGAGCGCCGGTACGTGGCGCTGCCAGTAGCTGTCCGAGGGCTCGACGCTGCCGTCGTCGCGGAGCACGACCCAGGGCATGAAGCCTCCGTAGCCGGGATACTCGCGGGCGAAGCGCTCGTAGGTGGCAAGCTTGCGCTCCAAGATACGCAGCACCTCGGCCTGCGCATCGACCGGCATGAGGCGCAGCGCCAAGGGGTCGCGCTCGAGGATCTTCACCAACAGCGCGAGGTCTAGGCACTCCTTGGCAGGCACCGTCCAGGAACGCTGGCTCGCGGGCTCACGCGTCGCCGGGTCGAGATTCACGCCGTCGACGGCGAGTCCCGTGCGAGCGTCGCGTGCCAGGCGGAAGAACGGGGCCTCGGCGGTGAAGTAGTCCTCGACGAAAGCCCGCGCTCGCACCGGGTCACGCAGCACCTCGTCGACCGTATAATCGAGCGGAAACCTCCCGGGGGTCGCGCTGCGCATCGTCGGGGCCGGGAGGCTCAGGGCCTGCGCCATGCGCGTACCGCGCATGAGCCGCCGCCAGCCCTCCACCCGCGTGTCATCCGACACCGTGGGCGCCAAGGGACGCTCCGGAGGCCGCGTTGTACCCGAATCGAATGGGCCAGGGATGACATGCGGCGAGCGTGTCACCCGCCCGACGTCGTCTGCCATGGATATGAGCCTGAATGGAGGAAGAGAAGCGGAAGGAGTGGCTCACGTTATCGCGGCGGTTCACGGGGGCGTTGCTTGGGGCTGCGTCGGCTCGTCGGCGAGCCGCGCCAATGTGCGAACCAGCTCGATCGGCACGCACGGCTTGGCCATGTGCGCATCGAACCCGGCACCCAAGGCGTCGGCGACGTCGGATTGGCGAGCGTAGGCGCTGAGAGCCAACGCGGGCACACGGTGCTCCCCCTGCTCGCTGCGCAAGCGACGCATGAAGGTGTAGCCGTCTTCGCTTGGCATGCCGATGTCGGAGACGACGACGTCGACCCTCGGGCCGGCGAGCTTGATGCGGCCCTCGGACGCAGATCCAGCGAGCGAAACCTGGGCCCCTGCCCGCTCCAGTACGCCACGCACGACCTCGCGAGCATCCGGCTCGTCGTCGACGACCAGCACATGCAGCCCGGTGAGCGCATCGCCCAGCGTAATCGGCTTGCTCGGGCTCCTGGTAAGCCCATGGGCTCGAGCATCGCGGAGTCGTACCGTGAAGAGCGCTCCAGCTCCGCGACCGGCGCTCTCGGCGGTGACGCGCCCGCCATGCAGCTCGACGAGGTGGCGAACGATGGCGAGCCCGAGACCCAGACCACCGTGCGCGCGCGTGCTGATGCGATCCGCCTGATAGAAACGGTCGAAGACACGGGGCAAGAAGCTCGGATCGATCCCGACTCCGTTGTCGCGGACACTGATGCAGACCTCGCCATCGCAGCGTTGGACACTGACGTGGATGACTCCGCCCTCGGGCGTGAACTTCACGGCGTTCGAGAGCAGATTCAGCACGATCTGGTGCATGCGGCTCTCGTCGACGTTGATGTAGATCGATTCGTCGAGGTCGGCGGTCAGCGTTTGCTTCTTGGTTTCGACGGTCGGCCGCACGGAGTCGAGCGCCGAGCCGACGAGCGCGGCGAGATGGGTATCCGTTCGCACCAGCTCGAGCTTCCCCGCGATGATGCGGCTGATGTCGAGCAGATCGTTGATCACCAGCGCCTGGGCGCGTGCGTTCCGATCCAGCGCATCGATGGCGCGCGCCTGTTTGTCGGGCGGCAAGCGCCCGTCGCGCATCAGATGCAGGTAGCCCATGATGGCATTGAGCGGCGTGCGCAGCTCGTGGCTCACCATGGCGAGAAAGTCGTCCTTGGCCTGATTTGCGCGCTCGGCTTCGGCTCGCGCCGCGCGTTCGCTCGCGAGGAAGTCCTTACGCTCACGCTCGAGCTTCACGTGCGCGGTGATGTCGTAGCCATGGACGAGGATGCCCGAAACTACACCGGCCGCGTCGCGGACCGGCTGGTAGGCAAAGTCGAGAAACACTTCTTCGAGCACGTCATCGCGCCGCAGCACGACGCGCTCGGCGTGCCCGTAATACGGGACACCGGTCGAGAAGACCCGATCGAGGAGGCGGATGTAGCCCTGCGACGCCACCTCCGGCAGCACCTCGGTAACGCTGCGCCCGACGATGTTGCCTGGGTCGTCGGTACGGCCGATCAGGCGCATGTAGCTATCGTTCGCGATCTCGAAGATGTGACGGGGCCCGCGCACGAAGGTCATGAAACCGGGTGTGTGACGGAAGACGCGCAGCAGGTGCAGGCGTTGCTGGTCGGCGAGGTCCTTGTCTGCTTCGGCGGTGCGAGCACGTCCCAGCACCGCGGCCCCCCACTGTGTGTGATCGGCTCGCTCGTGAGCGCTCGCGCGACGGAGCTCGGTCACATCGACGGTGTGCTGCAGCACCGCGGTAACCCGCCCTTTCGCATCGCGCAGGGGCGCGTGCGTCGCGCTCCAGAAGCGTTCGCGGACGACGATCTCGCCGCCGACGTGCATCGGCACCTTGTAAGGAATGAAGGCGAGCTCGTCCGGCTTACCCGTCGTGAGCACGCGCTCGAGGGAGCGGCGTAGGGCCTGAGCGCTCTCGTTGTTGGGCTTGGTCGAGTCATTGGGGAAGACGTCGAAGACACGACGGCCGGCGAGGTCTTCCCAGCGGCTCGCGGTCACGCGCAGATAAGCCGGGTTGGCCGCAATGAAGCGCAGCTCCGCGTCCACCACGACATAGGGGTTGGGCGATGCGGCGAAGAGGGCCTCGAAATCGATCTGCATGCGGGCGTCGGATTCTGGCGAAGATAAGCACCTTCGCCGGAAGCACCAGCTAGACCCGCACTCCGATGCCGGTCACCCGGACGAGCTCGTCGAAGGTCGTGATGCCGGTCCGCAGCCGGTCGAGCGCCGAGTCTCGCAGCGGGCGCATGCCACTTGCCACGGCCTTGTCGCGGAGCTGCTCTTCGGGGACACCTGCTTGCAACGCGCCGGTGAGGTCCTTGGTGGCGCTCAACATCTCGAAAATACCGACGCGGCCGTAGTAGCCGGTGCCCCGACAGTGGACGCAGCCCGCGCCTTCGCAGACCCCACCGTAGGCGGCGCGCTCGCTCTCCGGAATGCCGAGGATGAGGAGCTCGTCGCCGCTGAGCGCCGCTGGCCCCTTGCAGTGCGGACAGATCCGCCGCAGCAGACGCTGCGCCATCACCCCAACCAGCGTCGAGCTGATGAGGAACGGCTCGACCCCGAGATCGACCAAACGCGTCACCGCGCCAACCGTGTCGTTGGTGTGCAACGTGCTGAACACCAGATGGCCGGTAAGCGCGGCCTCGACCGCCATTTGCGCGGTCTCACCGTCGCGGATCTCGCCGATCATGATGATGTCGGGATCCTGGCGGAGGATGCTGCGCATGGCGCTCGCGAAATCGACACCGATCTTCGGCTGCGCCTGCATCTGATTGAAGGCGTCGGTGACCATTTCGATCGGGTCCTCGACGGTGGTGACGTTGACGTCGTCCCCCGCGAGCCGGCGCAGCGTGGTGTAGAGCGTCGTCGTTTTGCCGCTGCCGGTCGGGCCGGTGATCAAGACGAGCCCGTGAGGCTCGGCGATCCAGCGCTCGAAGGTCTGCTGATCGTCGGTCTCGAAGCCGAGGTCCGGCAGCTCTTGCAGGAGGACCCCGGGGTCGAAGATGCGGATGACGATCTTCTCGCCGAACGCCACCGGGATACAGGAGACGCGAAGCTCGACCTCTTTGTCCGCTAGAACGGTCTTGATGCGTCCGTCTTGAGGCCGGCGTTTCTCGGCGATGTCCATGCGCGCGATGGTCTTGAGACGCGACGCGATGGCCGGGTGCACACGCTTCGGAATGGTGTGGACGTTGTGCAGCACGCCGTCGATGCGCAGGCGGACCTGCGAGTCGCCCTTGCGCGGCTCGATGTGGATGTCGCTCGCGCGTTGGTCGAAGGCATAGCGAAAGAGGAAGTCGACGGCGTTGACGACCGGCTGGTCGCTGCCCTCGATCTCTCCGACGTTGCGCAGCTTCACCAGCTGTTCGAAGTCGCCCGACGCGGCGGATCCCGAGCTTTCCCTGGCGGCCGACTCGACGCTCTTGCGGAAGCCGTAGATCTCGGTGATCGACTTGAGAATGTCGCGTTTGCTGGCGACGACGCGCTTGAGCTTGCCTGGGTAGATGCGCCGCAGGTTCTCGATGACCTCGACGTCGAATGGATTGTCGACCGCGATGGTCAGCTCACCGTTGCCCTCGGCGAGCGGCAGCACCACGTGCCGCAACGCGAATGGCCGCGATAGCGTACGCGTAATGAGCTGCATGTCGAGCTCGAGCGGGTCGACCTTCTTGTACCCGAGCTGCGACTTGGCGGCGACCACCTGGGCGAGCTTGTCCTCGTCGAGCTCACCGCCGCGCCGATCGGCCAGCTTGAACGACGCCACCAGCTCGGCCGGGCTCACGGCATAATGCGCCCCCGCCGGCAGGTCGCCGCTCCCGAGCACCTGTTTGATCACCCTCGCCCGCTGCTCGCGCTGCTGGACCTCGACGCTCTTACGCTGCTCGGCGTCGATGATCTGGTTGCGCTCGAGGACATCGAGCAGCCATTCGACGGAGTACGTCGCTTGGCTGACCTTTTGGGGCGCGGCTGGCGTCGTGGAGCTCAAGGCTCCCGCAGCTTAACACGGCCCCGACGTGGGTGCTCTAGCGAGCCGGCGCGATCATGTTGCCGGTGTCGAGCGCGTCTTTGCCGGCGAAGACGAGGTTCCAGTACCAGCCGGTGACGGGCTCGAAGGCTGCCAGGGCACCCAGGCCGATGCTCGCCGCGCCAGACTTGAAGAACATGAACGCCGCGTCACGTTGACCGTCCTTCAGCGCCGCGACCGAAAAACCGAGCTTGGCGACGCCGTAAGTCATCGACGTCCAACCACCGATGACCGCAAGACCGGGAACGCAGCTCGCGCCCTGGGTGACGGCGTTGCCGGCGTTGATAGCGGCGCTGAAGTTGCGTGCGAGGTAGTTGCTGTTGATCTCGCTGCGCGACGGGCGGTCGATGTCGGTGAGGACGAGAAGCTGACGAATGGGATTGGTGGTCAAGGCCATGAACGGACTCCGAGCGTATGGGCGGCCCCAATAGCGCTGTTGATGTCCGCGATTTTCGTCGGCGCGCGCGTGATGGTGCGTGCCCTGCAGTGCCTGGCGGTCACCGCACCCTGCTACATCAGCACTAGGCCTTCATCCTCGCTGAACTTCAGCTGGCCCTTCATGATCGCTTGCGTCGTCTTGCTGCGCTCGTCGGAGAGCTCGGCGATGTGCGCCAGGAGCTGCGGGTGAGTCGAGGCGATCTCCGAAAACACGCGCCGCGGAAGCTTGAGCACGATCGACTTCTTGAGCGTCTTGATGTTGGCGCTCACCGGGTTGTTGGTGAGCAGCGACATCTCGCCGAAGACGTCGCCTTCCTTGAGGTGAGCGAGCACCTGGCGCTTGCCGTCGACTTTCTTCGAGACCTCGGCGCGGCCCGAGAGCAGCAGGTAGAGCCCGTCGCCTTTCTCGCCCTCCTCGAGGAGCTTCTCGTTGGCGCCGACCTCGCGGCTCTTGAACTGCTCGATGAGCGTGCGGCGCTGATTGGCGTCGAGGGGCCGGAAGATTGGCGATGTCGCCATCAGGTTCGAGAGCAAACGTTGGCGGTAGAACCGCAAGAGCGCGTGTTTCACCGAGGGATAGCTGTCGACGACGCTCGACAAGGTTTCGCGCGACACCTGGAAGAGCAGCGTCTCTTCCTCGGCGATGACGCTGGCGGTGCGGGGTGACTCGGAGAGCAAGGCCATCTCGCCGAAGAAAGCGCCGTCGGTGAGGTGCGCGAGGACGACCTCTTTGCCCTGGTCGCCGGTCTTGGTGATCTTCACGCGCCCGCTCGAGACGATGAACATCGAGTCGTCGACGTCGCCCTGACGAATGATGAACTCGTCGGGCACGGCGTTGCGCATCTCCATGCGCTCGAGCAACGCGATGAAGGCGTTCTTCGGCAGCTCGGAGAACAGCGGGATGGTGGGGAGCTCTTTGACCGCCGGCTCCGCCTCTTCGATCATCACGATGTCGTCGTCGTCGAGCTCCTCGATCTCGGCGGCGGCCGGCTTCTGCTTTAGCGGAGGAGGTGTGGCGGCGGGAGCGCTGGCCTTCGGCGGCGGCGGCGTGAAGCCCGCCGGTAACGAGGGCGGCTGACTCGAGCGGCCGCTCTTCTTGGCGTAGAGGTCGGCGATGATCTTCTGCGTGTCCGTGTGCTGCGGATCCATCTCGAGGATCAGCTTGCAGGCGGCGATGGCTTTGAGCAGCAAGCCGTCGGCGGCGTAGACCTGCGCGACGCTGATGTACTGGGCAATCGCCTTGTCGCTCTGGTTGAGCTTGCGGAGAATGTCGCCGCACTTCAGACGCGCGGTGATGTCGCCGGAGTCGGCGGCCAACACCTCTTCGTAAACCGCGAGGGCTTTCTCGAGCTTGCCCTTCTGAACGAGCTGGGCGGCTTCATCTTTAAGCTTGCGGAGCTTTTCGCTCATCGGGATACCGATTCTAACGGCCGTGGGGGGCCGGTCAAGCGACCTGGAGAAAGTTGCGATCGGCTAACGGCGTGGGCCACTCGGGCGGCGACCGCCGGGACGAGGCCCACTGCCGCTCGATGGAGGCCCACGACGCGGGCCGCGGTCTTCAGACGGAGGCCCCCCGCGCGCGGGACGCGGACCTCGGCCTTCGGGCGCAGGTCCCCGACGATCGGTTCTCGGCCCGCGGCTATCGGCCCTCGGACCCCGACTATCGGACCTCGGACCCCGGCTATCGGCTCTCGGCCCCCGGCTATCGACTCGCGGCCCCCGGCTATCGACTCTCGGTCCCCGGCTATCGGCTCTCGGACCTCGGCTATCGACTCGCGGCCCCCGGCTATCGGCTCGCGGACCCCGACTATCGGTTCGCGGTCCCCGGCTATCACTCCTCGCCCCTCGGCTATCGGACCTCGGCCCACGACTCTCCCCGCTCCCACTCCTCTCCCGCGGCGCTCCATACCCCCTCGCCTTCTCCTCCCGCCGATACGTCTTCGACGCCGCCCCCTTCGAAAACAACATCTCACTCGTCCGCGGCCCGCGGCGCTTCGAGAGCAAATCAGCGGCATTGCCCGACCGCCACGCGCGCAACAGCTCGACCTCACCCTCGGTGAGAAATCGCCAGAGCCCCACGTCCAGATCACCCAGCTCGATGCCGCCAAACTCGGTGCGAATGAGGCGGATCACCTGCGTGCCGATCGCCTCGAACATGCGCTTCACTTGGTGATGGCGCCCCTCGTGGATCACCACCTCGAGCCACGTATTCGCCGGACTCTCGCGCACCACCGTGACCTCCGCTGGAGCAGTCGGCCGCGACGTCCTGCCGTCTTCTTCGCGCAGGCGCACACCACGGCGCAGGCGGTCGAGCTGACGCTGCTCGGGCCGTCCCTTCACCTTCACCACGTACGTCTTCGGTACGTGAAAGCGCGGGTGCAACAAGTCGTTCGACAGCGCCCCGTCGTTGGTCAGCACGAGGAGACCCTCGGCGTCGAAGTCCAGGCGCCCCACCGGAAACACGCGCGGCATGTTGCCTTCGAAGCTCTTGCGGCCGGTGGCGCGGCTCATCTCGATCACGTCGATGACCGTCTGCCGCTTTTCCGGATCCTTGAGCGTCGTCACCACGTGGATGGGCTTGTGCAGCGCCATGTAGACGAGCGGCTCCGCGCTGACGACTCCGTAGCCATCGACCTCGATGGTGTCGTTCTCCGGATCGGCCTTGGCGCCGAGCTCGCTCACGACCTCTCCGTTAACGCGGACACGGCCTTCGCTGATGTACTTCTCGGCGGCGCGCCGCGAGGCGATGCCCGCTTGGGCCAGGATCTTCTGTAAACGCTCTTCCATTTAGGTGCCGGTCTCCCGTTCGGCGACGACTGGTTCCGCGGGGTTCTCGGCGGCCGGGTCGATGCTGATGCCTTGGCTTGCGAAAGCATCGCGCGTCTTGGTCTCGGTTGCGTCCAGGCCCAACACCGCCTCGTCGAGCGCTTGTACAGCGGGTTCCTCGTCGAGGCGTAGTTTCTTGGCGTTGCGGCTCAGGTCATCCAGCGTCGGCATCTCGCCCAACGTCTGGGTGATCTCTTCCTGCGACTCTTCGGTCAGCTCACTGAACTCACGCAGCGACGGTAGCTGTCCCAGGGACGCAAGATTGAAGAAGCTCAAGAACTCCTTCGTGGTGCCGTAGAGCATCGGGCGGCCGGGCTCTTCGCGCTTGCCGACGATCCGCACGAGGTTGCGGTCGAGCAGCAGACGAATGGTCGCGCCGCAGTCGACGCCGCGGATGTGATCGATCTCCGGCTTCGTGGCCGGCTGGCGATAAGCGATGATGGCCAGGGTCTCGAGCGCCGGGCGCGACATGCGCACGGGCCGTTGCTCGGTCGTGGAACGCAGGTAGCTCGCCCATTTCGCGTTCGAGCGGAACGTCCAGCCGTCAGCGACCTCGGCGAGATTGAAGCCGCGCGTCTCGGCGTCGACGGCCCAGCGCTTCTTGAGCAGCTTGAGCGCGTCCTTGACGAGGGCCAACTTGTGGGCGCGGACCGTCTCGTGATCCTCGGCCCAGGTGCGCTCCATCACCTTCTTGATGTCGCCGAGCGTCACCGGCTCGCCGGCCGCGAAGATGATCGCCTCCACGGCATCGACGAAGTCTTCCGCGCGAATGTCGTCGAGGTTCGGTAGCTCGAGCTGGACGGCCTCGCCCGCCGGTGCTTCCTCGACCTCGGCCTCCAGCTCGGCTGCGGGATCGTCGGACGCCTCGGCGGCCGCTTCGGCCTCGGACACTTTCACTTCCGCGTCGCCGTTCTCGGCGATGTTCGCGGACTCATCCAGCGTATTGCGATTCATCCAGACCCTCGAGGCGCGCGAACGCCAAGCTCACGTCATCGAACTTCGGGTGCACGTAGATCACCCCGTCTTCGTTTTGGAAGATGCGCAGCAGCTTGAGCTTGCCCATCTCGAGTAGCGCCAGGAACGTCACGACGATGTCGATGCGGCGCCTCGCGTCTTCGAGCAGGGCTTCGAAGCGCATCGGCTCCTGGCTCTCGAAGCGCTGCACCAACGTGCGGATACGCTGACGTACCGAGACCTGCTCGAGCATGACCTGGTGGCGAACCTCCGGCTTCTGCCGATCGAGGCAGCTCTGGAAGGCTTTCACCAAGGCAAACAAACCGACTTCCTTGAGCGGCGCTTCGCCTTCCGGCGGCGGCGTGGGCTCGGCGTCGCGGCCGAACGTGTCGCGGCCGAAGCGATCGAGCAGACCGAAGCGTTCCGCGACGTCTTTGTACTTCTGGTACTCGAGGAGGCGGCGCACCAGCTCGGCGCGTGGATCGATCTCTTCCTCGTCGGCCGTCTCGCCTTCCGGACGTGGCAAGAGCATGCGCGACTTCAGCTGCAAGAGCTCAGCCGCCATGAAGAGGAACTCGGACGCGACGTCGATGTCCACGTCCTCCATCGCCTTCAAATACTCGAGGTAGCGCTCACAGATGAACGCGATGGGGATATCGAAGACGTCGAGATGATGGCGCCTGATGAGATGCAGCAGCAGGTCGAGAGGGCCTTCGAAGCCGTCGAGCTGGAGCTGATAGATCGCGTGCATGCTCTCGGGAGTGGCGACGTAGTCCGTCGGCGTCTCCACCTTGGGGATCGGATTGCGGAAGGACGGCGTCGGTGCTTGCGGCTCTTCCTCGGCGGCCGTGGCCGTGGCGACGACATCGGCCATGGCGGCGGCTGCGAGCGCATCGGCGTCCGCTGGCATCTCACCCAGAGCATCCGTGGCGGCTGCGAGGGTGTCGGCCGCGGCCATCGTCTCCTCGACCGCGGTGGTCACGGCGTCGATGGTGGCTTCGTCGGAGAGTGACGCGGGCTCGAGCACGGGCTCGGGTGATGGCTCGTCAGTGGCCATCGCCGCCACTTCGGGAGGCAGCGGCTCCTCGACCGCCATGGCGGCCACCTCGGGGGGAACCGGTGCCCCTTCAGCCATCGCCTCATCGGCCGCTCGGCTCTCGGCGATCGGCTGCTCGGCAATCGCCTCGTCGGCCAATCGCTCCTCACCCTCCGCCGCCATCGCGTACTCGTAATACGGATCCGCCATCACCGGCGGGGGCGACCAAGGCTCATCCTCGATGCGCTCGTCCTCATCGACGACGGGCTTCGCCTCGGCCATCTCTTCGACGGCTCCGGGATGATTGGTCGCGAACGCGGTGTTGGCGTCCTCCGCTTGCGCCATCGCGGCCTCGAGCTCGGACTCGATCTCGGCGTCGCCATCGATGACGGGCTCGGCGATAACGGGCTCTTCCGCGACCGGCTCTTCCAAGACAGACGCCAACGCCACCGGCTCGACCACAACGTCCGCCGCGGCGGTCACCGCTTCTCCAGCAACCGCCTCGACAGCGGTCATGTGCACCGACTCGGCCATTGCCCAGGCCGCGTCCGCGACCATCTTGCCCTCGTCGGACGCATCCGTCGCTGACGTCTCTTCGGTGACGACCGGAGCCTCGTCCGCCGCCACCAGCTCCTCGTCCGCGGCCATGACCGCTTCGACGCTGGGCTCGACGATACTCGCGACCACGCCCTCAGGCGCCTCGGTTTCCGGCAATGCGACCGGCGCCGCTTCGTGCTCGGCGGGGACATCCACCGCGGGCGCAAGCTCGTAGCCCGCCGCGGCCAACACCTCCGGCGCGGGCGCGACAGGCTCGTCGGCAACCTCGGGCTCCGCGGCCGCCATCTGCTCCGCCAGCAACTGCTCGACGATCTGCTGCCGAACCGTCGGCTCTTCGACGAGCAGCTCCGGCTCGACCGCTATCACGGACTCGGGCGGCGCCAACGGCAAGTCGCCCATGTGCATGAACATGTCGACGCGCGCGATGAGATCGGCGACAGCGGTGTCTTCGAGCGGCGTCGTGGGTGCGACCGGCGCCTTCGGCTCTTCAGCCTTGGCCTCGACCCGAGGTGCAATCGGTGTCGGGCGCGGCGCCGCGAGCTTCGCCTTGGGCTCGCGTCCGTATTTGGGCGCCTTGTATGCCGGGGCCTCCACCGGCGCCGGCTCGGGAGGCGGCGCGGCAGGGGCCGGGCGGCGCGGCGCGTCTGGTGCCGCGGCGGTCACGCTGGGCTCCGCCGCGAGCGCGGCTCGGATCTCCTCGAACTCGAGGTCTATGACCTCACGGGTGACCGCGGGCGAAGGTGCGTCTGGGCGTGGAGGCGCGAGCTGCACCTCGGTGCGCCCGGGGGTTGGTAGCAACCACCGCCAAACGCGTCGCAGGACGCCCGAGAAACGGGCGAAAAATCGGCCGAGCTTGCGCTTCACGGAACCTCTGGCTCGCGGAGCTTCGCGAGACCCTGCTCATTACCTCGGGGGTCCGACAACACGCGCCACGACCCCTCTAGGCAAGACCGGTCAGCGTCGCGACGCCTTGAATGAGCGCCTCGATCGGACCGCGCAGAAAACGCCCGGCGACGAAGAACAATGGGAGCAGCAAGAAGCTGCCGAACTGAGTCATCACCGCGTCGTAGCGCTCGGCCATCGCGCGCGGCAGCAGGCCGGAAAGAACCTTCTGCCCGTCGAGCGGATGGATCGGGATCATGTTGAACAAGAACAGGCCCGCGTTCATCGTCATCATGGCGATGAACAGTTGGTCGAAGGCCTCGGGCAAGGCATAGAAGCGACGCGAGGCAGCCAAGACCAAGGCCGCGCCGACCAACATGAAAAAGTTGGAGAGCGGCCCAGCGAACGCGACCAACATGGCGCCGTTGCGCATGGTGATGTCGCGGCGAAAGCGCGATGGCTCGAACGGCACCGGCTTCGCCCACGCGAAATACGGCCGGCCGGTCGTGAAGATCAGCATGATCGGTAAGAGCAACGAGCCAATGGGATCGATATGCGACAGCGGGTTGAGGTTGAGCCGCCCGAGCTTCTCCGCGGTGTCGTCGCCCAGCTTCTTTGCCGCCCAGGCGTGCGCGTACTCGTGCACCGTGAGCGACAAGATGAGCGGGACCAAATAGAAGACCGACTTCGACAACACGTCCATGGGGGCTTCTCGCCTACTCTCCGGGCCCTAATAAAGCAACGGTAGCGGCCGTTTGCCGATGATGAGGACGTGGAAGTCGACAATCACCGGCGGGTCGCCGCCAAGGTTCTCACGCAGGGCCCAGCCAACGCCCAGCTAGACCTCGCGAGCGCCGTAAGCCCCCCCCCGATGTGGCGAGCCGTGAGCATCCCCGACTCCCGCGCCCTCGCGACCGCCCGCCCCGAAGAGCTCGAGAGCTTCGGCTGCCGAGGCAAGGTCGCTATCGCCAACAAGGACCAGATCCTCGACGATATCTGGCACAAGCTCGGCGGCAAGCCCCGGTTCATCTACGGCCTCGCCGAGGTGGGCAGCGACTACGGCCACGCTTTCTGCGCCTTCGAGATGGAGAATCCGAAGACCGGCAAGCACGAATTCATGGTGCCGAACATCGTCGGAGTGCCCGGCTCGAAGATGGTCCAATGGATCTCGCTCACCGAGTACCTCTTCGGCGTCAACGACTTCAAAGATGCCAATCGCCAGCGCGGTTTTTACAATCGCCCTTACACCCTGGTCGCGCTCAACGACCCGAAGATCGACGTCGACGCCTGCCGCGACTACTTCCTCGACCTCGCAAAGCGCCACCAAGCCGGGACGGCGAAGTTCTCGCTGGTGCTGCCGCGCATCCGCAACGTCCTGCGCGCGCCGCTGCACGCCCTCGGCCTGCCCTACTGTGAATACGGCAACTGCGCCCGGTGGAACTTTGAGGCCATGAAAGCGGCGAAGATCTTCCCCAGCGAGATCCACCTCGGAAACTTCTTCACGCACAACACCATGTGGCCCAAGCGCACCGCCGTTCGCTTGCTCGACGGCCTGTCGCACGTGGCGCGCGACGATGTCCGAGTCGTCCATCTCGAGCGCCCGCCGCATGCCCAGCTCAGCGCGAAGGGTAAGAGCGAAGGTCGCACCTACGTGAACGTCTTCACCCGCATCGCCGATCTCTTCGGCATCGTGACCGCCCGCGGCCGCCACTACGCGCACCTCTCCGAGCTCGCGCACGTGCGCGTCCACGTGCCCAAGGACACCATCACCGCGCACACCGAGACCCGTACCCCCAAAGCGCTAGCGGCGGCCTAACGGATGGTGTTTGTCGACCGCGGCGCGCAGCGCGTCGCTCTCGACGTGCGTGTAGATCTCCGTCGTCGAGATATCCGCGTGCCCGAGCATCTCTTGCACCGCGCGCAGATCGGCCCCGCCCTGGAGCAGGTGCGTCGCGAAGGCGTGACGCAATTTATGAGGAGAAAGCTTCCGCGTAATCCCGGCGACCTTTGCGTAACGTCGAACGATTTTGAACAGAGCCATCCGCGACAGCGGTTTGCCGGCGTTGCCGATGAAGACGTAGTCCGAGGGCCTCCCCTTGAGCAGACGTGGGCGTCCGTTGGCGAGATAGTCGTTGATCGCCGCGAGGGCTGGCTTGCCTACCGGCACCACCCGCTCCTTGGAGCCCTTGCCGGTCGGCCGGACCACGCCGAGCTGGGTGTGCAGCTCATCGAGGCGCAAGCGACAGAGCTCACTCGCGCGTAGGCCGGCAGCGTAAAGCAGCTCGAGCGCCGCCCGATCGCGGAGGAAGCGCGCGGTGACGGACGTCGCGCCGCTGGCGGCTGGACGCGCTCCCGGCGCCTCGACGAGGCGCACCATTTCCTGGCGGCTGGGAACCACCGGCAATGGCCGGCGCCGCTTCGGCCCCGTGAGCTCGGCGACCGGATTGGTGGCGATCTCTCCCTCACGCACGAGGAAAGCAAACAGCTGCCGCGCCGCCGACAAGGCGCGCCCTTGCGAAGCTGGGCTCTTTCCCGTGCCCGCGAGGCTCCGGAGCCAGCGCGTCAGATGAACGGCTCGGGCATCGGCGGCGTCGTGGACGTCGCTTGCCGCGAGGCTCGCGATCAGCCCGCGGAGGTCACGCTGGTAGGCCTCGACGGTGTGCGGCGACAGATTGCGCTCGACCCGCAGGACCTCGAGATAGCGCTCGACGCAAGCTTCCACGACACGATCTTAACGCCACCGCCCGACAGGCGGTAATAGTTGGTCATGTCGTCCTTGCGCGATCAGGTCCAGCTCCTCCACCAGGACAACGCGCCCACGACCTTCCTGGATGCGTTGCGCTTGGTGCGAAACGTCAAATCGCTCGACGCCGAGGACCTGCAAGCACTGATGGAGCTGCACGACGCCGCGACCACGACCGACGGCGCCCGCGAGGTGCTCGCCGATTTCCTTCGCGGTAGAGCGCAGAGCATGGCGCACGAGCGCAACCAAGCGGACCGCACCCTCACCATTCTCGACAGCGGCAAGACGGTGCGCGGCCGCAAAGGCGGCTCCATCAGAGTGCATCTCGAGACCCGCTCCCACCGCGGCGGCATCTGGGAAGTGATGAGCAAAACCGACAACATCACTTGGGAATTCGTCGGCCTCGACGACGAGCGGCGCTACACGATGGGCGAGATCAAGCTGGAGAAGCGCGGCACCGCGCGCATCGAGCTCATGGAAGTGCTGGCCCCACCCAAGAAGAGCCACGCGCGCTCGCAGAGGCCCACCGACGAGGTGCGCGTCTTCAACCTCGAAATCGCCATCGAAGGCGCGGCGAAAACCTAGCGCCGCCGCCGGGCCTTGCGAGGCCTGGGCGCATCCTCGCCGTCCTCGTCGTCGTCATCATCGACCACGGGCACACTGCCGCGCATCGTCTTCGTCTTGAGCGAGACACCCGTGTCTTCGTCGACGAAGCGCAGCTCGGCCTTCACTTCGACACGCATCCCGGAGAGCGCCTTGCGCATGGCGCCGCCGATGTCGAGGTTGCCGAGGAAGCCTTTCACCTCGTCGGAGACCATGCGGTAGAGCTCGCGCCGCGTGCGCTCGGTCTGCTGCGCGAGGAACGCTATAGCGTCCTTGGGCAAGCGCATGTCCGAGACCGCGTTGCGAATACCCTCTTCGGTCATGAGCACCGCCGAGAGGCCGCCGACCACCGCCTTGCGGATCGAGTCGGGCAAGCGGCTGCGCGACTCACTGCCACCCTTCGGATTGTCGTCGTCGTAGATCATAGGCGGTTCACCTCGAACGCGAGAGACAGTCCATAACAGTTGCTACGCAACGACGCCCCATCAACCAGTTGCAGACCCAAATCGACATCGGTGCCGTCTTCCACGTCGTCGTCGAAGCGCAGCGGCACAGTCAACGTTCCGTCGACGGAGCCTTCATCTAGAGCGCTCAGCTTGAACGCCGGCAAGAGCGCCTGTGTGGCCGCGCTCTCTCCTTCGCTCCCCAGATAGAATACCACCGAGCCACCGGAAAGATCGGCGTTGGCGTCGTGAAACGTCAGCGCCAGGACGAGCGTCCACGGGTCCTGCGCCAGCTGCGTGGGTAAAGACACCTCGACGATGCGCGGAGCTTCCGGCTGGTCCGAGACGGCGACCTGGTCGCCACAAGCGAGCGGTTTGTCGCATGCCACGCCCGAAAGCGCCGTCACCAGGGCGATTGCGCCGAGCGCCGGCCTACCTGCGTGCATCGGCGCGCCGGTCGCCCGGCGTGAAATTCACCTGCACCAGCCGCCCCTGCGCCACTTCCTTGTCCTTGTCGAGCAGCTCTTGGCGCGGGTTCACCATGAAACCGGTGCCAACCGCTTCGATCATCATCGGCAAGTCGCTCACTGGGCTGTCGCCGAACACCATGAGCGGCGGCACACGCACCCACTGGCGCAGCACGGGACCTTTTATTTCGTACAGGCTGGTCACGACTTGTCCGGTATAGCGGCCATCGACGACCTCTAAGGCGCTGCCGATGGCGTGGTCTTCGGGGATGCCGACGGCGCGCGCCGCCGCTTTCGCCAGCACGTCGAGCGTCGCCGACAAGAAGTACACCTCGATCCCGCGCGTCTTCAGCTTGCCGAGCACCGCCAGGGTCCCACAGCCCGACGCGTCGGCGTGGAACCGCGACATGATCGAGGGAGCGCCGGGGGCGCCTTTCGTGAGCACAACCTGCGCGGCTTCCTCGATGACGGAGACCTCGAGACCGGCGATGACCTTCGAGGTGAGAAAAAACGCGTCCTTGATGCTGACGCGCTGCTCTTTCGGCAGCGTGGTGTCGGTGGCGCGCTCGTACACGGTACGGAGGTTGTCGTGCACCGAGGCCTCGCGGACCTTCTTGGCGTCGATACCCGAGATGGTGACGAGGAGCTCGATGACCGCGGCGTTGGCTTCGGGCTTCGCGAGCTTCTTGTCGGCAAGGACGGCGAGGAAGACATTACTGATGTCACCCTGCCAGAGCGTGAAATCCAGGTCGGTGACCGCTACAGCGGGCAGCCCCGCGCGCTTGAACGAAAGGAGGTCGAGCGTATCGATCGCCAGGCACAGCGTCGGCGGGCTCATGCTCTCGCCGTTGTAGCCGGGGATGTGACGGGCGAGGCTACCGACAACCAGCGCGTCCGGCTCCCAGTCCACGACGGCGGCGAAACGTGCCTGATCGGCGAGCCACTGCGCCTCGATGACGAAGGCACGCGCGGCGGCGGTGTCCGCGCTCTTGGGCAACGACGCGTCGCGCTCGAGGATGAACGTGCCCCCTTCGTAGATCCCCGCCGCGGTGGATGCATCGATGCCGCGGGTCTCCGCCGTGACCTTGGCGCGCGCGACCAAGCCGTCGACGGCGGACAGGTCGTTGGCGTCGACACGCTGATCGTGGGTAACGTCGAAGTCCGCGATCGTGCGCTGAGCGCTCGGCTTTTCGATGAGCGCCTTGAGCGCGGTGTCGAACGCCGCGGTATCGAGGGTCGGCTTGTGCGGATCCGGAGAGCCGCCGCAGGCCGCGAGAGTGAGCAACGCCGCGACGACAACGGTGCGTCGCATCACGCTACTGGACGATCGGAAGGATGCGGCGCTTCTGCTCGCGCTCTGCACGTTCGACATTGACGACCTCGACGAGCTTGCCCAGCTCGGCAGCGATGGCTGTGAAGGATTTTGCACTTTCGCTCTCCGGAAACGCCGAGACGACCGGTTCACCCGCGTCGCCGCACTCACGTACGGCCGGCTCGATGGGCACACGCCCCAAGAAGTCGACACCGAGCTCGCGCGCGGCTGCTTCACCGCCACCCGTGCCGAAGATGTCGTAACGTTTGCCGTTATCGGGGCACAAGAAGTAGCTCATGTTCTCGACGAGCCCGAGCGTGCGAATACGCACCTTGTCGAACATCGTCTTGGCGCGGATGACGTCGACCAGCGCGACCTTCTGCGGCGTCGTCACCAGGATGGCGCCGGTCACCTTGAACTTCTGCGCCAGCGTGAGCTGCACGTCGCCGGTGCCCGGCGGCAGGTCGACGATCAAATAGTCGAGATCGCCCCAGGCGACGTCTTGCACGAGCTGAGTCGCGGCGCCGGCGAGCATCGGTCCGCGCCACACCATCGCTTGGCTAGCGTCGACGAGGTAACCGATCGACATGAGCTTCAGGCCGAACTTCATCGGCGGGATGATCTGCTTGTCGTCGCCCGCGCGCGGTGACTCGGTGCGGCCCATCATCGTTGGAATCGAGGGGCCGTAGATGTCGGCGTCGAGCAGGCCGGTCGCATGGCCCGAACGCGCCAAAGCCATCGCCAAGTTGGTGGCGACGGTCGATTTTCCCACCCCGCCCTTACCACTTGCGACTAGGATGAAATTCTTGATGCTCGAACCCATGTCGTGCGGCTACTTAGAGGACCAGCACGGCATGGTCAATCGATGAACGAGGACTTCTCGCACGAGCTCGAGGTCGCCAAGCGCTTGGCGCGAGTGGCCGGCGCCCGCATTCTCGCGCACTACAACGACGGCTTCGCGGTGGAGTACAAAGGCCACGGCGATCCCGTGACGCAGGCCGATCGCGACGCGAACCACATCATCGTCGAGGGTCTGGCCGCGGCCTTTCCGACGGACGCGATCCTCGCCGAGGAATCGAAGAACAGCGACAGCCGGCACGCGCACGCGCGCTTGTGGTGCGTCGACCCGCTCGACGGCACGCAGGAGCTGGTGAATCGCAACGGTGAGTTCGCGGTGATGATCGGGCTCGCTGTACGCGGAGAGGCGCGCGTCGGCGTCGTCTATCAGCCCACCGAAGACACGCTTTGGGCCGGCGCCGGCACCTTGGCGACGGTCGAGCGCCACGGCGGTCCGCCAACGCGGATCAAGCCGACGCAGTGCATCGATCCCGCCAAGGCCGTGCTCGTGGGCTCGCGCTCGCACACGTCGAAGTCGGTCGTCGAGGTCGCGACGACGTTGGGCGTCGCCCGCCAGGACCGCTTGGGCAGCGTCGGTCTCAAGATGGCCCGCGTCGCCGAGGGCGGTGCCGACCTGTACCTCTCGATGTCGACGCAGACGCACGAGTGGGATGGCTGCGCGCCGGAAGCGATCCTCCGCGCCGCCGGTGGCTTCGTGACCGACTGCTTCGGCGCCCCGCTGCGCTACAACAAGCAGACGACAGGCACGCCGCGCGGCATGTTAGCCACGAACGGACTCATCCACGCAGCCGTTTTGGCGGCTGCGCGGACGGTTGTTGAACAACGATTCTGAGGTACTGCGGAGCCACTGCGGTGCAAGACCGCCGGTACTACTGCACGCTCGAGGTCGTTTGCTGTTACGCGCGCTTCTTTGGGCTGACCAGCATCATCGCCTGGGCGACGTTGCGCTGTGCGCCACGCTGAAGAAGAGCACGCCCTTGCATGAGCTTCTTCTCGTCCTTGGCAGCCTTGTTGAGCGCTTCAGTCGTCCCACCGCTGTTCAAAGCGGCCGCCCGTTGCTCGGCATGAGCGCCCGCCAAGGGCGTGCCGACTGGGCGAATGGGTGATGAAAGCGATCCCGAAATCATGACACTAACTCCCGACAGGCTCGTCTCGCGTTGTGTATCGGCCGCCAGCGCGCAAAGTTGCGCCCCGTGTTGGATTATCGCGGCTTTTTTGAGTCGTTGTGCTGAAATGCGAGTCGGGACGCGCGTCTACGAGGGCACCCCTAGAACCGGTTTGGCGCGCTTCTGGCAACGACACAGCGTGAGGGTGCCTAACGGGGCTTCTGAACGCGCGCCGCGAGTTGCGAAACGAAGCCGACGCCGGCGGACGTTCCTGGGATAACGCGGCGGGCTGTACCCAAAAGCGACGCGCTCCCCGACATGTCGCGGTCCTCGTTCAGCGCGCTCGCCGAGAGGACGCGGTTAGCCGCGGCACCAAGCTCTTGCGACCAGGCTTCCAGGGAGAGCCCCAGGGCGGTGGCCGTCCGCGGGAGGTCACTGATCCAGGCGCTCAGGTGGCCGAGTTGCAGCGGTGTGAGCTCCGCATCGCCAACCCGCGTGAGAACCACGCCCGGAGCACTGTGCTCGGCGTCCACCAGCAGCCCGATGACGCATTCGACACTGACTTCGGCGACTTCGCCAACGAGCTGCCGCACCAGGGGCGCATCGAGGCGTGACCGCGACTGCAACAGCTGCTTGGCAGCGGCGTCGACATTGGCAGCGGCGCCCCATCCGAGCACCGCTTCCTGGACCGAACGATGAATGTGCTGGCGCTTCGCCATGAGGGTCAGTAGCGGCTACGCGTCAAATCGCCGCGCTTGCTCTGCAAGGCCGCGAGACTGAGGGGGCTCGGGGCGAGCGCCCACGAAACGACCGTGCCCACGACCGCGGCCTTCAGCCAGCCACCGAGCAACATCACCGTACCGAACGCGCCGGTGCCGGTGAGGACGAAAGCGGTCGCCGCGGCAGCGGCGCCGAGGAGCAGGATCTTGGTCTGGAATGAAGCGTCCTTGGGGGTCGCGACCTTCGCAATCGTTCCCATGTAGCCGCCGGTTGCGACTCCCACCAACACGCTCGCCGTCGCCCGCAACGCATCCGTCTTGCTCATCAACGCCATGACGCAACTCTCCTTGAGCGTCGTTATCGTTGCCGAGCTGGAAGGGTTGCGCATCCCGCCTCCGCCAGCGCGTCACGATCGAGGGGACGCGCTGGCGGCACCGCCGATGCACGCACATTCGGGGGGGTGCTCCCGATATTGCACGAGCCTCGCCGCCCCGAGGATTCGACATGCAGATTCGCGCAGCCATCGATAAAGCTCTCCGCCTCACCGAGTTCGACACGATCCGTCCGAGTGAGCTGATCGAGCCGGGGCAGGCGCGTCAGCGCACGATGCAGAACAACGTGCTCAACGGCTTCATGTACGGCGTCAACGCGTTCGTGCCGATGTCGGGCGTCATCCTCAATCCGCTGGTCGCCTTCGGCAAGTCCTGCGGCGCCATGTGGCAGATGATGCTGGCGATGAGCTTCCCGGAACAGGGAGGTGAGGCGCGCATGAACCTCGCCGGTGACCTGCTCAAGTCCGCCGGCGAGAACTTCGTCGTCGGCGCCGCCTCGTGCCTCCCGGGCGCGGGTCCGGTGATCGCCGGCCTCTGGTCGGCGCGCAGCTTCGTCGACGCCAACCGCGCGCTCAAAACCTAGAGTCGCCCGGGCGGAGCTGTCAGCCGCCCTGTGCCTGCGGTGGGGCTCCCGCCGCTGGCGGGGCCTGCTTGTTCTTCTCGGCAAGCTCCATGGCCTGCAGGTAGGTCTTCGCCTGGCTCGCGTACTTGGTGCGGGCCGCGATGATCTCACCCAAGACGCGGCGCGCCTCGTCGACCTTCTGGGTCTGGGCGAGCGAAGCGCCCAGCAAGAAGCGAATCTCCTCGCGCAGCGACGGGTCGCGGATGTTCGAGAGATCACGCAAGACCGGCTCGGCCTCGTCGTAGCGCTTCAAGCTGAAGAGCTCGGTGGCGAGCAAGTAGCGAACGTTGACGACGTAGCGGAAGTTCGGGTCGAGCGACAGCGACTTCTTCAGCATGTCGACCGCTTCAGCGGACCGACCGCTGGTCTCGGCGAGCTTACGGCCCTGCTCGTACGCGTCTTCGGCGGCCTTCTTGCGCAGGTCGCCGACGCGCTTCTCCATGAGGCGCGCCTCGAGCTCGGTGAGGGTCGTGAGGTTCACCTGGTCGAGCATGTCGACGGCGCCCTTCTCGTTGCCCTGGTCGAGCAGGTCCAAGACCTTCTTGCTCACCGAGGCTGAGTCGATCGCCTTCTTCTTCTGAGCGTCGAGCTCGGCCAGGCGCCGGTTCAGATCTTCGCTCTGCTTCTGCGCGGAGTCGCGAGCCTGCTGGGCATCGCCCTGGGCGCGCTCGGCGTCGGCGATGTAGCTGCGCGAGCGGGCCGAGAAGACGAGGTACGCCGCGATGGTGATGACGAGGCCGACGAAGACGTTGACCGCGAGGCTGGTGAACTTACCGCGCTTCTCGATCTGCTCGAAGCGGCGCTCGAAGTTCTTCACGTCGAGCGATAGGTTCTTCACCTGGTTGTCGGCTTTGATCACGGTGTTGCGCGTCTCGAGAACCTCGCGCTTCAGGTCGACCAGCTCCTTGCCCGTCGTCTCATCCATGATTTCTCCCCCGTGCCGTAGCAAGTTCGCGGTGATCGGTGATGGGTGGTGCGAGATTCGAACTCGCGACCAACGGATTAAAAGTCCGCTGCTCTACCGACTGAGCTAACCACCCTCGAAGGCGGCGCAACCTACTCGGCGCCACGCGATGGGTCAATGCGCTCTAGGCGATCGTTTGGCCCTATTTCACCGTGCCGGCGCGCTTCTTCTCGAGGAGCCGCTCCAGCTTGCGGAACAACACCGCGAACTGCAGCGGCTTGGTCTCGTAGTCGTCGGCGCCGAGCTCGAGGCCGACGATACGATCACTTTGGCTGTCGCGCGCCGTCAGGAAGACCACCACGGCGTTCTTGAGCGCGCCAGTCGCATTCCAACGCTTTAGCAGATCGCGACCGTCGACCCCCGGCAGTTGCACGTCGAGGAGGACGACGTCCGGGACCTCCTTCTCCACTTCCTCGAGTGCGCGCGGACCAGTGTCGGCGACGCGTGTGCTGTAGCCGCGTGAGGTGCCGAACTTCGACAGCGCAAGCGCGATCTCGGGGTCGTCTTCGACGATGAGCAACGAGGCGGGAGGCACGCCTTCAACTATTCCGTAAGTGGCGGATCTTCTCAACTCCCGCTGGATCCGGTAGGACCCACGCCCATGAAAGAAGTCGTCATTCTCTCGGCCGCACGCACTCCCATTGGCTCGCTCTTGGGTACGCTCTCTTCGCTACCCGCGCCCCGATTGGGCGCCGTCGCCATCAAAGCCGCCATCGAGCGCGCAGGCATCGACCCCGCCGCCCTCGACCAAGTCCTCATGGGTAACGTGCTGCAGGCCGGTGTGGGCCAAGCACCCGCGCGCCAGGCGATGCGCTACGCCGGCGTGCCCGACAAGGTCGGCGCCATCACGGTCAACAAGGTGTGCGGCTCGGGTATGCGCGCCATCATGGACGGCGTGAACAGCATCAAGGTCGGCGAGTACGACATGGTCGTCGCCGGCGGCATGGAGTCGATGTCCAACGCTCCGCACATGGTCCCGGGCTCGCGCCGCGGCACCAAGATGGGCGATTGGAAGATGGTCGACGCGATGATCATCGACGGCCTCTGGGACCCGTACGGCAACAAGCACATGGGCAACTGCGGCGAGCTCTGCGCCGCGAAGTACAAGCTCACCCGCGAGATGCAGGACGCCTTCGCGCTCGAGTCGTTCAACCGCGCCAAGGCCGCGATCACGAGCGGCCACTTCAAGAACGAGATCGTCGCCGTCGAGATCGCCGACAAGAAAGGCTCGAAGCTCATCGATCAAGACGAGAACCCTATGTCGGCGCCGCTCGAGAAGATGGCATCGCTCAAGCCGGCCTTCGATCCCAACGGCACCATCACCGCCGCCAACGCACCGCCGGTCAACGACGGCGCCGCGGCGTTGGTGATCGCTTCGGCGGACAAGGCGAAGGCGCTCGGCAAGAAGCCGCTGGCGAAGATCGTAGCCCAGGGCTCGTTCGCGCAGGAGCCGGACTGGTTCACCACCGCGCCTTCACAGGCCGCCAAGCTGGCGCTCAGCCGCGCCGGTCTCACCACCAAGGACATCGGCCGCTGGGAAGTGAACGAGGCCTTCGCTGTCGTCGCCATGGCCTTCATGCGCGACATGGAAGTCGATCACGCCAAGGTCAATGTCCACGGTGGCGCCGTGGCCCTCGGTCATCCCATTGGCGCCTCGGGCGCGCGCATCGTCACGACACTCGTGCACGAGCTCATCGCCAGCAAGCAGCGTTACGGCGTCGCGGCGATTTGCCTAGGCGGCGGCGAAGGCACCGCCTTGGTCATTGAGAACTTAGCGCTCTGATGCCGTGGCGGCGACGTTCCTGCGCCGCGGCCCAGTCTTCTTCGAAGCGCTCTTCGAGCGCCGCGCCATACACGCGGCGCATGATGGTCTGAACGAGCTCGAGCGGCATGCCGCGCTTGTCGCCATGGCCAATCAGGCCGCGCAGCGCGTCCCGACGCTGGCCGTCGCGCAGCCGCGCCTCCAAATCGGTCTCCCCGTCCTCGGGGCCCGAGCGGAAGAACTCGATGTCGCTGGTCGCACGGTCGATGAATCCAGGGGGAAGGGCGGCAAAAGCACTCACGGTTGCCTCCTTTGGGGTGGCCGAGATGTGGATGTGTTGCACGGCGTGAGTGCAGCACACGTGCCACGCCAACCACGTACTCCGCACCCCTCTTATCGGGATAACGAAGGTTTCTCGGGGAGTGAGGCCCGCGATCTGAGGAGCGCTGGAGGGCCGCTTTTCACCCAGATCGACCGTTCCGCGGGCGTACGCCGCCCCGCCCCCTTCGAGGCAACTCGGTCGGGCTACCGCCGATATGAACTAGACCCCGTACCATGCGGACCTTACCCAACAAGAGCGCGGATCCCACCGTCGTTCGACGGAACCGTGTGCTTCGCTTCGGCCTCGACGGTTCTCGGGCCGCTAGCCTTGCGCCGGAACCGCGTCGCGCTCTCGCCCTACTACGGGCACTTGAGCTCGCCGGCAACGGGTCCGGCGCCAAGACCCTGCTCGGTTTCGGCGGCGCTACTCTGGAGTGCGAAGCGACCACCCCGACCATCAAGGCGTCCACCTGCGAGCGTATCGCCCGCGCCATGCGCGACAAGGGCTACCCGCTCACCGATCGCGGCGTGAAGCTGTTCAAGATGGAGCATGGCTTCTCGGGCTTGGTGCGGATTGGCCCGGACGTTGCCCAAGCGTACGTGCGCTGGGCCGGCGGCAAGAGCACCCGCGTCGAAGTCTCCGAGGTCGATGAGACGACGCGCGAGGAGCGCCGCGCCATCGAGATTCTCCGCATCATCGGACGCGAGCCCGATGAGCTCAAAGAGGTGTTCAAGGTTCTCGGGCTGCCGCGCTTTCGCCGCGGCGAGACCGTCGATCTCGGCAAGACCCATGGCCAAGCCCTGCTCTCCTGGGCCTCGGGCATGTCCTGGTCGTTCGACGACGACGGCTGGAAGCGCATCGCCAAGGCGTCTGGCGAACGCGATAGCGGAGCCCGCGTCACCGCCACCATCGCGCACTTCGTTCGCGACACCCTGCTCGGCGCCGGTGAGCCCGAGCACGACTACCGCAAGCAGACCTTCGGCGAGCACACCGTCAACGCCCGCACGCTCAAGATGCTGCAGCAGGTCCAGCGCACCCTGCATGGCCGCCTGAAGGTTCGTCTCATCCGTGGCTCGTACACCGGCGGCGACGACGACCGGGGCGCCCACCCGCATCAGGGCGGTGGCGCGGTCGACCTCTCGGTTCGTGGCATGGGCGCCGCGGACATCGACCAGCTCGTCCTGGCCCTGCGCGAGGCCGGGTTCGCGGCTTGGTACCGTGCCCGCGAGGACCGCCCGCACGTTCACGCCGTCGCCGTTGGCGACCGCGAGATGTCCGCTTCAGCGGCGTGGCAAGTACGCGCCTATTTCCGTGGGCGCGACGGCCGCAGCCATGCTGGACCCGACGCCCACAAGCACCTCTCGATTCGGCTCCCAAAATGGTTGGCGCGCTACCGCTTGGGCGCCTGATCGCTTATTCTTTGGCTACCGATGTACGCGACCGCGCTCGAGCCCTCCTTCCGCGTAGCCACCCCGGCGGACCATGCCGTCGTCGTTCGTCTGCTCGAGGAGCTGGTGGATGAGCTCGGGCCGCCCGACATGGCCGCGAAGGTCAAAA
Source organism: Myxococcota bacterium (assembly GCA_041288095.1). GTDB lineage: Bacteria > Myxococcota > XYA12-FULL-58-9 > XYA12-FULL-58-9 > JALHOP01 > JALHOP01. Next base: position 28,287 of record JBGGMJ010000136.1, read on the forward strand.
GTCGCCTCGACGAGGACATCGACGCCGCCTTCGCGAGCAACCGCGTCCGCATCTTCCTGGCGGAGATGAACGGCCAAGTTGTCGGCCTCGGCCGGGCCGACGTGCTCACGACCGACCCGATCTTCCGCCTTCGCGACGACCAGCGTTGCGGCTACGTCGACCAGATGTTCGTCCGCCCCGGCCACCGCGACCGTGGCATCGGCTCGCATCTCCTCAAGCTTTGCGAGGACTGGTTCCGCGAGCAAGGCATCGGCCACGCCTTGCTCCACGCGGCGCCGAAGGCAGTGCGCTTCTACGGACGCGAGGGCTATCAAGCCAACCGCGAGATGTTCAAGCGGCTCACCTAGAAGAGCTTCTCGACCTCCGCGGTCGTGAGCCTGCGATGCACCGGGGGGCAATGGTCGGTGGCGCTGGCGCCGTCGCTCTCGTCGAGAGCGGCGAGCAAGCCGTCTATGGTCCCGGTCAGCGCCGGCGCATGGCGAGCGCAGCGCGCGAGTATCTCGTCCTGTGATGCGCCCATGCTCGCGATGAGCTCCGCCACCAACGCCGTGACATCCGCCCCGACGAGCGGCGCCGGGAGGCCACGCACCGCGAAGCGCTCCGGACCCACGGGCTCGATCTCGAAGCCATACGCCGCGAGGCTCTCCCAGTGCTCCTCGAGCTCGGTCGAGGCCGCGATCGTCTCGGGAAAGAGCAACGGCTGCGAGGCAATGGTTCCGTTCGCCGTCTCCCGCCGCAAGCGCTCGTAGGCGATGCGCTGATGCGCCGCGCGCTCGTCGATCAAGACCAGGTCGCCTTCGCCTTCACAAACGATGTAGCGGCCCAGAGCCTCACCAATCGGCGTCAGGCCGGCGAAATACCCTTGGCGATCGAGCGGCAGCTCCATCGGGACATAGTGCGAAGGTTCCCGCGGTCGGTCCGCGATCGACGAGACGGGTCGCTCCGGGGCCGTCGGATAGCGCCACGGCTCCGGCTCCTTTTCGAAGTACGCCTCGGTCGCGCGCCGGACCCCCGCGAGGTGCCCCTGCATCCAAGGCGTCCCAGAGAGCACTCCCGTCAGCGCGGCGCCGATGACCCGGAACACCACCTGTCCATCGCGAAACCGCACCTCGAGCTTCTGCGGGTGCACGTTCACGTCGACCGCGTCCGCCGCGACCTCGATATGCACCACGCACACCGGGTAGCGGCCGCGCTCCACCAACGAGCGGTAGCCATCGAGCACTGCCCGTTGCAGCATGCGGTCGCGTACGAACCGCCCATTGACGAAGAACCACAAGCCCTTGGTGTCGCCGCGGGCGGCCTCGGGGTCAGTCACGTAGCCGCTGATGTGGACGTCATCGCGTGTCAGCGAAAACGGATAAACCTTGTCGACCTTGGCCCCCAGCGCGGCGATCAAGCGCGCTTCGTCGGTTGCGTCCTCGGGCACATCGAGGAGCCGCCGCTCGCCGTTGGTCACGACGATGCCGCATTCGCTCGCTCCGAGCACGACGCGGAGCGCGGCTTCGACGACGTGGGCCTGCTCGGTGGCGGGCGAGCGCATGAACTTGCGCCGTGCCGGGGTGTTGAAGAACAGGTCATCCACCTCGATGCAGGTGCCGACCGGGGCTCCGACCTCGGTGACGCTCTCGACCTCGCCCGCGACCGCCCTGATGCGCGTCGCCGTCACATCGAGCGCACGCCGCGTCGTCAATGTCAGGCGCGAGATCGAAGCGATCGACGACAGGGCCTCGCCGCGAAACCCCAGCGTGCGAATCGCGAACAGATCATCGGGGTGCGCGAGCTTGCTGGTCGCGTGGCGCAAGAGCGAAGTCTTGGCGTCGCGCGGTGACATCCCGCGGCCATCGTCCTCGACGGCGATGCGTGACAACCCACCCTCGACGACGTCGACCTTGATGTGGCGGGCACCGGCGTCGATGGCGTTCTCGACCAGCTCTTTGACGACGGATGCGGGACGCTCGATGACCTCACCCGCCGCGATGCGGTCGATGAGGTCGCTCGGCAAGACGCGAATCCGCGCCTCGTCGGTCGTGTCCCGTGTCGTCGCGCTCAAGCCGTCGACCATGCCCGATGGGCGACCAGATGGGCAATCGCGCCGAGCGAGGTCTCTAGAGGCAGACGCGGTTGCGACCGCCTTGCTTGGCTTCATAGAGCTTCGCGTCCGCCTGCGCGATGAAGTCGGTGCCGGTGATGTCCTGCTCGCCGCGCCCCGCCGTGCGAATGCCGAGGCTCACGGTCACCTTGATGCGCTTTTGCGCGAACATGAAGTGCTTCTCTTCGATCTTCGAGCGCAGCTTCTCGCAAACCTGCGCCGCGCCCTCGAGCTCGACCTCGGGCAAGATGAGCGAGAACTCTTCTCCGCCATAGCGGGCAAAGACGTCTTCGCGGCGAATGTTCTGCGACACGATGTTCGCAAGCTCACGCAACACGTAGTCGCCGGCCAGGTGGCCGTGAGTGTCGTTGATCTGCTTGAAGTGATCGATGTCGAACATGACGAGCGACATGGCGCGGCCGTAGCGCTGAGAGCGGTTGAGCTCGCGCTCGAGCGTCTCCTGGAAGTAGCGCTTGTTGTAGGCCTGTGTGAGACCGTCGATGGTCGTCAGGCGGTAGATCTCTTCGTGGAACTTGCTCTCGATGTTCGAGCCCGAGAGGTACTTGAAGATGGTCTGGCCGAGGCGGATGACGTCGCCGTCGCGCAGCTCGCGCTCCTCGGCCGCCTCGTCGTTGACGAAAGTGCCGTTGGTCGAGCCCATATCGAAGAGCGTGAAGCGGCCGGCGCTGTTCACGATCTTGCAGTGCTGGCGCGAAATGCTGTCCTGGTCGACCTGGATGTTCGCTGACTCGGAGCGGCCGATGATCTGCTCGGGTCGGTCCAAGAAGTAACGGCGGCCGATGTTGGCGCCGTAGAAGACCACCAAGCAAGCCTGCCCGCTTGGACGTACGCGCTCGCCAAGGCCCTGCGTAACAACGGTTACGACGGTTTCGCGTTCACGAGCCATATGCTGCGATCAGGATACCCGATTTTTGACTGCTTCACGTGTCAGAACGCGATCGGCATCGCGCTCGTAACCCGGCCGGCCAAGCAGCCCGGCGGCCATACGCTTCCCTGCCTCGATGCCCGGCTCGTCGAATGGATTGATGCCCATGGTGTACCCGGTGCAGGCGCAAGCCGCCTCGAGAAGGACGAACAAGCCCCCGATGTGGGTGGCGTCGACCTGGTCGAGCCCGATGTCGAGCACTGGAACTCCTGCATCAAGCAACATCGCACGGGTGGCCCGCAATTCCGCCGCCAGCACCTCCGACAGGTCGCGCCCGCCGAGAAACGCGGCTTCCTCGCGGTCCGACAGCTCGTCAGGGACCGGCAAGGCGCGCTGGAACTTCTTCACCTTGACGAGCATCACGGCCTTGTCCTTGGGCCCTTCGATGAAGAGCTGCAGCTGCGCGTGCTGATCGGTGACACCGAGCGCCGGCACCGGGGTCTGTCCGGCGTTGACCACCTGGCCATGACGGTCGAGGCGCTTCCCCAGTGACTCCGCCCAGAGCTGAACGAACCAGCTGGTGACGACGCGCAGCGAGTCGGCGTAGGGCATCATCACCAGGGTGCGACGCGAGAGCTCACGCTCGACGAGCACCGCCCAAGCCGCCATCAAGGTCGCTGGGTTCTGTTGCAGGTCGTCGCTGGTGACGCGCTCGACCATGTCGGCGGCGCCTTGCAGGACCTCGCGGACGTCGACGCCACAGAACGCCGCCGGCAAGAGCCCGACGGGCGACAGAACGCTATAGCGGCCGCCAACGTTTTCTGGGATCTCGAAAGCGCGGATGCCCTCGCTATCGGCGACCTCGCGCAACAGGCCCGAGCTCTTGGCGGTGATGAAGGTCATGCGCGAGCGGGCTTCGCCAGCGCCGAGCGTCACCCGCAGCCAGCGACGCATGACGAGGAGCTGCGCCAAGGTCTCGACCGTACCACCACTCTTGCTGATGACGACGACCGCGCTGCGCGAGGGATCGAGGCGATCGAGCAACATGCCGACCGAGTCAGGATCGATGTTGTCGAGGAAGTGAACGCGCCCAGGCCGCTCGGTGGTGTGGCGGAGCGCCGCCGTGAGGGCCTGGCCGCCCATGCTCGAGCCGCCGATGCCGAGGACGACCAGATCGTCGGCAATCGAGCGCAGCCTGTTCACCTCGTTGGTGACCGAGCGCAGGAGGTCGTTGCGGGCCGGCAGGTCGTAGAAGCCGACGTCCCCACCGCGCCGGCTCATGAGCTCCCGGTGCGCCGTCTTGAGCGACGGTGCCAACTTCGCGAGTGCGTCCCGCGACAGGCCTTGCTCGAGGACCGGCGCAAACAGCCCGTCGATGCCGACCGAGATCATGCTGCCAAGGGCTTATGAGAGCCTTAAGGGAGGGTCAAGGCGGGAGGAGACTCAGGGGGTTTTCGGCGGCCACCCCGCGACGCACCTCGAAGTGCAAATGAGGCCCCGTAGCGTGTCCTGTGGACCCTAGGGTCGCGATCGCCTGGCCTTGCTTCACCCGCTGGCCTTTGTTCACCAGATTCTTGGCGTTGTGCGCATAGACGGTCACCAGGCTCCCGGCGTGGCGCACCAACACGAGGTTGCCGTAGCTGCCGTGGGTGTCGGCGAAGATGACGTCACCAGCGGCAGCGGCCTTGATGGCGGTGCCGGGCGCCGCGCCGATGTCGACGCCGTCGTGACCCTTGCCGTTGCGCGAGCCGAAGCGGGAAGTGACCACGCCCTCGACCGGCCAGACGAGCTGGTACTTGCGCTTACCGACGGGGCCAGAGAGCGGCGAGCCGGAGACCGCGCTCTTGCCGACGGGGATGGGCGTCGCGGGCGTCACGAGGGTGGACGTCTTGCTCGGCGCTTCGGCCTCTGGAGACGTGGCGTTACGAGCTTTGAGCGCCGCGAGAGCCGCTTGGGTCTTCGCCGACGGACCCGCGCTCTCGGGGGCCATGCCACCGCCAACCACGAGCGTTTGCCCTACCCTGACGCTGTTACCGTCGAGGTTGTTCTTGGCGCGCAGGTCGGTGACCGACATGGCGAAGCGCTGCGAGATCCGCCAAAGCGTATCGCCCGGCTGCACCACGTATTGGCTGGCCTGGGCGGCGACCGCGGCGCCGGCCGAACGCGTGGCGACGTCGACGTGAGCCCCGATTCCCGGCGTCGTGCCGACGAGCGGCGCGGCGTAGGCGCTCGCGCACCAGGTCGAGAACAGGAAAATGCCGAGCAGCGCTTGTGACCAACGAACCACAGCGCACCCTAACGTGGGGCCATGTGGTCGCGCCAACTTTTTGCCGGGGAACTTCAGGGCTTTTTCATCACCGGATGCGGCAGCGGCGAGTTTCCCAGCCGATCGGGCGCGCGCGGGAAGCCGTCGATCTCGATGGTCCGGGTGACCTCGAGCGAGCGGTAGTCCGTGAGATCGTAGTGGATGGGCGTGATCGCCACGAGACCGTCCGCGATAGCGTTCACGTCGCTGTCGGGGATGTCGTCGTGACCTTGGCGCGTACCGCCAATCCAGTAGTACGGCCGGCCGCGCGGGTCGACGCGCTCGGCGACCTTGTCGGCCCAATTGTTGAAGCCGAGACGGCAGACCTTGGTGCCTTTGATCTGATCGAGCGGACGGTTCGGCACGTTGACGTTCAAGAGCACGCCGCGCGGCAAGGTCACGTGCTCGAGCGAGGCGACGAGCCGCGCCACGATCTCGGCGGCGGTCTCGAAGTGCGGCTCCTGCGCCTCGGCGGCGTTTTCACCGAGGCACAGCGACACCGCGATGGCCTTGAAGCCAAACATCGCGGCTTCCATCGCCGCGGACACGGTCCCCGAATAGATGACGTCGTTCCCGAGGTTCGGTCCGTGGTTGATGCCGCTCACCACGATGTCCGGCCCCTGCTTCAGGATGTGATGCAGACCCACATAGACGGAGTCTGTGGGTGTCCCACTTACCGAGAACTCGCGCTCCCCAACCTTGCGAACCCGCAACGGCACGTGCAGCGAAATCGAGTGCGACGTAGCGCTCTGCTCGCGGTCAGGAGCGGTCACCCAGACCTCACCAAGGTCCGCCAGCCGTCCCGCGAGGGTCCGGAGCCCCCGAGCATGAATCCCATCGTCGTTCGCGAGAAGCAGCCTCATTGCGCCGACGCCTCTAGCAACCCCACACCCACCCAGCAAGTGCGGGGCGGGGCGACAACGCTGCGCAGCTTAGACGGGAACGATCGTGCTCCCCCCGTCCCGCGCTCTGCCTCCGAAGATGTCTCGGCGAACAAGCGGTGCGGAAATTCTGATCGGGGCGAGAGGATTTGAACCTCCGACCCCTTGACCCCCAGTCAAGTGCGCTAACCAGGCTGCGCTACGCCCCGATCAATGTGGGTGGGCGTGTAACGCAGTCGACCCCGCGAGCGCAAGCCTTCGATTTCCGCTCGCTAAAATCGATAGTTGCGCCGTACTTACGTTTGACGGGTATGTAGGCCTGCGAGTATTTTTTGGAGTGTGGCCGGTGTCGGGGGGCATTTGGTCGATGCGATGCGTAACCAACACTACGCGCTGATCATCCTCGACTCGAACGGTCGCACCGTCGGCCGTCGTCGCATCGCGCGTTCCACGCTAAAGCGGACAGCCATCGCCGCCGGCGTCTTCGTCTTCCTTTGCATGGCGGCGGCGGTACACGCGCTCATCGCGCGGCCGCAGGCCCGCGCCTCGCATGCCCTGTCCCTCGAGAACGCCGACTTGCGCGAGCTCACCCGCAGGCTCGACGACCAGATCCCCGAGCTGCGTCGCATCGCGCTCGGCGCCGGAGTCGAGTTCGATCAAGTCTGGGCGAAGAGCGGCCTCGGCGTGCAAGCTCGCGGGCTCGCCGTCGGTCCGGTCGGGTCCTCCGCGAAAACGGACGCGTCACCGGAGGTCAAGAGCGTCATCTCGACCATGGAGCCCATCGAGCTGCCGCTCGAATACGAGCGCATCCTCGGAGACGGCCGCAAAGCCCGCGCCGAGCTCGGCGAGCTGCTCGAGTACTTCCACGATGCCGAGCGCATGCTCTCGAACACGCCGTCGCTGCGCCCTGCCCGCTCTCCTTGGATCACCAGCGGCTTCGGCCGGCGCAACGACCCCGTCCATGGTGGCCTCGCGGTGCACAAAGGCATCGACATCGGCGGCCAAAACGGCACCGAGGTGTTCGCTCCAGCGGACGGCACCATCATCTTCGTGGGCAGGCGTGGCGGTTACGGCAACGTCATCGTCGTCGACCACGGCTACGGTTTGCAGACGCACTACGCCCACTTGAGCAAGTTCCGCTGCCACGTGGGCGATGCCGTGAAGCGCGGCGATACCCTCGCCGACATGGGCAGCACCGGTAAGTCGACGGGACCGCACTTGCACTACGAGGTGCGACGTTTTGGTCGCCCGCTGGACCCGTCCCGCTTTATCCTGGATTGATCGCCGCGCAGTGAGCACCGCACCCCAGCTCAAGCGTGTCTTGGGGCCCGTTCATCTCTGGGCCATCGCCGTCGGCCTGGTGATCAGCGGCGACTACTTCGGTTGGAACTATGGGCTCGCCAAGGGTGGGCCGCTCGGCATGATGGCGGCGACGCTCATCATCACCGTCCTCTACGTGTGTTTCATCTTCAGCTACACCGAGCTGTCGACCGCGATCCCGCACAGCGGCGGGCCCTACGCCTTCGCGCGCCGCGCCTTTGGACCGTTCGTTGGCTACATCGCCGGCATCGCCACGCTCATCGAGCTGGTGTTCGCCCCCCCGGCCATCGCCCGGGCAATCGGCGCCTATGTCCACTTTCGCGTCCCCGAGCTGCCGGTCAACGCCGTGGCCATCGGCGCCTTCGCGCTCTTCTGCGGTATCAACGCCGTGGGCGTCGGCATCGCCGCGACCTTCGAGCTGGTGATCACCGCGGTGGCGGCGTTCGAGCTCTTTCTCTTCTTCACGCTCACCGGGCCCAGTGTCGACGTGTCGCGCATCATCGACGCGGGTCTGCCGTTCGGCGCCCGCGGCATCTTCGACGCCATCCCGTTCGCCATCTGGTTCTATCTGGCCATCGAGGGTGTCGCCATGAGCGCCGAGGAAGTGAAGCGCCCCGAGCGCGACATCCCCATCGGCTACGTCGCCGGCATTCTCACCCTCGTTACCCTCGCGCTGGGCACCCTCGTGTGCACGACCGGCGTCCTCCCTTGGGAGGCGCTCACCCAGGACGACTCGCCACTCCCGAAGGCGCTCGCGGCCGTGCTCAGTCCAAGCCACCCGATGACCCATCTCATGGTCTATCTCGGCCTCTTCGGACTGATCGCTTCGCTGCACGGCATCATCATGGGTTACTCGCGCCAGGTCTTTGCCCTCGCCCGCGACGATTTGCTGCCAAGCTTTCTCGCGCGCGTGCATCCGCGCTTCGGCACGCCGGTGTTCGCCATCGTCGTGCCGGGAGCCATTGGCTGCGCCGCCGTCCTCACGGAGCGCACCGACGCCATCATCACGCTGAGCGTCTTGGGCGCGGTGACCCTCTACATGGTCAGCATGCTCTCGCTCTTCAAGCTCCGGACGCGTGAGCCGAGCCTCGCACGGCCGTTCCGGGCCCCGCTCTATCCGGTGACGCCGGCGATAGCGCTATGCCTCTCCGCTATCGCGTTCATCGCGGTGGTAGCGAGCGACGTCACGGTGGCGCTGATCTATCTCGCGCTGCTGGTGGTCGCCGCGCTCGCCTACTACGGTTCTTCGTCCACCAAGCGAATGAGCTCGCGCAGCCCCTGACGGACGCGCTCGATCTTGTCGTGCGACGCGCCCGCGAAGCGGAGCGGCAGACCAGTGTCGGCCGCGATGCTGGGCATGTCTTTGCGCCGCTGCTGGAAGATGGGTGCGTCGAGACGCACGTCATCGCCGCTCGGATCCGGGTTGGTCACGATGGTCGCGCGCGGGCTGCTCTCGGGCAGTGGCACCGCTTCCATGTCGCCCGGCTCGGGCGGGGGCAGCGCGCCGCCCTTTTCACCAGCCATGATGCGCTTGCGCGCCCCGGCCAAGGTGTAGCGCTCTTCGTGAAGGAGCCGGCGGATCTCACGAAAGATCTCGACGTCGCGATAGCGATAGCGCCGTTGATTCGAGGCCGACTTCCCAGGCCGAATCGACGGCACCTCTTTTTCCCAGTAGCGCAAGACGTGGGCGCGCACTCCGACGAGCTGCGACACCTCACCGATTTTGAAATACAGCTTCTCCGGGATCGGCGATTCAGGGCCGAGCTTGCGACTTTTGGGTCGCCCGCCGAGTGGCAGCTCGCCCTGCAAGGCTACGCCTCGTCTTCTTCGTCGTCGTCATCGTCGTCGTCACCATCGGTAACGGCGCCGGCGACTCCGTCGTTGAGCGCGAGCTTCAAGACCTGCGAGGGTTTGAAGGCGAGAACGCGGCGCGCCGAGATCTCGATCACGTCTCCGGTCTGCGGGTTGCGACCAACGCGCGAGCGCTTGTCACGCACCTCGAAGTTTCCGAAGCCGCTGATCTTGATCTTGGATCCAGACTCCAGCGTCTCTTTCATGGTGTCGAAGACCATCTCGACGATGTCCGCCGACTCTTTCTTCGAGAAACCAACCTTGGTGTGTACGGCTTCGACAAGATCTGCCTTCGTCATGGGCACCTCGTCTCCAGGGGCTACCGTAAGCGCCCATTATAGCGCTCAGGCGTTGATTGCAGCAAGGACGGCTTTTGCGTGCGATCGTCGCCACGCAAAATGTGACCGCCGAAGCGCTAGCTACGAATCTCGACCTGGAAGGCTTGTTTGACGCTAGCCTGTAGGGCCTCGAACGCCGCGTTAACCTCGACATCCGTGAGTGTGCGCTCACGGCTCCGATAGTCAATGGCGAAAGCTAAGCTGATGTGGGTGTCGGCGATCGGCTTGCCGGTATAGACGTCGAACAGCGAGACCCGCTCGACCACGTCCCGCCCCATGGGACCGCCGGCATTGGCGGCAATGAAGACGCGCAGGGTCTCGGCCGGCAAGGTGCGATCGGCGACGACCGCGAGGTCCCGGCGGGTGCTGGGGAACTTGGGGAGCTCGCGGTACGCCACCGCCCGCTTGGCGACGCTACCCAGGGCTTCGAGTGACAGCTCGGCCGCGACCACGGTCCCCGAAAGACCGAAGTGCGCCAAGGTGTCGGGATGGACGATGCCGGCCACACCCACACGGCGGTCTCCGACCATGAGCTCGGCCCCGGCGTGTGGATGGTAGCCGGGGATGCTCGCCGGACGGCGAACCACCCCATCGCGGGGGTCGAATGCCTCGAAGAGGTCGTCGAGAACGCCGGCGAGGTCGCTGAAATCGATGTTCTCGCCGCGCTCGTGCCAACGCCCGTCGTAGCGGCCACCGACCATGAGGATGCCGACCTCGGCGCGCTCGTCGACGAGCTCGGCCTCGCGACTCTCGGCCTCGGCTGCCCGCGCTGGATCGATCGTGGTCACCTTGCGTCCGCTTCCGCGGTCGCTCTTGCGGAACGTGGTGCCGATCTCGAAGAGCTTCAGGCTCTTCACGCCCTGACGGATGTTGGTGGTGGCGACGTCGAAGAGGCCGGGTAAGAGCGTCGTTCGCAGCGCGCTCAGCTCCTCGCCGAGCGGATTGATGAGTCGAACCGGATCACCACAGCGCTCGGCGAAGGGCGCGAATCGCGAAGGGCCGCCGAAGCCGTAGGTGACGATCTCCGTGAGCCCGATGGGCAACAGGGCTCGGCGGGCAATCTCCGTGGGCGCCACCGCGAGGGGCTCGAACTTGAAGGGTCCGCCGGCGTCCGGGAGGTGCTCGGGGATGTTGTCGTAGCCGTGGCGCCGCGCAATCTCTTCGATGAGGTCGACCTCGATGCTGAGATCGGGCCTGAAGGTCGGGGGCTGGATACGCAGCACACCCTCGGTGCGCGCAATGCATCTGATCTCGAGGGGCTCGAGTAGCTTTACGACCTCTTCGGCCTCGAGATCGAACCCGAGGATACGCCCCACCCGCCCCATGCGCAGGGTGATCTCGCGCGCCGGCTCGTTCTTGGCGGCGACCTCGACGAGACCCTTGCCGACGTCGGCCGCGCCCATCTCCGCCAGGAGCTGCGCGCAGCGATCGACGGCTCGCGCCGTGACCCCCGCGTCGGCGCCACGCTCGAACCGCCGCGCGGCCTCGGTCTTCAAGTCGAAGCGCTTCGAGGTGCGGCGGACGCTCACCGGCTCGAACCAGGCGCCCTCGAGCACCACGGTCGTGGTCGTCTCGCGAACTTCGGTCGCGGCCCCGCCCATCACGCCGGCGATGCCGATGGCCTTCTGGGCGTCGGCGATGATGAGGTCGTCTTCGCCGAGCTCACGCTCGACGCCGTCGAGGGTCGTGAGCTTCTCGCCCTGCTGGGCGTGGCGGACGTGGATGGTAGGCAGGCCCGACTCGGCCGCCAATGTGGACAGGTCGTAGGCGTGCAGCGGCTGACCCAACTCCATCAGCACGTAGTTGGTGGCGTCGACGACGTTGTTGATCGAGCGCTGTCCGATCGCCTCGAGCCGCTCACGCATCCAGTCCGGTGACGGGCCGACCTTCACGTTGGTCAGGGCGCGGGCGACGAAGCGCTTGCAAGCCTTGTGATCGTCGACGACGACGCGCACGAGCGTCGAGGTCGCGACGCCTTTTTCGGTCGGACGCTTGGTGTCGATCTTCATGCGCTTGCCGGTGAAGGCGGCGACTTCACGCGCGACACCGTAGTGCGACAGCAAGTCCGGCCGGTTCGCGGTGACCGCGAGCTCGATGGTCGCGCCGCTCGCGACCTGCGAGAACAACGGCTTGCCGAGCTCCGCGCTGTCCGGGAGCACCCAGATGCCGTCGCTCTTTTCTTCGAGGCCGAGCTCCGACTTGCCGCAGAGCATGCCCTCGCTCTCGACACCACGGATGGCGCGCTTTCCGATCTCGAGGCCGGGGAGCTTGGCGCCGATTTGCGCGAAGGCGACATGTTGGCCGACCGCGACGTTGGGCGCGCCGCACACGACGGTGTAGCTCTTGGTGCCGTCGGTGACGGTGGTCACGCGGATCTTGTCGGCCTTGGGGTGGGGTTCCACGGCTTCGACCTTGCCGATGACGACGCCGCTGACGCCGCTCGCGGGATCGTTGACCGCTTCGACTTCGATGCCGGCGGAGGTGAGCCCCGTGACCAGGTCCGCTACCGCGGGCACGTCGACGAAATCGGACAGCCAGTCGAGCGAGATACGCACCTGCTTCAGCTCCCCGCGCGCGACACGAACTGGTTCGCGAAGCGCAGATCGTTTTCGTACAGCAAGCGGATGTCGTCGATGCCGTACTTGAGCATGGCGAGGCGCTCGATGCCGGTGCCAAACGCGAAGCCCTGCACCTTCTCGGGATCGTAGCCCACGTACTCGAGCACCGAAGGATGCACCATGCCGGCGCCCAGGACCTCGAGCCAGCCCATGCCCTTCTTGAGCATCGGCGAGCGCACGTCCACTTCGACGGACGGCTCGGTGAACGGGAAGAAGCTCGGCCGCAGGCGGATCTGCGCCTCGGCACCGAACAGGGCGACGGCGAGCGTCTTGAGCACGCCCTTCAAGTCCGCGAAGGTGGCCCGCTCGTCGATCCAGAGGCCTTCGATCTGATGGAAGACGGGAGAGTGCGTGGCGTCGAGGTTGTCCTTGCGGAAGACCATGCCCGGCGCGAGGACGCGCACCGGCGGCTCACGCGTCAGCATCGTGCGGATCTGCGTATTCGAGGTGTGCGTGCGCAGCACCGTGTTCTTGCCGACGAAGAAGGTGTCGTGCATGTCGCGGGCAGGATGGTCCTGCGGCATGTTGAGCGCTTCGAAGTTGTACCAGTCGTGCTCGACCAGCGGCCCGGTGGCAACCGTGAAGCCGAGCGGCGTCAACGCGCGCACGACCTCGTCCTCGATGAGCCGCAGCGCGTGCGGCGCCCCGGGAAACATGCGCCGGCCCGGCAACGTAACGTCATAGCGGCCGCTCGCTAAAACGGAGTCACGCTCGGCGGCGCCGATGCGTGTCGAGGCCTCGTCGAGCGCTTCCTCGATGCGGGTCTTGACCTCGTTGATTTTGGCGCCGAGCTTCGGGCGCTCCTCGGGAGTGACATCGCCGAGCGACCGCATGGCGGTGCCGAGCGCACCCTTCTTGCCGAGGATTTCGGCGCGAAGCAGTGCGACGTCCTGCGACGTGCGCGCCTTCTTGGCGCGCGTCAACGCAGTCTTTTCTATGCGCTTGAGCTCTTCCATGTGGCCCGTGAGAGGCTACAGGAGCTTAAGCGAGCGCGGCCTTGGCCTTCTTGGCAACGGCTTCAAAACCCTTCGGGTCGTGAACCGCGAGGTCCGCGAGCACGCGGCGATCGAGCTGGATGCCGGCCTTGGCGAGGCCGTTGATCAAGCGGCTGTAGCTCATCTCGAGAGGACGCACGGCCGCGTTGATGCGGGTGATCCACAGACGGCGGTACTGTCGCTTCTTCTCTTTGCGGCCCGAGAAGGCGTAGGCCAACGCGCGATCGACGGTCTCCTTGGCGACAGCGAACAGCTTACGGCGAGCGCCGTAGTAGCCCTTCGCGCGCTTGAGGACGCGCTTGCGACGTTGACGAGTTTTGAAGCCACCTTTAGTGCGAGCCATGTTCTTCTACCTACTTGAATCGAATTTTAAGACGGTCAGGCTAGTTGCCGTACGGGAGAAGCGACTTCGCCATCGCTTCGTCAGTCGGGCCGAGGAGGATGGTGCCGCCCAACTGGCGCTTGCGCTTGCGGCCCTTGTTGGCGAGGAGGTGGCGCTTACCGCGGCGGCCGACCTTGACTTTGCCACCACCGGTGATGCGGTAGCGCTTTGCAGCGGCGCGCTTGGTCTTCAACTTGTTCTTCGGCATTGCTGTATTCCTAAAGACGAGCGCGCGGGCATAGCACAAGGAGCCCGGGGGACGCTGCAAAAATCGACGCGCTGTCTACGTAAATCGCTCGGGAGCGTCAAGCCCTGACGGACGATCATCGCGTCCCAGGCGTTCCTCGGGGCCAAAAGGCGAGCATTCGCATACGATGGCGAGCGTGGGCGTAACGGGGACCAAGGGTATCGTAGCCGGCTCCGGGCAGGTCTTGACCGTCCCGGGGGCGGACGACTTGGCTCCGATCGTCGTCGCCGCCAGCGACGGCACCCCAAGATTGCCCACCGGGGCGGCGACCCGGCTGGTTCAGAGCGGCGAGCCCCAGCGCCTCGAGCTGCCGCCGCCCTTGGCCGACGGCCCGATGCCTCGAAGTGTCCCGTATACGGCTCCGCACGACCTCAGAGCACGCATCGCGCAGGCGCTGGGGGTCCTCGAAGGCCGACCGACACAGTGGGCGCGTGACCCCCACGTCGTCGCCGCCCTCACCTACTCCGATCGCTTCATCGGACCCGCCGGCCGCGTTGCAGGCTCACCGCTCGATCGTGATGCCGAGCGCGGGGACATCGACAAGATCACCATCCGGGCCGTGGTGCAGGCCATGGGGACGCGGCGTGGCGAGCTCCGCGTCGCCTTCTTCGAGGCCATGCGTGCCGCCTACAATGCCCAGGCGCGCGACATGCCGGCCGCGGCCGTGCTGCCCCTGCGCACCTTCGACTACGGGCAGGGCTTCGCGCATCCCGATGCCATCGACCTCTATGTCCATCGCGAGGGAGACACCGCGAACCCGATCGTCAGCACATCGGGCGGCATCGTCATCATGGCCGAGGACGGCTGGTCGACCGACAACCGCTTCGCCACCTCGTCGCTGCGCGGGGGCAACACGGTCACGGTCTACGATCCGGTGCGCAACGAGGTGCACCGATACGCGCATCTGCAACAAGTCGACGCGCGGCCGCTGCAGGTGGTCCGCCCCGGCGAACGACTCGGTCTGGTCGGCAGCACCGGCAGCGACTCGGCTCGAGGCGGCGGCGCCTCGGAACGCGGACACGGCCGCCACCTGCACTACGAGATCCGCTACTTCCCGAACGGTCTCGCGGCGGAGTCGCGCAGCTACCTCACCGAGGAGCTGCGCAAACGCTTGGGTCCGGAACCGCGCTGACGCGGGCGCGCGACTACTTCGCGGTCGGCGCCACGACCATGATCATGTTGCGTCCCTCGAGCTTCGGGAACGACTCGACCACGCCGGTTTCCTTCAGATCGTCGGCGATGCGCTGCATGATGCGGCGTGCGATCTCTTGGTGCGTGATCTCGCGGCCACGGAACATCATGGTGATCTTGGCCTTGTGGCCCTCGCCCAGGAAGTCTTTCAAGCGCGACACCTTGGTCTGGTAGTCGTGCTGTTCGATCTTCGGGCGGAACTTCACCTCTTTCATGGTCGTATTGACCTGATGCTTCCGCGCTTCCGCTTCCTTCTTCTTCTGCGCGTACTTGAACTTGCCGTAGTCCATGATCTTGCAGACCGGTGGACGGGCGTCGGGCGAAATCTCGACGAGGTCGAGGCCCTGTTCGATCGCTTTTTGCATCGCTTGGTCGGGCGGCATGATGCCGAGCTGCGCACCAGCTGCATCGATTACGCGGATTTCGCGGGCACGAATGCGTCCATTGACGCGGAGGTCGTTACTTCCCTGTGGCTTAGCTATGACTCGCTCCTACGAGGTTTTCTTTCCGAACGAACTTTGCCCGATCTGGCTTGGGCACGGTCGCCGCGTCTAACACGAGCTGAATTGACTTGTCGAGCGGCATGACCCCGAGGTCGCCCTTCTTGCGCCAACGGACGGACACCGATCGTGCCTCGCGCTCCTTGGCGCCGAGCACCATGACGACCGGTACCTTGTTGAGCTCGGCGTCGCGGATCTTGAAGCCGAGCTTCTCGCTGCGCTCGTCGAGGTGAACGCGGATGCTTTTCTCCTCGAGGGCCGCCTGGATCTCGCGGCCATAGCCCAGAAGCTCGTCGTTGATCGTGATCAGGCGAACCTGGGTCGGCGCGAGCCACAGCGGCAAGTCGCCGGCCGTGTGCTCGAGCAGGATGCCGATGAAGCGCTCGAGCGAGCCCAAGATCGCGCGGTGAATGACGACCGGGGTGCTCTCGCCGCTCTGCTCGTTGGTGTAGCTGAGCTGGAAGCGGCGCGGCAGGCCGTAGTCGAGCTGGATGGTGCCGAGCTGGAACCAGCGGCCCAGGGCGTCCTTCACTTGGAAGTCGAGCTTCGGACCGTAAAAGGCGCCATCACCGGCGTTTAGCTCGAACTCGAGCTTGTTGTCCGCCAAAGCGGTGCGCAGCATGCCCTCGGCGTTTTCCCAGGCCTTGTCCCACGACTTGCTCTCTTCGGCGGAGAGGCCCGGCTCACGGCCGAGCGACTTCTCCGGCCGCGTCGAGAGCTGCACTTTCATCTCGAGCCCGAAGACGGCGTACACGTCTTGCAGCATCGCGAGCTGCAGGCGGATCTCTTCGCCGATCTGATCTTCACGCACGAAGAGATGCGCGTCGTCCTGACAGAAGCTGCGCACGCGCGTGAGCCCGGCGGTCACACCGCTGCGCTCGTACCGATGCAAGCGCCCGAAGTCCGCCATGCGGATCGGTAGGTCGCGATACGAGTGCTTGGTGTGCCCGAACATCAGCATGTGGCCCGGGCAATTCATGGGCTTCATGCCGAACTCGCGCTCGTCGATCTGCGCGAAGTACATGTTGTCTTTGTAGTTCGCGTAGTGACCGCTGGTCTTGAAGAGCTCCGAGTCGGTGAGCTGCGGCGTGATGACCTCGCCCATGTCGAGCGGGCCGTAGTAGGCACGAATGAAGTCGACGAGGCCGTTGTAGATGCGCGCGCCCTTGTCGGTGAAAAACGGCGTCGCGGGCGCGTATGGGTGGAAGAAGAAGAGATCGAGCTCTTTGCCGAGCTTGCGGTGGTCGCGGCGCTTGGCCTCCTCTTGCAGCTCGACATGTTTGGCGAGCTCTTCCTCGGTCCAGAAGGCGGTGCCGTAGATGCGGGTGAGCATCGGGTTGCGCTCGTCACCGCGCCAGTACGCTCCAGCGACACTGGTGAGCTTGAACGCCTTGAGCCACGACGAGTCCGGTACGTGCGGGCCGCGGCAGACGTCGGGCCAATCGCCGAGCGTGTACACGGTGATGGTGTCATCCGCGGGAATGGCGTCGATGATCTCGAGCTTGAAGCGCTCGCCCATCTTGCTGAAGCGCTCTTTCACGGCATCGCGGGTTACCACCTCGCGCACCATGGGCACGTTCTGCTTGGCGATGCGGTGCATCTCCTCTTCGATCTTCGGCAGATCGTCGGGAGTGAACGGGCCCTGCTCGCGATAGAAGTCGTAGTAGAAGCCGTTCTCGATCGAAGGGCCTATGGTGACCTGGGTGCCGGGGAAGAGCTTCTGCACCGCCATCGCCATCAAGTGCGCGGTGGTGTGGCGCACGATTGGCAGACCGGCTTCGGTCTTCACGGTGACGATCTTGAGGGCCGCGTCCTTGGTCAGCGGCGTATGGACGTCGATGGCGGTGTCGCCACCATCGATGATGCCCGCGATAGCGGCCTTGCCGAGATTCTTGCCGATGGACTCGGCGACTTGCTTGATGGTGATGCCGCTGTCGTAAGTGCGGACGGAACCATCGGGGAGAGTGATGTTGACCTGTTGACTCACGCCGATGCGTCTACGCTATGCGCGGCGTATTGTGCAACGGGACGAAAAAAAACGCCCCTGGGGTGGGCCAGGGGCGTTCCGACTCAGGCGGAGAGTCTTTGTTGGCTCGAGCTAGTAACTGATGCGGATCGGCCGCAGGCTGGTGGCGTTGCCGTTGAGCTCGCTGCCGAGGGCAAAGCTGATGGCACCGCTACGGCTGCTGACCGCGCGCCAGACGTCGGAAGCATTCGAGAGAATCGGCGGCGGCGTCGCCTTGCCGGCGAGCTCGAGCTTCTGCCACGACTCACGATAAGAGCGCGTCGTCGTGTGCAGAACGCTGCGGAAGAACGCCGCGCCGGCGCCGCCCGAGGGTGAGCGCAGGATCGGCTCGACCTTGCGACCGTTGAGGGTATTCGAGCGGCCGAAGTAGACGTCGGCGAGCTGCTCGGCCGAGACCGACGACAGACCAACCGACGCGTTCGCGATAGCGTACAGGGCGCCCGGCTCGAGATCCTGGCGCGGCCGCTCGCTGGTATCGCCGGTGTTGCCGCGCTGGTCCGCGGGCTTGTCGTTCTCCTTGGGTGTCGTCAGACCCGCCGACGCCGGCTCCTTGGCGCTGGCCTGCGAGGACTGCGCGCTCGCCATCGTGGCCGGAGGGTCCTGACGCGACGGAGTCAGCAACGCCACTTGCGCCGAGACGTCGGGGTCGAGCGACTGCACGCTACTCGAAACCACGTTGAGGCGGCGGCTGAAGACGACAGTGCTGTTATGGAGCAGCGCGATCTCGTGCGAGCCCGGCTCGGCCGTGAGGCGCAGCGGCGTCTGGTCCATGACCTTGCCGTCGAGCTGGACGGTCAAGCCCGAAGGCGTCGAGCTGACGATGATGGTGCCCGGCGAAGCGGTCGTCGAAGTCTCGACGTCGGCCGGCTCGGGCTTGCTGGTGGTGCGCGCCGAAGCTTGGGCGACGCGACGCGCCTTTTCGCGCTCACGCTCGCGCGCCGCGGCTTCACGCTCGCGCTCGCGGCGCTTGGCGGCGGACTTCGCGTCCTCGCGCGTGTTGCTGGCGACGGTGGGCTTGTCTTCCGGCTTGTCCTCTTCGGGCTTGGCTTCCTCGGCCTTCGCTTCGTCAGCCTTGTCCGCTGGAGCGGCCGCGGCCATGTCGGTCGTCGTCACCGTGCCCTTGGCCGGCGACGTGCTCGAGCGGTCGCGTAGCTCCATCGCGATCTTCATGAGCTGCGGCAGATCGGCGCTCGCCTTGCTCGACTTGGCGGCTTCGGTAAAGCGCTTGACCGCTTCTTCGTAGCGTCCGCTTTCGAGCGCAGCGAGACCAGCGGCGCGCAGCGCGCGGCTCACGTCACCGGTTGGCTCCCCTTCGCGCGCCGGCGTGTCCGACCCACCGGCGCTCTCTTGGGCCTTGTGGCGTGTGAGCACGTAAACCGCGGCGCCCGCTACGTTGATCGCCACCACCACCGCGACCACGTTGAGAGCGAGAGATGGCTTTCGCCGGCTTACTGAACCCTTCATTGCTGCACCTTGCGCGCGCCGGGCACGCGTCCGTCACGCGATCTTTTTCGTTTCGCCCGCACCTCTGCTTGCGGCAGAGCTGAACTGGAATTTCTTCGATTCTAGCCCTATGTGAGCAACCACGCCCATAAAGCTGCGGTCGCCGTCACGCCCACGATGACTAGCGCCCAGTCCCGCATGCTGAGACCCGCTTCGTCATCGTCGTCGGAAACCTCAATCACATCGTCTGCTTCGAGCGGAACCCCATGTGGGTCATCATCATTGACGTCGGCCGGTAGCGGCGCTCCGGGGAGCGGCTCGTATCGATGTGGGTCCGGCGGGGGCAATACCGCCTGCATGAGCGAAACGACCTCGCGTGAGCTCGACGTCCATTGCGACTGCGCCTGGAATTGCTCGATGTCGTTCAACATCTCACGCGCGTTGAGGTAGCGATCACTCGCGTTGACGGACAACGCCTTCATGATGATGCGCTCGAACTCTTTGGGCAGGTCCGGGACGATGCTCGTCGGCGGCGGGATCTTGCCCAACGACACCGCGGTGATCACCTCGGTGAGCTGTGTCCGCCGAAACAGCCACTGTCCCGTCGCGAGCTCGTACATGATGATGCCGAGCGCGTAGAGATCGCTGCGCTTGTCGATGGGATCGCCACGGACCTGCTCGGGCGACATGTACGCGAATTTGCCCTTCACGACGCCGACGCTCGTCTGATCGGCGCCGAGCGACACCTTCACGACGCCGAAGTCGGTGAGCTTCACGACGCCGTTGTGCGCGAGCAAGACGTTGCCGGGCGTGAGGTCGCGATGCACGAGGTTGAGGTCGGGACCGTCGGGGAGCTTGGCGGCGTGCGCGTAATAGAGCGCTTCGCAAAGCGGAATCGCGACGCGCAACGCGAAGCGAACGCCCGGGATCACGCCTTGCTGGATGCACCGCTGCATCAGGATTTCGAGCGAGGCCCCGTCGACCCACTCCATCGCGATGTAATACTCGGAGGCGACCTGGCCGAAGTCGAAGACCTGGACGATGTGCGGGTGATTGAGCAACGCCGCGACGCGCGCTTCGGTCACGAACATGCGACTGAACTCGGCGAACTGCGAGTGCTCCGGAAGGATGCGCTTGACGACGCACATCTTGGAGAAGCCGCCGGGTCCGTCGATAGCGGCGAGAAAAATCTTCGCCATGCCGCCGACTGCGATTTCGCGAATCAGTCGGTATTTGCCGAAGCGAGCGCCCGATCGATTGGCTTCGGACTCGTATGGCGGCGGCCCAACTACGCTAGCCACTCCTCCGCTCCTTCACTTTGCGATGGGCGACCGTTGCACCCCCAAGACAGGGGCGCGTGGTCGCGGCTGTTTCGCGCTCGCGCACGAACACGCGACGTCCTTACCGATGACGCGTTAGCGACGCTCTTTCTAACACCGTCCAGCCAGCAATTCGAGGAATCTTCACGTGGCGGCGCGGGGTAAGAGGACCAACCGCGGAGTATATAGGCGCTGGCAGGATTGAACTGCCGACCCCTACCGTGTCAAGGTAGTGCTCTCCCACTGAGCTAAGCGCCTTCGTACTTCTGCGCGCCGTCTACCCGTTGTCCTGACACGAAGTCAATGCAGACATGATCGGCGCACGCAGTCGCGACGTCAGATCTCGCGCTGCACGAAATTTCCCTTACAGGACCTCACAAATTCGTGTGTGCGCGTGGCAGCGCGTGCGTGGAACACGGCCACAACTATTGCAACAATTGCATGTTTGACTGGGTTTAGATTCGCCAAATTTTTATCTACTGGGTACCGTTCAAGTACCCAATGCAGTCGCAGTATCAGCCCCGGTCAGGCGTGCATTACCTCCTGCTGTACGCCTTCTTGTTCAGCTTGATGGGCGTGTGCGTGAAGCTCGTCGCGCACCTCCCCAGTCAGCTGATCGTGAGCGCCCGCATTGTCGTGACGCTGGTGGCGACGGCCTCGCTACTCGGACTGAAGCGCGTGCCCGTGCTCGGGAACAACCGCAAGACGCTGATCTTGCGCGGCATCACCGGCACGCTGGCGCTCAACTGCTACTTCTACGCGATGGCGCACATGCCCATCGCCGAGGCCATCCTCATTCAGAACACGACGCCGGTGTTCACGGGCTTGCTCGCCGCCGTCTTCCTGCGCGAGCGCCGCCACTGGAGTGTCGGGCTCACCACGGTCGCGAGCTTGGTTGGCGTGCTCATCATGACCCGCCCCGAGACCATCTTCGGCGCCTCGCAAGCGCGCATGGACCTGTTGCCGGTCGTCTGCGCTCTCGCAGGCGCCATCTTCACGGCATCGTCGTTCGTCATCATCCGTCGTCTGGGCACCAACGAGCACCCGCTCGTCGTCGTCTTCTATACGCCGCTCGTCGGCGTCTTCCTCACCCTGCCCTTCACGGTGAACGGCTTCGTCATGCCGTCGGCGCGCGAGTGGATCGTCCTCGGCGTGCTCGGCATCATCACGCAGCTCGGTCAGATGGCGCTCTCCGTCGGCATTCGCCGCGAACCGGTGGCGCGTGTCACCAACCTGACGCATGCGCAGCTCGTCTTCGCGACCATCTGGGGTGCTTTGCTCTTCAACGAGTACCCCGACGGCTGGACGCTCATCGGCGCGACCGTCGTCGTCGGCGCGAGCGTCATCACCGTCCTCGCGGCGCGAGCGGACAACTCGGGCCCCTCCCCAGGCGACTTCGCGACCACGACATCGGAGCGCATGAGCTCGCTGCAGGCGCTGGTTCCAGAACCCAGCGAAACCGACGAGCCCCGCCCCCGCCACTCGGCGGCCGAGCTCTCCCAAGCGCGCACGCCTACCTCTTGATCGCCTCGCGCGGCGCGAGGCTAAAGGTCGAGTTCCGGAAACAAGCCGGAACCCGACGCCTGCTTTGCAGAGCGTCAAACGCGCGCGTTGCGGCCACGCGGCGGCTCCAGGCCGGGGGTTCACGGGCCGTCACCGCTAATACGAGCCGCGGCTCTCGCGACGCTGTCGCGTTGGGTCTCGCGCGGTGTCGCCCGGCCTTACGCGACGCTGCGAGCCGTTCTTGCTCGCGGGGGCGATCAAAAGGTTAGGAGAAAACCGCTCTCGACGCCGTAGGCGCGCTGGTGCGCGTCGCTGACGATTGCGTCCTCGGGACGGAGCACGTGTAGCGTGTCGTAGGCCATGCCCTCGATCACGTAGGCGAAGTAGCGCGTGGGCCGCAGCTCGTAGCCGAGTCGCACGCAGACGTTGTGCTTGATGCCGGGGCCGGTGGTGCCGTTCGTGAGGACCACCGTGTTGGACGCGTCGCGCGTGTAGTTCGGCAGCACATCGTCGCGGTTGACGATGCTCGCCATGCCCGCGATTGCGTACAGGGCGTGGTGCATCGAAAACCTGCCGCGCACCGACACGAAACCGCCGTACTCATCGAGATCGGCCGCGGGTACCGCCACGGTGCCGTTGGGATTCAGCTGCGAGCCACGACCGAAGCCCAGCGCCAGCAAGCCAATGTTGGCATTGTTGCGGCCGAGATAACCTTCGACGCGGACGTCGAGGCTGTCACTGGGGTTGATCGTGAAGTAGACGGCGCCCGCCATCGCCATGGCGCGCCGCGTGTCGGGGCGATCCTTGTTGAAGATGAGCTGCGTCGCGATGCCCGAAACGCCGAGCGTCAGATCTTCGTCGACGATGGCGAGCCGCGCCGCGAAGGTCGGGAAGCGTGACAGCTCGAGCGGACCGTCGCGGCCGCCGGCGTTGTTACCACCCTGAAATCCGATGGCGACGCCCAAGTCGAAGCGCTCCGGGCGGAACACGAGCTTGAGCTGCTGACGGAAGAAGCCGGTGTTTCCCGCTTGGTACAAACCGCCGACGAAGTTGTAGGTGTGCGTCGACAGCGGCGCGTGCAGGTCGAAGTCCTGCCCGAGCTCGATGGCGAAGGCCTTGCTGGGAGCCCACGTCACCTTGGCGATGCGCAAGCGAGGAAAGGCGTTGATGATGGGCGTCGGCTTGGTGTTGTCCCAGAAGTCGACCTCGATGACTCCGCGAAAGTGACCGTTCTCGTTGACCGCGATGCCGAAGCGGCTCTGCACGATCTGCATCGAGAAGCGTCCCTGATCGTGCACGAACGAGGTGACGGGATTGCCCGCCGCGGAGATGGCGCTCGCGTTGGGCTGCGAGAACGACTCCATGCCGCGGAAGGTGTAGATCGCCGTGGGTTTGATCAGGCCGTAGACGCGCACCGCGGGCAAGGCGTCGAAGGGCTCTTCCTGCGGCGGCGCGAGCACGAGGTCGGCGGAGCCGCCGGTCGGCTTCGAAATGTCCTGCGACGGGATGATGGCCGCCCCGCCGTTCGACGGAGAATCATCGACGCGCTTCTTGTCGCCGTCTTGATCGCCCCAGAGCCCTCCTGAGGGAGGAGTCTGCTCGTCTTTTTCACCGGCGGCAGCGCCGCTCGCGAGAACGGCGCTGCAGAACATCGCGACCGCGATGAGCTTCATCATGCGCTACTGACCCGGACACTCACCCGAGATGCAGGGGCAGGTGTTGGAGTTGACGCAATCGAACGTGGCGATGTCTTCGTAACGGCCGCCACGCACCGTGAACAACGCGACGCGGTTCTTGATGTTGCCGAGCGCGTCGTAGTCCACCGGTCCGGAAGCGCCGGTGTACTCGATGGGTTGTCGCGCCTGGATGGTGCGGATGGCAATGCGAATGTTGTCGATACCCGGGCCGACCGGCGTGATGTCCGCTCCAGCGGGGCACGACGTCTCCGGACGCGCCACGCACGTGGTTGCCGGCGGGACTGGTGTGCACGTCGGGGCATAGGCACGCGCTGCGTTCACGCTACTGCAAGGCATCGCGTTGCGAACCTGCACGCCGGTGATCTGATCCGGCGCGGCCGCGTCCTGCATGGCCGTGAACATGCCGAGGAGCATGGTCATCGCGTTGTCGTAGTAGATGGCATCGCGATAAACCGGAACGAGACCGAACTTCGCCTGGAAGTCCGTCGCGAACTGATCACCCGTCGGCCCGTCCTTGACGACGTGCGAGACGCCGATCTCGCCTTCCGCGAGCTCACCGAGCACCAGGAGGTTCGAGCTGAAGCGGAAGGTCTGGAAGTGGACGACGCGAATCGAGCTGCCGAGACCCGGAAGGTTGCGGCCCTTGATGTTGGTGATGAACTGCACGTCGTTACGCCCGAAGGTCGCGACGGCGATGTAGTCGGGCTGCGCCGGCAGGAGGTCCGGCTCCGGCGGCGGCAGCGCGGTCTGCCCGGTGGGCGGAGGATTCGTGTTGAAGTGCGGGTTGTTGGGATAGTTGCCGTTGGTCGGGGTGAGGTCGACGTTCTGCGCGTCGAGCATGCCGTCGATGTCGGTGCTGAAATCGATGTCACGCGGATCTTGCGCGTTGTTGTGGAGCTTGCGCTCGAACACCACGCGACTCTGCTGATCGCGTGGCACCAGCTTCAGGAGCTCGGTCGCGACCGCGGTGGTCGTTGCCTGCCCGAACGCTTCGTCGGAGCCGTAGGTCTGCACCTTGATGATGCCGTCGCCGTTGACGTCGCCGCCGTTCGGGGAGGCACGAATGAGCTGCGCCACGACCTGCGCCTGGAGGCCCGTCGACATGATGGTCCGCGACATCCAGAACTGACTGTTGCGGCGTGAAGCCTGGAGATCGGCGTCCGTTGGAACGGACGCGGTCGCCGAGAGAAAGCTACCACCGGTGCAGCTGCTGCACTGCATGGGGATCTGGAGCTCGTCGGTGACCCCCGGCTTGTTGGCTTCCTCGGCGATCTGCGTGGTGTCGATGGTCGCGGCTCTTGCGCCATCACGAACCGTGTCGCGAATACGATTGATGGCGCGGCTGTCCGCGCCGCCGACGACGTCGTTCTCGGAGTTCTGGGGACTGAGCTTGAAGTGGAAGCCCGTCTGCCCTTCCGCCGCGAGCGCGTCGTTGAACTGCCCCAACGCAAGCTCGACGGCCTGCAGCCAGGAAAGCTCCGAGTTGTTGCCGGTCTGATCGATGACCGCGCCGAGGACGACGGGCGTGCCCGGCTCGCTGTCACTGCTACAACCGATCGCGCTGAGCGCCACCAGCAGGGCGAGAGAATACTTCATGACCCGCGCTCCTCCCGAAAACGACGCTTGGGCGAAGCGTCAGAACGTTTGCGACAACCTGAAGAAGAACTGACGACCTACGCTCGGGATGTCGAAGCCGCCATGCCCCGGGTAGCTGAAGCGCGCGTCGAGAACGTTCTTCACGCCCGCGAGCAGCCGCGTCTCGGCTTCATCCCCGAACAGGAAAATATCCAAAGACGTAAGTGTAAGGTCGAATGTAGCATAGGCTGGTAATTCGTACACGCCGCGGTTGTTCAAGAGCACGTTGCTCTGCGAGGCGCCGCGCGGCCCGACGACGCGCGCGGTGGCGTCGATGGCCATGAACGCTTCCGGCAGTCGCATCGTAAGGCCCGAGTAGATCGTGAAGTTCGGGAACTCGGGCGGCGCCTTGAAGCCGAAATTCTGCGTCCGAATCGTGTCCTCGTAGTTCTGAGCCTGCGCCGAGCCGGTGAAGTAACCCGAGAAGCGCGGCGAGCTGGCGCGGAAGCCGAGCTCACCACCCGCGATGTCTTGGTTCGCGAGGTTACGCGTCGTGAAGTTGGTCGTGATCTGCGTGAACTCGACCTTGTCGTAGATGCGCTGGTAGTAGACCGAGCCGTCGATGGCGATGCTGTTCGTTACAGCGTACGTCGTCGCCAGCTCGGTGCTGAATACCGACTGCGGCTCGACCGGCGGCAAACCCGTGCTGTCGCCGATGGTGCGGTTACCGACCGTGTTGTACGCGGCGCCGAAGCCCGGCTGCGCGAACAGCTGCACACCGGACGGCGTCTGGAAGGCGCGGCCGACGAAGAGCTTGCTGGTGACGCGCGGGCTGAACTGGTACGCGAGACCGGCGCGCCAGCTCAGCTGGTCACGGAACAGATTCGGTGCGTCATAGCGGATGTTGCCGAGGAGATAGAGATCGGGGGCGGCGCTGAACGGGTTACCACCGATCTGCGCATAGACGCCGGTGTTGCTGATCGTCTGGCGCCGATCGACGCCGACGCCGATGCGGTCGAGGGTGTCACCGATGGCGCTGCCGGGCGGCGGGTCTTGGCCCGCCACGGGCTCCACGCGTCGAGTGAAGAAGAGGATGTCTTCGCGGTCGTAGCTGTAGTCGGCGCCGACCTTGAGCTCGAGTTGCGCCGGGAGGCTGGCTTCGAGCGCGCCGCCCACACCCGCCGCAGTGTAGCCGAAGTTACGCGAGTAGCTGAACTGCGGCATGTCGGCGTTCGACATGAGCCGGTCGTTGTCGGTCGGCGAGCCACCGGAGACGTCGGCGTTGATGGACAACGTCACGTCACGGCCGTAGCCGTAGATGTAGTTGAGGCTCGCCCAGTTGTTGGTGAGGGCGATGCGGCTGTTGTGCGTCAGGGTCGCGCCGGGCTGGAACTCGGCGACCGAGTCCAGCATCTGCATACCGCCTTGCAGCTTGAAGATGCCGAGGCTGTCGAAGTTGCCGTTGAAGGCGCCGTAGAGTGACTTCGGCCGCGTCTTGTCGTTCTGACTCTCCGCGCCGCCGAAGAAACCGCGGAAGAGCGCCGAGGTATCGTCCTGGTTGATGAAGGTCTTGTGCAGGCGCAGGCCGGAGCGGTCGACCGTCTCTTGCGAGTACGCGACCATGATGTTGATCTTGTCGTTGCCGTAGCCGACGCGTCCGCTAAAGCCGAGCCCGCTATTGCTGTTCACCGAGCGCATCTGGCCGCCGAGCTCACCGGTCAAGCCGTTGTTGGGCTGGCGCGTGATGATGTTCACGGTCGCGAGGAAGGCGTTGGCGCCGTAGAGCGCCGAGAGCGGGCCCTTGGCGATCTCGATGCGCTCGACCATCTCGAACGGGATGTACTCGGAGCCCAGGAAGGCCGTGAGGTCGGGGCGGAAGTTGACGGCGGTGCCGTTGATCATCACGCGGACGATGCGGGTACCACCACGCAGACCGGGAGACACGCCGCGGACGCCGACCGACGGCAGCACCAAGTCGTCGATGACGTACAAGCCGGGTGTGTTTGCCAAGACCTCGGCGAGCGTCGTCCAGCCGTGGCGGTAGATTTCGTCGCGCTCCCAGGTAACGACGTTCGCTGGTGCGAGCGCTCGAGACTGCTCGCGGCCCGTCGCGGTGATGACCGGCGCGTTGAGCAAGATCTCCGTATCCAGCGACGTCGCGCCTTCGATCGGCGTATTGGTCACGTCGGTCGCTGAGGTCTGCGCGCGTACTATCGTCGGCGACCCGACGAGACTCGCGACGACGAGCAGACACGTAGGGACTGCGCTGGAAACCCAGCGAGGGAGTCGGCCGTTGTGTATCACGGTGCCCGTTCTAACAGCCGAGAAGATCTTCGACCAAGATTTTTTGTCGAAGCGACTTCTCCTCGCGATCCTCGAACAAGCTATTGCGACAAGAATCCGTAGGCGCGGACGTCACGCAAACAGCGTGCAAGATCGCGCGGCCCCACGCGTAGCGCGAGCTTCGTCACCGCTTCGCGCAACACCAGCACGTCGCGTCGCTCGCCTGGTGCCAGAAGTGGGCGATGCCCCACACCCTGCACGAATGACTTGGCGTCAGGGGCTTTCCCGACGACATGTGTGTCCTCTGAAGCGGATTCCGGCGCGAGGGTCAGAGCGTCGGAGCCTTCGCCGCAGCCGTGCGCGACATCGAGGATCACCATCGGCCGGTCACCGCTGTCGATCTCCAACACCCCTTCGTCGCCGGGATTGGCGACGAACGAGGTCTCGCGACTATCATCCGTCAAAACGGACAGGTCCTCGATGACGGACGGGTCGCCACGTCGCCATGAGACCTTGATGGCGCGCGGCGCCACGAAGCTGCGCGGCCTCTCCTCGACGACGATGCGTACGCCGTCGTCGGACAAGACGCGCTGGCGCACCGACTTGAGCACCTCGACCTCACCGGACGCGCCGCGCAAGTGGACCGTCTGCGCGCGATCGATGACGTGCACCATCCCCGCCTCGTCGACCAACACGCCAGCCGGCACCTCGCCCGGGCTCACGAGCTCGTACCCCGGCTTCTGCAGGTTGACCTGCTCCTGAAAGACCGCGCCGCAGGGTTGATTCGCCGGCAGCAACGCGAACGACTGCTGCAAGGTGTCGGGATTCTCGGTGCTGGCGACCACGAGCAGGAGCTCCCGGGGACCAGGCTTCACCCAGCGCATGGTCTCGAGCTCTTCGCCCGCCAAGGTTGGGCCGGTGCACGCATGCGACCACACCCCGCCCTTCTCGGTCGGCGTCTGCAAGAAGACCTGCGGTTTCATCGCCGGGCCATCGCGGGTCACCACGACCGCGTCGGCGACTCCGTCACCGTTGAAGTCGTAGTCGAGAAAGCCGAGCGCGTCCTTACGCACCTTCTTGAAGGCGTCGCTGTCCTTGAACGGCGTCGGCTGGACCTGCACCTTGCCTGCGCAGCTCGCCGCCAAGAGCGCGAGCAGCGCACCGCCAAAACGAACGACAGACTTCACGTCAGTCCGCGCCGCCGGCACCCTCGTACATGGAGTCGAAGACCTTCTTGTAGCGCTCGTTGACCACCTTGCGCTTGATCTTCAGCGACGGGGTCATCTCGCCGCTCTCGACCGAGAAGTCGTGATCGAGGATGGCGAAGCGCTTGATGCTCTCGTAGCTCGCGAGCTGCTTGTTGACCTGGGTGATCCAAGCGTCGACCATCTTCTCAATCTCGGGACGCTTCGTGAGCTCCTCGAGCGAGCCGTTTGCCAGGCCCTCTTCCTTGGCGACGTTCTTCAAGACGTCGGGGTCGAGCGTCACCACCGCGGTCAGGTACTTGCGCTTGTCGCCGTGCACCACCGCTTGCGAGATCAGCTTGTGCGTCTTGAGGACGTTCTCGATGTTCTGCGGCGCGACGTTCTTGCCGCCGGCGGTAACGATGATGTCCTTCTTGCGGTCGGTGATCTTGAGCGTGCCACCGGGCTCGATCATGCCGATGTCACCGGTGGAGAACCAGCCGTCCTTGAGCACTTCCGCCGTAGCGGACGGGTTGTTCCAGTACTCGCTCATGACGCCGCGGCCCTTGATGAGGATTTCGCCGTCCGAGGCAATCTTCACCTCGGTGCCGGGGAGCGGCAGGCCGACCGAGCCGATGCTGTTCTGGCCGGGGCGGTTGACGAAGCTCGCGGCGGAGGTCTCGGTGAGGCCGTAGCCCTCGAGGATCTCGATGCCGGCGTCGCGGAAGAACCAGTTGATCTTCGGCGACAAGGGAGCGCCGCCCGACACCAGGATGCGCATGCGGCCACCGAGCAGATCGCTCAGGCCCTTGCCGACCTTCGAGAACACCAGCTTCTTCAAGACCGCGAACTTGATGCTGTCGCGCAGACCCAATGAGCGGTTCTCCTTCTCGGCCTCGCCGTTCTTCTGCGACAGGTCGACCGCCGCATTGAAGAGCTTGGCCTTGAGGCCGCCGGGCGCGGTGCCCTTCTGCACCACCGCCGAGAAGAACTTCTCGAAGACGCGCGGCACGCCGCACATGATGGTCGGACGAACCTCGCCCAGGTTTTCCTTGATGGTCTGCATGTTCTCGGCGAAAGCCATGACGTAGCGGCACGACAGCCAAGCAGCCTCGAGAACGCGGCCGAACGAGTGCGACAGCGGCAGGAAGAAGAGCTGGATGTCGCTTTCGCGGAGCACGTTGATCGCTTGCACCGCTTCGGCCTCGTACGCCATCGCGTCGTGAGTGAGCACGACCCCTTTGGGCTTGCCGGTGGTGCCCGAGGTATAGATGAGCGTGAACGGCGACTCTTTCTTCAGCGCCTTGCGCCGGGCGTCGAGCTCCGTCTTCACCTTCTCGACGTCTCCACCCTGCTTGATGAAGGCGTCGTAGGTGATCACCCAGCCGTCTGCGTTGGCGGACACGTTGCCCGTCATCTGCACGATGCGGCGAAGGTCGGGCATGTTCTTGCGCTCGGCGAGCATCTTCTCGGTCTGCTTCTCGTCCTCGACGAAGGCGAGGACGGCGCCGCTGTTCTGCGCGATGTAGCCGCACTCCTCGGCGAGCGATGACGGATAGACCGGCACGGTGATGCCGCCGGCGTGCAGGATGGCCATGTCGAGGATGACCCACTCGAGACGCGTGTTCGACACGATGTGAACGCGGTCGCCGCCTTTCACACCCTGCGCGAGCAACCCCGCCGACGCACGCATCGCTTCGTCGTAGAGCTGCTTCCAGGTGCGCTCTTCGTAGCGGCCGGCGCGCTTTTCCAGCGCTGCGACCTTCGTTGCGTGCTGCTCGGCGTTCTCGACGAATAGATCAAGGATGGTTGTGCGGGCCATGGGCGGCTCTCTAGCTCCAGGTTGGCAGCCTCTGCAAGTCGCGTCGAAACCAAGCGGCATGTGGCGCAATTCCGCACTTCGCGATCGCTGTGCGCTGCGTCCGGCGAATCGGCTGCGAAAGTCGGCCGCTGCGTCACATCGACATTGACCCGCGCTCGAAAACCCCTTACCGACGTGCGCACGAAAGAGCGCCCGTGCGAATCGACCGAGACGTGGCTCGGTCGCTGTCGCCGGCAAGGAGAGCCTGATGCGTTGCCGCATCCTAGTAGTCCTGGCCATGACCGCTGTAGCGGTCGGCTGCTTGGACAAAGCCGAGGTCGACGAAGCCGAGACCGCAGAGCTGCTCGTATCGCAGCCGCAGCTTCAGGATTTCGATCCGTCGAACAGCATCATTCCCTTCCCGAACATCTTGTTGCTGTCACCGACGACCGGCTTGAACACGCTGCCGGCGACGTGCGGTGAATCGACGGGCGCGCAGGGGCTCCGCGAAGGCGTACTCAATACGCTCGACGGCGTCGGCACCTGGCTGCCGGCGGTTTACGCCACCTTCACGGCGCCGGTGGACATCGCCAGCACCGAGGGGCTGGTCGCGGGTGAGGTCGACGAGAGCGACCGTGTCTTCCTGATCAAGCAAGTCGCCGACCCAGCCGACGCCGTCGCGGTGCCGGCGCAGGTGGGGCGCTTCCAGACCATTCGCTACAGCGACGCCCTGCCAACCTGTGGCGCCGCCAACGTGATCGATGCGATCACGGTGACGCCAATCGCGCCGCTCGACGACGACTCGGTCTACACCGTGGCCGTCCTCCAGGGCGTGACCTCGACCGACGGCGAGGAGTTCCAGCCGTCGACCGCTTGGTTCTTCAGCCGCCAGCTCGCGGCCCCGGTCAGCATCTTCGACCAGGACGAGGACGGCGTGCTCACGACAAGCGACGTCGTCTTCAACAACACGCCGCTCGATCAGTTCGATCCGCGCGACGCGAACGGCAACGGCGTCGCCGACACCATCGAGCGCCTGGCCGGCATTCAGCAGCTCTTCGGGCTGAACCAGCGCTTTCTCCCGTACGTCGACGACGCGCTCGACACCGTCACGGGTCGTGACGTCACGCGCGACGACATCCTCATCGCCTGGGCGTTCAAGACCCAGACCGTCGAGGAGCCTCTCGATCCGACGGCGGACAGCCCCGCCGCCATCGCGGTCGAGAACGCCGAGCTCGCTGGCCCCTTCGGCCCCATCGCGGGCGCCCCGGCCGGCGTCACGGTGCAGCAATTCTACGAAGCGAACCTCGGCGCTGGCATTTGCACCCAGCTGCCTTGCGCCGCCATCGGCAACATCTTCGGCGGTGGGCTCTCGGCGCCGAACTTCCAGGTAGCCGGCCCGAACACCGGCGTCCTCACCGCCACGGTCCCCGGCACGTGGAACCACCCGCTCAATCCAACGGAGCAGCCGGGCACTCCGCTGCAAATCCTCGCGGTTCGCCCAGCGACGGCGGCGCCAGCCACCGGTTATCCACTGGTCGTCTTCGGACACGGCATCACGCGCTCGAAGGGTGACTTGCTCGCTATCGCGGGCCAGCTCGCTGGTCTCGGCATCGCAACGGTCGCCATCGACTGGCCGTTGCATGGCTCACGTGCGGTGCAGATCTTCCCCACGGGGTCGGCCTGCCAGTCCCCGAGTGATGCTGGCGCCCCCGACCCAACAGTCAGCGTGGCTTGCTTCCAGCCCATCCTGAGCTCCAATCTAGCCGCGACGCGTGACGGCTTCCGCCAGGGCGCGCTGGACATCATCAGCCTGGTTTCGGCCATGACCAGCGAGTGCGCGGCTCCCGATGGCGCGACGAACTGCAACGGCTTCGCCATCAACGCGAACGCTGTCGGCTATATCGGACAGTCGCTGGGCACCGTCATCGGCACCCTGCCGGTGGCCATGGTCCCGGACTTCAAGGCCGCGGTGTTCAACGTCGGCGGCGTCAGCCTCACGACCATCCTCGAGAACACCGACAGCAATGCCTTGAAGTGCCCGCTGATCGACGCGCTGATCAGGAATGGCACGTTGCAGGGCAAGCTCTGGCAGCAGCCGGACAACTCTTTCAACAACCTCGATGCGCTCTGCGTTCAAACGAACACGACGCAGCCGATCGCCGTCGCCAGCCAGCCGGCGTTCCGCTCCTTCGCCGCGGCGACCCGCTGGATCGCCGATCCCTGCGACGGTGTGAACTTCCTCGACGTCATCGCCGGGAAGGTCGCCGGCGGCGACCTGCACGTGCTCGTGCAGCAAGTCGAGGGTGACCTGGTGGTGCCGAACGAATCGACCGTCATCATGGGTCGGTTGCTCGGCTTCCAGGCCGCGACCGAGGCAACGACGCCGACGTCCGCGTCGTTCACCGCCAGCACCGGCCTCGGCCTTCCGGCGACACCTGCTGCCTGGCTGAACTACAGCAGCGATGCGGTCACCTATGACCACGGATCGCTGTTGGAGCCAGCCGAGGCGACCACGCCGGCACAGCTCGCGACGGGTCAGATGCAGACTGACGCCTTCACCTTCTTGGCCACCCAGCTCGCCGCCGCCGCGGCAGCCGCCGAGTAACGAGGAAGCCCACGATGAAATTGACTATGATGAAGAAAATTTCCGTCGGCCTCCTGGCAAGCGCTGTCATGCTCTCCGCGAGCATCGCGCAAGCCTCGGGCTTCTACCTGAGCAATCAGGGCGCGCGCGCCACCGGCCGCTCCAACGCGGTGGTCGCTAGCCCAGGCGACGCGTCGACCATCTGGTACAACCCGGCGGGTCTCGCGACCCTGGACGGGAAGTTCCAGCTCTATCTCGGCACGTCGCTGATCGCGCCGAACTACAGCTTCGTGCCCGCCGGTGGCGGCGAGCGCACCCATGACGACGTCGGCATTTTGCCAGCGCCGCATGCGTACCTGGGCGGCAAGGTCTTGCCGTTCCTCGCGCTCGGTCTCGGCTTCAACGCCTCGTACGGCGCGACCGTGCGCTGGGGTGAAGACTCGCCGGGCCGCACCGTCGTGCGCGAGCAGAGCTTGCGGACGCTGTGGTTCCAGCCGACCGCCTCGATCGACTTCTCCACGCTCGGCGTGAAGGGGCTGTCGATCGGCGCGACGCTCGACCTCGTGCACGCTTCGGCGTACCTGACGCGCGACATCGCGTTCGGCAACAACAGCTACGGCAGCGTCGCTCTCGACGGTACGGACTTCCGCGTTGGCGGACACTTCGGTGTCTTGTACCGCCCCGAGTTCGCGCCCGGCCTGTCGCTCGGCGCGCGCTATCAGCTGCCGATCCGCACCCGCCTCACCGGCACCGACAACGTCGACTTCGACGCGCCGGCTCCGGTGCGTGGCCTGCTGCCGCCTGACGGCAGCGGCAGCGTCGACTGCGTCGACATCCCGCAGCAGGTGATCATCGGTGGTGCCTACAAGTTCGCCAAGATGCTCGAGATCGAAGTCGACGCCATCTGGAACGACTGGTCGGACTTCGAACGCTTGCTCTTCACCTTCCCCGACGGTTCGACGTCGACGTCGGTCCGCCAGTACGAAGACCGCTGGGGCGTGCGCACCGGCGTCGAGCTCGACCTCGGTGTCGTCGTGCCGCGCATCGGTTACGAGTACGACCCGACGCCGATTCCGCGCGAATCGCTCGACCACACGCTCCCCGACATCGTGCGCAACATCGTCACCGCTGGTGTGACCGTTCGTCCGACCTGCCACTTCTGGATCGACGCGGGCGGTTGGTACCTCCTTCCGAAGTCGCGCGAGACCATGGACGCGCCGTCGACGCGCCAACCGGTCATCGGCACCTTCCGCACCAGCGCTTGGGTCGCCGCCTTGAGCGTCGGCATGGCGTTCGGCAACGAAGAGAGCTGCGGCGCCAAGCCGGTTGCCGAGCCCACCGTGACCGACACGCCGCTCCGCGATAGCGACAGCGACGGCGTCTTCGATGCCAACGATGCCTGCCCGACCGTGGCCGGCAACGACGGCACCGGCTGCCCGCTGCCGGTCGACGCGGACAATGACGGCGTCATGGACAACGTCGACAAGTGCCCCGGCGTGACCGGTGTGGCGCCCGACGGCTGCCCGCCCGCCGATCCGGACAAGGACGGCGTCGTGGGTGACGCGGATGCCTGCCCGAACGAGGCCGGCGACCCGCCGAACGGCTGCCCGAACCCGGATCCCGATGGTGACGGTATCGCTGGCGCCGCCGACACCTGCCCGAAGGAGCCGGAGACCAAGAACGGCTTCCAGGACACGGACGGTTGCCCCGACGAGCTGCCCGCCGCGGTGGCCAAGTTCAACGGCAAGCTCGAGGGCGTGAAGTTCGCCACCGCGAGCTCGCGTCTCACCAAGGACAGCTACGCGGCGCTCGACAGCATCGCGAAGACCTTGACCGAGTACCCCGAGCTCAAGCTCGAGATCTCGGGCCATACCGACAGCGTCGGTAACGCGGAGAAGAACCTGGTGCTCTCGCAGGGTCGCGCTGACTCGGTGAAGAAGTACCTGGCCGGCAAGGGTGTAGCCGCCGAGCGCCTGACGGCGATTGGCTACGGCGCCGACAAGCCGGTTGCGGACAACGCTACGAAGGAAGGCCAGGCGGCCAACCGTCGCATCGAGTTCCGTATCCTCACCAACTAATTAGGCGTTTTCCCAAGGCCCGCGCTGGGGTTTTCACCCCCGGCGCGGGCTTTGCTCTTTTTGGCGGCCGTCGTTGAGTGTACGACATAGGGGATGTCCCTCGTCGGCACGCGCCTTGGAAAATACGAGCTCGCCGCCGAGATCGGTCACGGCGGCATGAGCGTCGTGTACCGAGCGCACGACACGCAATTGAAGCGCGACGTCGCCGTCAAGGTCATGCACGCGTTCATGGCCGAGCAGCCCGAGGCACGCGAGCGATTCCATCGCGAAGCCGTCGCGGTCGCGCGGTTACGGCATCCGAACATCATCGAGATCTTCGACTACTCGGGCGAGAAGGCCTCGACCAGCTACATCGTCATGGAGCTCGTCGACGGGACCGCTTTGGCGGACGCGGTGCGCGACCGGCCACTCTCTTGTCCCGAGGCCGCGTTGATCCTCGCGCGCCCCATCGCCGATGCCCTCGACTCCGCCCATAAAGGCGGCGTCGTGCACCGCGACTTGAAGCCCGAGAACATCTTGCTCGGGCGCCACGGCGAGCTGAAGCTCACCGACTTCGGCATCGCCCGTATCCTCGACAACCAGGCGATGACGATGACGGGCACCCTCCTGGGGTCACCCGCGTACATGGCGCCCGAGTACATCGAGGGTTACGCCACCGACGAGCGCGCCGACATCTTCTCCTTCGGCGCCATGCTCTACTATCTCGTGGTCGGCCGGCTCCCGTTCGAGGCGCCCTCGCCGCACGCGTTGCTCAAGCGCATCGCGGCTGGCGAGTACCCGCTACCGCAGCAGAACAACCCCCAGACCCACGCCGCCATCAGCCGCATCATCGTCCGCTGCCTGAAACGCCTGCCGGAGCAACGCTACGCCACGGCAGGCGAGCTTCGCGACGCCATCGACACGCACCTCCGCGCGCTCGGCCTCGACTGGGAACAGGAGCTGCCAAAGCTCCTCGCCGACTCACGGGAGCATTGCGAAGACCTCGAGAATCGCGTCACCGCGCGCTGCACCGAGCTCGGCAAGGAAGCGCTCGAGCGTGGTCAGCACGGTGTGGCCATGGAGCACTTCGATCGGGTGCTCGCGAGCAAGCCGCACGATGCCGAGGTGCGCAAGCTCCTGCGGCGGCTTGGCCGACGCGTGTCGCTCATCAAGGCGGTGCGCGCGGGCGCGGTGGCGACGGTCGTCGCGATGATGCTCGGCGGGGCCGCGTACGGGGCGATGACGTGGAAGGCGGGGCAAGACGCGCGAAGGTCGCTCGCCGATAGCCGGACGACGGATGCCGAGAGTCGAGAGGTGATCGCCGAGAGCCGACCGCCGATTGCCGATAGCCGACCGCCCGAGACCACGACGACCGATGCCCGCCCGACCGCTATTCCAGACCGGGTGCCGCCAACCAAAACCACGCCGACCAAGCAGCCGCCGGTCACCAGTGCCGCGAATCCTCCAGCCGGCACCACCCCCGACAAGCCCGCCGACCCGACCCCGCCGAAGCCCACGCCGGTCCGGCCCGTGCGCTTCAACGCCGTCAACGTCGTCACCGCCTACGTCGACGACTCCGGCGAGCCCGTGGTCCGCGACCGCATCGGCCCCTTCAGCTTGGACCTCGCGCACGGCACGCACCGGCTGCGCTTCACCAATCCGCTGGCCTACGAGAGCGAGATGAACCTCATGGTCGACGACGTGAGCCCGGCGCAGCTGGTCGTCGTGCGCTTGCAGCCGCTGCCGGCGAAGCTCTTCGTCGATAAGGCTCCAGATGGCGCCACCGTCGAGATCGCGGGGCGCACCTGGCTGGTCAACGCGCAAACACGCAACGAGCCCATCTTCGTGCCGCTGCCGCTCGGCGCCGGCTCGCAGTCGCTGGAAGTGGTGGTGCGCCGGGGCGATCTCGAGTGGCGCAAGGTCGTCGAGTTCAAGCCCGGTCAGGAACGAAGGCTTGATGTGAAGCTCGACCACCTGTAACCCTGAACGCCCATGTTGGCGCTGGTCGCGGCTCTCCTGATGACGGCTCCCACGGCGGCGGCACCGCCGAGCACGGGCGCCCCTCCGGCCGCTAAAACGGACGCCGCGGAGCAAACGAGCTCCGAGGAGTCCTTGCGTCGCGCCATCAACGAGTATGCCTACGGCAACTACGGCGCCGCCATCGACCAGCTTCGCGCCCTGCTCTATCCGATGCGCCTGGTGTCCGACAGCCAGGTCATCGAAGCGCGCAAGTACTTGGGCCTGTCGTACTACCTGCTCAGCCGGCCGAGCGACATGCGCGAAGAGCTCGAGAAGCTCCTCTACCTCGACCCCGACTATCAGCTCGATCCGTTCTCCATCCCGCCCCCGATCATCGACGAGTTCGAGCGCATCCGCGAGCAGCAGAAGCCTCAGCTCGACGTCATCCGCCTGCGACGGGCGGAGCAGAGCGGCAATGCCTCGGCCGTGCGCCGCATCGAATCGGCGGTACCGACGACCGGCGCCCGAGGCCTCACCAGCTTCCTACCGTTCGGGGTCGGACAGTTCGAGAACGGCGATTCGTCGATGGGCCTGTTCTTCGCGCTCACCGAGGCCATTCTCTTGGGGCTCAACCTCGCCTCGTACCTCTTCGCGACCTATGGCGTGGGCGATGACTATCCAGCGGGCGACCACGGACTGGTCCGGGGGCTGCAAATCACCCAATACGCCTCGTTGTCGCTCTTTGCGCTCACCTGGGGCATCGGCGTCTACCACGCGAGGCTCCAGGTCACGCCGGCGATCGCGCCGCGCACGCAGCTCGCACCCGTTCCCTCGGCACTCGAGGTGCCACGCTACGATCCCTCCGTCTTGGCGCGTCCCAGCGGCGGCTTGTTGTTCCAACTGACGTTTTGATAAGGCATCGGCCGTGGCGGTCCTGATTTTGCTGAAAGAGCATGGCGCTGGCGACCAGCGCTTCCCGCTCTACAAGAACATCACGCGCATCGGCACCGACCCGACCGCCGACGTGCAGGTCGAGGGCTCCGACCTCTTTCCCGACCACGCTCACATTCTGCGTGAGGACGATGCCTTCGTCGTGGCCTCCCTCGGCCGCGGCCGGCCGATCATCGTCAACGGCAAGAAGGAAAAGCGAGTCAAGCTACGTGAAGGCGATGTCCTCGAGTTCGGAGACACGCGCCTGGGCTTCGCCCTGCACGACGCCGCTAAAGCGGAAGCCCCACGCGAGGCCGATCCCAAGACCGAGATCTTCGGCTACCGCGAGGTCGTGGCCTTCAGCGAGAAGCTCCTGCGTAGCCGCGAGCTCGGCGGTCTGTTGACCACCTTGATGGACAAGGTGGTCGAGCTCACCCGCGCCGACCGTGGCTTCCTCGTGCTCTTCGAGGAAGGCGCCTGGCAAATCAAAGTCGCCCGCAACATCGACCGCGAGGAGTCGAGCTCGGTGATCACCGAGCTGTCGGACAGCATCATCGCCAAGGTGGTGCGCGAGCAGCAGCCCGTGATCGTCAGCGACGCGGTCAACGACGCCGAGTTCAAGGCGAGCGCGTCGGTCGTGAACCTGCGCCTCTTGTCGGTCATGTGCGTGCCGTTGACCGAGGCCGGTGAGCTCTTCGGGCTCATTTATCTCGGCTCGAACAAGGTGGTGAACCTCTTCGAGCCGCACATGCTCGAGGTGGTGACCGTTTTCGCGGCCCAGGCGTCACTGCTCATTCGCAACGCCATGCTCCTCGACAACCTGCGCAGCAACAATGCGCAGCTACGCCAAGCCCTCGAAGAGAAGCGCTTCGGCGAAATCGTCGGTACCTCGGAGCGGATGCAGGAAGTCTTCCGCAAGATCCGCAAGGTCGCGCCGACAGACGTCAGCGTGCTCATCACCGGCGAGACCGGCACCGGCAAGGAGCTCATCGCCCGCGAGATCCACGAGCGCTCGGATCGCAAGGACAAGCCCTTCATCGTCGTCAATTGCGGAGCCATCCCCGAGAACCTCCTCGAGAGCGAGCTCTTCGGCCACGTCCGCGGCGCGTTCACGGGCGCGGTCCAGACACGCGACGGCCGCTTCCAAGTCGCCAACAAGGGCACCCTCTTCCTCGACGAAATCGGCGAGATGCCGGTGTCGCTGCAGGTGAAGCTCCTGCGCGCGCTGCAAGAGAAGATCGTCACCAAGGTCGGTGACACGAAGCCCGAGACCGTCGACATCCGCATCGTCGCCGCGACCAACAAGCACCTCGAAGAGGAGATCAAGCGCGGCGGCTTTCGCGAGGACCTGTTCTACCGCCTGAACGTGGTCGGCATTCACCTGCCGGCGCTACGCGACCGCGGCGAAGACCTCATGTTGATCGCGCGCTACTTCTTGCGGCGCTACATCGACGAGTACACCTCGAAGGTGAAAGGGTTCTCGCCGCAGTCGGTGATGCTCATGAAGAAGTATCACTGGCCGGGAAACATTCGGCAGCTCGAGAACCGCATCAAGAAGGCCGTCATCATGGCCGAGCGCGTTCAGCTCGCCCCCGAGGACATGGAGCTCTCCGACGCGGACTTGGCGCCGGTCGTCCCGCTCGCCCAGGCCAAGGAAGATTTTCAGCGGCAGTACATCAACGACGTCCTGGCGCGAAACAACGGCAACCGCACCAAAACGGCTCATGACCTGGGTGTCGACCCCCGCACCATCTTCCGCCACCTCGAGCGAGAAGACGGCGAAGCTCCCGCGGAGTGATGGCCTTGAATTGGCACGCCCCGTGCTCGTCTAAGCTGCTGGTGGTGTCCATGATGTTATGCGCCACAGCCGGGCAGGCGTGTTTGCTGCCGCCGCCCATCGACGAAGAGAGCCCGGACGCGAACCGCCCGCCGTTCATCGAACCGATCGTGCCCTTCATCGATGGACGGCCGGTCACCATCAACTGCAACGGCCAGCCCACGCTCTTCCTCGCCAACATCGGCGACGACAACCTGCGTGACTCGCTCTACTATCGCTTCTTTATCGATTATTACCGGCGCGACCCCGAGGATATCCTCGACACCCGCATCGGCGAGGCGCCGCCTACTCCCGGCCGCGCCCGCGTCGCGCAAGAGAGCATCACTGCCAACAATCCGATCCTGCTCGAGCGGCCAGGCGATGTGCACGTCGTCGAGCTCTACCTTTCCGACCGCGAGTTCAATGACTCCCCGGACGATGAGCCGTCCGTGGTCGGCCGCGTCGTCGTGGAAGGCGGACTGACGGCAACTTATTCATGGGCCGTGTACCCTATCGAGTGCAACTGATGCGCAAGCTAGCAAACCTCATGGCGATGGCCGTCGTGGCGCTCGCGGCGGGCTGTGGTGACGACAGCGACGACGAGGTGTTGCGCGCCGAGTGTTTCGCCAACGAAGAGTGCGGCAACGGCGCCTGTTTCCTCGGAACATGCGTCGACACCGGCGCCGGCCTCGGCACGGTCGACATCGACGTGCAGCCACGCGACAACTCGGGGGCCCTGCGCCAGCGTCTGTCACGGGTGTTCGACGTCGCGTCCGGCTCGCAAGATCTGTATCTCGCGCCCACCATCCAGGTGGTCGGCCAGGTGAGCCACGTGGGCGAGCCGTTCACCGGCACGGTGCGCGCCTACAGCGTCGTCGACGGTAACTGTCACCCAACCAGCACCGACGCGGTCCTCGTTTACGATGGCGACGTCGTGGCCGACCAAGTGGCGATCGCCTTGGTCCCCGGCCGCTACCGCGTGGTCATGACACCCGCGGAGTCGATGCTCATCCGTCCGCCGTTGATCATCCCCAACGACGGCGCCTGCGGCATCGAGGTGAGCGACGGTACGCGCCTCGACGCCATCTATTCGAACGACGGCGCGCTGGTGACGGTGCGCGGCCGACTCCGCTATAGCATCAATGACAGCACTGGCGTTGCCGGCGCCCAGATCACGGTTCGAACCAGCATCGGCGGCGCGGAGCACAGCTCCGCCACCGTCGAGACCGCGGGCGACGGCTCCTTCGCGGTCCACTTGCCCGAGGGCGGCACGGTCTTCGCTGCGGACGTCAAAGGCGGCAGCAACGTCAACGTGCCGACGGTCGTCTTCAACAACTTGACTCGTACCGGCGACACCGTCGGCGACCTAAACCTCGGCGTCAGCGCGCTCGTCAGCGTGCCGCTCACGGTGACCGACGACGTGGGCACCGGCGTCGCGGATGCCACCGTCCTCATCACCGGCCAGGTCGGCGCCGGCACGCTGTCGCTCACGACCGCGACCAACCCGAGTGGTGGCGCTACCCTCGGGCTGCGAGTCGGCACGTACAACGTCGTCGTGTTGCCGAAGCGGACCGCGACCGTCGGCCTCGTCCGCACCACGCTCGCCATCGGCGAAGGCGCGGCGGCCCCGACACTGACCTTGGTCGCGCCACCGAAGGCCGACGTCACCGGCGTCGTCTACAGCGCCGCCGGCCTGCCGGTCGCGAACGCCCGCGTCACCTTCCGCCTGCGTAGCATCAAGGCCGAGCGCGACGTCACCGCCACCACCGCGAGCGACGGCTCGTACATGGTCGCCGTCGACACCCAGGGGCCGACCGCGAACGACAACGCCGCGGAGTTCGAGGTGACGGTCGAGCCGGCCTCGGACAGCCGCGAGCCGCGCTTCCGCGAGCTCGTCCGCGTCGACCAGGTCTGGTCGGGGCACGACATCGGCCTCTATGACTCGAATTTCGTGTTCGGCAAGCTCCTCACCGCCGACGGCGGCCTGCTGCCGCAAGCCGCGCTCCTTTTCTATGCCAACCTCGGGGGCGACGAACCCGTGCTCCTCGGGGTCGCGACGTCGACAACGGCCGGCGAGTTCGCGGTGCCGTTGCCATCGCCGTCCTTCGCTCAGTAGAAGGGCTCCATGACCAACGCCGCGGTACCGAGCCCGCCTTTCCGCCGAACGGGCCGCTTGGTGGTCTTCTCGCTCTTCGCCGTCGTGGCGAGCTACATCCTCATCAGCGTCATCGCGAGCGTGTTCCTCGCGCTCTACGGCAAGCCACCGACGCTCGACGACGGCGCCTTCGGGGCGGATGATCGCAGCTACTGCGTGCGCACCTTGGTGGGGCTGCGTGACGAGCTCGAACAAGAGGTCACCAACGTCGCCCAGCCGCCGAAGCCACGCATCGACGCCAAAGCGCGCTGGCAAGCCTGGGACGCCACCTATCACGAGCGCATGAGCACGGCGCGCGCCCGCTGCAGCCAGGACGACGGCATCGAGCACGCCTTCGAGAAGCTCGCCGCGATGTACGATGGCTACGCCAGCGCGGCGAGGCGCATCATCGAGGTGCGAGCCACGGTCGCGCCCGCTGTAGCGGACGTCGTTCAGCTCCTGCGCGATCCGGCCGCCGAGAACCTCTAAGCATTCGCGAGAGCCCGGTGCTCGTTCGCCAAGCTCACGTAGGTGGCCGCCGAATTGCGCAGCATGGCGAGCTCGGCGTCGCGCAGCGGGCGGATCACCCGCGCCGGAGATCCAATCGCCAGCGAGCCGCGCGGAATGCGTGTGCCCGGGGACACCAGCGAGCCGGCGCCGACCAAGCACTCAGTCTCGACCACCGAGCCGTCGAGCAAGATGGCGCCCATACCGATGAGCGCGAGGTCGTGGACCGTGCAGCCATGCAAGATGGCGCGATGGCCGACGGTGACATCCGCGCCGATGACCGTGTCAGCGGTACCGGTAGTGACGTGAACGACGGAGAGATCCTGAATGTTGGTGCGCGCGCCGATGGTGATGGTGCCGACGTCGCCACGCACGACGCAGCCGTACCAGATGCTCGCCTCGTCACCGAGGGTCACGCGCCCGATGACGTCCGCTGATGGCGCGACGAAAACGTCACGCCCGAGGTCGGGGGCGATGCCCTGATACGTGGTGATCATCGAAGCCTCCAGAAACGAATGGCGGTGGCCGCGAGCGCCGCGCCGGCGGTGTCGGCGACCCAGTCGAGAATATCCGGCGAGCGCCCGGGGACGAACATCTGGTGCACCTCGTCGAAGCCGCCATACAGCGAGGTCGCGACGATGCCGGCGACGAGCGCGGGTCTGCCGCGATGCCCAAAGCCGAAGACGACCCATGCGCAGAGAATGCCGAAAAAGAGCGCGTGCGCTGCCTTGTCGACGCCGTCGAAGGTGAGCGGCAGGTCAGGCAACCGCGGCTGCGACGACAGCAAGAAAATCAGCGATGCCCAGAGGAGCGCGGGGATGAAGCGAGCCGCGCGTCTCATCGGGTGAGGACCGCCAGGCTCTCGACGTGTGGAGTCTGTGGGAACAAATCGAAGGTCGACAAAGCATCGAGGCGATAGCCGCCATCGACCAAGAGGCGCAAGTCGCGAGCCAGGGTCGCGGGGTCGCAGGAAACATAGACGACTCGGCTTGGGCCCCTCGCGGCCAGCCGGCTCGCCACGTCGCGCGCGCCTATGCGCGGAGGGTCGAGAAGCACGGTGTCATAGCGATCCGCGTCCGCTACGGCGGCCCGATCAGAAGCAGTCACGGTGACCACCGAGAAGCCGTTGGCGTTCTCTTTGGCGAGGGCGCTCGAAGCTGGGTTCTCCTCGACTGCGCGCACGACGTGGCCGGCAACCGCGAGCGGCAACGAGAAGTTGCCAATGCCGCTGTGCAGCTCGAGCACACGCTCACCCCGCACCGCTTGGAGCACCGCGGCCACGAGCTGGTCGTTCATCTCGGGATTTGCCTGGGTGAAGACGCCGGCGCTGAAGCGCAGTGTGAAATCGCCGGCATGGTCATAGCGCAGCACGCCGTTGTCGAACGGTCCGTCCCGCACCTGCTCCGCCGCCATGAACGCCGCGACAGCCCGGCCGTCGCGACGTGAGTATGCGAGCTCGACCTCGCGGACGCGGAGGCTCTTCGGTTGCGGCGCGAGCCAGGCAGCCAAGTCGCGCGCCGCCGCCTCGAGCTCCGGCCAGAGGATTGGGCACTCGGTGAGGTCGACGAGATCGTGTGACCCACGAGCGTGATAACCGAGTCGCCACTGGCCGTCATGGCGTGCGTGGAAGCGAGCCCGGTGTCGGTAGCGCCAGGCAGCGCCGTGCATCATGCCGCGAAATACCGGAGCGGCGTCGAGCTTGCCGATACGTGTCATGGCTTGCAGCACTTGATCGACCTTGACCTCGCGCTGCGCCGTCACGTCGAAGTCGCGCAAGGCGCAGCCGCCGCAACGCTCGCGCAAGCAGGTGCTGGTGACGCGTTGGGGCGAGGGAGTCAGCACGCGCACCGCGTCGGCGTTGACCAGGCGCTCTTTACTTTCGGTGATGCGCGCCTCGACTTCGTCGCCCGGCAAGGCGCCACGCACGAACGCTACGCGGCCATCGGCGAGACGCGCTACGCCATCGCCGCTCGAGGTCAGCCCCTGGATGCTGAGCGTGACGCTAGGAGCGCCGGCAGACGACTTCGGCGCCATGGGCTCCGAGCTCCTCCGCGGCCGAGGCCTCACGCTTGGCGAGCTCGACGTAGCCGTCGGACCCTGCCAGCGCAACGAGCTCACCCGGCGGCGCTTCGGCGTAGGTCCGCACGACTCGCAGGCGCTTGCCCTTGGCGTCGATGGTGCCGAGCCAGGTCGCGGGGACATTCGTCGTGACGTTG
This sequence comes from Myxococcota bacterium, assembly GCA_041288095.1. Taxonomy (GTDB): domain Bacteria; phylum Myxococcota; class XYA12-FULL-58-9; order XYA12-FULL-58-9; family JALHOP01; genus JALHOP01. The sequence goes on from JBGGMJ010000136.1 coordinate 72,924, forward strand.
CCGTAGCGGTCGGCGCCGAGAGTCGTGCCGTGCAAAGCGCCCTGCCGCTCGACAGGCACGGGCAGAGTCGACGGGGTCGGATCGGTGATGGGCGTCCCCACCTCGGCAAGCGGAACACCCATCGCGAGCTCGGCGGCGACGGGCGCGAAGATGTCGCGGCCATGGAACGTCGGCGCCGTCGGCGTCCGGTGCAGCGCCGTGCGGTCGAGCACCACGACCTCGGCATCCTTGGCCCGAGCACAAGCTCCGAGCACACCGTTGTCGGGCCCGACGAAGAAACAACCTCGCAGTGAGACCGCGATAGCGCGCCGCGGACCACCGACGCCTGGGTCGACGACGACGACGTGCACGGTGCCCAGTGGAAACGTGAAGGCCGTGCCGCGCAAGAGCAGCTCCGCCGCGCGCACGTCGTACGCGGGCAGATCATGCGCCACGTCGACGAGCACGATGTCCGGCGAAGCGGACAAGAGCACGCCCTTCATCTGCGCGACGTACGGCGAACCGACTCCGAAGTCGGTGGTCAACGCGATGATCGGCCGTCCCACTTAGCCGAGCAGCTGCGACAGCTTCATCGCGAGGCCCATGTCACCGGCCACCTTGAGCTTGCCGGTCATGAAGGCCATCTGCGCGTTGGTCTTACCGTTGACGATGTCGACGAAGTCCTGGGCGCCCACGGTAATCGTGCAGTTCGCCTCGCCGTCACCCTTCGTCACCACGCCGCCCGGCTGCTTCAAGTCCACGATCCAGGTGCCGCCGCCGTCGCCGTTCACCACGAACTTGTAGATGGCGTTGATCTTCCCAGCGAGGTCGGGCTTGGACTTCAAGCGCTCGGGGATATTCTTCTCGAGGATGTCGCTAGCGGACGAGACGGGCATCACGGACTCCGTATTGGTACGGCATGAGAAACGGGCTTCAAGGTGCGACTAGCACCGGCCTTTGGCCAGCGTCAATCAACCGCCAGCCTTGCGAACCGCGGCGACGATGTGATCGAGCACCTCGCTCGGCGTCAACTTGGTGCTGTCGAGATGGATGGCGTCGTCGGCGGCCTTGAGCGGCGCGTGCTCGCGACCCATGTCCTGCGCGTCGCGGGCGACCATTTCGCTGAGCACGTCTTCGTGGGTGACTTCCTTACCCCTGCCGCGGAGCTCCTCGAGCCGCCGCCGTGCCCGCTCGTCGGGATCCGCGTCGAGGTAGATCTTCACGGGCGCGTTGGGACAGACCACGGTGCCGATATCGCGCCCTTCGAGAACAGCGCCGCCGTGCCCGGCGAGGCGCCGCTGGAGCGCCAGCAACCCCCGGCGAACCACGGGCCGTGTGGAGACGAGGCTCGCGTCGCGTGAGACCTCCGGGGTGCGGATGGCCTCGGTCACGTCTTCGCCACGCAGAAAAACGCGGTTCACGCCGTCGATCATGGTGAAGTCGATGTCGAGGCCGCGCACGATGGTCTCGAGACCCTTCTCGTCGTCGAGCGAGACGTCCTGGCGCCGCGCCAGCAAGGCGACGCTGCGATAGATCGCGCCCGTGTCGACCAGGCGGTACTGCAACGCCGCCGCGACCGCCTTGGCGACCGTGCTCTTTCCCGCGCCGGCGGGGCCGTCGATCGCAACCGTGATGCTCATGCGACGTCGATGCGCGCACCCAGCGAGCGCATGTCCGCGACGAAGGTCGGGAACGACACCGCCGCGACGTCGAAACCCTCGAGGACCGAAATCCCGGGGGCGGAAAGCGCGAGGACCGCGGCCGTCAGCGCCACGCGGTGGTCACTCGAGACGTCCACATGGGCGGCCTTCAAAGGCTGCGGCCCGTCGATGATGAAGCCGTCGCGCTTGCCTTCGACGACGACGCCGAACGCCGCCAGCAGCCGTACCACCTCGGCGATGCGGTCGCTCTCCTTGACGCGTAGCTCGTGCGCGTCGCGCACTTCGACTCGACCACGTGCCCGCGCCGCCAACGCCGAGATCACCACGAGCTCGTCGATGAGTCGCGGCACGACCTCGCCGGCGACGACGGTCGGCCTGTCGCCCGCTTGCCGGGCATCGAGCTCGCTCGCTTGCACGACCACGTCGGCGACCGGCTCACCGGTGAGCTCGCGCCACTTGGAGACGCGCAGCTGGACGCGCAGCTCTTCCATGATCTCGAGCAACCCAGTGCGCGTGCCGTTCACCCCGACATCGCGAACGCTGACACGCGAGCCGGGAATAAGCGCCGAGGCAGACAGCACGAACGCCGCGGAGGAGAAATCGCCGGGCACCTCGAGCTGGATGGGCGCAAGCTCGCTGGGCCCACAGCGCACGCCGGGCACGCCGGCGTTGGTGAGGCTGACGATGTTGGCGCCCATGGCCGTCAGGAGGCGCTCGGTGTGGTCACGCGACAGCGACGGCTCGTGCACGGTGACCTTGCGCTCGGACACCAGGCCCGCGAGCAGCAAGGCGCTCTTCACCTGGGCGCTCGCGACATCGAGGCGGATCATGCCGTCCTGCATGCGGCCGGGCCCGATGACGATGGGCGCGAGCTCTTTCTCCCCGCTCATGGTGCCGCGGATCTCGGCGCCGAGCTGACGCAACGGCTTGCAGACGCGGCCCATCGGGCGCTTCATGAGCGAGCCGTCCCCGACGAGAGTGGCGGCGACGCCGGCGCCCGCGAGCACCCCGGCCATCAAGCGCATGGTCGTGCCGCTGTTGCCGCAATCGAGCGGATGAGACGGAGGCCGGAGGCCCTGCGGCCCGACGCCCTCGATGGTGAACGTATCGCCATCGCGGACGATGGTGACCCCGAGATCGCGCAGCACCCGCGCCGTCGACAGGTTGTCCTCGCCGGCGCCTCGCGCCGTGACCACGCTCTGGCCCTTGGCGAGCGCCGAGAAGATGAGGGCGCGGTGGGTGAGCGACTTGTCCGCGGGCACACGGACGCTGCCGACCAACGGTGCTCCACCATGGATCGACAAGCGCATGATGCGGTTAGCCTAACACGCGGCGCATGGCGTCGAGCATGCGGTCGTTTTGTTCGGGAGTGCCCAAGGTGATGCGAACCTGCGTGGTCAAGCCGTAGTTGGCGAGAGGACGGATGATAATGCCTTGCTTGAGCATGGCTTCAAAGATTTTCGGTCCGCTCGTATGCACGTCGACCATGATGAAGTTTGCCTGGGACTCGGCGACCTCGAGGGGCTTTCCCGCGGAACGCATCGCCCGCAGCGCCGGCACCACCCGCTCCATCTCGCGCGTGTTGTTGTCGACCGTGCGCTGCACGTGCTCTTTGTCCGTCAAAGCGGCCATGGCGGCGATCTGTGCCAGCGAGCTCACGTTGAAGGGCCCGCGGCCCCGTTCGAGATAGCCGATGAGCTCGGGATCGCCGATGCCGTAGCCCACGCGCACGCCCGCGAGCCCGTACGCCTTCGAGAAGGTCCGCAGCACCATGGTGCGCGGCCGCTGCTTCATGATGGCGATGCTCCGCGGGTAGTCCTTGGCGCGAACGTATTCGACATACGCCTCGTCGAGGACGACGACGACGTCCTTGGGGATCGCCGCGAGGAAGGTGTCGAGCTCGGCGGCGGTGACGTAGGTGCCGGTCGGATTGTTCGGGTTGGCGATGAACACGAGCTTGGTGGTGGCGTCGGCGGCCTTGGCCATGGCCGGCAAGTCGTAGCGGTGGTCCTTGAGCGGCACACCGCGAATGCCGACACCCGCCTGCTGCGCCCGCAGCTTGTACGAGATGAACGACGGATCGGCGTAGAGCAGCGATTCGCCGGGCCGCACGCAAGCGCGCACCACGGCGTCGATGAGCTCGTCGCCACCGTTCCCCATGACGAGGTGTTGCTCGGTGACGCCCAGCGACTGGGCGAGCGCCTTCTTCAGATAGAAAGCGCTGGCGTCCGGGTAGTCGTGCACTCCCGAGAGCGCGGCGCGCATCGCGTCGACGGCCTTGGGTGACGGACCAAAGGCATTTTCATTCGAGGCGAGCTTGATGACGCCCGTGATCCCGAGCTCGCGCTCGGTCTCGGTGACGGGCTTGCCGGGGACGTACGGCGTCAGCGTCAGGTAGGCGTCGTTGACCAGCTGCATGGACGACGATGCATGCCGTGAGGAGGCGCCGTTGGCAAGCGCGGCCAAGCTCAGCGCAAACGTGCGTTGAGGGCGCCGAAGAAGTGGGTCATGTGGCGCCGCTGCACCGCGTAGTGTTGCACCGAGGTGTAGTCCTCGTCGCGACGAGCAGTCTCGTTGCCGATGTAGACGTTGCCGCTGATCAGCGGCGTCTGGCCGGGGCTCATGACCTGGACGGAAACGCTCGGCCCGATGCCCGTTGCGAGCCCGGGAATATTGTTGCCAGTGTCATGGTCCTGGACGCCGACGGCCATGAAGAACCCGCCCTCTCGGTTGAGCCGGTTGCCGATGGACGCGAACGTCTCGATGCGCCCGTAGGTGGCGTCGAACAAGCCGACGCCACGCAAACGGGACCAATAGGGGTTCGACGTGTTGAGCCAAGCGCCCATGGGATTGTAGGCGCCGCTATGCCCGGTGAGAGAAAGGTTGCGGACGGCGCTGACGGGATCACGCCCCGGTGCGACCGTCAAAGCGCCGGCGGATTGCAGGCGTCCGACGACCTGGTTCATGAAGGTCGTGAGGCCGTTGCTCGAGACCGCGCGCCGGTTGCGACCCATGCCGTGCCACTCGACGAGGGCCTTGAGCTCGAAATGGTGTCCGCCATCGCGGTCGGGACTCTCGGGGATCACGGTGATGCCACGATACGGGTTGGTGATCGTCGCGAAGTTGTTGAAGCGCCCAAAAAGCGCGTTCTGGACCGTCGCGCCCTGCGTCCAGCCATGCACGTGCAGGTTGAGGTCGGCCGTGCCGTCCGGCCGCGTCTGATAGTTCGGCGGCACCATGAAGTTGACCGGCTCGGGATAGTCGGCGACGCGACCGCGGGCGCGGGCGGCGTCGGTTGGCGCGAGCTGGGTGATCGCCCAGCCTTGAAGGCGGAGGTTGCCGACGACGCGCTCGGCCGGAGTGCGCGCCGGTCCGCGCAGGTCGGCCTCGACGTGCCGCGACTGGGCGCGTAGCTCGGGCTCCATGCCGCCCAGAGCTGGAAGCATCGAGAGGATGTTGCGTCGGGCATCTTCGGGGAGGCCGGTGGTGATGTTGCGGTCTTCGAGACGTCGCCGCACGTCGCGCGCGAAGGTCTCCGTGTCGACGCGCCGGTAGATCTCGAAGCCCGACCCCTGGCGCTGAAACCCGAGGATGGTACCGTCGGCGCGCATCCGTTCGAGGTCCTGCACCGTCGCCGCGGTCTGGGCGCTGTCGCGTTTCACGGGAGCGACCCCGGTCAAATCGCCGATGCGTCGCATGAGCTCGGCGGGCGGGATCGCGGGGTGTCCGGTGCGGATGGACTCGGCGAGCACGCGCGCCTCGGCCGAGGCCGTGGCCCCGCGCGGCACCGTATTGTCGCCTGTGGCGACGGTGGTCACACGGGGCGGGACCTGATCGGCGGGTTGCGCAAGCGGGCGCTGCTGCTCCCGTACTGGAGCACGCGCCACCGGGTCGTCAGTGGGGCCCTGCTGGCGCGGCGGCACGTAGAGCCCACGCAGGAGCGGCGTGTTGCCGCTGTCGGCGACGCGAACGACCGGGGGCTCGCGCGGCACCACCGATAGCTTCGGGATCACCTGGGCGGCTCCGCGCGGGGCTTTGTCGTCCCCCTCGAGAGCCGGAGGGTCGCGGTTCGCGGCGGATGCTAGCGGCGCTACCCGGATTACCACAGCCTACATAAACCTCCACGTGTCCGTGTGGTTATCGCGGCAAGATGTGTTTTCTCAACGATCATAGCTACTTGAGCCCCTGCCCAGCACCGAAATCAATCGCTCGCGCCGAAACCCCAGAAGACCTCGAAGGCGTTCTTGGGCTCCCAGTGGTTGCGCGTCGTGACGTTGAAGCGGGTCACTTGCTCGGTCGGGGTGCGGTTCAGGCTGCTCATCGGGATGGTCGGCAGCAGCTGGTCGGGGTGTACGAAGGTGTCGCTGCGCGTCACCACGTCGCCGTTCACCCGCACGCGGTAGGGCGTGGTCACGAAGGTCGGATTGCGCCCCGTGCGCTCGTAGTAGGCGGCGGCGTTCATGTGATTCGACCCCTCGCCGATGTGATCGCGAGTGCTGGGTGCGCGCGCCAGCGACAACACATAGCCGCCACGCTCGACGAGGGCGCGGTCGGCGTCATAGCGCGTGCGCCAGTCGCGGGTGCCGTAGCCGTCGTCGAAGTGCCCGCGATAGCGTACAATCTCGCGCCCGAAGCGCGAGCCCAAGACCAAGCGGTCACCGAGCAGCCCCGAGCCGCTATGTGTCGACAGCGAGGCCGCCTGGAACTGGTCGCGCTCGGCGACGAGCCGCGCCAGGCGCGAGGTAAAAGTGTCGAAGCGCTGGGCGCCGGCCTCCCCGCCCCACTGCGCATTGAACAGCGTGTTGTTGCCGGGGCTCTCCGGCATCACCACGACGCCGCGCGTGCCGCTGTTTTGCACCATGCGCCAGAGATCGTGTTTGTCGGTGCGGCGAAAGACTTGCTGCTCGATGTTGCCGCCGCCGGCGAGGATGAAGCCGTGCAGATGAAGATGGAGCGGCGCGTCCCGGCTAAAGCGCTCGGGCACGAAGACGTTGACGCCTCCGGGGAAGCCCAGGGCTCGGCCATCGGCGAGCCTCCAGCGCTGCACCGGGCTATTGGCGGGGACGCGAACGAAGCCGGCGCGTTGCAGGCGCTGCACGAGAGCGTCGCGCTCCGTCTCTTGCGGCGCCACACGTTGCACGGGCTTGGGCTCGCGCAGGCCGGCGAGCTGGAGAGGCACGGGCGCGCGGCGGAGGGGACCGAGCTCTGGAACGATGGCCGCGGGCACAGCCGCGACGGGCGTCGGGCCGGGCTCAAGGGCCGGTGCGGTGGCCCCAGGCGTCGCCGATTTTCTCAATGATTCCAGAAAGGTCACTGTCCACCTTGAGCCACGTCACGCCTTTTTCGCGGCGCCGCCAGGTGTATTGTAGGCGGGCGTACTCCCAAGTCGCTTGTGTGATGCGGCGGGGCAGCTCCGCCGCTGTCATCGCGCCGGCGAGCATGGCGCAGACCTCGCGATAGCCGACCG
>JBGGMJ010000137.1:0-22044 GCA_041288095.1 Myxococcota bacterium
GGTGGTGCCGATGGTCATCATCGCGATCTATCTCGCCCTGGCGCGGCGCGCTGGAGCCTTCGATGCGCTCTGAAGCACCACTCGGGCTGCGCTTGCTCTCGGGCAGCGGCTTGCTGTTCCTGCATTTTCCGATCGCCATCATCGCGCTCTACGCGTTCACCACCGAGGACCGCACCTACCAGTTTCCGCCGCCGGGCATGACGCTGCGCTGGTTCGCTTCGGCGTTCGCGCGCTCGGACATGTGGCAAGCACTCTGGTTGTCGCTGCGTGTTGGCGCCTTGGCGACGTTGATCGCGCTCGTGCTCGGCACGATGGTCGCCGCGGCGATGTTTCGGCGTGGGTTCCACGGTAAGGATGCGCTGACGCTGCTCTTGACGCTGCCGATCGCCCTGCCCGGCATCATCACCGGTATCGCGCTGCTGTCGAGCTTCAAGCTCGTCGGGCTCACCCCGAGCACGCTCACCATCGTCCTCGGGCACGCGACCTTCTGCATCGTCATCGTCTACAACAACGTCGTCGCGCGGCTGCGGCGCTTGCCCTACAGCATGGTCGAGGCATCGCTCGATTTGGGCGCCGACCCCATGCAGACCTTTCGCCTCGTGGTGTTTCCGCACATGGCGACGTCCCTACTCGCCGGCGGCCTCCTTGCGTTCGCGCTCTCGTTCGACGAGGTCATCGTCACGCTGTTCACCGCCGGAACGGACCAGACCTTGCCGATTTGGTTCTACGCCGAGCTGTTTCGTCCGCGCGAGCGGCCAATTACCAATGTCGTGGCGTTGCTCGTCATAGCGGTGACGACGATCCCCATCTTGATCGCGTACCGATTGACGCGCGGCAGTGACGATGTCGCGGGTCTCGGTAAATAGTCCGCCATAGCGGCCGACAAATTTTGTCACCTTGGTGATCGTTTGGCACGATCCCGATAGCACCGATCGAGATCGTCGATCGATACACGCCATTCAATAAAAAACAAAACCAGGGGGACCTGATGGCAACGGTTCGTTTTCCGAACGTGACAGCGACGTGTGTCGTGCCCGGCTCGATCATTGGAGCGCCGGGAAAGGTCACAGCGTATGTGAGCTCAACGGCGAACCTCGTCGTAGTTACGGATGTTCGCGGGAGCGCCGGCTCCGTGAGCATCGACAGTGACGGCAATGGGAGGCGTGGAGTGTTCAGCATGCCGCTGGACGCCCCGCACCTTCGCAGAGCCGCGGGGGCCGCGCGAACCTGTGCGTCGGGATTGAACGAACCCAAGCGCACGAGCGTCCGTACGATCGGGCGCAGGCTCGATGAGCTTGCGGCGTCACGCACGTGAGATCTATCTGAGGTAGTGGAGGCTCGATGCGGACGAGACTATGCGTGCTGGCGCTCGTGCTGGGTGGTTCGTGGATCGTCGCCTGTGACGATGACTGCGGCGATGCCGAGCGCGCGGCCCTAGAGATCGTCGTCGTTGACTCGAGCACCGGCGCGGAGATCTGCGAAGCGGTCGTGACGGTAAGCGATGGCGCATTCGAGGAAGTGTTCGACCGTGATGTCGAGTGCGAGCAGGTGCCGAGCGGCGTGTTCTCCGCCGCACCTGGTCGCGCCGGCACGTACAGCATCACGGTGACCCATCCCGACTACGCGACGCCGTCCGTTCCGGCGGTCGTCGTCCCTAGCGGCGAGTGCGGGCCGGTGACGCAGTCCGTGCTCGTCGAGATGCAGCCGCTCTAACCCTCGAAGGTCACCGCGTAGAGGTGTGGGAATTCCCCGGTCGGTTCGTTGGCGTGCCAGAGGTCGAGGCCCAGGACCGCGGCTGGAGTGGCACGTTCGCCCATGTCCGCGATAGCGGCTGATGCGTAGGGCCGCCCTTCGCTCTCGTTCTCGAGCCAAGCCTGCGCACCCGCGCGATCCCCGCGCATGACCCACATGGCATAGCGGAGCTGGTTCACAAAGGAGTGGCGGGCAGCCCACTTGCCGTGGAAGTCCGCGAGCACAGGTTCGACGACGGCGCTGCTATCACTCTTCAAGACCGTGAGACTCACCGCGATGGCGCCGGCACACTGTGCGAGCTCGTAGTGCACCGCCTCATCGGCCACGGCGGTTAACGCCGCGTTCAGCTCGGGGACCACTTCGCTGGCATTCAGGTGAGCCAACGCGACCGCTGCCGCGGACACACCAATGAAGTTGGCGTCCAAGCCGGGCTGGCCCCCTTCGCGTCTTTCGCCGCGCCAAAGCGCAGCTTGAAGACCCGCACGGAGCATCTGCACGATCTCGGCGTGGCGTGCCCGATGACGCTTGCCGATCACCGCCAACGCCCTGACCAAGTCACCGCGGGAAGAATAGTACGGCGACGCGAATTGGGCCTGCGCGAGCGCGACGATGCGCTCCTCGTCTTCCGGGCGTTCGGACCTCAAGACCCGCGGAAGCTCGCTATACGTGATGGAGACGGACATGCGGAACTTTCACACGCAACCTGGGTCAGGTCACCCGCGGCGCTTGGCTGCTGCACGCTTCTTCGCTTCCGCGGCGCGGACCTTGGCAATCCGCGTGATCAACTTTACCGGTACTTTTTCCGCGTAGTCGAAGTGAATCGACGCCTTGTTGTGAATACGATCGCCGAGCTCGTCGCCCATGGTGTCGAGGAGCACGCCGGTCGCCGGATAGATTGAGTAGTGCTTCTGAAAGCCCGCGAAGTAGAGGACCATCTCGCCGTCGACCTTGTAGACAGGGATGCCATACGAGATCCCCTCCTCGGCGCGGGGCAGCGCTTTGCGGATCACCGCGCGGACCTGGGCTAGCACCGAGCGACGATCAGGCGGATGCGCCGCTAGATACTCGGTGACGGATTTGAAGGCGGGTCTCGCCATCGACAGTCTCCTGTTCGGAAACTATCTCCCGACCGGCTGTGGAGGCGAGAGGCGCGTGAACGCGAGCTGCAGGTTGTTCGCGACCCTTTTGCGGTCCGGAGCCGCCAGCTGGCGGTCGACGCCCACTGAGCGCAGTGCGGCGGGTAGCTCTTGGTGGCTTACGCAGAGATCGGCGTCGGCATCGCCGGTGTACAGCGCCGCCGCGGCGCGCTGGCGACCAAAGGCATTCAGCTCGTGGAGGCTCTCGACCATCTTCTGATGCGGGACGCCGCTGGTGCACTGCTCCGGCGAGCCGAGGCGTGTGAACACTTCGTGGATGGCGTTGATCACGGCGTTGCGGTCGGGGGCGCTGAGCTGACGATCCACGGAGACCACGCGGACGACGGCGGCGAGCTCATCATGGCTCAAGCGCAAGTTGCTGTCGCCGTCTCCGGCGAAAAGCGCGGCAGCGGCGCGCTGCTTGCCGAAGGTGTTGAGACCCTGAATGTTGTCGAGGATATCTCGGTGGGCGATGCGGATGTCGGCCATGGCGGTCTCCAGAGAGTATGGTGGAGCGCCGTTATCGCGACTTGGTGACCGACGTTGCCGGAGGCGACGGGTGCCAGCCCTGCACTAGCTCACGTCGACGATGGTCCACTCACGCAGCTCGCCGTTGATGGTGACGTCGATGACGTCGCCGGCGCGCTTACCCAAGAGGCTCTTCCCGAGCGGGGACCACGGCGTAATCACGGAGATGAAGCCGTCGCCACCTGGGCCGGTGAGCTCGGTGCCGGCGCCTACCGGCAGGAGCATGAGCGTGCGTTCTTCGCCGTCGCCGTTGTCGTTGTCGATCGCCACGTCGACCATGGCGCCGATGCCGATGGGGCTCTTAGAATTGAACTGCGGCAGCTCACGCAGCGCGAACTTGCCGAGCACCTCGAGCTCTTCGCTCGCTCTTCGCATGCGGATGGCGTGACCCTTGGCGAGGCTGCCGAACTCGACGGCGGCGCGGGCGTCTTCTCGCTTTTCCGCTTCGGTGGCCATGTGCGCGGCGGCGTCACCGGCGTCGATGGCCGTACGTTTGGCGTTGCCGAGGAGCTCGGTGTAGCGGGCTTGGAGTTGTTCGATGAAGAAACGCTTCGGCGCCATGATACCCGCAGGTTAACGCGGGCCGGCGGCAAACAAAAAAAACCGGCGCTCAGGCGAGGACGATGCCGCGCTTGACGAGGTCGTCGGCATCGCGGCCGAGCTCGCGCAAGATGGCACGGGTGTCCTGGCCCACGTTTGGCGGGGCGGCGTTGAGCGTCGCGGGGGTCTTGGTGAGCTTGGGCGCCGGCGCTGGTTGAGCGACTCCATCGACCTCGACGAACGTCTTGCGCGCGGCGTTGTGGGGATAGCTCGGCGCTTCGGCGATGGAGAGAACCGGAAAGACACAGGCGTCGGTGTCCGTGAAAATGGACTCCCACTCGGCGCGGGTCTTGGTCGCGAATACGACCTCGAGCTGCGCGCGCTGGGCCGGCCACTCGTCGGGGTCGAGCATGTTGATGTCTGGAGAGAGGCCGAGGCGCTCGAGGAAGATGGCGCGGAACTGCGGCTCGATGGGGCCGACAGCGACGTGTTTGCCGTCTTGGGTGGTGTAGACGTTGTAGAACGGGGCGCCGCCGTCGAGGAGGTTGGTCGCGCGCGTGTCGTTCCAGAGCCCAGCGGCGCGCATCGCCATGACCGCGGTCATGAGCACGGCGGAGCCGTCGATCATGGCGGCGTCGACGACCTGGCCCATCCCGGTGCGCTGCGCGTGAAACGCGGCGGCGAGGACACCGAACGCCAGCATCATGCCGCCACCGCCGAAGTCACCGACGAGATTGGCGGGAATGGCGGGACGCTCCGGCGTACCGAGCATCCCCAACACTCCCGAGAGAGCGATGTAGTTGATGTCGTGACCGGCGCGTTGCGCCAGCGGGCCGTCCTGGCCGAAGCCGGTGATGCGGCCGTAGACCAGGCGTGGGTTCAACGCCAGGCACACGTCGGGCCCGAGACCGAGCCGTTCCATGACGCCGGGACGGTGGCCCTCGATGATGATGTCCGCTTTAGCGACAAGCTCGAGCGCGATGGCGACGCCTTCGGGGTGCTTGAGGTCGATGGCGATGGAGCGCTTGCCGCGATTCAACACGTCACGCCCGAGCTCGGTGGTGAGGCCGCGCTTGGCGACCGGGCGCTCGATGCGTACGACGTCGGCGCCAAAATCCGCGAGCATCATGCCGCAGAACGGCGCTGGACCGATGGCGGCGAGCTCGAGCACCTTGAGGCCTTTCAGGGCGCTCACGAAGCGAGCCTCAGGCCGGCGGGCAACGAATCACCGAGAATCCGCGCGGCGTCCTTGGCTTCCACGTTCGCGGGGCGTGTCAGCAGCTCCTGCCAGGAGGCCGACGCTTTGATGGCGCGCAGACGCTCGGCGACCCGCTCGCGTAGGCCGGCGTCGACATCGGTGCTCGCTTGTGGAGAGCGGCGCGCGAGGAGCACGGCGGCGAAGCTCGCGCCTTCGGCCTTGGCCCAGTCGAGCGCGAGAAGCTTCTCGAGCCATTCGGTCGCAACGCTGACGCGGACAACCTGCGAAGGATCATAGCCGCTCGAGGGCACACGATTTCCCAGACGGCCGAGCGTCAGCCACGAGGTGGGCTTGGCGAGGAACCAGGTGCCGGCTTGTTCCTTCGCGGCCGCGGAAACACGCTCGAGCGCGGCCGCGAGCTGCAGCATCTCGACGGCGCCGTGCAGACGCGTACCCGTGGTCGGCGGTGTCGGCCCCAGCCACGGTGCGAGCTCCGCGAAGAGGGCACGTTGCTCGTTGGCGCCGAGCCCCTGCGCGATGCGCCGGAAGACGATCCACCATTCGGAGAAGTTGCCCTTCGACGCGTGCTTCAAGCCTTCGCCGCGCACCTTCCACATCGCCGCGACCCGCGCGGCGTCACCGTCGGCGCCGATGCCGGGGCGCAAGCACCAACCCACGAGACGCAGCCAGGCGAGCTCATGGGCTTCACTGCGACCGCGATTGCCGGCGCGCTCGAGAGCAACGTCCGCCAGCGCCCGACAGGTCACCGCGGTCCATTCGCCGCGTGGACCCAAGAGATCGTCGAGATCGTTGCGCAGGCTCTTCGCGGCGTCGACGTTGGCTTCGGGATCGGGCTTGGCGAAGATGCGCTCGACCAGGCGCCGCGCGTCTCCGAAACGCTCGGGGAGCTTCTCGGCCTTGGCCGTGGCTGCCGCCGGTGCAACCGGAGCCGCCGGTGGCGGTGCTTCGAGAGCAAACTCGAGCTGCCAACGTTGCGGTGGGAGCTGCACCGTCGCGAGGAACATACCGAGGGCGCCGGTGTCGCTGAGGCTCGCGGTCAGGCGCACAGCTACGCCGCCCGTCGCCGAGAGCTTGAGATCGGTGCCGCGCGCGCGCAGCACCGCTTCGAGTTGCGGCAAGATCTCGAGATTCGCGACATCACCCACGAGATCGCCTGGCGTGTCGGTACGGTCCGTTGCAGCGTACAAGGGAAAACCGACGCGTCGATCGAGAGCCAGCTCGAAGACGCGCCCGCTGACGTCGATGCTGGTGCCCTCGTCCATGCCGCGCGGTGTGATGCAGAGCGCCTGCCGCACGCCCTGTGCGTCGTCGACGCCGATATAGTAGGCGCGGGCCGCGCCGCCGGTGATGACGCTACCGACACCCCGACGCGCAAGAGCGAAGCGAGCCGCTCCACGTGCGACCGCGGTGTCGAGCGAGGTGTGCGCGAGAAACCGCACCGGTGCGGCGTACCAACCGTTGAGCACCTCGGCGAAGCGCGTGACCAACGCCTTGCCGTTGAACACACCGCCGTTGAGCAACACCGCATCCGGACGGGGGGCGCTGTGCTTCTTCAAGAAGGCCGCGACGTGACGTGGGATGGCCGCATCGGTGACGTATGGCAGCCCGAGGGTGGTGAGCCCTGCCCTGCCACCACCGCCGGCGACATCGTCGAGCTTGGTGTGCGGCACGAAGCCGTCGACCAGCACGCGCAAGGCATCGTCGCGGTGGATGGTGATGCTACGGCTGCCACCGATGAGGCGGGAACCGCGAGCCTGCATGGTGACGACGACCTCTTCGGGTGGATTGTCGCCGAGCAGCCGCTCTTTGGCGTCGCGGCAAGCTTGCACCAGCGCCGACCATTCGCTCGGATCGAGGCTCTTGTTGCCGCCGTCCTTCTCGAGCGCGTGATGCGCGAGCGCGGCATCCATGTTGTCGCCGCCGAGCATGAGGTGACCGCCGACCGCGATGCGCTCGAGGCGCGGTTTGCCGTGCGACGTGGCATCGGCGGGCAAGACACGCACGAGGGTGAGATCGGTGGTGCCACCGCCGACGTCGACGACGAGGATGAGCTTCGCGTCGGCGAGGGTGCTCGCGAGCTGCTCGTCGTTTTCGCCGATGAAGTCGTAGAGGGCGGCCTGAGGCTCTTCGATCAGCCGGATGTCACCGAGCCCGGCGAGCTTCGCGGCCTCGGTGGTGAGCTCGCGGGCGCTTTCGTCGAAGGACGCGGGCACGGTGACGACGACGTCCTGCTGGGCGAGCGGCGCCTCGGGATGCTCGGCGTCCCAAGCCGCCTTGAGATGCGACAGGTAGTCGACCTGGGCGTCGAAGGGCGAAAGATGCGGGGCGTCGTCGGGCGCGCCCCAGGGGAGAATCGCGGCCTTGCGATTCACTCCGCCATAGCAGATCCAGCTCTTGGCGGACGCGACCAAGCGGCTCGGCACCTTGGCGCCGAGGCGGCGGGCCAGCTCTCCGGCGATGCGCGGCGTGGTGCCCCAGGGCAGAGCGCGGTCGTGATCAGCGAGCTCGGCGTCCGCTGGAATGTACGTGAAAGACGGCAACAGCGGTCGCGACGCGATTTCACCGGGGGCGATGAGCTGCGGCACGGCGATGACGGCCACACGCGGCCGGTCGAGTCGACTCGCGGCGACCACGCAGTGGGTGGTGCCGAGATCGATACCGACGGCATAGGCGGGCGCGGTCATTTCACGCGAACGTCGAAGGACAGCTTCCAGCGTTGCTCATCGGCGACGGCTTCCATCTCGAGCGTGCCGAGCTCCGTGAGCCGGGCGTGCAAGCGCACCTCGACGGCTTGGCCGGCGGGGCGGTTCGCATCCTCGAAGGTCGTCTCGATGGGCGATAGCTCGGTGAGCTCCGACGGATCGACGACCTCGCCGACTTTGTCCTCGCCGCGCGTCGACGAGCCGAAGAAACGGAACGCCACGGGCTCGCCAACGATGAGGCCGAGCGGCGTAGGTAACGTCGCTTCCGTGCCCTCTTCCATGCCGAAAGGCGCGACGCACAAGGCGTCGAGCTTCGGCGGCACACCCGGCACCGCGAGCTCGGCGCGCTCGATGCCCACATAGTAGGCCTGCGCCGTGCCACCACGGATACGAACTCCGCCGTCGCGGACAATGCGCGCGTAGTAAGCGGCGCCGCGGCAAACAGCGAGATCGGGGTCGACGCCCGAGAGCACCTTCGGCGCGGGAGCGCCCGCTGCCTTGGCCCAGCTTTGGAGAACGGCGTGCAGACGATCGCGCAGCACCGGTGAGCGGGTGACGCCGCCGTTGAAGAGGATGGCGCTCGGGTTGCGCTGCTCGCCGTCGCGGCCGAGGAAGGCGGCAAGATGGCGGGTGACCGCGGCGTCGCTCGCGTAGGGCAGGCCGAGAGTCGTGAGACCGGCGCGACGCGGAGCTTGCGGCCGCGCGCCGGCATCGACGATGGGAAAGAAGCCTTCGAGCAAGACGCTCTCGAGCTCGGCGCGGCGCAGCGCGGTCGTGATGGTGCCGCCGACGAGCTTGCTGCTGCGACCAGGGACGACGAGCGGCTGTGAGTCGCTGTCACTGCCGCCGAGCATGGTCTCCTTGGCGGCGCGGCAGGCGTAGGTCAACGCGCGCATCTGCCAGTCGTCGAGCTTGGTGCCTTCGTTCTCGAGGCGCGCCCGCACCGTGTAAGCGAGCGCCAGGTCCATGTTGTCGCCGCCGAGCAAGATATGGTCGCCGACCGCGACGCGATGCAGCTCGAGGTTACCCTCGGTCTCGCGCACTTCGATGAGCGAGAAGTCGGTGGTGCCGCCACCGATGTCGCAGACCAGGATCGTGTCGCCGACCTTGAGCTCGGAGCGCCAATCGGCGCCCTTGTCGGCGAGCCAAGCGTACAGAGCGGCTTGCGGTTCCTCGAGTAGACGGAGGTTCGCCGGGAGACCAGCGCGTTGCGCCGCGGCGGCGGTGAGCTCGCGCGCCACCGCGTCGAACGACGCGGGTACCGTGAGCACCACGTCTTGCTCGGCGAGCGACGCGGTCGGGTGCTGGGCGTCCCAGGCGGCCTTGAGGTGCGAGAGGTAGCGCGCCGACACGTCGACCGGCGAGAGCTTCGGCACTTCTTCGGGGGCTTGCCACGGCAGGATGGGACCGTTGCGGTCCGCTCCCGCGTACGACAGCCAGCTCTTCGCCGAAGAAATGAGACGCGCGGGGGTCGTCGAGCCCTGCGAACGCGCGAACGCGCCAGCGAGCTGCTGCGCCTCGCCCCACGGCAAACGCAGCGAGCCTGCGGGAAATTGGCCGTCCGCTGGAACGAACAGGAACGACGGCAAGAGCGGACGCGCCGCGACTTCGCCGGTGGCGACGACCTGCGGCACCGCCATCACTTCGGGCTTTTCCACCGCGTTCTTGCCCAGCGGCGCGGCAGCGAGAGCGCTGTTGGTCGTCCCGAGATCGATGCCGATGGCGAAGGTCGCGCTCACAGCTCGACCTCGGCCGGCGCGATGACCTTGGGATCGTGGCCGTTAGTGAGCGTAGGCAGCTTGATGGTCGCGACCTGCCAGCCGTGATGGGTGAGCTTGCCCTTGAACGGCGGCTCGCCGACGACGTTGCCGGTCAAGCGCGTGCGCCCGGCGTCGAAGCCGCGATCGAGCACGACGGCGGCGCCTTCGGGCTCACGGCGCACCGGCTCCAGCACCACATAGTCCGCAAGAGCGCGCTTGCAGCCCGCGTGCACGACGCGCGCCGCGGCGCCGACTTGAGCGTCGGAGAACGAGCCTACGTCTTCTTGGAGGAAGTCGATGAAGCGGCCTTCGCGCTGCATGATCGACAGCAACTGCATCGCCGGTGACGCATCGGGAACGGCGGCCACGGGAGCGGCATCGATGATCTTCACCGCGGACAGAGAGGTCTCGGTGGCGGCGGAGCTCGGCGCGCTGGTGGTCGCGTCGAGGCCGAGGCGTGCACGCTGCACGCGCGCCGCGGTGCGGCCGTTGAAGAGGACGATCCACGGCAAGATGAAGGCGAGCCAAAGGCGCGCGAAGAAGCCCATAGAGGTTTGCATGGCAGTCGTTTCCAGCGAGCAAACAAGATGTGGCTCGCCGACGCCCAATGCCACTCGGACGTCACGGTTGCAATGTCGCAACGACCCCGGCTACGGGCCGGCGCGCAGCTCGGACGCGGGGGCGGGCGTCAAGCGATTGACCGCCGCCATGACCTCGCCATCGACGTGTCTCAGGGCGTCTGGCCGCTCGCGCAGCGCTGTCCAGACGGCTTCCGCGTGCGCCCGCGTGTGCGTGCCCGCGGGAACGTCTTTCCTCCAGAAGTCGTTGATGTTGCCGGCGACCTGTTGTGGAGTCGCTCGCGTCGCCTCGGGCGTGGCCCGCACCGGACGGTCCCGCTCGACCGCGGCAGGCCGAGGCTCGCGGCGAGGCTGAGCCCGTGCACGACGCTCGGCCCCAGGGCGCGCCCCGGCCCTTACTCCCCGAGGGTCGCCACCGGGCGCAGTCGGCGCCGGACGCTGATTGCGTGGCGGACGCTGAGTACGCGGAGGCCGTCCGCCCGGCGCGGGCTGCTCGGGCGTGGGAGCGCCATTCGCCCGCATCGCTTGACCGAGGATCTGGTTGAGCGGCGCCCTCTCGAGCTGCTGCGCCGCGCGCGGATTCGTCTGCTTGATGTGATCGAGGAGCGCCTTGCGGGCAGCCGTCAGGGAAATGTTGTTCTGGTTGTCGCGCAGCTCGCCGATTGCTTGGTCATTCAGACCGGCGGCGCGTAACGCGCTGATCAGCTTGTCGTTGGGACTCTCGCCCGGCTGCTGCTGCAAAAGTTGCTCGAGCGCTTGCTGGGCCCGCTGCTCCGTTTGAGCGGATGGCCTCACTCCGCCGAGCAAGGCGGCCCGTGTCTGCTCGGGCCGGTCAGGCGCGCGCGTCGACGGAGGCAATTCTGGAGATAACCCACTGAAGGGAGCTCGGCCTTCTACAGCAGTCATGATGACCCGCCTCCACCAAGAGGGACGTCAGATGACGACATACACGAGGTAGGTTTGCGTGGGTTGGTGGGCAGCGGTGGCGCGCTCATCGGAGACGATGCTGCGGCCGTGTCCCCACTCCCGCCATGCGACCGTTGTCGCGTGGCTCGATGCCGGTGAGGCGTTGCTGCCTAGCGCCGGTCGCCTCGGGATTCCCCTGCTCTGCAGGAGGTTTCCAGCTGCCCGCGGTCTGGCGCGCGTTGGCCATGCCGAGCAGCTCGGTGAGGCTTGCGGCGCGCGTCGTGTCGGCGCCGGCGCCACGGTCCTGGCCGACGATCGCTTCGGCGAGGTTGCTCCTGAGCGCGTTGAGGTCGGGGTTGCCCTGTGCGTCCTTGGGCATCGGTATGCCGAGCTGCTGCAGCCTCTCGCCGAGCTTGGTTTGCAGGGTTTGCATGCCCTGCTGCGTGTTCAGATCGGTGCCGGCGGGGATCCCTAGCGCTTTCATGAGGGTTTCGCGCGCGGCCGGCGTGTCGGCCCCGAGCCGGCCTAGGAGCTCGGCTCCCGGGCCTGGCTGAGCGCCATTCGCGCCCGGACCCGGACCACGACCGGCAACCGGCGCGTTTTGCTGCGGAACCGCTCCAAAGTCGAGAGCCATGGCGGGTACATACCCACATGGCGTCGGACCAGGCTAAGCCAGCCGAAACGCCTGGCCACGACCGGCGCGCACGGCCTCGATGAGGCCCGCGGCGATCAGCTGATCGAGCTCTTTCTTGGCGACGTTACGCGGCACGGCAAACTCGTCTTGCACGGCCTGCAAAGCCACGGTGCCCATGCGGCGCATCAGTCGGAGAATTTTTTGCTGCTGGGCGCTGAGCGAGCCGGCGGCGATCGACGTCGGCACGACCACGCAGAAGGTCTTCGGCGGCACGAGCTTCACTTCTTTGGTGGTGCTCGCCAGCTTGATGGACTTCACGTCCTTCTGCAGATCCTTGATGACGCCGCCGAGCTTCTTGGCATCGCCACCTTCACCGAACACAGCCGCGGCGGCGTCGGCGAGGGACAGCCCCTTGGGGAACGCGACGACGAGCTCGCGCAGGAGCGATTCGGCCTCGCGACTCGAGAAGCTGACCGCTTTACCGGACTGCTGGTAGCGCTGGGTCTGGACGTCGACGAAGAGCTCGTAGCTCGCGGGCTCGAGCCATGCGAGGCGCTCGGTGCCCATGGTGGTCTCGGCCTTGGCGGTGCGCACGTGCGAGCGATCGCGCGGCGGCAGTGCCAGGGCTTCGATGCTCGCGACCAACATCTCGCGCTGGTGCGGAGCGACTTGCGAGCCAGCTTGGATCCAGCGCTCACGACGCTCGCGCGCCGCTTCTTTTTCACCGGCCACCGAAGCGAGAGCTTCCCCGAAGCGATACATGAGGGCGACGGTGCCGGGAGCGACCTGGCCGTCTTTGACTTCGCGGAAGCAGCGGAGCGCCGCATCAGGACGGCCGCGGCGCAACAACGCGACGCCGGTGAGGATGATTGAGCGGATGCGCACGTCGCGGATCTCGAGCTTCTCGGCGGTCTCGCTGACCTTCGGGCCCAAGCGCACCGCGCCGGCGAGATCTCCCGCGACGACGAGAGCGCGCACGTGCATTTCGGCCGCGTGCAGGGCACCGACCTCATCGCCCAGGCGACGCAAGCCCTGCATCGCTTCCTTCGAGAGATTGACGGCGGCTTTGGCGTCACCGCGTACCAAGGCGAGGCGCGATTGCATCTCTTGCGAAAGCGCGATGGCGCGCTCGTGCTTGATTTGCTTGGCCAGGGCCACGGCTTCGTCGGCACGCTCGCTCGCCAGCTCGAAGTTTGCTTCTTCGTAGGCGGCCTGGGCGATGCGATGCAGCGTCAGCGCCTCTTCGCGGCGATTGCCGCCGGCTTGGAGGAGCTTGCGGGCGTCGGCGAGCTGCGCCTGAGCGCGCTTGACGTCGCCACGACGCATCATGAGCAGTGCGCTTTCGCGGAGGAAGACGGCGACACGCGGACCTGCGCTGGCGCGATCGAGACGCTCGAGCGCGTCCTTGATGATGGCTTCGGCTTCGTCGGTGCGGCCCAACGCCATGAGCACGCGGACTTGCTGAGCGCGGAGCACGTCGGCGATGTTGGGATTGCCGGCTTCGTCCCAGGCCTTCACGACCTCGCCGTACACCTTCGCGGCCTCTTCGTTTTGACCGCGGCCGGCGAGGAGCTTGGCGCGCGCGACGTCGAGGTAGCGCAGCAAGCGGCGCGTGCCTGGGCCCATGTTGGCTTCGACGTGAGCGATGGCCTTGCCGGCGCTCGTGAGGTCGCCGATGTCGAGCGCGACCCAAGCATCGGCGAGCTCGGCGATCTGGACCTGCGAGCGGTCACCCGACTGCGTGGCGAGCTCGTGGAACTTCTTGAAGGCGGTACGCGCGGCGTCGAACTCGCCGACTTCACGGTAGAGATCGCCGATGCCGCCGTAGGCCGCGGCCGCGTGGTAGAGGTCGCCCGCGGCTTCGAACGCTTTGGCGGACAGCTGCGCTTCCTTGACGGCGTCGTCGAGTCGGCCCGAGCTGGCGTAGATGCGCGCGAGCATGCGGCGGAGCTCGGCTTCTTTCGCCGGCTCCTTCTTGAGCTTACCCAGCAAGGATTTGACGAGCTTCTCGGCGTCGACCACCTTGTCGAGCTGCACCATGGCCGAAGCCGCCAGAGCCGCGGCGCCGGCGATGAGCTCGGGCTCGGCGGCGCTGCGCTTCAATGCTTCGTAGTCGCGGATGACGCCGGCGTGATCACCGATGTGGGCGTGGATGTCCGCTAAAGCGGCCAAGGCGCGTTGCTTGGTCCAGGTGTCGCGCTCTTCGGAGAGCTTCTCCATCTCCTCGCGCACCACGCTGGGCGCGCCTTGGCGCATGCGGGCGCGGGCGGAGAGCAGACGCAGGCGCTTGTCGAGCGCGCCGGTGGCGGGCATCGAGGCGATGGCTTTGAGATACGCCTCGACGAAGCCGAGGTCGCAGACCGGCTCCCAGCCTTCGGCGAGGATATCGACCGCGGTGGCGGCGTCACCGGAGCGCGCGAGGATCTCGGCGGCACGAAGGATGAGCGGCGGTTCATTGCGCTCGCGGCCACGTGTTTCGAAGTGCTTGGCGATGATCTTGGCGTTCGCCGGCGAGAGCTGGGTCTCGCCCTGCAGGGTCGAAGCGACGAGATCGTGCACCATGACGTCGCCGTCGATGACATCGACGAGGTTGCGCTTGATGAGGCTCGCGACTGGTGCGCCGAAGATCTTGATGGCGACTTCTTTTTCGAGCGCCTGGCCGACGCTAGCGATGCCGAGCAAGGCCTCGCGCTCCTTGTCGTCGAGCCGCTTGTCGAAGCCGCTGCCCTCGCCCTCGACGCCGGCCATCAAGGCCTTGAAGGCGTTCACCGAGCGCGCCGACTGGATGTCGAGGAAGGACTTTGGCGGCAGACCCTCTCCGCGCAGCGCCAGCATGTAGCGCAGGGTCAAAGGATGCGCGACGCAGCCACCACGTGCGGCGTCGTGCATGATCGCTTCGGCCGATTCACCCGTGACCCTGTTGGAGGCGATGATCTGCTTCACTTCGTCGATGTTGAGCGGCCCAACCCGATCGAGGTGCATGTCCATCTTGTCGATGGCCGACAGCTCGGGATCGCCACGCATGGCGCCGATGATGCGCGCGGCGGGACGCTTGCCGCGACTCGAACGTACGAGAGCGAGGAGCTCTTCGCGGCGCAGATTCTGGAGATCGTCCAGAATAACCGAGGTCTTGGCCTGTTCGAGCGTCAACCAGAGACGCGAATAAGGGTCGCTCGAGCGATCGCGGATGACGGAGGTTGGACGATTGAGCCTGGCCTCGACGCGTGCCAAGATCGAGGTCATCGTCTCGTTGGGCCATACCGGCAGATACAAGGTGCGGTTCGCACCGACCGCTTTGGTCTCCTGGCCGAGCCGGAGCGCCAAGCTGGTCTTTCCGATCCCGGAAATGCCTTCGTAAACGAAGACGTTGTAATGCTCTAGCCGGGTGCGGAATCGAGTGAGATGGTCGTTACGACCGACGAAGCCAGCAGGAGGTGTCGCGAAGTTGTTGGCCATCTAAACGGCCATCCTGGCGAAAAGGGCTCTCAAGGTACGAAAGAGACCACACTGTGGGGCCCGGGTTTTGGTACTCTTAGTCCAACCTTCGCGACCAAGGCAATTTTTTTGCCGTTTTTGAGGACCAACCAGCTTGAGTAGTCGCGATCGTATCTCCGCGCATCTGAAGCACCTGAAAAGCGCTTGGGGCCGGGCTGAAATCCGCGAAAAGTCTATTTATTTCGCGGCCGCAGCGCTTCTGGCGACGGCTTTCGGGGTGCTTTTCGCGCAGATCGGCTCGACCGCTCTCGGGATCGCGACCGTCGGCACCGCGATCGTCGGCGTACTTTTGGCGCTCCTTGTGGTCACAGCACGTACATTGGCCGAGGCCGCCGGTGAGGGCATGCGGCTCGCGAGGATGGCCGAGGGACTGGCGCCCGAGCTCGGCACCGGCCCCACGTCGGCGGTCGACTTCGTGGGTCGCCTGGCACCCGAGAGCAACCCCGGGTTTTCCCCGGAGCTTGCCGAGGCGCATCTCGATCGCATGGCCGAGGCGCTCGAGCAGGCAAAGCTCGTCGAGCGCTTGGCCGTTGTGCGCAAGGTGCGTGACCGCCGCGCATGGAAAGTGCTCGGAGGCGCGGCGGCGATCATGGTGGTGGCGCTCATTGGACTTCGCACCGGCCGCGCCCGCCTCACGGCTTGGCTCGCCGATCCGACCGCGGCGCGCATCAGCGACACACCGATTGCGAGCGACATTACACTCGCCTACCGCTTCCCGGCGTACACGGGTCTCACGCCTCGACTCGTCGAAGGCGGCGACGGCAGCATCGGCGCCGTCGTCGGCACGCAAGTCGACCTGTCTGCTGTAGCGGACAGCGACGTGCGCAACGGCGTTCTGCACCTCTTCGGCCCCGACGGTAAGCCGCTGCAAGACGTGCCGCTCCAGGCCGACGGCAAGAAGCTGCGCGGCACCTTGTCGGTGATGCGCGACGGCACCTACTCCTTCGAGCTGACGACACGCGGCGGCGAGCGCCTGCAAGACGGTTTGCGCCATCCCATCCGCGCCACGTTGGACGCCTCGCCCGAGATCGTCATGGACTCCCCGCCCGGCGACGTCGAGCTCAAGGACGATCGCTCGGTCGACATCTTGTGGCACGCCAAGGACGACTACGGCATCGGTGAGGTGGCGCTGGTCATCGAGCAAGAAAACGCCGACGAGGCGGCGCGGGCGGTGCTGCCGGCGAGTGGCGGCGACGGCAAGGCACGCGAAGGCGTCTATCGCTGGTCGGTCGCCGAGCTCGGCATCAAGCCGGGCGACGAAGTGCGCTTCCACCTCGAAGCGATCGACAACGACACAATCAACGGTCCGAAGAAGTCGGTCACCGACACGCACCGGCTGACCATCTTCAGCGCCAAGCAGCGTCACGACGACTTGCTCGCGCAGCAGCGGCAAACGCTCGAGGACATGGTGCAGCTTTTGGGTGAAGAGCTCGAGAAGCCCTTCCCGCGCGACATGAGCGGTGACGTCGCCGCCAACCGCGACATCCAGACCGGCATCATCGAAAAGATGCAGGGCGTCTCCAAGGGGCTCGAGCTCCTCGTCACCGCGCTGCACGACGACAAGCTGACCGCGCCGGAGGTCGCCAAGGCCTTCGAGAACATTCGCGAGCACGTGCTCACCGCCGAACGCGAGCGACGCCAAGCGCTGTCGTTCATCGGCAAGAACGTGGCGCAGACCCCGGCGGCGACGCGCAAGAACATCGCCGACAAGCAGACCAAGGCGGTGACGCAGCTCGAGAAGGACATCCTCTATCTCGACGACCTGCTCGCCATGGAGCAAATCCACGAGCTCAAGGAGACGGCGCGTGATCTGCTCGCGACACAGCGCGATCTGCAGAAGATGCTCGCCGAATATCAGAAGAGCAAAGACCCTGCCCTGAAGGCCGAGCTGCTCGAGCGCATCGACGAGCTCAAAGAGAAGATGATGGGCCTGCTCGCCAAGATGAGCCAGATCAAACAAGGGCTCCCCGGCGAGTATCGCAACATGGAAGCAGCGGCCATGTTGCAGATGGACGACAGCTTGTCGCGCATCGACAAGATGCTCCGCGAAGGCAACCTCGATGGCGCCGCCAAGGAGCTCGAGCAGCTCGCCAACGCCGTCGAGAACATGGTCAACGAGGTCAACGAAGCGGAGCAGGAGTTCGGTGGTGAACGCTATGACGGACTGCGTAAGCAGCTCGCCGAGTTCGCCGAGGAGTTCCGCGAAATCGAGAAGGAGCAGAAGGACCTGGCGCAAAGCTCCGAGGACATGCTGCGCAACTACCGCAAGGAAGCGGCCAAGCGCGCTGGGCTCTCGCCCGACGAGATCGTCAAGAAGGCCCGCGAGAAGACGCAGGAAGCGCTGCGCGAGCTCGACAAGATTGGCGCCGGCCCCCCGCTCTACGGCGACCTGCGCAATCGCCTGCAGTTGGCACGGCAGCGTTTGATGGACATGGATAGTCTCCTCGAGGAACGCGACTACGCGGAGGCGAGGGCCGCTGGCGCGACAGCGGAGGACAACGAACGCGAGATGGAGGCGATGCTCAACGATCGTGTTCCGTACGGCGGCCGCGATATGCGGAGCCAGCAAGAACAAGCCGCGAAGTCGGCCGAGAAGGCACTCGAGCGCACCCGCGAAGTCAACGCGATGCTCGACAAGCTCTTCCCGGATCCCTCGCAGGTCATGAGCCCTGACCAGATGTCACAGTTGCAGCGCAATCAGCGCCGCCAGCAACAGCTCGAGCAGCAAGCGCGCCAGCTCGGTCAGAAGATGGACCAACTTTCCGAAGAAGTTCCGCTGTTTGGCGGTGACTCGCGGGCCCAGCTCGAGAACGCGCGCGGCGAGATGGACAAAGCAGTCGGGCAGCTTCAAGGCGGGCGCTTGCCCGGCGCCGCGGCGGCGGAACGGAGAGCCGCGGATCAGCTGGGAAAACTTCGTGAGTCGCTGGAGCGCGCTTCTCAAGGCGGAAGCGGTCAGTTGCCGCTACCATTGGCAGGAAGTGGTGGTGGGCAGGGCCGAAACGATGGCGGGGCAGGCGGTTTTGCTCAGCGCGACGTGCAGATCCCCCAGACCGACAAGAACCGAGCAGCTCCTCGTTTTCGTCAGGAGCTTTTGGAAGCAGCCAAACAAAAGGCACCCCAAAACTACGAAGACGCGGTACGCAAATACTACGAGGAGTTGATCAAGTGAGGCGGCAAGCAGCGCGTTCTCTCGACGCCGAAGCAGACGTCGCGCCCGATCAGCTTCCCACGCTGATCATGCGGAATTCGCCGAAGATGCAACAGCGTGTCACCCGCATCGCGTTCACGTTCTGCGCCGTCGTCGTCATCGCCGACTACGCCGCGCTCGGTTGGGCAACCGAGCCGACGGGCGAAGTGTCTCCGCTGCCGCCGCAATACGCCGAGAAAACACGCGACCCGGTGCATCCGGTGTTCAACATCGAGCAAGCGCACGAGCTCCTCGCTGATTGGCAGCTCGAGTCCGCTTTGGAAGCCGGTGAGGCGCTGCTCGCCGCCGATCCCGAAAATCCCGAGGTTTGGTATCTCGCCGGGCGCATCGAGCACGCGCGCGGAGAGCATCTCGCGGCCCTCGGCTTGGTGCGTGCCGCGGCGGACGCGGGGCTCGCCGAAGCCGCGCAGTTCCTGCCCATGGTCGAGCACAGCGCGGCGTACGCGGCGCAGTTCCGCACCTACGAGACGGCACACTTCTCCATTCGCTATCTCAACAAAGACGAGATCGTCGCGACCTACGCGGCGCCGGTGCTCGAGGCGGCGTACGCCAACATCGGCGGCGACCTCGAGTTCTTGCCGGCCGAGCGCGGTGAGAAGATCGCCGTCGAGATTTATCCCGACGCGCGTGGCTTGTCGGGCGCCACCGGACTTTCGCTGCGCGAGATCGAGACCACCGGCACCATCGCGGTCTGCAAGTACCACCGCTTGATGATCACCTCGCCGCTCGCGACGACCAACGGCTACAGCTGGGGCGATACGCTGGCGCACGAGTTCACGCACCTCGTGATCTCGAAGAAGTCGCACAACACCATCCCGATCTGGATGCACGAGGGCATCGCCAAGTACTACGAGTCGCGCTGGAAGGGCGCGGCCGGCCTCGACCTCGGGCCCTACTCCGAAAACCTCCTCGCCGACGCCACCCGCAGCGGCAAGTTCATCACCTTCAAGCAGATGCATCCGTCGATGGCGAAGCTGCCGTCGCAAAAAGACGCGGCTCTAGCGTTCGCCCAGGTGTTCACGGTCGTCGAATTTCTGCGCGAGAAATACGGACCCAAGGCGATCGCACAGGTGCTCGAGCACGCCGGCGATGGTCTGCCGTTGAACGTCGCGCTGCAGGCGAGCTTCGGCTTGTCGATGGACGGCATCGAGACCGCCTGGAAACGCTACGTGAAGAAGCGCCAGTTCCGCCTGGTGCCGGGCGCGGCGCCCGAGCGCATCCAGCTGGCGTCGGACGAAAAACAGGCGCAGCAAGAGAAGCCCTTGGAGCAAATCGGCAACCGCGACGCCCACGGCTTCTCGCGACTGGGTGAGCTGTTGCAGCGCGGCGGGCGCGACCACGCCGCTATCGTCGAGTACGAGAAGGCGTTCGCGATCTCCGGCGTCAAGCACATCACCTTGGTGACCCGGCTCGCTAAAGCGTACCAGGCAGTCGGCCGTGATCGCGACGCGGTGCGCGTGCTCGAGCAAGCGCTGCCGGCTCACCCCGAAGACGCCGATGCCCATCTCGTGGCCGGTCGCCTCGAGCTCGCGCGCGGTGACTTGAAAGACGCCCGCCAGCACTTCGAGCAGGTGAAGCTCCAGAACCCGTTCAACCCCGAAGTGCACCTCGCCTTCGCCAAGCTCTTCGAGAGCGAAGGTAAGGCGGACGAAGCGGCGCGCTCGAAGCGCTTCGCCGAGCTCGCCCTCAAGCCGCGCCCGAGTCGGACCTACGAGCTACCGCCGCAGCGCGCCGGAGCCGGGGCCTTGAACATCGTCGCGCCCGGTTGGGGTCGCGTTCGCATCGACGGCGCCGACCTGGCGACGCCCGCTTGGCGGGTGGCTCTCGAGCCGGGTGTCCACACCATCACCTACAAGCGTGCTGATGGTAGCACCGGCGAAACCAGCGTTTCCGTGACCGCTGGACCCGCCAAGCTCGTCACGCTGCGGTAGGTTTCGGGCGCTCCTAGCGGTCTGCTGCTACAGTTAACGCAGACTTGCAGCGGAGGATCGCCATGGCGGAGAAGTCGACCCCGGCGCGCCCAGACGTCACATTGGCCGTGCTGCGTGACCACGCCCTCGAGCTCGTCGTCGTGCACGCCGAAGAGGCTTGCGACTTCGAAATCTTGAATCTCTCGCTCGATCCCAGTGTGAGCTGGGAGGCGGCGGTGAAGATCGAGCGGGAGCTCGGCGACAACTGGCTGCCCGCGGAGAGTCAGCCGGACATCGGCAGGTTGTTGCTCGACGGCGAGGTCGTCGATCGACTCGCGCTGCAGCCGGAGCACTCGTTACTCATCCGGCAGGTGTCGCCGGACGGCGAGGCTTCGGTGCAATCGCTCTTCAGGGTGGTCGTCACCGCCTGACCGCTAGAGCAGAATGTCGTGTTGCGGCTGCAGCGGCGGCGGGATCTCTTTCTCGCCCAGCAGCTCGCGCAGATCGATCTCGATGGTGCGCGCCATGGCGCTGATCGGCACGTCGTTGGCGCCGCCCTCGAAGGGGTTCTCGGTGACCCGGCCGATCTTGTCCATGCTGTGGAAGCTCCACTGGACGATGAAGCTCATCGGCACGGTCAGCCAGTAGAACGACGTCGCGACCCGATTGAGCTCCGTGTAGAGGCCGTAAGGCACCGAGAAAATGAACATCCACATGAAGATGGCGTTCATCGTCGAGAAGTGACGCGGATAGGGGAAATTCTTGATGCGCTCGCAGCGGCCCTGATGCTCGTAGAGCTGCGATAGCGTCCGGGCGAGCTCGACGTGGCGGAACTCGCTCAAGTGGCCGTCGTTGACGAGGGTGCGCAGGTCGGCGGACTGCCGCGCGATGATATGCGTGGCGCGATTCTTGGTGGCGAGCACGTGCGCGCGCTCCTCCTCCGAGAGCACGTGCCGGAGCGCGGCCTCGAGCGGCGTGCCGCGCTCGGGGATCGCGTAGTTACGCTTCAAGAACTCGACGTTCTCCGCGTCGCCAATGGTCTCCCAGGCACGTGACTCGCGGAGCTGGTAGCGCAGCGCCGTGAGCCAGGCGATGTGACGATGCACGAGGCGGCTTCGGGCGGCCTCGAGGCGCGGGTCGTTGGTGAGGAGAAAGTCGGTCACCATGACAGCCCAGGTCCGGCTCGTGTTGACGATGCCTCCCCAGATCTGTCGCGCCTCCCACAAGCGATCGTAGGCGGCGTTGCTCTTGAAGCCGGTCATGAACGCGACCGCGGTACCCAGGAGCAACACCGGCTGCCATGGCACGTGTGGAGGCGTGAGGTTCAGCGACGCCAGCGCCGGCGGGATGATCGCCAGCAAGAGGAAGAGGAGCGACTCGCGCCGTGTCCAGCGCGCCATGTCGATGACGGAGTACTTCTTTCCTGCGTGCATTTCGACCGGTGCGTATAACATGTCGCGACCGTGCGTTCTCGTTTAGATAGCCGACCTCTCTACCTGCGTCCGGGCTACACGGCGGCGCTGCGTAGCACGCAGGTCCTCGCCATCTCGGCGCAGGTCAACCATGGGGTGCACCTCTTCTTCGTGATTGCGGCGTCGGTGATCGCTCGCAACGTCGCCAATCAAGAACTGCTCGATGCCGTGGGCTCGAAGGTCCTGGGGTCGCTCTACGTGACC
>JBGGMJ010000138.1:2500-17885 GCA_041288095.1 Myxococcota bacterium
GCCGCGACCGGCTCGATCGTCAGGGACAACTCGACAGTGCGGGGAGCCGGCGTCTGCTCGGCAACGTGACGGAGCCCGCGACCCGCCGCTTGCCGTTTGCGTGACTCTCTGACCCCCTGGCGGCCCCCGCGGCCACGCGCTAAAGTTCGCGGATTCGCCTTGGGGGAGTGCCATGACGCTCATCGACGCAGCGCGTGCCGATGATCGGCCGGATCGCGACGGCGAGCCGCATGAGAGCGAGGCGCGCATCCGCGCGCTCGAGCGCGAAGTCCGGCTTGGCAGACTCTTCGGCGAGGTCGCCGCGGCGCTGACGAGCAAGGGATCGTTCGATGAGACCCTGGGACGCGCCGCCGAAGTGATCGTCCACTTCCTGGGCGTACCGTGGGTGCGTATCTGGCACATCGACCCACGCGTGGGTGAGCTGGTCTTGCGTGTCGCGGCTGGCCAGGGTGCCCACCACGACGCCGTCGGCACGAGGGCCACGCGCGAGTCGGCGACGGTTCGCATTGCCCGCGAGGGCGCGCCATACGTCACGACCGACATCGCCAGCGACTCGATGGTCACCGATATCGATCCGGCGCGCCGCGAGGGTTGCACCGCTTTCGCGGGTTTCCCACTGCGCATCGCCGATCACACCTTGGGTGTGCTCAGCATCTTCGCGCGTGAGCCGTTCGAGACCGATTCCCTCGAGACCCTGGCCGCGGTCGCGAACGCGCTTGCTCTGGCGATCGAGCGCAAGCTGACGCGTGACTTCGTGCGCGAAGAGGCCGAGGCGCTGGAAATCTTGAACCGCGTCGGCCGTCTGCTCTCGGCGGAGCTCGACCAGCAGAAGCTCGTTCAGGCGGTGACCGACCACGCCACGCGCCTCGCCGGTGCGGAGTTCGGCGCGTTCTTCTACAACGTCACCGACGAACGCGGCGAAGCGTACATGCTCTACTCGCTCTCGGGCGTGCCACGCGAGGCGTTCTCGAAGTTTCCGATGCCGCGCAACACGCGCGTGTTCGCACCCACCTTCGCCGGCGAGGGCATCGTGCGGGTCGATGACATCACGAAAGATCCGCGCTACGGCCACAACGCGCCTCACAAGGGCATGCCCGAAGGGCACCTACCCGTTCGCAGCTATCTCGCGGTGCCGGTCGTCGGACGCGGTGGCGACGTCCTCGGTGGGCTTTTCTTCGGGCACTCGGAGGCCGGCGTGTTCACGGCGCGCGCGGAGACTCTCGTCACGGGTGTCGCGGGTCAGGCCGCCATCGCCATGGACAACGCGCGCCTGTTCCGCGAGGCCGAGGCCGCGAGCCGCATGCGCGAGGACGTGATGGCCGTGGTCTCGCACGATCTACGCAATCCGCTGAGCTCGATCTTGAGCAGCGCCGCCTTGGGCCACGCGCTGCTCGAAGACAGCCAGCACTCCGCCAAGAGGCATATCGAAACCATCCAACGCTCCGCCGAGCGCATGAAGCGGCTGGTCTCCGACCTGCTCGACATCGCGTCGATCGACGCGGGCCGCTTCGTGATCGAGCCGGCACATCATCACGCGGCCGGGATCCTCCGCGAAGCGTGCGAGATCATGAATCCGATCGCCATCGAGAAGAATCAGCGCATCGAGGCGCACGACATCTCGTCGGCGCTCACCTTGCACTGCGACAAGGACCGCTTGTTGCAGGTCCTCTCCAACCTCATGGGCAACGCCATCAAGTTCACGCGCAGGGGTGGCCTGCTCGAGGTCGACGCCCAGGCCGATGGGCCTCTCATCCGCTTTTCTGTCCGTGATAACGGTCCGGGCATCTCGGCGGAGCAGATGCCGCGGCTCTTCGAACGCTACTGGCAAGCCAAGCGTGACAGCCGCCACGGCATCGGACTCGGGCTCTCGATCGCACGGGGCATCGTCGAAGCGCACGGCGGCAAGATCTGGTGCGAGAGCACCCCCGGCGCCGGCGCCACCTTCCTTTTCACCGTGCCCGTCGATCCACCCGCGGAGGCGTCGCGCAGACGGCCTTCTTGAGCGGACAGCCGCGACGCGGCGGCGGCTGCGGCTACTTGGTCTTCTGCGGCGGCTGACCAGGCATCTGGGGACGCTCGGTCTTGTAGTCAGCCGGCGGATCGAACGACGCGGCCGGCACCGGCTCGGTGCGCGAGGTCACCAAGCGCTGCTCGCGCTTCGCTTTACCGTTCTCGAAGTCCCGCGTCAGCACCGGGAAGCCCTTCACTTGGTCGAGCTCACGCCATGACTGCGTCATGCGGTCGCGCGTGCCGCCGCCCATTTGTTGTGACAGCCCCTCGAACATCTTGCCCAGATCCTTGAGCGCGGCCAGCACCTCGGTGCCGCCGTTCACGGTGCTCATCGGCGCGACGCACATTTCCTCGACCTTGGCCCCGCTCTCCGAGACCTCCCAGATGGTGCAGGGCTTCCCGGCGACTTGCTCGGTGCGGCTGGTCTGCTTGAACACGCGCGGTGGCGGGGCGGGCGGCGTGTTGCCCATGGCGCCCATGCCGCCATGTTGCGCCATCATCTTCTCGACCTGCGCGCGCTGCTCCGGCGGCATCTGAGCCATGCGCTCCTGCATCTGCGCCTGCATCTGTTTCATCTGCGCGCCGACCTGCTCCATGGTCTGCTTGTCGATGACCGAGACGCGCTTGTTGGGATGGTCGACCGCATACATCGTCTCGTTCTTGAAGATGACGCTGTTCTTGCCTTCTTCCATGTCGAGCCGAAGCTTGCCGGTGTCGGTCCAAAGCTTGTTGGTCTTCGGCTTGGCGGAGGCGTCGTCGAGGTCTTTCTGCGCCATCTCGACGTACGCTCCAGCGGACGCGGTGGACGAAGCCAACAGCAACGCAATCAGCAACAAAGCTCGCATCATCTTCTCCCCGGAAAGGTCAGTGCGCGTTTTCCGCCGACGCCTGCTGTTTGGCTAGCTCGGCGTCGTCGATCTTGAACTGCTTGAGCTTCGCGATCTCCGCGGCTGTGCGATCTTCGGGCTCGAGTGCATACGAGCGCTCCAGCTCGGCGATGCCGCGGTCTAGGTCGCCCGAGTACCCGTAGGCGACGCCAAGATTGTAGTAGGCCTTGGCTTGATCGCCGTTCGAGAAATCCCCAGGGAGGCGCGCGACCGCGGCGTTGTACTCACCCAAGGCTTGGCGCCAGTTCCCGATCTTCGCGTAGTTGTTGCCGCGCTCGAGCTCGGGCAAATCACCATCGTCCGCGAGCTCGACGGCAACCTGCACGGTGTGCGGCGCGATCACCCGAGCGAAGGTGTCGGCGATCGTCTTCACGCACCCCGCGAGCATCTGGTCGCCGGCGTTGATGTCGGCGGGCATCGCGTCGCGGGCTTTGGTCTCGCGGTTATCGCCCGCGTCGAGTGTCTTGGCCGCCAGGACCTTGCCGCTCTCGGTGTCGAGCACCTTCAAGGAAACGGTGACCTGCGCCTTCGCCGTGCGCTGATAGTCGGTGCACGTCTTCTTCTTCGGCGGCCGCTTTCCCTTCTCGGCTTTCTCGGTGCAGTCGATCGATTGCTGCGAGACGTTCTCGTCGTAGCTGTAGTTCATGATGTCGCCAACGACGAGGGCCGCGGCGCCGATCATCTGGCCAATGGACACGGCGCTGTCGTCGGACACGCGGCCCGAGATCTGGAAGTCTTGCTCCTTGGTGAGCTGGGCCAAGTTTTGGCGGTCGAGCACTTCGAAGCGCTGCGTCGCGAACAGGGCACGCGTGAGCTCGGCGCTCACGTGCTCGCCGCCGCGACCACCGACGCCACCGATCGCGAGTCGCTTGTAGCCGCCCACATCGATCTCGGCGGGGGCCATACGCGGCACGCTGACGCGCGTCGCGGAGCAACCTGTGGCGAAGACAGCAAGAGAGAGGGTGCAAAGGAGGGGCTTGATCATCGAGGTGCGACTTTAGCGCGAAGCAAGGGTCGCTTCTAGCGGCTCTTGCGCCGACCCACGGCAAGCCGCGAAGAGAGGTGCATGGACATGGGGCTTACGGGGAAGGTGGTCTTGGTGAGCGGCGGCTCGCGCGGCATCGGCGCCGCCATCGCCTCGTCGCTTGCCCGCGAAGGCGCACACGTTGCGCTCGTGGCTCGCACCTCCGAGAAGCTCGAGGCGCATGCGGCGGCGTTGCGCGCCGGCGGCGCGACAGTGTGTACCTATGCCGCCGACCTGCTCGACCGCGCCGCGGCGCAGAGCGTAGTGGACGCCACCGTTCGCGACCTCGGCACCATCGACGTTCTGGTGCACAACCTCGGTGGCAGTCGCGAGGACGCGTCCGACGAAGCGTGGGATTTCACCATCGACGTCAATCTGGGGGTTGCCGTCCGCTTGTCACGCGCGGTGACGCCCGTGATGAGCGCGAAGAAGCGCGGCGTCATTCTTTTCATCACGTCGATCTCCGGGAGCGTCGTCGGCGGCGCCAAGCCCGCTTACAACGCCGCGAAGGCCGCGGAGATCATGTTCGCCCGATCGCTCGCCAAGGACCTCGCGCCCCACGGCATCCGCGCCAACTCCGTGAGTCCGGGCTCGATCATGTTCCCCGGTGGCAGCTGGGACCGGCGCAACCAGGCCGACCCCGCGCGCATCGCCAGGTTCGTCGAGGATGCCATGCCGCGCGGCCGCTTCGGCACGCCCGAAGAGGTGGCCGACGTCGTGACTTTCCTGGCTTCCGACCGCGCCTCGCTGGTATCGGGAGCCGACATCGCCGTCGACGGCTGCCAACTCTTCCCGAGCATCTGACCTGACGCGGCACGAGGAGACTTCTCATGGGACGCATCGCTGACCGCTTGCTCGAGCTCGGAATCACCTTGCCACCGTCGCCTCCGCCCGCTGGTGCCTATCTGCCCTATGTCCGCCATAACGACCTGGTGCAGCTCGCCGGCGTAGCGCCACGCCGCGAGGGCGAGAAGGGCTACGCGTACATGGGCAAGATCGGCCGTGAGCGTACCGTGGAGGAAGGCATCGACGGCGCGCGCTTGTGCTGCTTGTCGCTCCTCGCCAATCTCGCGGCGGCCTGCGGCGGCGACCTCGATCGCGTCCGGCGCATCATGATGGTCCGCGGCTACGTCAACGCCGTCGAGACCTTCGAAGAGGTGCCGAAGATCGTCAATGGCGCCTCGGAGCTCTTCATCAAGGTCTTCGGTGAGAAGGTCGGAGCCCACGCACGCACGTCGATCGGATGCGGCACCTTGCCATCGCAGGTCACGGTCGAGGTCGATGCCTTGGTGGTGGTCGACGCCACCGGTCTGACGACTTGATCTGACTCCCGCCCACAGTCGCGTACGCGCCGGTAAATTTGTCGACGTTTTTCCGATCCACCGGGTACGGACGTGTCGTAATTCTCTTGAGATGGGTTGCGCGCTTCTACCCCGACCCGAACAGCGCCAGCGGCGAGCGTCGGAGCGTGGCGCCGCGCTCATCCTCGTCGTCATCCTGGTCGTGGTCATGCTGATCGGCGGGCTTGCCTTGGTGGGCGTGACCAACAGCGAGCTCTCGAGCTCACGTGGGTTTCGTGCCCACGCCGTCACCGATGCCTGTGTCGAGGCCGCCGTCGAGAAGGTCAGGGCGCTCCTTCCCGACGTCCAAGTCGCGTCCTTCTCGAGCACCGGAGGCGATCTCGCTGTCGGCAGTCAGACGTTGCACTACGAGCCCGGACATATCACCGGCCCGAGCAGCGTCGCGGTCTACGCCCTCGATGGCTCCCAGTTCGACATCGCCGCGTTGTACGCCGGCGAGAACATCACCAACGTCATGGGGACGACGGCCACCGGCACGAGCGGTGAAGCCCTGCGCATCATCAGCTCGACGGTGGTCTGCAGCGGCAATGGGTACGGCACGCGCGAGCTCCAGGTGGTCTTCAAGTACGGTACCCCCATGGGGATGCGTTGATGGTGCACCGGTGGCTGCCGCGCATCGCGGTGGTGATCTCGGTGGCCACAGGCTGCGCGCGCCCAGCCGAGGGCGACCGTTCGACGCTGTCGGTCGGGCTACCCTATGGATGGGGTGAGGCCTACACCGTCGTCCAAGGCAACGACGGCATCGACACCCACCGCGGACTCGAGCGCTACGCCTGGGATTTCGCGATGCCCGAAGGCACACCGGTGCTCGCCGCCGCCGGTGGTAGGGTCGTCACCGTCGTGGACTCTTTCGCGGAGCACGGCCGCGCCACGTCGTTTGCCGAGCGCGCGAACGTTGTCGTGGTCGACCTGGGTGACGGGTTATTCTCGGTTTACCGCCACCTCGCGCACCGCTCGGTAGTGGTCCGCGAAGGCGAACGCGTCTACCGAGGGCAGATGTTGGCGCGATCGGGTAACACTGGAATGACGGAGCAACCGCACCTGCACTTCGCTGTAGTGGACCACAAGAACCAAAGCGTGCCTATCGACTTCGCCGAGGCGCCGGCTCGTCTGCTCGCGGTCGGCGCTCGACCGCTTTCGCGGAACGGGCAACCGCCACCGTCGGAGCTTCCTCACGACGTCTTCCTCGCCAACGGCATCGAGCTCGTCGGCGAGCTCCCACCGCTACCGTGGCGGGGCAGGGCCTTGCTGATCTCGGGGCGCGCGCGCGGAGATGAGGTCGTCGCGTTCCTCCTCGACCGCGCGACGCACGAGGTCGTGCGCCAGAGCAGCTCGGCCGCGAACGTCGATGGCACGTTCGCGTTTACCCTGGATCTTGCCGGTCTCGACGGCCTGTACGACTTCGCCATGGCCGTGCCGTCGCCGGCTGGAACGTTCTCCAGCGACTTCTCCATCCCTGTCGTCGTGCGCCCCGACGTCGCGCTGTCGTTCGGAGTCGTGCCGTGAACCAAGCTGTCCGCCGCCGCATACGTCTCATCGTCACCCTAGGCATCGCGTGCGTCGCCGCCGAGCTCGTTGCTTTTTCCGACTTCGACGGCGCTTGGGCGACCGACTTGACTCTCTTCGTGGTCGGCGGCTCGGGCTCGTCGCCGGCGAACACGCCACCCCCGAACATCATGTTCGTCTTCGACAACTCGGCGAGCATGCAGAACATCGTGTGCGAGGAGCTCTCCGGCAGCCGCGCTTGCACGAGCACCAATCTGACCGCAAAAACGGTCACCTACGGCGCGACCATCTGCACGAGCCCCGGCATCACCGCGGCCCGCGGCACGGACCTGAACGGCGACAACATCCTCGATGCGTACACGGCGGTTTACGCGAGCGACGGCGTCACCTTCACGGGGCCGCGCTACCCCATCCTCGACGAACGCAACTCGTCCACCAACGACGACCTCTACCGCAGCGCATCGTCGTTTTCGCATGCCCGTAACACGCCATTCGCGCAGCTGGAGCGTGTCACCGGTACGGCCGCGAGCGACTTCGCGTCCGTCATCGGTAACACCTGCAACCGCATCAGCGATTGCAGCCGCCGCTCACGCTGCGTCCACAGTCTGCGCACCCAGGGCTACTTCTGGGAGCCCACGGGCACGACCTGCGGCACGGGTGACCCGATGGCGATGTGCGCGGCGTGCGGCAACGGCAGCTGCGACGCCGGCGAATCCAGTCTTACCTGCCCGGGCGATTGCGTGAGCACCCCGGTGTGCGGCAACGGCACCTGCGAGACTGGCGAGACGACGGCGACCTGCGCCTCGGACTGCACCGCTTCGGCGGTGTGCGGCGACGGTAACTGCTCCGGTACGGAGACCATCGTCACGTGTCCGCTCGATTGCGCGAGCTGCGGCGACAGCGTTTGCACCTCGCCGGAGACCAAGGTGAGCTGTCCGGCCGACTGTCCCCCGGTCTGCGGTGACTCGCTGTGCACCGGCTCCGAGACCATCTCCTCGTGCCCCGCGGACTGCATCCCCGCCCGCACGCTGGGCGCGCCCTGCGCCAACGACGGCAACTGCAATAGCGGAGAATGCGTCAACGTCGGTAGTAAGGTCTGCTCCGAGTGCAGCAACAACTCGGACTGCACCGGCAGCAACACCTGCATCAGCACTGGCTGCACTTACAAACACTGCTCGAACACCGCGTGCGTGCCGGGCGGTGGTGGCGGCGGTGGTGGTCTCGGCGGCGGCGGCTTGCTGCAGGTCGCGGAGGAGATCGCCTGGTGCGTCGCGGCGGCGGCGCCGCCCGCGGCCAGCACCGACATCACCAACCCGGTCTTCCTCGGTGACTTCCTCAACTTCTATCCGCCGAAGGGCGTCGGTCTCGTGAAGGCCTTCAAGACCGCGGTCGGCAACATGACCGGTGATGCCCGCATGGGTGTGTCGACGCTCGACGACATCTCCTCGACGAACCTCGGCCACGAGATCGTACCGCCGTGCTCACAGGCGAGCGGCACCGAATGCTTCGACGGTGACCCCGCGACCCAGTGTTTCAACCCGGGCAACTCGCAGCTGCTCAACTATCTCGACAACATGAGCTTCACGCGGGGCGACAAGCCGCTTGGTGACATGCTCGACCGCGTCGGCCGCTACTTCACGAGTAGCTCGGGCGTATCGACGCCGATCTGCTCGTATACGAACACGACCTGCGCCACGAACAACTACATCGTCATGGTCGCGGACGGCGCGCCCCACGGCGACCCCACGAGCGCCAGCGGATACGAGCACGCGAGCGCCAGGCTGACGGGCTTCACCAACGGCTTGTACACCAACGACGCTTACTGGGTGGACGACGTCTCGCGCGCGCTGACGCGCATCGACCACCGCTCCGATATCACGGACAATCAGACCGTTGGTACGTACACCGTGAGTTATGGTCCGACCGCGCCCAGCGACGCCAACAGCTGTGACGGCATCTTGCTCGCTACGGCGGTAGCGGGTGACGGGCGCTGCCTACCCGCTCAGAACGTCTCGACGCTCTCGACCGTGCTCAGTCAGATCATCACCGAGATCATCTCGCGCGCCGCCGGTTTCACCGCGCCGTCGATCCCGACGACGCGCTTCACTGGCACGAGCTCGCTCGCCAACGCGGTGTTTCGCCCGGCGACCGCGTTCCCGCTCTGGGAAGGCCACCTCTACACCTTCAACATTTGCGACGAGCGGTTGGCGCGCATCACCGGCGATGCTTGCACCTGCGGCAGCAGCTCGACCGACGACACCTGCATCCAGGACTTCAACGGCAACGCCATCGACTTCGACAACGATGGCAACCTCGTATCGCGCCCCCTCTGGGACGCGGCATTGTGCTTGGCGGGCGACGTCGCGAACACCGTCGGTATCGTGCCCATGGATCAATCGAACCTCGATGTCTCGCGCTGCTTCCGCACCTCCGACGAGTCGGCGACCAACGCGCGCAAGATTCTCACCGCTTTCGATAGCGACAGCGATGGCACCATCGAGACCACCGAGCAGCTCCCCTTTACAGTCGCGAACGCGGGGACCCTGCAGACGAAGCTCGGCGTCGCGAGCCTCAGCGAAGCCGAGCGCTTGGTGCGCTTCTATCGCGGCGCGGACGTCGACGACATCAACGGCAACGGCAACATCACCGAAGACCGCAACCTGAGCACCATGCGCGACGGCTCCGGCACGCCGCTCAACGGCTGGTGGAAGCTCGGCGACATCTTCCACTCGATCCCGAACGCCGTCGAGCGCCCGAGCGGACGGGGCATGGGTGCCTGGGCGAAGACCGCCTCGTACGTCGCTTACCAGACCGCCAACGCTGCCCGACAAAAGGTGATCTTGGCGGGCGCCAACGACGGCATGTTGCACGCGTTCCAGGCGGGCACCTGGGACGCCACCGCCGCGGGCGGCAAGGGAGCCTACAACGCCGGCACCGGCGAGGAGCTCTGGGCCTTCGTGAGCCCGGAGATGATCACGCAGCTCAAGAACAACTGCACCACCTCGAGCGGCGGCTGCAGCATCCAGAACCACCAATTCATGGTCGACGGCTCGGTCATGGTGCGCGAGATCTGGACGGGCGGCACCGCGGACAAGGAATCGGCCGCTAACGCGGACAAGTGGCGCACCATCGCGGTCTTTGGACACCGCGATGGCGGCAGCACCTACGTAGGCATCGACGTCACCGACGTGACGAGCCCGCAGTTCCTCTGGCAGTTCCCGCAGCCAGGTGACCTCGCCTCGACGACCATCGGCAAGAGCTGGATCGACACGTTCCCCGCGCCGGCCGCCATCGGACCCATCCGCGAGGACACCAACAACGACGGCAACGTCGATCTCGAGCGCTGGGTCGTGCTCCTGAACGGTGGCTTCGATCAGCTCGACCGCAAGGGTCGTTCGCTCTACATGCTCGACGCCTACACCGGCGCGGTGCGCTGGTCGGTGGGCAAGACGACGGCCTCTGGTACCGACACTGACAAGATGAGCTACGCGTTCCCCGCCACGCCCGCTTACTACGGCGATCTCGGCGGGCCGGTCCCCTACATCGCGGGCATCGTGGCTGTCGACCATGGCGGACAGGTCTGGCACATCCCGACACCGCTGGGCGTCCCGACGAGCGGCGTCTACGCGTTCACGCCGCAGATCGTGTTCACGACGCGCTCGAATACCGGTATCAACACCGATCTCGTCGGCGGCAACAACAACTCCCGGCTCGACGCCGCCGAGTATCAGCGTTACCCGCTGTTCTTCGTGCCGACGTTGACCCGCAACAACGGCAAGGTACGCGTCATCTTCGGCACTGGTGATCGCGATCGATTGATTCCGGAAGCCGACATCAACCCAACGAGCAGCATCACCGACACCATCAACGGCTACATCTGCAACGACCGCCAGCGTCTCTACGCGGTCGACCTCGAAGCTTGCGGCACCCGGCCGTGCACCGATAGCGATCTCACTCAGGTGTCTCTGACGAGCTATGCAGCCTCGGCGTCGCGCGGATGGTTCTTCGAGCTCGCGGCCGGCGAGAAGGCGGCGACCCCCTACGATGTCTTCGGTGGCTTCGCGTTGTTCAGCACCTTCGCGCCGACCGTCGCTTGCGGCACGGGTAGCTTGGTCTGCAGCGCCGATACCAAGGGCGAAGCGCGCCTCTACGCGCTCGACTATCGTACCGGCAAGCCCATGGACTGGGACCGCAACGGCGTCGTCAACACCAGCGACCAATACGTCTCGCTCGGCGAAGGTGTTCCGACCGCTCCAGCGGTCAGTGTCGGCGTCGGCGGGGGCCAAGCGACGGCAACCTTGTTCGCGGGCGGCAGCGACAGCGGCCTGATGGCGACCAGCATGGCCCAGAGCGGCAGCGACTTGGTCATCGAGATCATGCACTTCGTGGTCAACCAACAAATGCACCAGGCCATTCACTGATGCGCACAGCGAAGCTCGGAGAGCGCGGCTTCACTCTGATCGAGTTGATGGTCGTGGTCGGCATCATCGGCGTGCTGTCCTACATGGCGGTGCCCAACCTCATCGGCATGGTCCGCGCCAACAAGATAAGCGCCGCCGCGCGCAAGCTGTACGCCACCCTCGCCGACGCTCAGGGCCTCGCGACCGGCACCGGCAAAGCGCACTGCGTGGTGGTGACACGCGATCCCGCCACGGTGACCTTACGCCGCGACGACAATCGCGATGGTGCCTGCGAGGTCGACGTTCGCACCGCCGTCTTCGATGGGGCGGGCTTGGGGCCCGACGCCGGCTACGCCGCCGCCATGCCGGTGCCGTTCGACACGACCCCGCGCGATGCCTGGTGCACATTCGCCGGCGGCGGCAGCACCTGCTCGGCGGTCTTCTCGGATGATGGCACCGCGACATTGTCGCCCGGCGGAGCGACCTCGGGCAGTATCGCGTTCCACGACACCAGCGGTCGCGCGCGCCGCATCGGCGCGGTGGTCATCATCGGCGCCACGGGTGTCATGCGGGTTTACACGCAGAACTAGGGGAGCATGTGAGGCAA
This sequence comes from Myxococcota bacterium, assembly GCA_041288095.1. Lineage (GTDB taxonomy): Bacteria > Myxococcota > XYA12-FULL-58-9 > XYA12-FULL-58-9 > JALHOP01 > JALHOP01. The sequence continues at coordinate 14,296 of JBGGMJ010000138.1, forward strand.
GCGGCGAAAGGTGAACGCGGCGTCACGCTGATCGAGATGATGGTCGCGCTCGCGATCTTCTCGGTCGGTGCTCTCGGCCTCGTGCGTTTGCTCTACGCCAGCTTCGAAGGCAATGCCTCCGCCAAGCACTTCACCCAAGCGACCACGCTGGCGCAGGCCAAGCTCGATGCCCTCATGATGCTGCGCTACGATTCGCCGGCGCTCACCGTCGGTGTCCACAACGAGACGACCAACATCGGTGGCCTCGGAACGCCTTACAACGCGATCGGTGGCGCGGCAGGCGCCTTCAATGCCGACGATGGGACGTTTGCCCGTTCGTGGACCGTGACCGAGAGTGATATCAACACGACGAACCCCGGTAACGACTTGAAGACGATCACGGTGCAGGTGCGATGGTACGACGCGGCGTTGCGCGGGACGCGCCGTGTCCTCGTGGTCGGCGGGAAGAGCTTCCAATGAGACGCGGCGAGCGCGGCTTCACGCTGCTCGAGGTCATGGTCGTCGTCGGGCTGCTCATGTACGTCATCGGCGGCGCCATGTTGTTCATGATCTCGCAGGCGCGCTCGCAGCGGACGACCTACGAACGCAGCGACATGCAACGCAGTGGCCGGTCCGCTATCGCGTTGCTGGCGCGCGACCTGCCGAAGACCGGTCTCGGACTCCCCACGGACCTCGCGATTCGCAGCTACGAACGCCCGGGCACCTCGGCGGACAGTTGCGGGACGACGCCCGAGCTGACCCTGGTGGGGCTCGACTACACTCGTGAATGGACCATTGGGGCGGCAACCAACAGCTCGATTCGCTTCGCGCCAATCACTCCCGTGGGCGCCGCGGACGCCATCATCAAGAACAACAGCTGGCTCTTCGTCTTTCAGAACGCCGGCATAGGTGGCTACGGCATGGCGCAGGTCGGAGCGGATCGTGCCGCCGGCAGCGCCGACGTCGCCATCGCCAGCACCAACTACTCGAGCGTGCAGCCGTCGCTGTCGCTCGTCGCCTCGGCGTTCAATGGTGGGGCGGCGGGTGGCCATGCTCCTGTCGCCTTGGCCGCCGACGTCATGACCATCGGGGTCAACTGCGCCGACGCCGCGCATCCGTTCCTCTACATGCGGCGTGCGGGCGGTGAGCGACTGCTGCTCGCCGCCGATGTCGACACGCGGGCCCTGACGGCCGCGGATCCGGCGGTGGGCGCGGTGTCGGGCGATGTCGTCGCGCTGCGCTTCCGCTTTCTCGTCGACGACAACGGCGATGGCTTCCCCGACGACGTCAATAGCGACAATCAAATCGACGTGAGCGACCTCGTGGTGACGCCGACTTCGCTCGCCAACGTCGTCGGCATCGAGGTCTTCTTTCGTCTGCGCAAGCTCGATACCCGCACCGCGACGACGACGTTCGAGACGAACGACTTCGCGCACACGATCATGCTCCCGAACGTCCACACGGCGACGGCGTCGCGCACCTTCGTGTTCATCGACAATATCGGGATGAAGCCTCGCTGAACGCCCCGGCGTGACCCTGGCGTCGTTTGGACCCGGTGCGCATCTTCCTCTCGCGGGGGTGTGTCATGCGGGCGGCGTTGGTGGTGGGCTTGGTGTTGGCCTATGGAGTGGCGCGGGCCGATGAGCTTCGCGTGGTTCGGCAGCAAACGATTTCGACGCCGACCGGGTCATCCTTCGTGCGTGAGCTCTTGCCGCTGGCAGACCGAGGTTTGGTCGTCGTCGCGGACGGCTTTCTGCGAACGGCGGGGCCGGGTCGCGTGGTCACCGAGATCAGCATCGTCAAGCTCGCCGCCGACGGCAGCACCGTGTGGTCGCTGGCCTGGGGCGACCCCGAGGCGGGGCCGTACGGCGCGGTCGCGAGCGGAGCAGTGCAGAGCGCGGACGGTGGCTTCGTCATCGCGGCGCAGACGTTTTATGACGAGCCCGCCAGAGGGTTCGTATTGCGGGTCTCGGCGACCGGTCAGCTGCGGGAGGTCATTGCCATCGGCGACCCCGACACCGACGTCGAAGACGTGGCGCTGATCGGCCAGCGTGCCCACGTCGTCGGCCGTCAGCTGGTGAGCTTCGACCTCGCGACCCCGAGCACCAGGAGGACGACGGCGGTGACGGCGACCGAGACGAGCAACGGCGATCTCGTCGGCTTGGCGAACGGCAACCTCTACTTGGGCGCCACCGCCGAGATCTCGCCATCGCGCGACTTCACGCTGAGTCGCGTCCGCGAAGGCGGACTGTATTCGCAGGTGACGGTCGGTGGCAGCGCCGACGATCAACTCTGGGCCATCGCCGTGAGCCCCGACGAGTCGCGCGTCTTCGCGGTAGGGCGCACCCTGGGCATCGGTGCGTCGAGCGAGCTCAGTGACTTTCCCTATCGCGCGCCGCTGCTGCCCTTTGGCGGTGGTGCCGACGCGACGCTGGTGGCGTTCGAGCGCACCACGATGATCGCTGCCACCGCTTGGGGTGGTAACGCATTGGATTCCGCGTACGACGTCGCGCGGGCGCCGAACGGCGACTTCGTGGTCGTCGGCGAGACCGAGTCGACTGACTTTCCTCTCGAAGAGCCGCTGCATCCGGGCGGTGACAGCGGCCGTGCGTATGCCACGTGGTTCGGACGTGATTTGTCCTCTGTAACGTACTCGACGCGGTTGGGCTCCGAGATGAGCCAGGCACAGAGTGTCGCGTTCGATGCCGCCGGCCGCGCCGTGATCGCCGGCAGCCATGTCGGCGGAGTGCGGGTGATGTGGCTCGAAGAGGTGGACGACCCGTTCGTCACCGGCGGCGGCAATGACTGGTGGGTCGAGGTCGACGTCCGCGGCGTCGGTTTCGCGGCCGAGAGGGTCGACGCGCAGATCGGCGGCGTCTGGCGACCCCTGCGCAAGCAAGCCTGGGGCACCTGGGCGGAGTCCTATTTCGTGCCCTCGGCAAGCGTCGTGCGCTTCCGGGCGACGGGCGCGGGTCGCAGTCTGGTCTCGCGCGGCTACCTCTGGCCACACGGCGCGCCCGTGCCCTACGACGATCTCGCGTTCGATGCGAGCTTCGTGGAGCCTCGAGGCAATGCCTGGTGGATCGAGGTCGATGTCGCTGCCAACCGCCCGCTGACGGCAGTCGAGGCTCGACTCGACGGGGGGCTTTGGTTTGCGCTCCCGCGCACGAGCTGGGGCTCCTATGCCGTTTCTCGGCAGGTTCGAGCGGGTGCCACGGTGCAGTTCCGAGCGACCGAGCAGGGGGGCACGAGGGTCGCGTCGTTCCTGACGTCATGGCCCCCGTAAAAAAACGATCGCCACGCTGCAAAACCGTTGACGCCGCCGCTGGGGATCTCTATATCCCCACCTCCCTCGCAGGCCTGCAGCCTCTGGTTGCAAGCGCCTCGGCGACCGGTCTTTGAAAACTGAAGAGCAAGTACGAGCAAACATGGGCTTCCGGTCCACGGTCTCGATCTAGCTTCGGCTAGAACGACACGTCAGTGGGCGTCACGAGAAGCTTTCTTGTTTGTGCGTGCGGGTCCGCTGAGGTTCTAGTCGTAAAGACTAGATGACTCGGCACGGTGCTGAACACACCGCAATAAAATGTTCACAGCGTAATACCGACCACGCA
>JBGGMJ010000139.1:0-3909 GCA_041288095.1 Myxococcota bacterium
CCTGGACGCTGCGCCAGCTCGTCGAGGGCGGCGCCGACGCGTTCTACAAGGGCGCGGTCGCCAAGAAGCTCGTCGAAGACCAGCAAGCGCGCGGCGGCATCATGACGGCGCGCGATCTCGCCCGCTATCGCGTACGCGAGCACAAACCACTCATGGGAACGTTCCGCGATCACGCGGTGGCCACGGCGCCGCCTCCGTCGGCGGGCGGCGAGGTGTTGCTCACCTTGCTCAACATGCTCGAGACCCAGCCCGCGGATCGCGCCTACCGCGACCCCGCGGCTCTGCACCTGTATGTCGAGTCCGCGAAGCGCGCTTTCGCGGACCGCTATCTCATCGCCGATCCGAAATTCGTGCGCGACGTGACGCGCGAGCTCACGACCAAGGAGCGGGCGCGGAAGCTCGTCGCGATGATCGGAACGCAGGCGTCGTCGGCGTTCGACGTGCCACCTGGTCAAGCGGCGACTCTGCCCTCGGGGGTCATCCCCAAGGTGCCGATCGTGGTGAAGCCCGCCGCGACCGGGGACATGCCTCTCACCGGCGGCTCGGCGCAGGCCCCGGAGCCCACCAAGCAGCCGCATACCACGCACCTGTCGGTCGTCGACGCGGACGGCAACGCCGTGTCACTTACGGCGACCGTGAACTACGCGTTCGGGTCGTGCGTCGTCGCCAAGGGCACGGGCGTCTTGTGGAATGACGAGATGGACGACTTCTCCGTGGCTCCGGGCATCCCCAATACCTACGGCGTCGTCGGCAGCGAAGCGAACGCGGTCGCGCCAGGAAAGGTGCCGGCGTCGTCGATGACTCCCACCATGGTGTTCGAGGGGCCGACGACCGATTCGCCGGTGCGTCTCGTGGTCGGCTCGCCCGGCGGCCCACGTATCCCGACGACGGTGGCGCAGATCATCCTCAACTACTTCGACGCCAAAGCGGACGTGCAGCAGGCGGTCGCCATCGGCCGCGTGCATCACCAGCACCTGCCGGACACGGTGATGATCGAGCGCCTGGGCATCGACGCGGCGACGGTCACCGAGCTCGAGAGGCGCGGTCACAAGATCAAGCGCCAGGAGACCTGGAGCAATGCCACCGCGGTGGCCATCGATCCGAAAACGAAGATCCGCACGGGCTCGGCCGATCCCCGAGGTGTCGGCGCGGCGATGGCCGAGTAGCTTGGCGGTCGCGGGCCTTCCGGAAGTCATCGGCCGCTATCGCGTCCTCGAGCTGTTGGGGCAGGGCGTGATGGGCCGCGTGCTCTTGGCGCGCGATGACGCGGCGGAGCGCGATGTCGCCCTCAAGCTCTACGAAGGGGGCGACGAAGAGAGTCGCTACATGTTCGTGCGCGCGGCGAAAGCGTTGGCGTCCCTGTCGCATCCCAACATCCTCGCGGTCTATCAGTACCTCGAGGAGCCGCTGTTCATCGCCTGCGAGGTCATCGACGGTCCGACATTGCGGACAATGCTCGACGAGCGTGGCGTGCCGTTCTCGGCGGTCGACGCCGCGAACATCGCCTATGCGCTGGCGCAGGCGCTCGAGCACGCGCACGCCGAGGGCCTCGTCCACCGGGACGTGAAGCCGGAGAACGTCTTCTGCGCGCGCGGCGGCCGGGTCGTGCTCGCGGACTTCGGGCTGGCCAAGCCGATGGGCAAACACGCGACGCTGGCGACGAGCTTGTATGGTTCGCCGGCGTACATGGCGCCTGAGCAGTTCGCGGGCAAGGCCGCGGACGCGCGCAGTGATTTGCACGCCCTCGGGGCGACCCTGTTCGAGATGCTCGCGGGCGCGCCGCCGTACGATGGAGCGTCCGTCGCCGAAATCGAGGCGAACATCGCGCAGGGGAAACGTCGTGCCTTGCCGCGCGGAGTCGCGCCCGAAGCGCTGGTACGGCTGGTCGACCAGCTGCTCTCGACCGACCCAAGCGAGCGGCCGGCGCACGCGCGGGCGGTGGCGGAGAGGTTGCAGCACGTGATCGATGCGTTTCCACCGGACGTGGTGACGCGGACTTCATATGCGCGGGTGGCGGCGTCGGGGTGGGGGAGCTTTCGCGGACTTTGGCCGTTGGCGCTGATCGCCGTGGGCGTTGCGGGCCTCGTGTTTTGGTTTCAGAGACCGCGTGTCTCCACGAGCACGGTGCCCGTGGTGTTGTACTTCGAAGGAACGGCGGAGCTCTCGATCGACGGCACGGCTATGGGGACGGCGAGAGAGCCGTACCGTGTCGAGCTCGCGCCGGGAAAACATCGGGTCGAGGCAAGAGTCTACGATAGCGGACGGACGGTGGCGAGAGAGATAGTCATCGTGCCAGGCGGAGAGGCTCAGATCCGTTTGGAGTAGTCGGCGCCCGCGAGGGGTGCAGCCTATCGCACCCACCGAGCAGCCAGCGGTCGAAGCACCTCTCCCCAGAAAGTCGGCGCGGTTCCGAACAACACACCGGCCACGAATGCGAGCGGCAGGGCTACGACCACGATGGTCGTTCGTTCCCTCTCCGGCGGCCTGGCGCCGAAGTAGCACGCGATCACAATCAGCCAGAAGCCGAGCGGCACGAGCCAAGTCCACACCGGTCCGAATCCACCTGGTGGGGGCCCGTCCACGGCGTACGATCCGACCCCAAGGCCAAGTACGACGTAGAAAAGGACGAACGCCCCGAGGAGCCCGCGCAGGATCTTCACCAAGATTCGCAAATTAGCTCACGCCCTGCGGCGTTTCCCGTCGGTTGAAGTGCCAAGCGGTGGGGACGAAGACGAACCAAGGGATCACGTAGTAGATGGTCAGGTACCAATAGCGGCTCAAGTACGCGGTGCCGTGCCCCAGGTAGAGCCCGCAGTACCAGGCGTCCAACAAGAAGAACGGCGCCGTCATGTAGAAGGCGAGCCAGAGACTCTTCCCCAACCGCCGCTCCGGCCTGCTGCGTGAGAGCACGCGCGCGCCAGCCCAGACGACCGGCGGCAGAATCAATGCACTGGCGATCGCCAACCAGGTGAACGTGTACTGCTGGTAGTAGTCAGGCAGACCGCAGAGCCAAAATGCGCTCCAGATCCCGACTGACATGAGCAGAAGGCGGAGGTGGCTGACCGGCTTCATGCGCTCAGTGTAGCAGGGCTCGTCCTGAAATCAGCGTTCACACGTAGAGACCGATGGCTCGTAGTGTCGCTTCATTGAGCGCGAGGGGTGCCGGCAACACGATGACCGCCCAAGCGTACAAGCGGCTGAACGGCGACGGCCGGTTGAAAACCAGACGCTCTAGCGCAGCGCCTACCGCTTGAATCGCGAAGTACAACAACCATCCGCCGACGACATTGATCCCATAGATTGCCAGCAACGGTACGTCGATGAGCACTTCGTGCCACACACCTGAAGCAACGAAGACGACGAACGCGCCGAACAACGGCTGCCTGCGGTAGCGACCAAAGATAACCTGGCGGCACCAATCCGAGACCCAGGTTGCCCAGCGCCGCCCCCAGAACTCGTCGATGCTGGACGCCAAGAACGGCCAGCGCATGTGCGCCGGAAAAATCCAACCGCTTGCGGCGAAGGCTAGTCCGACAAACAGACTGAGCAGGTGAACGAGCAGATAGAGCGGGACCGCGCCGATGTAACCTTGTTCCCATGTCGAGGGACGAAAGCCCGGCACGAGGTTCAAGTACAGATACCAGCTGGTCACCACGGCGATGCTCAAGAGCACCAGCTCGATGAGCGACTTGCGAAGCCACGTGCTCGCGAAAGGCCGCCGCTTGCGCCATGACGAAACGGCCAGCGCTGGTGACCAAATGAAAGAGCGCAGCTCCTCGCCGTGCAAAGGGGCTACACGCAGCGACGCCCATTTCATTGCGACCACCGAGAGGGCGATCGTGATGCCGATCCAGATGCGCAGAGCGACCAATATGGTGTTTCTATCTATCACCGCGGTCCCATGGCATC
>JBGGMJ010000140.1:0-5349 GCA_041288095.1 Myxococcota bacterium
GGGAGCTTGAGGTCGGTGAACACGAGGTCGGGCTGAACGGCCTTGGTGGTCTCGAGACCGGACTTCACATCCGCGGCGGTCGTGACGGTATGACCCTCCCGCTCCAGCAAAGTCTGGAGGATCTCGCGCATCGAGCGCTCATCATCGACGACCACGATTTGTGCCACGGTTTCGCCACCTTAACCGCCAAACGGGCCGTCGTCCACCGCGCCCAGCGGCAGACGCACTGTCGCGACGGCGCCCCGCGTCTCGCGATTGACGATAGCGATGGTGCCGTGATGCGCGTCGATGATCCGGTGCACCATCGCGAGGCCGAGGCCGGTGCCGTCCGCTTTCGTGGTGCGGAAGGGCTCGAAGATGTGCTTCAAGACCTCGTACGAAAGTCCCGGCCCCTCATCGAGCACGGCGAGCTCGACCATGCCGTCGATGACGCCGACACAGAGCTGGACCGTGCTTTCGGGAGACGAGGCCTCGACGGCGTTGCGCAAGAGGTTCCACAACACCTGCCGCATCTGTCCAGCGTCGACGTGCGCGACCGCGCGGCCGGATGCGACGACATCGAGAATGCGTGTGGACCAGCGCGGATCCTGCGTAATCAAGGCGCAGACCTCGCGCGCCAGCGCCACCATGTCGATGTCGCCGCGCTCGGGACGCATCGGGCGGGCGTAGCTCAAGAAGTCGACGATCATCGCGTTCAAGCGCTCGATCTCGCGCGCGACGATGTCCTCCAAGGCGTTGCGCGAGGTCGCGTCATCGGAGCCGCGCATCAGCTCGACGGCGCCGGAGATCGCGGCCAGGGGGTTTCTGATCTCGTGGGCGATACCGGCGGCGAGCTGGCCGAGCGAAGCCAGTCGCTCCTTGGTTTGCAAACTGCTCTCCAAGGCACGCATCTCCGTGCGGTCTTCGATGACGAGCAAGTCCAACGCTTGGTCGGGTGCGTCGGTGCGGGCGAGGCTCACGCCGAGTCGCTTTTCATCGCCGTTGAGATGGTAGGCGAGCTCGTTGGCCCCGGGGCCGCCGAGGTCATCCGCCAAGCCCATCGGCACGCGCTCGCCAATGAGCTCCTCGAGAGGTCGGCCGAGAATGCGCGCCGCCGCCTCGTTGGCCGTGCGCACGTAGCGCTCGGGATCGATGGTGAGCACTCCGAGCGGCAGCGCTTGCAAGATCTGCTCGTGCAGACGCTCGGCGAGATCGCGGTCGGCCTCGGCGGCGCCGGTCTCGGCCCGGGCGGTCCGCAGCAGCTCGCCGAGATAGCCCGCGAGCAAAGCGATGAGGAAGAAGCCGGCAAGATGCGAGGCCACCGCGTTGGCGTAGATGGAGTCGTCGGGTGAGACACCGCTCGCGGTGTAGCCGTAGAACTGCGCGACGATCTGTCCGCCATAAACGAGCGCGCAACCCGAGGCGACCGTCAGCGCGACCCTGCGTCCGCCGATGATGGCGCCGTCGAGGATTGCCAAGAAGTAGAGATAGGCAAGGCCACTCTCGACGCCGCCGGTCGCGCCGACCACGAGGTACGCAGTGAAGATCGCCGCCGCGAGGTGCACCGAGCCGAGTACCAGAGGCTGTACGCCATTACGGAGCAAAAGCCCGAGCACGAAGACCAAGAAGTAGATGCCAGCCGCGACCGCGTAGAGCGTCGTGGACACTCGCTCCATGCGCCAGTCGGCGACGTCGAGCACAATGGTGACGAGCAGCAGCACCGTGCCGATGATCGCGCGAAAGACGAGCAGCCACGGCAGTCGCCGCGCGGCTTCGACTTCGTTCCAGAGCGAAGGTTCCCGGCGACTCACCCGCCGACAGCGCCCGCCATCGAGAAGACCGGCAAGTACATCGAGACGACCAGGCCGCCGAGGATGACGGCGAGGAACGCCATGATGAGAGGCTCGAGGAGGCTCATCATGGTGCCAATCGCGCCGTCGACTTCGTCGTCGTAGAAATCAGCGATCTTGTTGAGCATGGTGTCGAGCGCGCCCGCCGCTTCACCGACGGAGATCATCTGCACGACCATGGGCGGAAACACCGGGATCTCGCCCAGCGGCTGGGCCATCGTCTTACCTTCGCTGATCTTCGAGCGAACGCGCTTCAAGCCTTCTTCGACGACGACGTTACCGGCGGTGCCGGCGCAGATGTCGAGCGCTTCGAGAATGGGTACGCCCGAGCTCATCATCGTGCCGAGCGTGCGCGTGAACTTGGCAACGGCGATCTTCTGAATGAGCGGACCGATGATCGGCGCCTTGAGGATGAAAGCGTCGAACTTGGCCCTGCCCTTGGGATTCTTGAGCAAGGCAGCGCCGCCCGCGACCATGCCGCCAACGATGGCGAGCAGCAGAACGATGTAGTCCTGCGTGAACTGCGAAAGGTCGATGACCATCTGCGTCGGCGCCGGCAGCGCCTGACCGAAGTCTTGGAACATCTTCTGGAACACGGGGATGACGAAGACCAAGAGCACGACGGTGACCGCGAACGAGACCGCGATGACCAAGACCGGATAGGTCATCGCGCTCTTCACTTGCTTCACGAGCTTCATGTTCTTTTCGATGTAGACCGCGAGACGATTGAGGATGGTGTCGAGAACACCACCCGCCTCGCCGGCGGCGACGAGGTTCACGTAGAGGCGATTGAAGATCTTCGGGTGTCTGCGCAGCGCGTCGGCGAGGGTGCTGCCGCTCTCGACCGTGGTCTTCACCTCGAAGAGCGCCTTGCGGAAGGCGAGGTTTTCCATCTGCGACGAGAGGATATCGAGGCACTGCACGAGCGGCAGACCCGCATCGATCATGGTCGCGAACTGGCGCGTGAAGACGACGAGGTCCTTGGTGGTGACGCCGCCCGTGCCGGGGAGCTTGAACGAGATCTCCGCGGCCTTCTTCTTCACCTTGGAGTTGACGAGCTGCTGCTGGCGCAGACGTTGGCTCACGACGTCGGCGGTCTCCGCCTCCATCTCGCCGCGCTTCATCTCGCCGACGCGGTTCTTTGCTTCCCAAACGAAGATAGGCATCGCTCAGGTCCTCACTTGCTCGGTGGCGCGGCTTTGCGGGCGGGCCCCTGCGCAATGAGAGCGCGCAGCTCTTCCTGCTCCGGGCTCTTCGCCAGTGCGTCTTCGATGTTGACCAGGCGCTTGGTCACCAGCTCGGCGAGCGACTGGTTCATCGTCTGCATGCCGAACTTCGACTGACCAACCTGCATCGACGAGTAGAGCTGGTGCACCTTGTCTTCGCGGATGAGATTGCGCACCGCGGGGTTGGGGATGAGCACCTCGATGGCAAGGCAGCGGCCACCACCGATCTTCGGGATGAGCTGCTGGCAGGCGATGGCTTCGATGGTGAACGAGAGCTGCGCGCGCACCTGCGGCTGCTGATACGGCGGGAAGACGTCGATGATGCGGTTGATGGTCTGCACGCACGAGTTGGTGTGGAGCGTGCCGAAGGTCAAGTGGCCGGTTTCGCCGATGGTCATCGCCGCCTCGATGGTCTCGAGGTCGCGCATTTCGCCGATGAGCACGACGTTGGGATCCTGACGCAACACGTGTTTCAAGGCGGCCTTGAAGCTGTGCGTGTCGGCGCCGAGCTCGCGCTGATTGACGATGCAGTTCTTGTGCGGGTGCAGGTACTCGATCGGGTCCTCGATCGTCATGATGTGGCCGTGACGCTCGGTGTTGATCATGTCGATGATCGAGGCGAGCGTCGTCGACTTGCCGGAGCCCGTCGGGCCGGTGACCAGCACGAGGCCGCGCGGCTTCTTCGCGATCTCGCGGAAGATCGGCGGCAACCCCAGATCATCCATGGTGCGGATCTCGTAGGGAATCGTACGGAAGGCGCCGCCGACAGCGCCTCTCTGCACGAAGAGATTGGCACGGAAGCGGGCAAGGTTCTTCACGCCGAAGGAGAGGTCGAGCTCGTTTTCTTCCTCGAAGACGTGGCGCTGCGCGTCCGTCAAAATGGAGTAGCAGAGCTGCTTGGTCTCGGTCGGCGTCAGCGGATTGACCCGCAAGGGGTTGAGCTTGCCGTCGATGCGCAATTGCGGAGGAGAGCCGGCGGTGAGGTGGAGATCGCTCGCGCCTTTCTCGTGCATCACCTTCAGCAACTGCTGCAGCGTGAGCTTCTGCTGCGGCTGCGCGGCGGCTTGAGCGGCGGCCGCCCCTTGCGGCGGCCCCATCGGGGTGTGCGAGGTCATTCCGCTCCTAGTCCGCCGCCGAGACGCGCGGAATTTCGTCGACCGTGGTGATACCCTGCGCCAGCTTGCGCACCAGCGATTGCCGCAGCGTGCGCATGCCGGTACGGATGGCCTCGGCTTTCACCTCGGCGGTGGAAGCGCCGTTCAGGATCATCTCCTTCACGGAGTCGTTGGCAACGAGCACTTCGTAGACCGCGACGCGACCCTTGTAGCCGGTGTTCGAGCACTTCTCGCAGCCTTTGCCCTTCATGGGCTGGAACTTGCCGATCTGGTCCGCCGGCACCTGCAGGTCCTTGAGCACCTGCGCCGTGATGTCCGCCGGGACCTTGCACTCGACGCAGATCTTACGCGCGAGACGCTGAGCCACGATGCAGTTGAGAGCCGCGGTGATGAGGAAGGGCTCGATACCCATGTTGAGCAGACGCGAGATGGTGGCCGGCGCGTCGTTGGTGTGGAGCGTCGAGAGCACCATGTGGCCGGTGAGCGCGGCCTTGATGGCGATTTCCGCGGTTTCGAAGTCGCGGATCTCGCCGACCATGATGATGTCGGGATCTTGGCGGAGGAACGAGCGCAACGACGCGGCGAAGTTCAAGCCCACCGCCTCGTTCATCTGCACCTGATTGATGCCCATCAGGTTGAACTCGACCGGGTCCTCGGCGGTGCTGATGTTGTCGCTGATGGTGTTGAGCTCCGACAACGCGGAGTACAGCGTCGTCGTCTTGCCGGAGCCCGTGGGGCCGGTGACCAAGACCATGCCGAACGGCTTGTGGATGCCGTGCTGGAAGTCCTTGAGCTGATCTTCCTCGAAGCCGAGCTTGGTCATGTCGAGCTGGAGGTTCGACTTGTCGAGGAGGCGCAAGCACGCCTTCTCGCCGAACAGCGTCGGCAAGACCGAGACGCGGAAGTCCATCTCACGGCCCTTGCCGAGCTTGAGCTTGATGCGGCCGTCTTGCGGCAAACGACGCTCGGCGATGTCGAGCGAGCTCATGATCTTGATGCGTGAGAGCACCGCGCTCTTGAGCTTCGTGGGCGGCTTCATCGCTTCGTAGAGCGCGCCGTCGATGCGATAGCGGACGCGGAACTCTTTCTCGTAGGGCTCGATGTGGATGTCGGAAGCGCCGCGCTTGATGGCGTCGACCAGCATCAGGTTCACGAGCTTCACGACCGGCGCGTCCTCGG
>JBGGMJ010000141.1:0-6123 GCA_041288095.1 Myxococcota bacterium
GGGGCGCAGTCGCGGGCCCAATCGAAGATGTCGAGACGCGCGTCGCGCAGCGACCCGTGTTGCGAAGCGCCGACCCCACGGAAGTCGAAGGTGACCGCGAGGTAACCTTCGCGCGCCAGCCACCGCGCGAATGACGCGTAGTAGGCCTGACTGACGCCCATCGCGGGCACGATCATGACGGCTCCGCGTGGCGTCTCCGCCGGCGTGTAGAAGCGGGCACCCAAGGTGCTGCCATCAACGGTGGCCACGGGCTCGATCGGCGGGAGAGACTCCATCACCCCAAGATGACGCCCCTATCTTGTCATTGTCAAGATCGGGTGACCGTGGTGCCGGAGGGCGAGATCCCCGAGGTGATTGCAACCCCGGGTAAACCCAAGGAACGGGCTCTTTCTCGCATTGCAGCGGCAACAGCGTCAGCGCGATCCGGGGCGCAAAGCGCGCAAACCGTGGTGCCGGCGCCCGACAGCGCCGCACCATAAGCGCCTCCGGCGAGGGCGGCCTCGATGAGCTTGGGGAGCCACGGCATGAGCTTGGTTCGTGCCGGTTGGTGCAGGCGGTCGGCGAGGCTCTCACGCAGCAAGGCGAAGTCGCCCCGCGCCAGCGCCGCCACCGTCATCGCCGAGCGCGCCAGGTTGAAGACCGCGTCCTCCATGCTGACCTGCGCGGACAAGACCGAGCGCGCTTCCTTCGTCGTCAGCGGTTGCTCCGGAATGTAGAGCGCCGCGCCCAGCTCACCGTTCACGGGTACCGCCGAGGCAAAGCACCGCCCCCCGGTCTTGAGCGACACCTGAAAGCCGCCATTGAGAGCGGGCGCGACGTTGTCACAGTGCCCTTCGAGCTCAGCGGCGACATCGAGCGCGCCCGCGCGGCCGATAGCGCCGCCCAACAGAGCATCGGCGAGCATCGCACCCGCGACCGCCGCTGAAGCGGACGAGCCCATGCCGCGCGCCAGCGGAATGCTGCTGTCGATCGACAAGCGCGCGCGCAGGTCCTCTACGGTCTTGCCCACGGATCGGGCAGCGAGACTCGCCGCGACGACGATGCGGTTGGTTGCGTCGCGAGGCAGCTCCGCGGCGCCCTCACCAGTGAGCTCCGCGATCATCAGTGGACCGTCGTAAGGTTGCGCGCTGATGGTGATGGCGCGTGCGTCGAGCGCCACGCCCAGCGCATCGAAGCCGGAGCCGAGATTGCCACTGCTGCACGGCACCACGACGCGAATCACGTGAGCAGCTCGAGGAGCCGCGGGTCATTGGGCGCGATGGCGTCGGGCAGCGGCGGCGAGCGGTCGATGGCGATCTGGGGATCTTTCAAACCATGACCGGTGAGCACCGCCACGATGATCTTACCCGCGAGCTGTCCGCCCTTACCGATCTTGAGCAAAGAGGCGACGCCCGCGGCGCTCGCCGGCTCGCAAAACACCCCCGCCTCGGCGGCGAGCCGCGCCTGCGCGACGAGGATGTCCGCGTCGCTGACCGCGTCAATTCTCCCGCCCGACTCGAGACGCGCCCGTTGCGCGGCCGACCAGCTCGCCGGGTTACCGATACGAATGGCGGTGGCTATGGTCTCGGGATTCTCGATTGGCGCGCCGTGGATGAAAGGGGCCGCGCCTTCGGCTTGGGCGCCGTAGATCATCGGCCGCCCCGATTGCGCGCGCTCGTCGTGCTCGACGAAGCCTTTCCAGTAAGCGGAGATGTTGCCGGCGTTACCCACCGGAAGCGCCAAGATGTCCGGCGCTCGCCCGAGGGTCTCGACGATCTCGAACGCCGCGGTCTTCTGCCCCTCGATGCGGAAGGGATTGACGCTGTTCACCAAAGCGGACGTGATTCCCTCGTTGCGAACGATCTTGAGCGCGTCGTCGAAGCTACCGGAGATGCGCACGACATTGGCTCCGTGAATCAGCGCTTGCGCGAGCTTGCCGAGCGAAACCTTGCCCTCTGGAATGACCACGTGACAGCGCATGCCGGCGGCAACGGCATAGGCGGCCGCTGAAGCGGACGTGTTGCCGGTGGACGCGCAGACGATGGCGCGCGCCCCACTCTCCTTGGCCTTGGCGACCGCCATGACCATGCCCCGATCCTTGAAGGAGCCGGTGGGGTTCATGCCTTCGAACTTGAGCCAGAGCTCGCCGCAACCGATGGCTTCCGCTAGACGCGGCGCCGCCACGAGCGGCGTGTCGCCCTCCCCCAAAGTGAGCGCGGGGGTCGCGTCGGTCACGGGAAGAAAGTCGCGCCATCGCGCGATGACACCTTTACGCATGACGGTGCTCGTCGGGCGCGTCGACGCGGATACGCGCGACCACGGAACGGGTGCAGCTGAGCTTGGCCAAAGCGACCTCCGCCGCGGCGAGCGCCGCCTCCGGCGCCGAATAGGTGAGCAGGACGATCTCGGCCCCGCCCGCTTGCGGGGGCTCGCGCTGCAACACGCTCGCGAGACCGATGGCATGATCGGCCAGCACCTGCGTGATCTTGGCGAAAACGCCGGGGACGTCGTCGACCGCGATGCGGAAGTAGCAGCGGGTGCGCGCTTCGCCCATCGGCAAGATGGGAAGGTCGCGGGTCGCGCGCGTGGTGTTGCGAGCGCCGCGGGCCACATGAATCATGTCCGCTAAAACGGCACTAGCGGTGGCGTCCCCGCCGGCCCCTTGGCCGCTGAACATGATCGGCCCACACAGGTCGCCGATGACCTGCACGGCGTTCAAAGCGCCGTCGACCCGAGCCAGCGGATGGCTCGTCGGCAAGAAGACTGGATGGACGCGCGCCTCGACACCCTTCTCGGCGAGACGCGCCATGCCCAGGAGCTTCAGCGTGTAGCCGAGCTCGCGGCCGAGGGCGATATCGCGCACATCGAGCTTGGAGATGCCTTCGCGAAAGATCTTCCGCGGCGTGATGGCGGCGCCGAACGCGAGGCGCACCAGGATGGCGAGCTTGTCGGCGGCATCGATACCGTCGACATCGGCGGATGGGTCGGCCTCGGCGAAGCCGCGCTTCTGCGCCTCGGCGAGGGTGTCGGCATAACTGCCGCCCGCCGCCATCGCGGTGACGATGAAGTTGGTCGTGCCGTTGATGATGCCGCGCAGCTCGTGGATGTCGTTCGCCGCCAGGTCATCGGCGAGCGACGCGATCACCGGTAAACCACCACAAACCGCGGCCTCGTAGCGCAGGGCGACATTCTTCGCGGCCGCTTTGGCGAACAAGCCGTCACCGTGCCAGGCAAGGACCCGCTTGTTGGCGGTGACCACGTGTTTGCCGTTCGATAGCGCCTTGTCGATGAGCGTGCGGCAGGGCTCCTCGCCACCCATGAGCTCGACCACCAGGTCGACGTCGTCCGCCGCGACCAAAGCATCGGCGTCGGTGCTCAGGAGCTGCGCCGGGATATCGCGCGCTTTCTTGAGGTCGCGCACCACGGCACGCGTCAGCACGAGCTCGGCGCCGGCCGCGGCTGCGAGCTGCTCGCGACGGGTGGTCAGCGCCCGGGCTACCGAGCTTCCAACGGTGCCGACTCCAAGGAGACCTACGCGCAGACGACTCATGCCCCAAGACCTCTATGGTGAGATTGGCGGCCCATCGTGCCGCGGATAGCTACCGAGGATCTTTACCATCGGGCAGCGCTCCTGCAGCGTCGTAATCGCCTTTGCCACCGGCTCGTCCTGGCGATGCCCTTCGAGGTCGGCGACAAAGACGTAGTCCCAGGCCTTCTGCTTCGAGGGCCGCGACTCGATCTTGCTCATGTTGATGTTGTTGTCCGCTAAAGCGCCCAGTACGCGGTAGAGCGCGCCGGCGCCGTCACTGACGCTGAAGACCACGGTGGTCTTGTCCTTGCCGCTGCGCGGCGCGTCTTCGGCGCCGATGACGAGGAAGCGGGTCGCGTTGCCTTCACCGTCTTGGCAGCGACGCGCCAACACCTTCAAGTTGAAGAGCTCGCCGGCAAGGGCGCTGCCGAGGGCGGCGCCCTTCGGGTCGTCGGCGGCTTGACGCGCACCTTGGCTGGTCGAAGCGGTGTGAATGAGCTGCGCCTGCGGAAGATGGCGGGCCAGCCACATGCGGCACTGCCCCAACGCCTGCGGATGCGAGTAGACACGCTCGATCGACGGCAGGTTGGGCGCGTGCGAGAGCAACGCGTGCGAGATCTCGAGCACGGTTTCGCTGCGCAAGAAAACGCCACCCTCGAGCAAGGCGTCGACCGTGGTGGACACTCCGCCCTCGGTCGAGTTCTCCACCGGGACGATGCCGTAGTTGCTCGCGCCCGAGCGCACCATGTCGACGGCGCCGGAGAGCGAAGCCGCCTCGTGGTACTCGACCGCGAGGCCGAACACGTGGCGTGCCGCCAGGTGCGAATAGGACCCCTGCGGGCCGAGGAAGGCGACCGACAGGCGCTTCTGCAAAGCGAGGCAGGCGCTCATGACCTCGCGGAAGACCGCGTGCACCGCGTCGACTGGGAAGCGGCCGGCGCTGCGGCCGGTAAGGCGATCGATGATCTGGCGCTCGCGCTCGGGCTGATACCACGGCAGTCCGCTACCGCGTTTTGCGTCAGCGACCTCGCCGACGACCTTGGCGCGCTCGGCGAGCAGCTCGAGCATCTGATCATCGAGCGAGTCGATGCGCTCGCGCAGGGGCTTCAGATCCTTCATCGGTTCTTCGCCTTGAAGTCCGCCATCAGGCCGACGAAACGCTCGAACAAGTAGCCGGCGTCACGCGGTCCGGGCGCCGCTTCGGGGTGATACTGAACGCTGAAGGCGGGAGCGTCCTTCACGCGGATGCCGGCAACGGTCTGGTCATTCAAGTTGAGGTGCGTGATCTCGGCGCGCGAGCCCGGTACCGACGCGGGATCGACGGCGAAGCCGTGATTCTGCGAGGTGATCTCGACCTTCCTGGTCGACAGATCCATGACGGGGTGGTTGGCGCCGTGATGGCCGAACTTGAGCTTGAAGGTCTTGGCGCCAGCGGCGAGCGACAAGATCTGGTGCCCCAGGCAGATGCCGAAGACCGGCGTCTTGCCGAGCAGCGAGCGAGCGTTCGCGATAGCGTACTCGAGCGGCTCTGGGTCGCCTGGTCCGTTCGAAAAGACGACGCCATCGGGTTTCATGGCGAGCACGTCGGCGGCGGACGTGTTGCCCGGGACCACGGTGACGCGCGCGCCGAAGTGGACGAGCGAGCGCAGGATGTTGCGCTTCACGCCGAAGTCGTAAACGACCACGTGATACTTCAGCTCGCGCTTCTTTTCGCCACCCGCGAGGTCGAGCGTCGAGCGCTGCCAGGTATAGGACTTCTGAGTGGTGACCCGGCTCGCGAGATCGAGGCCGGCCATCGATGGAATGGCGCGGGCGCGCTCGACGAGCGCTTCGATGGGCGTCGTGGCGTCGGCGATGATGCCGCGTTGGGCACCGGCGTCGCGCAGGTGCCGCACCAACGCGCGCGTATCGAGGTCGCAGAACCCGGGCACGTCGTGCTCGAGCAAGTACTGGTCGAGGGTGCGCTCGTGGCGCCAGTTGCTGGCGATGCGGCTCACTTCCTTGACGATGAGCGCCGATAGGTAGGTGCGGCCGGACTCGAAGTCCTCGGGCGCGATGCCGTAGTTGCCGATCATCGGGTAGGTCATGACGACGATCTGGCCGGAGTAAGACGGGTCGCCCAGGATCTCCTGGTAACCGGTCATCGCGGTGTTGAAGACCACCTCGCCGGTGGCCTCGCTGGTGGCGCCGAAACGGCGGCCACGGAAGACAGTGCCGTCCTCGAGAACCAAGCGGGCGGGAGCACCTACGGTCATGAGGTGGGTGTCTTACGCGGGTGGGGTCGGGGCGGCAAGATGCGGGGGGTGGGAGAGGGCCGATAGGCGATAGCCGATAGGCCGAGGGCCGATTCGCCGCGTGCGCCTTCGGCGGGACCGCTGGGGGCGGTCCTTCGGCCTCGCGCGGCGACGGAGGTAGGCGAAGCATGAGGTTTTTGGACACACGCATTTACTCGGTCTCGCTCGAAGTCGTTCGCTCCAGTGATGTGCTCGGGCAGGCATTACCCGCGTATCTCGCTGACCAGCTCCGCAGGGTGGCGGCGAGCATCACGCTCAATTTCGCTGAGGGCTTCTTTCACCACGCGCGCGGGTCCGCCTACGAGGTTACCGCCATAGCAG
>JBGGMJ010000142.1:0-24472 GCA_041288095.1 Myxococcota bacterium
CCCCGAGAAGGCTCTGGCGCGACGCAAATACGTCTTGCGCCGCATGCTCGAGGACGGCGCCATCAACCAGGCACAACACGACCAGGCCGTCGCCGAGGTGCTCGTCACCTATCCGCGCGAGGAGCTCTATCTCGCGGTCGCCCCGTACTACACCGAGCAGGTTCGCCGCGACATCATCGAGCGCTATGGCGAGCGCGAGGTCCTCGAGGAAGGTCTCGAGGTGTACACGGCGGTGAGCCTCGAGCTGCAGGCCAGCGGACAGAACGCGCTCGACCACGGCTTGCGCGATCTCGACAAGCGCCAAGGCTTCCGCGGCCCGCTCGGCAACATCGAGAAGGGCAAACGCGATCTCTTCAAGAGCAAGTACCGCGCGTACTTGAGTCTGAAGGACAACGCGAAGCTGCAAATCAAAGAGGCCAAGACGTACGTCGGCCTCGTCACCAAGGTCGAGACGCATTTCGCGACGCTCGACGTCGCTGGCACTCCCGTCTACATGCCGCTCGCCGCGGTACGGTGGGCGCGCAAACCCAATCCGCTAACGCGGATGGATAGCTACCTCGTCACCGACGTGAAGAACGTCGTCCAGGTCGGCGACATCGTTCAGGTGCGGCTCACGAACCGCGAGTGGCTCTCGGAGTGGAAATACGGGAGCGACGTGAACGATTCGGTGCCTTCGGATGCGCCGATCGTCCGCCTGGAGCAGGAGCCGCTCGCACAAGGCGCGTTGTTCTCGACCGAGCCGCGCTCGGGTTACGTGCTCTCACAGATCGGCGGCTACAACTTCGTCGACTCGAGCTACAACCGCGCGGTGCAGGCCTGCCGCGAGCCGGGTAGCGCCTTCAAGCCCATCGTCTACTCGGCGGCCATCGACAAGCTCGACATGGGGCCGGGCACGATGATCGACGACAAGCCGATCGTCTTCGACGATGTCGACGCCGGCACGCGCTGGAAGCCCGACAACTTCGAGGAAGATTTCCGCGGTCAGATTCTCCTGCGCGCGGCGCTGCGTGACTCGATCAACTCGGTCGCGGTGCGGCTCGCCGACATGGTCGGCATCCACGACGTCAACAGGAACGCGCGGCGCCTCGGCATCACGACGCCTTTGAAGGCCGAGCTCGGCACCGCTCTCGGATCGTCGTGCACCACGCTTTACGATCTCATGAACGTGTACATCGCGTTCAACCAGCTCGGTGAGCGACGCGACATGACCTTCGTGCGCCGCGTCGTCGATCGCTACGGCAATGTCCTCGAGGATCACACCGTGGCGTGGGACCCGACGCTCGATCTGAGCTCACGTCTTTCCCGTGCTTACAGCCGCATCGTCACGCCGCCGCGCATGGCGCTCGATCGCCAGACGGCCTTCCTCATCACCAACATGCTCAAGGGCGTCGTCGAGGGCGGCACCGGCGCCGCCGCATCGCGGCTCGGCGTTCCGACGGCGGGCAAGACCGGCACGACCAACGACTCCTACGACGCCTGGTTCATGGCCTTCACCAAGAACTTCGTCACCGGTGTTTGGGTCGGTCACGACAAGAAGGAGCGCCCACTCGGCCCGAACGAGCAGGGTGGCCGCACCGCCTTGCCTATCTGGCTCGAGTTCATGACGCATGCGCTGACCGACTATACGACCGACCCGCCGAGCAAGAAGCCCTCGGGTCCGTTCAACATGCCCTCGGGCATCGTGCAGGTGTCGATCGATCCCGAAAGCGGCATGCGTGCCCGCCCCGGCGGACGCGCCTATTCGGAGTACTTCCGCTCGGGCAGCGAGCCCAGCGAGGTCGCCCCGGACAAGAACGTCGTCAACGCCGGCCAAGACAGCATTTTCTCCGCCGACACTCCGTTATAACGTGCGTGGCACCGACCCCAACTCACGGCTACATTAGTGACGGCGTGAGCACGACGGTCCTCATCATCGACGATTCCGAAACGGTACGGCAACGTGTGCAGCAGGTGCTGCTCGACGGCCATGTGGCCACGACTGTCCTCTTCGCCAAGGACGGCCTCGAGGGCTTCAAGATGCTCTTGAACAACCGGATCGACCTCGTGCTCTGCGACGTCGTCATGCCCGGTATCGACGGCTTCAAGTTTTTGTCGTTGAAGAAGGCTCGCAGTGAGCTCCTGGAGGTCCCGGTGATCATGCTCGCCGGCACCGCCGGTGACGTGCACGCCAAGGTCAAAGGTCTCGAGTCGGGCGCATCTGACTACCTCACGAAGCCGTTCGACGACGAAGAGCTGGTGGCGCGCGTCAAGGTGCACCTCAAGATCAAGGGGCTTCAAGACGAGCTGCGCGAGAAGAATCAGCGCCTCGAAGAGCTCTCGAACACCGATGGGCTAACCCGCGTCGTCAATCGTCGCCACTTGATGGAGCTGCTCGACCTCGAGTTCACCCGCGCGCGGCGCTACAACAACAGCTTGTCGTTCGTCATGGTCGATATCGATCACTTCAAGGCGATCAACGATCGTTATGGCCACCAGGTTGGCGATGAAGCCCTCACGGCGGTGGCGAGCGTGCTGCGTCAAGACTTACGGCGCAATGACGTCATTGGCCGCTATGGCGGAGAAGAGTTCTCGCTCCTCCTCCCCGAGACCATCGGAGACGGTGCGCGTGTCGTCGCCGAGCGCTACCGCAAACGCATCGAGGAGTATCAGCTCCAGACCAACGGCGAGCTCATCAAGCTGACGGCGAGCTTCGGTGTCGCCGAGCTCGCGCCGGGTCTGTCTGACATCGACGCGCTGGTGCGCCGTGCCGACGCCGCCATGTACCAGGCCAAGCACGAAGGCCGTAATCGCGTGGTGATTGCCGCCACGGACGGCTCGACGGAGCGCGACGTCGTTGGTGGCTGATGGCCCGCTCGTTCTATCCACGACGTATCGTTTGTCTGACCGAAGAGACCACCGAGACGCTCTATCTGCTCGGTGAGGAAGAACGAATCGTCGGCATCTCCGGCTTCACCGTGCGGCCGCCGCGGGCGCGGAAGGAAAAGCCCAAGGTCAGTGTTTTTCTCGAGGCCGACATTCCAGCGATCGAAGAGCTCGCTCCCGATCTGGTGATCGCGTTTTCGGACCTCCAGGCCGACATCGCGCGAGCTTTGATTCAGAAGGGCATCGAGGTGCTGACGTTGAACCACCGCAGCATCGACGAGATCCTGCGCATGGTGGTGATGGTCGGCAGCATCGTCGGCAAGCAGCTCGCCGCCGAGGAGCTCGCGGGCTCGCTAGCAGCGCGGGTCGACGCGGCGCGCGAGCGGGCAAAGAGTCTGCCGTTGCGGCCGCGCGTCTTCTTCGAGGAGTGGCCGGACCCTCTCATCTCGGGCATTCGCTGGGTGAGCGAGCTCATCGAGGCCGCCGGGGGCGAGGATCTCTTCGCGGAGCTTCGTGCAGGTAAGCTCGCCAAGGATCGCATCGTCACGCCGGCCGAAGTGGTGCGGCGCGATCCGCAGCTCATCCTCGGCTCCTGGTGCGGCAAGAAGATGAAGAAAGAGGTCGTGCTCGCCCGCGAGGGTTTTTCGGGCACCACCGCGGTTCGTCACGATCTGGTGCACGAGATCAAAAGCCCAATCATTTTGCAGCCTGGGCCAGCCGCCTTGACCGACGGCCTCGACGCGCTCGAGAAACACATCGGCTCTGCCGCGCGGGTGCTCAGCGGCGAGTCTTGACAGTGTCTAGACCGGGGTCGAAGGTTACTCACATGGCAAAGCCGGGCTTCAATCATGTCGGGCCGCGCGGACGTGCGGCGATCGTTCACGGCATCCGCACCCCGTTCGTGAAGTCGGGGACCGTGTTCAAACATCTCTCGGCGCTCGAGCTGGGTAAAGCCGCGGTCGCCGAGCTGGTGCAGCGGGCCGCCATCGATCCCGTGCACATCGACCGCCTGGTCTTCGGCGCGGTCATTCCCGATCCCCAAGCTCCGAACATCGCGCGCGAAATCGTCCTCGCGGCCGGCTTACCGCGCGGCATCGACGCCTATTCGGTGTCGCGTGCCTGCGCCACGAGCACGCAAGCCTTGGTCGAGGCCGCGCAGGGGATCATCGCGGGTGACATCGACGTCGCGGTGGTTGGCGGCGCCGAGTCCTTGTCGCGCGTGCCGATCACCGTGAGCGACAACCTCGCGGACGCCCTGATGGCGGCAAACTCCGCCAAGGATGCACTCGGCAAGGCGAAGCCCTTCCTCGAGCTCGGTGCCCGTGACCTGTTGCCGAAGGCGCCCGCCATCAAGGAAGTGTCGACTGGCATGTCGATGGGCGACTCCGCCGAGAAGATGGCCAAGGAGAACCGCATCACCCGCGCCGCTCAGGACGCTTTTGCGTACAACTCGCACAAGAAAGCGGCCGCCGCTTGGGAGAAGGGCATCTACGACGCCGAGGTCATGCACATGCTGCTTGGCCGCGATTACGGACAAGCCGTGGTGAAAGACGGCATCGTCCGACCCGATAGCTCGCTCGAGAAGCTCGCGAGCTTGCCACCGGTATTCGACCGCAACTACGGTAGCGTCACCGCGGGCTCGAGCTCACCACTCACCGACGGCGCCGCGGCTCTCCTGGTGATGAGCGAAGAGCGCGCCCAGGAGCTCGGTCTCGTGCCGCTCGCGTTCGTACGCTCGTGGGCGTTCACCGCGCTCGACCCGTCGTGGCAGCTCTTGCAAGGCCCGGTCTTCGCCGCGCCCAAGGCGTTGGAGCGGGCAGGGCTCACACTCGAGGATCTTACCTTGGTCGACATGCACGAAGCGTTCGCGGCGCAGGTGCTGTCGAATCTCTATGGCTTCGAATCGAAGGAATTCAACGACCGCTATCGCGGAGGAGCGAAGCCGCTTGGCAAGGTGCCCGAGGACAAGCTGAATATTCATGGCGGCTCGGTGAGCCTGGGCCACCCGTTCGGCGCCACCGGCGCCCGTCAAGCTCTGACGATGTCGCGCGAGCTGTCGCGTCGCGGGGAGGGCTTCGCCCTCATCACACAATGTGCCGCGGGTGGTTTGGGCGCGGCCCTGGTCTTGGAACGGTGAAAATGCATTTCGCTTCGCTAGTTGGCCGCCACTTGAGGCGGCCCCGATGAGCAACATGTTCGCGCATCTCAACCTGTCGCATTTCAGAGTCAGCGTCGAAGAGGGCATCGCTCTCGTCACCTTCGACCGAGACGGTGACAAGGTGAACTCCCTAGGCACGCCGATCATCCGCGAGATGGAGGCGGTGGTCGACGTCATCGAGCGCGAGGCGAGCATCGTCGCCGCCATCATCGTGTCCGGCAAAGAGGACACGTTCATCGCCGGCGCCGACGTTACCGAGCTCGCGGCCTATACCACCGCGGCGCAGGCGCAAGAGCTGTCGACGCGCGCTCACAAAGGGTTCGCGCGGCTCGAGGCGCTCGGCCGCGAGAAGCCGATCATCGCGGCGATTCACGGCGCTGCCCTCGGCGGCGGTCTCGAGCTGGCGCTCGCTTGCTCGGGACGCGTTGCATCGGACGCCGATGTCACCAAGCTCGGTCTGCCCGAGGTGAAGCTCGGTCTGCTCCCGGGCGCCGGCGGCACCCAGCGGCTGCCACGGCTCGTCGGCCTCACCAACGCCCTCGATCTCATCCTCTCGGGCAAGGACGTGCGCGCGAAGAAGGCGCTGAAGCTCGGTCTCGTCGACGAGGTGGTGCCGCGGCCGGTCCTGCTCGAGGCGGCCAAGCGGGCTGTAAACAAGGCCCTGCAAGGTAAGCCCTTGCGACCCGCGCGCGGGTTCACGCGCCTGCGCTCACCGCTCGCCAAGGTGCTCCGCGACATCGCGGACCCCGAGTTCCTCCAGGAAGTCGCGCTCGAGGAGAACCCGGTCGGCCAGCGCCTGCTCTTCAAGAAAGCCAAGGAACGTCTGCTGGAGCGGACACACGGCCTGTATCCGGCACCCGAGGCGGCGCTCGACGCCATGCGGACGGGCATTCTCGAAGGCAGCGAGGCGGGCTACGCCGCGGAGGCCGAGCACTTCGGCAAGCTCGTCGTCAGTCCGGAAGCGCGCGCCTTGATCTCCATCTTCTTCGCGCAACAGGCGACGAAGAAGGACACCGGCACCACCGCCAAGGTGGAGCCACGCGAGGTCAAGAAGCTCGGCGTGCTGGGCGGCGGCCTCATGGGCGGAGGCATCGCCTACGTCTCCGCCACGAAGCTGCACATCCCGGTGCGCATCAACGAGGTCGACGACGCCGCCATTGGCCGAGGCCTCGCGCACGTCCGCCAGCTCATCGACAAGGACGTCGAGCGCCGCCGCACCACCCGCTTCGAAGCCGAGCGCATCCTGAGCCGGGTCACCGGCACCTCGAGCTACGACGGGTTCGCCAACGCCGACCTGGTCGTCGAAGCGGTCTTCGAGGATCTGGAGCTGAAGCGGCGTGTCCTGCTCGATGTCGAGAAGCGCGTGCCGCCGACCTGCGTCTTTGCATCGAACACGTCGTCCATTCCCATCGCAAGCATCGCGGAGGTCTCGAGCCGTCCCGAGGCCGTGCTCGGCATGCACTACTTCTCGCCGGTCGAGAAGATGCCGCTCCTCGAGGTGGTGACGACCGCCAAGACCGCGGATTGGGCGGTCGCGACAGCGGTCAAGGTCGGTAAGGCGCAGGGCAAGACGGTGATCGTGGTCCGCGATGGACCGGGGTTCTACACCTCGCGCATCCTCGCCCCTTACATGAACGAGGCCGCGTGGCTGCTCGTCGAGGGCGCATCCATCGAGGACATCGACGCCGCGCTCGTCGAGATGGGCTTCCCCGTCGGACCACTGACCTTGCTGGACGAGGTCGGCATCGACGTCGGCAACAAGGTCGCGCACATCATGGCCAAGGCTTTCGGCAGCCGCATGAACGCGCCGGAGGCGATGGACAGCCTCATCCGCGACGGCAGGCAGGGTCGCAAAAACGGACGCGGCCTGTACGTCTACGAGAAGGGCAAGAAGCGCGGCCCCGATGCCAGCGTCTACGACCTCTTGGGCGGCAAGTCGCGGGGGCGCAGCCGCATCCCGCGGGACGAGATCCGCGAGCGTGTGTCGCTGCAGATGGTGAACGAGGCTGTTCGCTGTCTGGACGACGGCATCTTACGCTCGGCGCGCGACGGCGATATCGGCGCGGTGTTCGGCCTTGGCTTCCCACCATTCCTTGGAGGCCCGTTCCGTCATGTCGACCGCCAAGGGGCGCGGGCCGTGCTCGAACGGTTGAAGCACTACACCGCCTCGTTTGGTGAACGCTTCCGGCCCGCCGAGGGGCTCGAGCGCCACGCCGCGGCAGGCACGACGTTCCATCCGATGTGAGCCTGTGTCACTGGGTCACCAGGACGTCGGCGGCAACCAGGGCGAGCTATTTGCCGAGTATCGCTGGAGGACCTAGGTTGTGGGGATGTCCTCGGCGGCTGCCAATCGATGAATGACGACCAACAGGCTCGGCGTGACCTGCGTCGCGACCCCCGGCGGTTGCTGATGTTGCGGGTCGACGTTCGCGAGGGCGGCGACGACCGCGCTCTCGCATCGGCGTGGACCGCCGATGTTTCGGCCGGTGGTGTATCGCTGCGCGGCGCGAAGTCTCTCGCCCGCGGCCAGATCGTCCGCATGTCGCTGTCGTTCCCCGGTTTGCTTGAGCCCATGGACGTGCTCGGGGACGTCGTCTGGGCTCAAAGCACGTTGTCGGTCGCTGGTGGAGTAGGCGTTCGCGTCTGGTCGTCGCTCGATCGCGAGCGACTCGCGCACCTGGCGCAGCTGGCCGGCCGCCCGCAAACCCGGAGAGTCCGGCCGTATCGCGTCGTCATCATGGAGACCGACCCGCTAGCGGCGCTCACCTATCGCATCGCTCTCGACGAGCTGCACCCCGTGAGCAGCGCTCACCTCGAGCTGACGCTGACCCGCGGCTGGGACGAGACGCGCGAGCAGCTCGAAGCCGCTCCAGCGGACATGATCATCCTCGGTCTGCATCCGAAGTATCGTGACAGCAAGGAAGCACTGTCCTTCGTGCGCGGCAACGCCGCCATCGGCAACAAGAGCATCGTGGTCGCGCTCGCCGGTGGAGACGACCCCGATCTACTGCGGCATGCGAGCTTGGTCGCGGACGCGACCTTCGTGAAGCCGGTTCCGCTCGCCCGTATCGTGGACACCATCGGGCATCTGCTGAACCGGCGGGCTGAGAAGCACGCGAACGTCGCGTACATCTGAGTTATTCGGGCTTCGAGCCGTTATCGCCCTTTTCTACAGCTTCGCGAAGAACCTCTGCGCCGACATCGAAAGCTCCTCGGCCCTCATCCGCGCCCGTTCCCCTCCAGGCAGCCACGGCCGAACGACGTCGTACAAATCATGCGACAAGGGCGCACCTGTCGCGGCAAGGGATACAGCCTCGTCGAGTGTCCTCTTCGCGGTAGCGTCGTCACCGCTTTGATCGGCGCACACCGCGAGCCCCAGGAGCACCTCTTGGCTACACACACCCAAGCCGCGCAGGTGCGCGAACAGTTGACGGCCACGCGTGAACTCACCGGCGAGCATTGCGTCGAGCGCGCCCTGCATCAGCGCGTCCTCGAGCGAGCGTGGCGCCGGTGTGACCTCGTCGTGGTGGCCGAAGTTGCTCATGGACGCGGCGTCTCGCCGGTCAGAGCGCGAAGGAGATTCTTCACCGGATCGAGTGGCTTCGGCACGCCGGGCCGCATGTCGCTCGCGAGCTCACGGTCGGTGGAGAGCTTGGCGCGGACATCCGCGGGCAAGTTGTCGAAGAGCTTGGGCACGCTGCGTTTCTTCAGGCTTCCCAGCACCTCGTCGAGCGTCGGCTGGCGCGCGTCCGAGAGCTGACTGACGCTGGGGCGCTCACCGTCACCCGACGGGCCCATGCGCATGACGTAGTGCCGCAGGTTCAAGTTGGCCGAGTGGCCGGCTGAGCCGAGCGCACTCGATGAGCCCTCGAGGAAGAGCTCCCAAACGCGGCGCATGGGCTCGTTGTAGAACGCCGGGTCGGTTGGCGCGAGCTTGTCCCACGCGGCGGCGAAGCTCTCCGCCCAGCGATCGAGCGTGAGCGCGTAGTCGTCACGCATCTCCGCTTCCCAAACCAGCTCGAAGCCATACTTGCGCGCGCAGACCGCGAGGTCGCCTTCCGCGGGCATGGTGCCACCGGGGAAGAAGTGCTTGCCGGTCACGGCCTCGACGAAGACGGCGTCACGCAGCGGATAGGTCATGTTCGACATGACGAGGTAGCCGCCGGGCTTCACCGCGTTCGCCATGCCCTTGAACCAGGCGTCGAGCTCGAACGGACCGGCGTGCTCGAGGACACCAGCTTGGTGGACGATATCGTACTGATGCCGATGCTCGGGCTTCACATAATCGCGGGCGTCACCTTCGATGATGCGCACTCGATCGGACAGGCCGTTCGCTTCGATGAGCGCTGCAGCGACGCGGTTCTGCGACTCGGTACGGCCGATATTCGTGTAGTCGACGTTCGGGAAGTTGAGCGCGGTGTAGAGGCCCTGCGGCATCCAGCCGCCGCCAAACTCCGCCCATTTCACGGTCTCGCCGCGCGCCGTCTTGTCGGCGACGAGATCCATGCCCGCGCGCGCGAAGTACTCGAGCGACCGCACCTGTGCCTCGTCGAGCGAGATGCCCTTGTCTGGTCCGAACAGCCCCTCGGTGTACTTCATCACGGCGCCGAGCTGCTCGCGGAAGAGACCGGTGGGATTGCCGTAGTGATAGAGCGCGTTGTCGTGCGCTTGTTCGTAATAGCCGTTGTTGGTCGCGAAGACCTCGCGGAACCACTGCTCGGCGATGCCCAAGGGCCGAAGCTTCGAGCCCTCCTTGCCGAGCGAGGTCATGTGCATGAGCTTGCGCAGGGCTCGGTTGCCGACGATGTCGATGTCTCCCTTGACCCAGGCATCGATCAGGCCGGCATAGCCCTTGGTCGCGAGCGAGAGCTCAGCGCCCTTCTTGATGACGAAGGTGATCTCCGTCTCGCGTCCGTGGTGACTGCTATAGCGGCTGCCGTCCGCGAATTCGACGGCGATGGGATAGCGCACTGGACCGTCGACGACCTTGCGCAGCTCGTTCGCGATCTGGTTGCGGACGAGCTTCATCGGTCCAGCTTTGGACAAGGTCACCGGCGCCGGCGGCGACAGCTCGAACGGCTCGCGCAACTTTGCGACGGCGTCGCGGATCTGCCGCAGCGTATCGTCCGCCAAGGCGTACGGTGTGCCGGCGAGATCGGCCGCGGCCGCCTCGAGCTTGGCCGCGAAGGTGTCGACGTCGGCGCGGGTGAGGGCGGAACGCGTGAGCTGCACGACATTGGTGCCCAAGGCGCGAACCGCGTCGAGCTGACCATCATTGCGATGTTGCAAGGCCCGCGTTGTCGCGGCTTGAGCGATGTCGAGCCCGCGCTGTCGGGCGAGGGCTTTGACGAGCGCGCGCACCTCGGGCGAAGCCGTGCGCACGGCTTCGCGAGGCGCCGCGAACGGATTGACCGCGGCCACCGCCGCGAGCACGTCGTGGTCGGCGCCGAGCTTGGCTCGTGACGTCGCGAGGTAGGGAGTCGACTTGAGCCCCTCGAGGAACTTCAGCGCCGCGTCGCGGTTTGCGAATGTGTTTGCTGCGTCGACTGCGGGGAACGAAGCCACTGACACCCTCCACGGCACTGTGATCGTGTCGACATCTTCGGCGCCTGGATGTCAGGCGTTCTCAGGTCGAGCCTGACGAGGTGACAGGGACGAAGCAGCTCCCCGCTACAAGCGGATGCCGTCGCGAAGCGGCTGGGAGTAGGCCGCTTTAGCGGACTTCAGCGCTTCCGAGAGAGCGTCGTTCGCTTTGTCGGGCAGGCGCGCGTCGAGCTCGACGTAGAGGTCGCCACGCTCGGTGCCGCGTTGGATTCCCTTGCCGCGCAATCGCAACTTGTCGCCTTGTTGACTCCGTGGCGGAACGCGCAAGGTGACGTTGCCGTCGGGTGTCGGCACTTCGATCGATGCGCCGTTGTAGGCTTCGTCGATGCTCACCGGGAGCTTGAGCTGCAAGTCGAGGCCTTGGCGCTGGAAGTGGGGGTGGGGGCGAACGCGCGTCTCGATCATCAGGTCGCCGTTACCGGCCGCGCCCGGACTGCCTTGACCGGGCACCTTCAGCTTCGAGCCGTCATCGGCGCCCGGCGGGATGCGCACGGTGACCGGCTCGGTCCGGCCTGGAATGCGCAGTTGAACCTCGGTGCCGCGAATCGCTTGCAGGAGATCGATGTCGACGGTGGCGACGACGTCGCGACCTTTTTGCGGGCCGCGGCTGCGGCGACTGCCGCGCTCGAACAGGTCGCCGAAGATGTCTCCGAACTCGAACTCGACGCCGCCACCCGGCGAAGCACCGCCGCCGAACGGAGACGCGCGGTGTGCGCCCCCGCCCATGCCGCCGGCCCAGCGCTGGTAGTTGCGCGCTTGATCCGCGTCGAAACCGCTGCGCAGGGCGGCGTCGCCGAACTCGTCGTACAGTTTGCGCTTCTCTGGGTCCGAAAGAATGTCGTTGGCGGAGGAGACTTCCTTGAAGCGTTCCTCGGCCTGCGTGTTCCCGGCGTTGACGTCAGGATGGAACTTGCGGGCAAGCTTCCGGTACGCCTTGCGGATCTCGTCTTCGCTCGCGGTGCGAGGGACGCCCAGGACTGCGTATGGATCTTTGGCGTCGGCCATTACATCAATTATAAGCAGCGCTTCGTTTTTTGCTACTTAGCCGCTTGGGCCCGCGCTAATCGTGCTCGCGCAGGTACCTTTCGGCAAGTTGGCGCTGGCGATTGTCGAGCGCCATGGGATTTCCCTCGATCCAGACACGCTCGACCTGGGTCGACAGCTCGAAGGGGTCGCCCGACCAAAGGACCAGGTCGGCGCGCTTCCCGGCGGTGATGGAACCATAGGCGACGCCACGGTCGAAGACTTCGGCGGGCGTCGTGGTGATGGCGCGCAGCGCACCTTCGCGACTCATGCCGTTCGCGACCGCGATGCCGGCTTCGTAGCGGAGGCGGCGCGCGTTTTGATCGTCCGCGATGCCGGTCGTGAGGATGACGGTGACCCCGGCGCGCTCGAGCAAGGCCGGGAGGTCGTCACGCGCATTCAGCAGATCGAAGCCGTAGGGAAGCTGCTCGGACGGCTGGATGATGACGGGGACGCGTGCTTCCTTGAGCTGCTTGGCGACGAGCCAAGCTTCACTCGCGCCCGCGAGCACGAGCCTTACCTTCTCCGCCTTGGCGAGATCGAGGGCGGTGAGGATATCGCTCGCGCGGTGCGCGGTCAGCACCAGCGGCAGCTTGCCGTCGAGGACAGGGTAGAGCGCTTCGAGGTGTTGTGATGACAACGAGAGCTCGCGCTCGCTCGGACGATTGGCGCTGCGGCGATGCAGGCGCGCGTCGTCGAAGGCCTGGCGAAGGGCGAGCCAGATGCCGCCGCGGCTGCCGCCGCCGCCCGCGAAATGTTTCGCGTCTTGCGACGTGATGCTGCCGAACATGGCGAGCGGCCGCGTCGGATCGGGACGGCCGGCGAGCGTACCCGTGAGATCGGCCCAGCAACCCGTGCCGCTGAGGACTTCGCCCTGCGGACTGACGACGATGCTGGTGATGCCGGCGGCGCGGGTGATGGGAATGCGGATCGACATGGGATTGTAGCCGTCGCAAACGCGGAACCCGGGAGCCAAGGCTTGCTCCTTCATGCGGTCGTCGACGGTCTCGCCCTCGAGCAACACCTCGGCGACGCCGATTTGCGAGCGCGTCTCGATGAGACCGGCGGTGAGCACCTTGCCGGTGCCGTCTACCTGCGTTGCCTGAGGCACCGGGGTAGCGAGCTTGCCTGGAGTCACGGAGACGATGCGACCCTGGTCGATGACCACGGTAGCCGATTCGATGGGCGCCGAGCCGCTCTCGATGCGAACGTTCTCGATGACCGTTGGAGCGGACAGGGTGGCCGCTAGGAGCAGGGCAATGTTCATAGCTTCACCTCCGCTTCGCGGCGCGAGCCGCCGCGGTCGACCGCCGAAGTGCCGAGCTCGAAGTCGGTGGGACGCATGGGCTTGCCGTCCTCGAAGATCACCTCGCCGTCGATGAGCACGAGCTTGGTGCGCGCATAGACGCTGAAGGGACTCGCGCTCCATACGACGACGTCACCCATCTTGCCGACCTCCAAGGTGCCCGTCTTCTCGTCGATGCCGAGTGCCCAGGCGGGATTCGCGGTCACCCAACGCAGGACCTCGTCGTCGGAGAACTTGAGACCGATCTGCTCACCCGCGGCGCGCGCCTTGGCGGCCTGTTGGTTCAAGTAGCGGACCTCGGTCGAAGAGTCGCTGTGCATGAGCGGGCGTCCCTTGGCGGCCGCGAGCAGGGCGACGTTCTGGGGGATGCCGTCGAAAGCTTCCATCTTGAAGCCCCACCAGTCCGCCCAAGTGGACACGGCGACGCCGGCTTCGGCGAAGCGGTGCGCCAGCTTGTAAGCCTCGACGGCGTGGTGGAAGGAGCGGATGCGGAACCCGAACTCCTGCGCCACGTCGAGCATGGTTTGCATGTCGTCGGCGCGGTAGCAGTGGACGTGCAAGAGAATCTTGCCGTCCATCATAGCGGTCAGAGTGTCGAGCGCGAGGTCACGCTCGGGCGCCTCGGGTGGGTCCTCTTGGTCGTCTTTCTTCTCGTTGTAGAGCTTGAGGTCGCGCTCGTAGACCTGCCACTTGCGGCGATATTCCGTGGCGCTTTGAAAGGCGACACGGAAGCCGGCGATGTCACCCATACGGGTCGCGGGGGCGCGCCCCTTCTCGCCGTAGACGCGCTTGGGGTTCTCGCCGCATGCCATCTTCAGGCCCTGCGGCGCGCCGGGGAAACGCATGGCACGGGCATTGGTGGCGGGCTTGAGCTTGATGATCGCCGAGCGGCCGCCGATGAGGTTGGCGGAGCCGGGGAGGATTTGCACCGTGGTGACGCCGTAGCTCGCGGCGCGCGCGATGGCCGGATCTTGTGGCCAGACGGCATGCTCGGCCCAGACCTCCGCCGTCGTCGGCGAGGTCATCTCGTTTCCGTCCTGGTGGGCGTCCATGTAAGGCAGCGCGTAGACGCCCATGTGCGAGTGCGTATCGATGATGCCGGGCGTGACGAACATGCCTTTGCCGTCGACGACGCGGGCGCCAGCGGGGGCGGGGAGATCACCGGCCCCGACGGCGGCGATGAGGCCGTCCCGCACCAAGACATGGCCGGGCGAGTGCATCACGCCGGCGGCGGTCATGACGGTGGCGTTCTTGATGAGCACGGGCGGGGCGGCCGGCTTCTTGGATTCCATGTCGCCGGGTGGGGTCGGGGTGGCGGCCGGGGGGAGCGCGGTCTTTTTCGGCCCGTTGTTGGCGTTCGAGCCTGCGCAGGCGAACGTGCAGAGGAGGGCCAAGCTGAGGTAAGAGCGCATGGGCGAACGCCGTAGCACGGCGCCCCCGATCAAATCACGCGTGAAGATCCGACCGTTCATGGCGCAATGCCTCTGGGCCTTCGGCGTGCTCGCCCCCCTCGCGGAGGTGCGCGCGGCCCCCGTGCCGGCGGCGGTCACTCTGGTCGGCCAGCGGGTAGCTCTCGACGAGACCAAGGGCGAGCTTACGGTGGAGGTCACGGTCCAGAATCATCTGGACGCGGCGCTCACCTCGGTCGAGGTTGGTTGGCTCTTGGCCGCGAGCGCCGACGCGCTGGCCGCCGTCACCGACCCGGGTGCGCTCTACCTCGCGGCGGACGACCCGAAGCTCGTGAAGCCACCGCCGGGGGTCGTAGTGCTGCGCAGGACCGTGGACGTCGCGGTCAAGGCGCGGGCCAGCGCTCCCGCGAGCTTCAAGATCCCCCTGGCGGGGCCGATCCCCGAGGTCTACCGAACCCATATCTTGGGATACGCTTTAGCGGACGCCCGCTTGCCGCTCTTGCTGCGCTTGCTGGGCGGTAGCGCCGCCGCCGATGAACGCGCCGCAGTGGGCTTCTTCGCCCTCGCCGGCACGGCACGAGAGCGCCTCGCCGCGCGCGCCCGGCTCGACGTCCAGCGCTGGCTCGACGAGCTGGAGCCACGCCTCGCGGCCGCCGTGCCCGAGCGCCCCGCCGCGACCGAGCTTCATGAGCGGTTGTTCGACGTGCGCGCGGTGGGAGTGCTGGGAGGTGAGCGGGCGGAGCAGCTGCTCACGAGCCTGCGCGATAGAGGCGACATCGCGGCGTTCGATGAGCTGCTCAGGGTAGTGTTGATCGACAGGTTGAGAGGGACGCGCCTGGAGACGCCGCTTGCGTTCGCGGTACCGCCGACGGCGCGGAGCTTTCGCGACGTGGTGGATGCGGCGCTGGAGGATGCGAGGCGGTTGGCGGAGCTGGCTACGGCCGAGAGTAGAGAGCCGATGGCCGATGACCGGGTGGCGAAGGCCGATATCGCATTGCCGAAAGTCGAGAACCGCGAGCCGATCGCCGAAATCCGATTGCCGAGCGCCGATAGCGGATTACCGCTTGCCGAGAACCGGGTGCCAATTCCCGGTGACGCGCTGCCCCCGGCGGTGCGTCCTTTCGACCTGCGAGAGCAGCTCCTCGGCCTCGCGGTGGTTGTCGCGGCCGCCGTGATTACCTTATGGCTCTTGCGGAGAAACAAATGACCCCCCGAAAGACCTTCGCTGGCCTGCTCCAGAACGACATCGTCCAGGTCGGCGGCAAGGACCGCGTCGACCTCCTGCATCGCCTGTCGACCAACGATCTCGAACCGCTGGCGACCACCGGGCAGGTGCGCTCGACGTTGTTCACGACCTCCCAAGGGCGGCTCATCGATTGGGTGACCGTGGTCGCCGCGCCCGAAGTATTGTTGCTGGTCGCGTCGCCGGGCCGGGGTCAGCGCATCGCGGACTGGGTCGACACCTACACCATCATGGAAGACGTCCAGAGCAAACTGGTGTCCTCCGCTAAAGCGCACATCGTCGTCGATGGCCCGAACGCCGAGCAAGTGGTCAGCACTGTCTTCGGGGACGTCGGGACCCTCTCGGCCGAGAGTGCACGCCAAGCGAACGACGGCTGGATCTGGCGCGGGCTCGCGGCCTACGGGCCTCGCTTCGAGCTCCTGGTCGACGCGGCGCAAGCGCAAGCGACGCTGCAGCGCTTGCGGGCCGTCGGCGCGCTGGCCGCCGATCAGAGCATCTTCGAGCGACTGCGCGTCGACGCCGGCGTGCCCGGGCCAGCGACCGAGTACCCCGACGACGTCAACCCACTCGAGCTGCGTCTCGGGCCGGTGGCCGTGAGCTTCCGCAAGGGCTGCTATATCGGACAAGAGGTCATCTCGCGCCTCGACAGCTACGACAAAGTCGCCCGGCTCCTCGTGGGCTTCTCGGTGGAGGAGCGGGCTGCCGCGCGGGTGGCGGCGTTGCCCGACGGCGAGCGCAAGCTGACACGGGACAACAAGCCTTTTGGGCGCGTGACCTCGCTCGTGGGCGGCAAGGGACTCGCGGTGGTGAAGCGCGAGGGCAGCGAAGGTGGCCCCGCCGAGCTCGTGGCCGGCGACATGCGCCTGCCGGTCCAGCTCGAGCCTCGTCCGTTTTTCTGACGCGGTCATGCTTTGCGCCTCGCCTGATTGGCGCGGACCAAGCGATGCACGGTGCGCCGCGCGAGACCTAGCTCCTGCGCCGTACGCGCGGTGTTCTGTCCGCTCGCCGAATACGTGCTCATCACCGCGTCGGTGATGAGGTGATCGATGCTCGAGACCGCGGCGCGTGGCGTAATGAGCAAATCGGTCGCGGTCAGCTCACGCGCATCGCTCATCACACAGGCTCGAGTCAGCGTGTTGATGAGCTCACGAACGTTTCCCGGCCAGCCATGCAGCCGCAGCTTCTCCCATGCCGCGGGGGTGAGAGTCCGCGGCGGCTGTTGTGAGCGCAGGAAGCGCTCGCTGATCTCGAGCAGGTCCTCCTGACGCTCGCGCAAAGGCGGCACCTTGAGGGTGATGACGCTGAGGCGATGGAATAGGTCCTCACGAAAGCGGCTGGCGCGGACCATCTCCGCCAAGTTGCGGTGGCTCGCGACCACCAAGCGCACGTCGACGGGCCTCTCCACGTTCTCGCCGATGCGGCGGATGACCCGCAGCTCGACCGCCCGCAAGAGCTCGGCCTGGACGCCGGGTGACAGCTCCGCGACTTCGTCCAAGAACAAGGTCCCACCGTCCGCCGCTGCGAACGCACCGATGCGGTCGCTGTCGGCACCGGTGAACGCGCCGCGAGTGTGACCGAAGAGCTCGCTGCTCGCGAGCGTCGACGACAAGACGGCGGCGTTGATGGCGACGAACGCGCCGCCGCGGCCGCTCAATTGGTGAAGCTGGCGCGCCACGATCTCCTTGCCCGCGCCGCTCTCACCTTCGATGGTGACCGTCGCGCTGCTGGGGGCGATGCGCGCCACCTGGCTCTCGACCAGGCGCATGGCCGGCGACCGCGCCGGAGTCGGGCCGCCGTCAGGCAGGGTCGCGCGCACCTCGAGTCGCTTGCGCCCGACGCGTAACGCCGCGTGCCGCGCGAGCGTCGCCTCACCCACGCGTGTACCGTCCACGTAGGTGCCGTTGCGGCTACCGAGATCGACGACGCGGATTGCTTCGCCGGACCGCAATAGCGCGCAGTGAAAGAGCGACACGCGGCGATCGACCGTGGGGATGTCGCACGATGGGTGCCGTCCGACGAGAATGGGCCGGCCGTCGACCGGATGCTCGCGTCCCTCTGGATCGAAGACGGTCACCACCGCGCCACAGGGCAACCCCTCGTCGCTCCGCGTGCGTTCGCCCATCATGGCGCTGGGCCGGAGCAGGGGCTCGCGCATCCAGGTGAGCGACCAACCGTCGCCGGCGAAGGGCAAATCGGACGGCACCTCACGCAGTCCATCGTCGAACGCCAGGTATGCGAAGCCCTCGACGAGGACGATGGCGTGGGCGTGCGTCGCCGCGGCGATGGGCTCGGGTAAGACGTGCGCGCCGTTGGGATAGAGCAGGGCAAGGGACTGCGGACCCATGCTCCAGGTCACACGATGCATCTGAGGTGGCTCCTCCTCCGCGCAACCGCGAAGGGATGTGGTTACCTAGAGCTTGTTTACAAACAGCGTGCCGCGCCGGGAGCCTCGCAAACCGCTCCCGTGATGCGGATCACGCGAGGTGGGTGCACCACGCGTCTCAAACTGCGACACGCATTTGCGAGCGACGCTTGTCTTGCCGGGGAGCAACCTGATTTAGGTGGCGCCCCATGACGTCCATGCTCGCAGGCGACCAAGGTCTCGCCGAAGTCGAAGCCCTGATGCAGCGCCTCGCGGTCGGCGGCTCTCACGACCATGCGGCGACCATCGTTCTCGACCACTTGGCGAGCGGCGGCAAGCGCTTGCGCGCCCGTCTTGGCCTCGCCGCCGCCGAAGCTCTCGGCAAGAAGACCAGCGACGCCATCGGTTGGGCCGCGGCCTGCGAGATCCTGCACAACGCGACCCTCGTCCATGATGACTTGCAGGATGGCGACCGTGTTCGACGCGGGCGCCCAACCACCTGGGTGACCTTCGGCTCGGCGCAAGCGATCAACGGCGGCGACCTTCTCTTTCAGATGCCGTATGCCGCCATCAGCACGCTCGCGGCGGACGACGCCGTCAAATGGCGCCTCGCGAACATCCTCTGCCGTCAGGCGTCCCAGGTCATCCGCGGCCAGATTGACGAGCTCGAGATGACGACCCGGATGGACACGACCTGGCCGATCTACGACCAGGCCATCATCGGTAAGACGAGCGCGCTCTTCGAGCTGCCGGTCGAGGGTGCCGCGGTGCTGTGCGGCGCGACCGACGCCGAAGCCGCGAAGCTCGTGAGCCCCTTCCGCGTCCTCGGCATGCTCTTTCAGATGCAAGATGACGTGCTCGATCTCTTTGCCGACAAGGGCCGCGAGAGCCGCGGCTCCGACGTTCGCGAAGGCAAGGTCAGCGCTTTGGTCGTCGAGCACGTGACGCGTTACCCGAACGAGCGTGACTGGCTCGTCGGCATCTTGAAAACGCCGCGTGACCAGACGACCCAAGCGATGGTCGACGAGGTCATCGAGCGCTTCGCGAAGGGTGGGGCGCTGCGTGGCGTCTGCGAGCGCATCGACAAGGAATCGAGCCGTGCGGTCAGCGCGCCCGAGCTCGAGGGAACGCCGAAGCTCGCGCGTCTCATGAGCGAGTTGGTCAAGGTCATCGTCGAGCCCATCGCGGCCGTGATGAAG
This sequence comes from Myxococcota bacterium, assembly GCA_041288095.1. Taxonomy (GTDB): domain Bacteria; phylum Myxococcota; class XYA12-FULL-58-9; order XYA12-FULL-58-9; family JALHOP01; genus JALHOP01. The sequence goes on from JBGGMJ010000142.1 coordinate 19,167, forward strand.
GGCTAGTGCCGCCTCAAGTGGCGGCCAGCTAGCGAAGCGAAATACCCGCCGAAGGCGACAGCGCAGCTCATAACCCGCCGACGCGGCGAATCACCTCAACGCGGGTTATGAGATGCGCTGTAGAACCTCGCGCCAGCTCGGCATGTTCTCGCTGACAACAGGTTGTCAGCCAACGCGATAACCCCGACGACCCATACGCACGACAGGGCGGGGACTATCCATGGTTTCGGTTGTTGGAATTCCAGGCTCGAGCTCCGTCGCCAATCGACAGGGCGACGCCCTCACGAGCGACCAGAGTCGCCGCCTCGATGCAGCCAGAAAAGATCTGGAATATCAGGGTTCTATGGTGACGCCAGGGGCCTTGGCTGCGTCCTCGGGGCTGAGCGTCGACCTCGCGACCGAGTACCTGCGCGGGAAGGGCGCGGCGACGGGCGAGCTGCCGACGACTCAGATCATGCTCGATTTCATCGCTGCCCGTGCCGCCCGCGCCACCATCGACCATGCCATAGCCAAAGCTCAGGAGTCGCTGCCGGCGCTCTACGCACCGCCGCCGAAGCCCGCGACCGATCTGCTCGAGCAGCGCCCCCCGCACCTGCGGCGCCGCTACCCCGATCTCGTGGCGTGGGACCGCGGCATCTACAAGGCTTTCCCCATCGGCGTCGTCCTCGGACTCGCCCCTTACTTCTATCTCTCGACGCACGACCACAAGCCCGCGATAGCGCTCGCCGCGAGCGCGCTCGTTGCCGGTGTCGTCACCGCGCTCCCGGCGCTGCGCAACGCCGTCGCCAACTTCTTCGAGCGTCGGGCGATCGCGAAGGCCAACACGCAGATCAGCCTCGACGAGGAGAAGCAGGTCGAGGCCTTCAAGGTCTCACGCGAGGCCAACGCCGACCGCATCAAACAGCAGCAAGACGAGCTCGACGCCTGGGTCGCCGGCAATGCCGCGGCGGCCGACAAGCGCGCTCACAGCATCACCAGCGTCCACCTCGAGCCCGTCCGCAACGCTCTCGAGGCCGTGAAGGACACCCAGCTGCGCAAGCACATCGCAGACGTAGCCAAGCCCCTCCTCGAGCAGCTCTTGCACACGCGGCGTTCCGAGCTCAGCGTCGGCGTGGCGGCGGACGCCGAGTCGTGGATTGCGCTGGCTCACAGCGCCGGCTCTCCCTCGGCGGGAACCCTGCTCGGCTTTGCCATCGACCATTTCAATCCGTCCGATCCCAAGGAACGCTACTGGGCCGAGGTGAACCTCGCCGCGATCAAGGATGAGTCATCGGCTGCTATCGCGGATGCATACCGAGCGCGCCTGTATGAACGTGACGCGGCGCGGTCTCCGGGTCACGCGGGCGAGCAGGTCCGCACTCTAGTCATGCTCAAGCGCTACGGGAGCACGGTCTAGCGGCACTCGTTGTGCTTGCTCTTCGCCGCCAAGTGGACGCTGCTGTCCGGCCTGGTGATCGACATCGCCGTCTGCAATCGCGAACACGACGCCGGGTCGCTGCCGTCGGCGCGCGCCAACATCTCGGCGGCTTGGGTCTCGAGCTTGTTCAAGGCGCGGAGGATGGTCTCGTTGTCCGGCGCGAAGCTCTGCGCCTTGTACCAGTGGACGAAAGCTTCCTGGTTGTCGCCGCGGAGCTGGGCGTTTTCGCCGAGGTCGAAGAGCTCGCTCGCGATCTTGCGCTGCAGGTTACTGCTGACGGTGCTGCTCTGCGACGCGGGCATGATGGTCGCGTCGATCGCCAACGCGTGCTCGAGCAAGCGCACGACGCGCTGTGACTCGTCCGCCGAAGCGGCTTGCTCAGCGGCATCGCGGGTGCGCTGAATCTCGACCAGCGACGACAATAGGCGCGACACGGCTTCGCGCCCGGATTGCGAACGCGCCTTCTCGATGGCGGTGCTGACGTCGCCGCTCATGTACGCGAGAACGATCTCGCGGACCTCGGCGTCGGGGTAGCGCGCCTGCAGCGCCAGCTCTTCGGGCGTCTGTGGCGGCTGCCAAGGCGAGAAGCGCATTTTGGCGACACGCATCGACTCCTCGACCTCGCCGAGTAACGCCTTGCCGCTCACCGATTCCGGCTTGTAGCGCAGGTGCTCGATGACCTTGTCGCGGCAGCGGACCCATTGCCGGTCGCGGCAGAGCGCTTGCGCGGCGTTGTACGCGTCGGTCGCGAGCAAGGTGCGGGCGCTCGCCGCGACACCCGCGGCCTCCTTGCCGATGGCCGAGCGCAAGGGGATCGAGTCCGCGAGGTCCAAGGCCAGACGTGGTCGATTCTGGTTGAGCGCGGTTCGGGCCTGCTCCAAGGCGCGACTCGATTCGCGCCCTTGGTCGACCGTCGATAGGCCGTCGTGCGCCGCCAGATTGACCGGGTCGCTGTCGAGGACTTGCGCGAACGCTTTCGTCGCTTCTTCCCAGTGGGCGCGGTCGAGCTCTTCGCGACCACGCAAGAGGCCGTCTTCGACCATGCGACCGTAGGCTGCTTCGGCGGGACTCATGCCCTCGGGCGCGCGCGGCCCGGCATGCGACGCCGCGATCACCACCACGATGACCAGCAGCACCACCGACAGACCACCGATGCCGGCGGCGAGCTTCACGGTGCTGTCGCTGTGCGCGAAACCCATCCACACTTGCTTGGCGCGGTTGAGAGAGACCCGGCCGGCGCGGCCGAACTTGAAGTCGATGTTGCCAAAGCGGACAGTGTCGCCCGCCTTGAGCTCGCGGCGGCCGACTTTGACACCGTTGACGAAGGTGCCGTTGCTGCTCGAGAGGTCCTCGACGATGACCGAGCCGGGCTCCACCGTGAGCACCGCGTGCGTGCGCGACACCGAGACGTCGGGGATGACGATGGCGGCGCCCTCGACGCGGCCGACCTCGAGCTCGCCGACCGGCAGCATGAAGACCTGATCGCGTACCGGCGGCACGCGGCCGGTGAGGGTGAAGGTCACTTGCTCGCGCGCGTTGTCGGAGAGCAGCTTCACCGCGAAGCCGCCGACGTCGAGCTCGACGCCGGGATTCATCTTGCGCGCGCCGCTGAGCGGTTGTCCGCCCAAGAGGACGCCGTTCACGCTCCCGAGGTCTTCGATGTAATACGAGCCCCCGCGTCGAAACACGCGGGCGTGGCGTCGCGAGACCTTGCGGTCGCGCAGCGGAATCGCAACCTGTGGATCACGCCCGAGCACGTACTCGTCGTCGACGAGGTCGACGCGTCGCTCCTCGTGGCTCGGATGCGTGATGACCAGCTGCGGCATCGCCTACCTAGGTTTGGAAGATCTCGAAATCCGTCTTGATGCCGCGTGCCGGGAGCTCTTCGTAGAACTTCGGTACGAAGCCCGTCGGCTTGGACACGCCCATGACCCGGCCGTCCGCTGACAAGCCTTGCTGCTCGAACATGAAGATGTCGTGCATGCTGATGACGTCGGACTCCATGCCCGTCACCTCGGAGATATGGGTGATGCGTCGCGAGCCGTCCGACAGGCGTGCTTGCTGCACGATGATGTCCACCGAGCTGGCGATCTGCTCGCGGATCGCGCGCACCGGCAGGTCCATGCCACTCATGAGCACCATCGTCTCGAGGCGCGATAGCGCATCGCGGGGCGAGTTGGAGTGTACCGTCGTCAGCGCGCCTTCGTGGCCGGTGTTCATGGCCTGGAGCATGTCGAGCGCCTCTCCACCGCGGCACTCACCGACGATGATGCGCTGCGGGAACATACGCAGAGAGTTGCGCACGAGATCACGGATGGTGACCGCGCCGCGCCCCTCGATGTTCGGCGGCCGCGCCTCGAGGCGTACGACGTGGCCCTCGAGCTTGAGCTCGGCGGCGTCTTCGATGGTGACGATGCGTTCGCCCTCGGGAATGAAGGAAGAGAGGACGTTGAGCGTCGTCGTCTTACCCGAGCCGGTGCCGCCGCTGATGATGACGTTCTTGCGCGCCTTCACGCAGGTCTCGAGGAAGCTCGCCATCGCCGCGGTGAGCGTGCCGTACGCCACCAGGTCGTCGATGAGGAGCGGCTCCTTGCTGAACTTGCGGATGGTGAGGGTAGGGCCATTCAGCGCCAGCGGCGGGATGATGGCGTTGACGCGCGATCCGTTTTTCAAGCGCGCGTCCACCATGGGCGACGACTCGTCGATGCGACGGCCGAGGGGCGCCACGATGCGCTCGATGACGCCGAGCACGGCTTGGTCGCTCGAGAAGCTACGGTCGACGCGGCCGATCTTGCCGTCACGCTCGACGAAGATCTGCGAGGCACCGTTCACCATGATCTCGTTGACCGACTCGTCGTGGAGCAGATCCTCCAACGGCCCCAGCCCGAGCGCCTCGTCGAGCACGTCGTCGATGAGCGCACGAGGCTCGACAGAGGGCGGCAGCTCGCCCGACTCCTGCATGGTGCTGACGATCTCTTCGACCGATGTGCGGGTGCGCGTGCGCAGCTCTTCCTCGTCCATACTCTCGACGCCGAGGCGGCGCAGGTCGAGCGAGCGCAACAGGCGCTCGTGAACGGCGCGTAGCGCCTGCGACGCGTCGTCGCCCATGGCGCCGGCCGTGCTGGTCTCGCGGTCGTGTCGCTTCTGCGCGGGCGGGGGCTCGCGGCGCGGTTCTTCGCGCTTCGGCGCCGGCTTTGGTTCCTCGCGCCTTACCTTGGCCTTGTCCTCGATAGCGGATTCCTCGCGGCGCTTCGGCTTTTCCTGACGCCGGCTCTCCTCGCGGGACGAAGGCTTCGCCTTGCTCTGGCTCGCGTCCCAATCGTCGGCCCAGTCGGCGTCGAGACCTTCGTTCGCGTCCCAGTCTTCGTCATCGAGGACGTCGTCGCGCTTCTTCTCCTTGTCCCGGTCCTTGTCCTTCTCTTTGCCCTTGGCCTTCGGCGGCTCGGCGCGGCCATTCGATTCGTCTCGCGACTTGGCTTCTCGTCGCTCTTCGCGGCGCTTCGGTGGCGGCGGCGCGTCTTCCTCTTCTTCTTCCTCCTCGTCGCGTCCGCGTCCGCGCCCGCGAGCGTTCGAGACACTCGCTTCGTCCTCTTCTTCGTCGAGCTCGATCTCGATGGTGAAGTCACCGACGAAGATCTTGTCCCCGGCCTGCAGGTCGTATGGGGCGTCGATGCGCTTGCCGTTGATGTACGTGCCGTTGGTGCTCTTGCTGTCGATGATGACGAAGCCGTCACCATTTTGAATGATGCGCGCGTGCCGCTTCGAGATGTTGCTCTTGGGCAGGACGATGTCGTTGCCCTGAATGCGGCCGATGGTGATCTCGGGCTTGTCGAACTCCCGAGTCGCGGCTTTGCCACCCTTTTCGGTGATCGTCATCGTGACCATAGCA
>JBGGMJ010000143.1:0-13368 GCA_041288095.1 Myxococcota bacterium
CACGGAAGGCGGCCGCGGCGGCTTCCACAGCGTCGAGCGTGCCGGTGACGAAGCCACCCGCGAAGTTCGTCGGCGACGGCGGCGGATCGATGCGTTTCACGGTGACCGCCGCTGCTTTGATCGCGGCGTCGAGGCCGATCATCGCCTCAAACGGCGGTGCGACGAGATAGCCCAGCGGCTCGCCGGCGGTAATGCCGACTTCGCGCGAGAGATAGCGGCCAGTTTGCGAAATGACCGTGGGGAACACGGAAACCCCGGTGCCATCGACGGAGTAGAACGCGTAGAGCTCGTCGAGCGCCGAGCGCAGCGCCCGCACTCCGTACATCAAGATGTCGGGGTCCGCTGAAGCGAGCACGCCCATGATCTCGCCGGACAACGGCCCCGAGGCGTGTTTCGAGCCGGCGTAGAACGACTTCGCAAAAACCACATCGACCGCCGCCATCTTCGTCGCATGGTCGAGCGCCGCGTAGAGCGAGTCGTCCTGATCACACGTGATGAACGCGAGCGAGGTGGTGGCAGGCGGCGCGCCCAGTGCCGCGCAAAGCTCGGTGCTCGCGTGCGGCAAGGTGCGCAGCGCCGTGATCACCGGTTTCACGCGTGTCACGCTCATGTGCGCCCGAACCCGAAGCCGATGGCGACGCCACCGCCACCGAGCTCGAAAGCGCGGCGGATGATGTTGGTGGTGAGATCCGCGGCTTCGCGTGGCTTGATGCCGATGCCGCGCACGTTCGAGATGCAGTTCTTCTCGGCGTTATCCTGGTCGAGCTTGGGATTCACGGCGATGTAAAACGACAGCGAGTCGCCGGTGCCCAGCCCAGGCCGCTCGCCGACGACGATCACGGTGGCGCGTGCCCCGGTCAACACACCGATCTCATCCGCGACGCCGATGCGGGCGTACTTCACGAACATGCTGGTGCCGGTGCGGTAGCCGGCGGCACCCAGGGCGCGCTGCAGCTCCTGCAAGGACTCCGTGCCGTTTTTCATCACGGCGTTCGACGATAATCCATCGCCGATGATCACCTGCACGTCGGGGCGCGAGCCTTTCGCCGATCCGAGCGCGGCCAGCGACTCATCGTCGAGCCGCCGTCCATGATTCGGGAACAGCAGGTATTCGCCACGATCGACGCAGCGCGACTTGAGGTTCAACAAGCCATGGGCCGATGCCCAGTCGTCGGGGACTTCGGAGTGGACGGCGTCTTTGGCGTCGGCGCTGCCTTCGCGCATCCGCAGATACAGATCGGTCTTGAAGCGCAGTCCGCGATGGCCGACAGCGATTTGGGAGGAGGTCGTCGCGACCAGGCGCGGAATGACCGACTCTACCTCGGGGGAGTCGACCTCGTGCAGCGGCGGGGCTGGGCGCTCGCAACGGGCGGCGTGGAGGGCCGAGGCGCCGATGACCGATGGGTACGCCGATGTCCGACGACCGATCGCCGATTGCCGATCGCCGCCGGCCGAAGGGCCGATCGCCGACGGGCCGAGCTCGGCTTGGAGGAGCTCGCGGACGACGCGGGCGATGGTGTCGCGGTCGGCGCTCATGAGACGCTCCGCCAGGCGCGCGGCTTTTCGCCGAAGACCACATCGTGCAAATCGCGACGCTTCAGGAACACGGTCGGATCGCCTGCCTTGTCGGTCATGCCGTTGCCCGACCAGAGACCCCAGCGCGACAGCCACTCCTCAAACTCGGGCGCCGGCCGCAAGCCGTAGATCGAGCGCAGCGCCGCGTTGTTGTGGAACGAGGTCGTCTCGTAGTTGAGCATCACGTCATCGCCGACGGGGATGCCCATGAGATAGTTCACTCCAGCGGACGCGAGGAGCATCTCGAGGTTCTCTTGGTCGTTTTGGTCGGCCTCGGCGTGGTTCGTGTAGCACGCGTCGCAGCCCATCGAGATGCCCGAGAGCTTGCCCATGAAGTGATCTTCGAGGCCGGCGCGGGTGATCTGCTTGCCGTCGCGCAGATACTCGGGACCGATGAAGCCAACGACCGAGTTGACGATGAACGGAGCATACCGCCGCGCGAAGCCATAGGCCCGTGCTTCCATGGTGAGCTGATCGGTGCCGTCGTGCGCGTTAGCGGACAGAGCCGTACCTTGCCCGGTCTCGAAGTACATGACGTTCGGGCCGCGCGCCGTTCCCAGCTCGCGGGTCATCGCATAGGCCTCGTCGACCAACGCGACGCTGATGCCGAAGTTACGATTGGCGCCTTCGCTGCCGGCGATCGACTGGAAGCACAGGTCGAGCGGCGCCCCGCGTTGCATCGCCTGCATCTGCACCGTGATGTGCGAGAGCACGCAGTTCTGCGTCGGCACCTGGAGCTTGGTCATGAGCTGCTTTACGCGCGTCAGGATCTCGACCGTCGAATCGACCGTTTCAGTGGACGGGTTGACGCCGATGACCGCGTCGCCGTTGCCGTACGACAGGCCTTCCAAGATGACGGCGAGCACACCCGCCACTTCATCGCGCGGGTGATTGGGCTGCAGACGCGAGCTGATGCGCCCCGCCTGACCCAGCGTGTTGTTACAGCGGACAACGACGCGAATCTTCCGCGCCGCGACCACCAAGTCCATGTTGCTCATGAGCTTGGTCACCGCCGCGATCATCTCGGGCGTCAAACCCGGCGACACCGCGAGCAGGGCCTCGCCTGACGTGCGCGCGTCGAGGATCCACTCGCGCAGCTCACCCACGGTCATCGAAGCGACCGGCCGCCGAGCTTCTGGGCGACACGAGTCGACGAACAACCGCGTCAGCTCATCGCGGTCATAGGGAATCGACGGCGCGTTGTAGAGCTCATCCAGCGTGATCTCGGAGAGCACCCGCTTGGCGGCGACGCGCTCACGCTCCGAGCCCGCGGTCAGACCGGCCTGAACATCGCCTGAGCGAAGGTCGTTCGCTTTGTTCATCACCTCTTTGATGGACCCGAAGCTGAAGGTCTCGCCGAGGATGCAGGTCGCCAGCCGCGTCATGGAGCGGCCATCGATATCGAAAGTTCGGGGGGCCGCCTAGCCTCGCGAGCCTGACGCGCCCCAGCGAGTGCAGAGCTGGCACTCGTACCCGGGCACCCGCGCGACATTCCGCCCCGAAAATCGGCCTGGGAGACGTGTCACCATGCCTAATCCACTCGAGCGCTTTCGCCACTGCAGCCAGGCCGAACACCAGGACGCCCTCGACGAAGCCGAGCGCGACGCGTTCGAAGCCCAGCAGGCCTTTCAGGGCTTCACGTACAACATGCCGCGCGAAGCGCCGCTCACCACCCCCGAGTGGCAAGAGTACAACCGCGTCTACAACGACTTTCTCAACAAGAGCGAGAAACGCGACCGCGCCTTCCTCGCCAAGCAGCTCTGCGAAACCCGCTACACGATTCCGCCGCGCCGCCCGATGCCGGACCCACCAAAGAGCTAATCAAATGGGGACACCAACCATTTAGCTACGACCCGAAAAGTCCGGTGCGCCCGGTCGTCAGATGGTTGTCGTACGCTTTGGCGACGACGACGCCACCCAGCACACCAGCGAGCAGCACCGGCCAGCCCACGGCACCAAGGGCCGCGAGGGCTCCAACCGTCACGATCTGACCCACCGAATACGCCGCGACCCCCGCCGCGACGCGGGTCAAGGTGCTGGGCGGAGTGCCTGGCGCGTCGGGTGTGGGGCCACTGCGACTTGGACCACCGTCGACGCGTGGACGCTGGCCGCGATCGACGCCTTCGCCCGCGGACTGCGCGCGAACGATCGGCGGTTGATCGCCTGATCGCAGCACCGCGTTGTCCGTGGTGCCGGCGGGCGCGGTGCCAAAGCGCGATACGTAAACCATGCGCGAAGAGTAACACCCACGTGTGGTTTGTCTAGTGGCTCATCGCCGCGCGCGAGAGCTCGCCGACGCAGTTCTGATTGAGCTGCGCCCTCGGGATCGGCGCCGGCGTCTCGGGGAAGATCACGCGGAAGCCCGGCTCGAGGATCTGGCCGCGCGGGTTCTTCGAGATCTCCGAGGTGACTACCGCCTCGCGACGCCCAACCAAGGCGCCAAACATCGCGTCGAGGTTCGGCTTGGCCGCGCACTTCTTGATGAAGGCGCCGGCCTGCTCCTTGTGGAAGGCGCTCGTGTGCGCGGGGTCGGTGATGTTGCGGAAGAGCTCGGCCGCGCCGGGGACGGGGCTGCGCGCCAAGGTGCCCGCGAAGGTGGTCTGCCAGTTGGCCGCCGCGACCTCGGGGACGAGGCGCAGGAGGCCGCAGCGGACGTTCGAGAACACCGGCTCGGTCATGTCCACCGCCAGGACATCGGCGACGAGCTCCTTGTCGATGACGCCGTTCTCGATGAGCGTCTGCACGGCGGAGATATCCGACAGCGCCTTCACCGGCGTCAGCCACGGATGATCCGCGTCCGCTCGAGCGGTCTCGGGGAAGTTGGTGCCGGTCTTCTTCAACATGGCGTCGTAGTCACCGCGATCGACGACGACACGCGGGATGACCAGCGGCTGCAAGCGCGGGTCGACGAAGAAGTCCGTCGGCACGATGACCTGTCCGCCGGGCTCCGGGCTCGACGCGAAGTTGAGCTCGACCGGGCAGAACAGCGGTCTGAGCTGCTCCTGCAAGCTGGTGGCGCGGCGTGCCGCATCGAAGCGGGCGCTGGCTTCGAGCTTCGCGATACCCACGCGCACCGCGTCCGCCAGGCGGTCCGCTGAAACGAGCTGCTGGAAGATCGGCGCGATGCGCTGGTCGGGCGTGCGCTTGCCTAAGTCGAGGGCGCGCTTGGTATCCCACCAGTCGTTGTGCGGGTCGGCGAGCTCTTTCATGATCGGGCCGCCGTTCGAATGGCAGGCCGAGCAGCGCAGGCGGTTACCGAACGCCGGGACCGCTGGGTTCGCCTGGCGGTGTAGCGCGCGGTTGTCGACGAGGATGTCGAACGAGTCACCGCGATAGAACCAGCGGCCAGTCGAGCCGTCGCCGCGCAGCTCGTAGAAGTTGTAGTAGCCCTTCGAGTCGTCCCAGGCGAAAGCCTCGATCATCAGGGCGTTGTTGGCGGGCGCCTGCTCGGGCACCAGGTGATCACCATCGGGCGCGGTGAAGTGACCAATGAAGGCGTCGCCAGGATTGAGCGTGAGGCCGCCGACCTTGCCGAGCACGAGCTCGAACATGCTGAAGCTGCCCTGCGACGGGTTGTGAAAGCCCCGGTTCGCTACCAGCGCAGTTTCGAGCTTTCCGCCATCGCGGACAAGAGCAGCGCGCAAGGCGAAGACATCACGCGGGCATTCCTTGGCGCTCGCGAGCAAACGCGCGAAGGGGTCGTCGTTCAAGGACGCGCCGCGGCCATCGCTAGTGCGAACGTCGCACGCATCGGGCGCGACGAGCATGAGCATGGCGAGCAGGGCGATCATGCTAGCAGCACCGGGGGCTTCCCTTTCCGCCGAAGCGGGCCAGCTGGCGGTCTCTGACGAACTCAGGATAGCTCATCGCCGCGCGATCAGGGTGCTTTTGGCGCATGTGATCGACGTACGTCTGGTAGCTCGGGACCCCCACCATCAGGCGCAGGCCATCACGGACCAAAGCGAGCAGCTTCATTCGGGCACCGCCAAGGGCAGCTCGATGGCCGTCCACCGCTCCGCCCGTAACGCCCGCAAGGACGCACGAATTCCGAAGCCGACAATGGCAACCACCACGGCCATGAACACCAGGCACATGACGGCGTTGATGTGGTCGTTCGCCACCACCTGGCTCATCTGCTCGAGGCTCTTGGCGGGAGCGAGGATTTCGCCGCGCTCGAGGGCGGCGCCGAACCTCCGGGCGTGGGCGTTGAAGCCGATAGCGGGGTCGTCGGAGAAGAGCTTCGCGAGCCCGGCGGACATGGTGCAGAGGACCAGCCAGACCGTTGGAACCGCGGTGATCCAGGCGTAACGCTCGCGCTTCATCTTGAAGAAGACGACCGTGGCGAGGGTGAGGGCGATGGCCGCGAGCATCTGGTTCGCCATGCCGAAGAGTGGCCAGAGGGTGTTGATGCCGCCCAAGGGGTCAGTAACCCCTTGGTAGAGGAAAAAGCCCCACAGGCCGACGACGATCCCCGTCGCGGTGATCGCGGGTACCCACGACGAGGTGGCTCTGAACGAGGGGACCACCGTGCCGATGAGGTCCTGCAACATGAAGCGGCCGGCGCGGGTGCCTGCGTCGACGGCGGTGAGAATGAACAGCGCCTCGAAGAGAATCGCGAAGTGGTACCAGAAGGCCTTCATGCCCTTGCCGCCGAGGGCGCCCGCGAACACATGCGCCATGCCGACGGCCAGGGTGGGGGCGCCGCCGGTGCGCGAGATGATGGTGGTTTCGCCGACCTCGAGCGCCGTCTCGGTGATCGTCTCGGCGCTGATGGGAAAGCCCATCTTGCCGACGGCAAGCGACGCGCTCTCGGCGGTCGTGCCCACCACGGCGGGCGGGCTGTTCATGGTGAAATAGATGCCGGGCTCGAGGATGGAAGCCGCCACCAGGGCCATGACCGCGACGAATGACTCCATGAGCATCGCGCCATATCCGACGAAGCGGGCGTCGAGTTCATTCGCCAGGAGCTTTGGCGTCGTGCCGCTCGAGATGAGCGAGTGGAAGCCCGAGACCGCGCCGCAAGCGATGGTGATGAAGAGGAAGGGAAAGAGGGTGCCCTTCCAGACCGGCCCGGTACCGTCCACGAAAACGGACACCGCCGGCATTTTCAAGGAGGGCGCGAGAAAGACGATGCCGATGGCGAGGCTGACGATGGCGCCGATCTTCAAGAAGGTCGACAGGTAGTCGCGCGGAGCGAGCAAGAGCCAGACCGGTAGCACCGCGGCCACGAAGCCGTAGACGATGAGCGACCAGCAGAGCTGCGTCGCCGTGAGCGTGAACAACGCGGCGAGCGTCGGGTCGGCGGCGACGTTCTTGCCGAAGACGATGGCGAGCATGAGCAGCACGAGGCCGATGACGGAGACCTCGCCGATCTTTCCGGGGCGGATGAAGCGGGCATAGACGCCCATGAACAAGGCGATGGGAATGGTCGCGGCGACCGTGAAGGTGCCCCACGGGCTGTCCGCCAAAGCCTTCACGACGATGAGCGCCAGCACCGCGAGCAAGATGACCATGATGATGAAGGCGCCGAACAAGGCGATGAGCCCGGGCACGACACCGAGCTCCGAGCGAATGAGCTCACCCAACGAGCGCCCGTCGCGGCGCATCGAGATGAACAAGATGGTGAAATCCTGCACGGCGCCGCCGAGGACGACCCCGGTCACGAGCCACAAAAGACCCGGCAGGTAACCCATCTGGGCCGCGAGTACCGGCCCAACCAGCGGTCCCGCGCCGGCAATGGCCGCGAAGTGATGGCCGAACAAGACGTATTTATTGGTGGGGACGTAATCGAGCCCATCGGTGAGGCGGACCGCGGGAGTAACGCGGCCGGCGTCGAGCTTCATGACGCGGTCGGCGATGAACTTACTGTAGTAGCGATAGGCGATGACGTAGATGGACGCGGCCGCGAAGACGATCCAGAGGGCGCTGACCTCTTCACCGCGATTGCCGGCGACGATAGAAAGGCCAATCGCGGCAACCACCGCGAGAATCACAAACGGCCCATGTTTCAAGAGTTTCGCCATGGCGTACCCTCGTAGCACCGATACCTAACCCCTAGGAACGCTCGATGATTCATCAAGCGGTGGATTTCGCCGTCGCGACGCTGCTTCGCGGTCAGCGTATGTTCTCCAAGGGCTGGGGCGACGAAGAGGTGTTGCGCCGTCTCGTGGAGCAGCCGCTCTTCGACCAACCGCCGCGGATGCCCGAGATCACCTGGCGGCCCGCTCGTGTCCGCAAAAACAAACACATCATAGCGAGCGACGGCACCTTCGCGTCCCCGTACACCGACCTCCCCGAGTTCGTTTCGCTGGCCCACGTGCGGCTGCTGAAGAAGCCGGGTAACGAGCGCGCCGTCGTCATCATCGCCGGCTCGCGCGAGGAGGGCTACGGGCTGCGGCAGGCGATCTACGCGCCGCTCGTGCACTCGGGCATCGACGTGCTGCTCCTCGAGAGCCCGTTCTACGGCGCGCGCCGCCTACCCAACTTGAACACGGCCTCGCTCCCGACCGTGAGCCATCAGACGCTCATGAACCTGGCGCTGGTCGAGGAGAGCCGGGCGCTCGTCACCTGGCTCTTGGCGCAACCGTACAAGCGCGTCGGTGTGGCCGGGTACAGCATGGGAGGCATCATCGCCGCGCTCGTCGGCGCCACGGTCGACGCGAGGATTGCGGTGGCCGTGCTCGCGGCCGGGCTCTCATCGGCGGAGGTGATGACCCACTGGCTGCTCAGCTGGTCGGTCGATTACGACGCCCTGGGTGAGCATGCTCGAGCGCGCATCCGCCAGTTCGTCGAGCGCGGAGACCTCGTGCATTACCCCAAGCCCCGGGCCGTCGAGGCCGCAATCGTGCTGGGGTGCCGCCGCGACTGGTACATCCCTCCCGAGCAGGTCACGGCGTTGCACCGGCTGTGGCGGGGGAGCGAGCTTCGCTGGGTCAATGCCGGCCACGTTTCCGCCCTTTTCACCGAAAGACGGGCTCTGCGGGGGGCGGTCCATGACAGCCTGGAGCGCCTCGTACCTACGACTTAATGCTCCCAGCTTGACCCCCTAGGGAGGCGCTCGATAAGGAGCCGCTGACCCTGGGGGCCCTTTCATGAGTAATCGCACGAGCACCCTCGCTGAGCTCAACGCCTTGGCCGAACGTGGCGGCGGCAACGAACGTGTCCAGCGTCACCGCGAAGCCGGCCGCATGGTCGCGCGCGAACGCATCCAAGCCCTGCTCGATCCCGGCAGCTTCGTCGAGCTCGACAAGCTCATGACCCACGACAGCAGCGCCTTCGGCATGGACGAGAAGCGCCATCCCGGCGACGGCGTGGTCACCGGTTACGGCACCGTCGAAGGTCGCCAGTTGTTCGTCTATGCGCAGGACTTCACGGTCGTCGGCGGCACCATCTCGAAGGCGCACGGCGAGAAGATCTGCAAGGTCATGGACCTCGCCAAGCAAGTCGGCGCGCCCATCGTGGCGTTGCTCGACAGCGCCGGCGCCCGCATTCAAGAGGGCATCGGCGCGCTCGCGGGTTACGGCGACGTGCTCTTCCGCAACATGCAGGCCTCGGGTGTCGTGCCGCAGATCGCTTGCGTCATGGGCCCGTGCGTCGGCGGCGCGGCGTGCAGTGTCGGCGTCGCGGACGTCGTCTTCATGGTCGAAGGTCAAGGCTCGTTGTTCATGGCCGGTCCCGAAGTGGTCCAGGCCGTCACCAATCAGAGCATCACCAAAGACCGCTTGGGCGGAGCACGCATCCACGCCGAGAACAGCGGTATCGCCCATGTGCTCGCGGTCGATGACGCCACGTGCATCGAGCGCGTGCGTGAGTTGCTCACGTATCTCCCGTCGAACTACGCCGAGGACTCGCCGCGCTACGAGGGCGAAGCCAACGGCAGCTCCACCGGCCTCGCGCTCATCGTGCCGGAGTCGGCCTCGCGCACCTACGACGTGAAGGACGCGATCCGCGCCGTCGTCGACCCGGACTCGATGTTCGAGCTGCACGAGAGTTACGCGAAGAACGTCGTGACCTCGCTTGCTCGCATCGGCGGCAAGGTGATCGGCGTGGTCGCGAACCAGCCCAACCAGCTCGCCGGTTGCCTCGACATCCACGGCTCACAGAAGGCCGCGCGCTTCATCCGCTTTTGCGACTGCTTCAACATCCCGCTGCTGACGCTCGTGGACGCTCCGGGCTTCCTGCCGGGCGCCGAGCAAGAGCACGCCGGTCTCGTGCACCACGCCGCGAAGCTCATGTACGCTTTCGCGGAGGCCACGGTGCCGAAGGTGACACTCATTCTGCGCAAGGCCTACGGCGCCGCCTACGTGATGATGGCCTCGAAGCACATCAAGGGTGACGTCATCTATGCGTTGCCGACCGCCGAGATCGCGGTGATGCAGCCCGAGACCGCGACCAGCGTCGTCTACAAGTCGGAGCTCGCCAAGGCGCCGACCGACGCCGCCCTGAAGAAGAAGCTCGCCGCCACCTACCGCGAGGAGTACGCGACGCCGTTCAAAGCGGCCGAGCGCGGCTTCGTCGACGAGGTGATCACCCCCGAGATGGCACGCTCGCGCATCGCCCGAGCCTTCGACATGCTGCGCGACAAGCGCGTCACCTCCCCCGCGCGCAAGCACGGCAACATTCCGCTGTGACAGGAGCCCCCGTGAGCAAGCAGAAGGCCACAGCGGAAGCCAAACCCAAGGCGAAGTCGACGAAGTCGGCTGTCGCGGCGAAGGCGCCGGCTACGCGCGCCGCGAAGAACGTCGTGGTCGCCCCGAAGGTGAACGGCACCCCCAAGGTGATGAAGGGCACGAAGACCTTCCAGCGCGTGTTGATCGCGAACCGCGGCGAGATCGCGGTGCGCGTGGCGCGGACCTTGCGCGACATGGGCATCATGCCGATCGCGGTTTTTTCGGATGCGGATCGCGGCGCCCTCCACGTGCGTGCTTGCGAATACGCGATGCACCTGGGCCCGGCGCCGGCGCGCGAGTCGTATCTCGACGTCGAGAAGGTGCTGGCCGCGGCCAAGAAGGCTAAAGCGGACGCCATCCATCCCGGCTACGGCTTCTTGTCCGAGAACGCCGGGTTTGCTCAAGCGGTCGCTGACGCGGGCCTGACATTCATTGGTCCGCCGCCCGCGGCGATGCGCACCATGGGCTCGAAGACGGGCGCGCGCGAGGCCATGAAGAAGGCCGGCGTCCCGGTCGTGCCCGGCTCCGACGGCGCGATTCCCACCGAGGAAGAAGCGCGCAAGTTCGCCGACAAGATCGGTTACCCCGTGATGCTCAAGGCCTCCGCCGGTGGTGGCGGCAAGGGCATGCGCGCGGTGTACAAGGCCGAGGACCTCGCGTCGGCGTATCGCTCGGCGCGCAGCGAGGCGAAGAGCGCCTTCGGCGACGACAGCGTTTACATCGAGAAAGTCATCGTTCGCCCGCGTCACGTCGAGATTCAGATCTTCGGCGGCCCCGACGGCAAGTGCGTGTGGCTGGGCGAGCGCGAGTGCTCGATGCAGCGCCGCCACCAGAAGGTGATCGAAGAGACGCCGTCGATGGCGATCGACGAGACCATTCGCCGCAAAATGGGCGAGGTCGCCTGCCGCGCCGGTGATGCGGTGAATTACGTTGGCGCCGGCACCTGCGAGTTCTTGGTCGATGACACGGGGAGCTTCTATTTCCTCGAGATGAACACCCGCCTGCAGGTCGAGCACCCGGTCACCGAGCTGTGCTGTGGCCTCGATTTGGTCGAAGCACAGGTGAAGGTCGCGCAGGGAATGCCGCTGGCGTTCACCCAAGACTCCATCCGCCGCAGCGGACACGCGATCGAAGCACGTATCTACGCCGAAGACGCCGACCGCAACTTCATGCCGGCACCCGGTCACATCAGCGAGCTGGTGTTGCCGCATGGCCCGGGCGTGCGCGTCGATTGCGGTGTGTCGTCGAACAGCGAAGTCACGCGTTTCTATGACCCCATGATCGCGAAGGTCACAGTCTGGGCCGAAGATCGCGAGCGCGCGCGCCGTCGTCTGCAGCGTGCGTTGGACGAGACGGCGGTGAAGGGCATCATCACGAACGGCGCCTTCTTGCGCCGCTTGCTCGATCACCCCGACTTCATCCGTGGCGACTATCACACCGGCACCATCGGCGAGATGCTCGCCGGCCCGCCTGCTCGCGTGGCTGACGAGCTCGTCGACGTCGCCGTGGTCGCCGCCGTCGTCAACAACTTCCGCCGCGACTCCCGCTCGCTCACCCCGGGTGGTGCGAACGCCGCGCGCTCTCTGGGCTGGCGCCAAGCCGCATGGCGCGGTGGTGGTGGCTGATGCACTACGTCGCAATCGTCAACGGCGAAGAACGCCAGATCGAAATCGTCGAGATTGCTCCTGAGCGCTACCGCCTGACGATGGACGGCCGCTCGATGGAAGTCGACGCGCGCGCGCTGAACGACACGACGCTGTCGCTATTGCTCGATGACCACGCCTACAACATCGAATCGGAGCGGACCCCGGACGGGGCGCAGAATCTGCTCGTGCGCGGCGAGGTCGTGAACGTCGACGTGCTCGACTTGCGCAAGGTGCGTCTGCGCAAGGTGCAAGAGAGCGCGGCGGGTGACGGTGGTCCGGTCGAGATCACGTCGCCGATGCCTGGGAAGGTCGTCGCCGTCTTGGTCAAGGAAGATCAGGAGGTCAACGAAGGCCAGGGGCTCATCGTCGTCGAAGCCATGAAGATGGAGAACGAGCTGCGTTCGCCTCGCGCCGGCGTGGTCAAGAAGCTGACCGCGAAAGAGGGCGCCGCGGTGGATGGTGGCGCGATTCTCTGCGTCGTCGAGTAGCGACGACTAGCGCCACACGAAATACAGGCCGCCGCCGCCGTTCTGATTGACGCCGCGAATCCCGCCAATGAAGCGCGTGAGCTCGAGCGGCGTGAGCGTCCGCAGTAGCGGAGCCGTGTCGCCCGGGTCTTGCACGACGAAGTTCCCCGCGGGGTCGAGGCCCACGAGCGCGATGGCGTGACCGCCGACCATGCCGGGCCGCTGATTCCACGGTAGAGCGAAGCCGTTGCCTGCCGCGAGCGCAAGCCAACCGCGATCGCGGACGACGTGCTGCACGGAACCCAGGTGCTGCACCAGATGCCGCCAATCGCCCAGCACGGCGCCGTTGAGGCCGAGACCGTGCACCATGCGGACGATGCCGTCAGGTCCAGTCCCCGTGCGGTCGGTGCCGGCCACGCGCACCAGTGTGGCGACCAAGGCGCGATCCGAGAGCGCGAGCTCCGGCCCCAAGTAGCGCTCGATGAGCGCCATGGTTGCCGGGGCACAGTTCATCGTCTGATTGGGATGTCCGTCGAGCTGCGTCACCGAGCGCGGCGCGAGGCCGATGGCGCCGGTTAAGGACTGAGTGTTGTTGAGGGCTAGCGCAGGCACCATGGGAGCTCTCCCGGGGCCTGATTTTCGCGCGCTACCAAGCAGAGTTGCGGCTGGCCCCCGCCAGCCCTGTCACTTACGGCTGGGTGAGCCGCAGATCGTCGATGATGACGGTGACGGTCTCGCCGCCTTCGTTTTGCCGCTCGAAGAAGATGGTCTTCACGACGCCGGTCGACGCGGGGATGTCGATGTCGACGGTGTTCCAGCCCGCATCCCACTGCAGGATGCACGGCGCGGCATGCTGGTCGGGTCCGCAGGGACCATTCTCGCCGCACGTCGTCGGGGTCGGGAGGCGATAGCAGTGCCCGTCTTCGCCATTGGGCGTCGGCGCGATGGTGAAGTTCGTGTCTTCGCTGACGTAGACGCGCAACGAGATGTGATTGGCGGCGACGTTGCCGG
>JBGGMJ010000144.1:0-16702 GCA_041288095.1 Myxococcota bacterium
CAGTCGCCCAGATACACGACGCTGCCAACATCCCATCGCGGCATGCGCACATCGGTGTAGGTCGCGAAGAGCACTTGGGTGTCGGGCCGCATGAGGTCGGCCGCCGGCGGATAGTGAGCGGCGATATCTTCACGCATGGTCGTCAGCGCCCGCTCGCGGGTCGCTACCGGTACGCTCCAGAAGACGGTGACGAGGTCCTTCGCCACCGGCAGCAGCCCGAGCATGCGCCGCGTCCCTCGCAGCACCTGGAAGAGCTCGGGCTCGACGCGCGAGGTCTTGGCTACGAACCAGAGCGCGCCCCAGGGATAGGGAATGGGACGCCGCACTGGTGCCTCGTCGTCCGCCACCGCGTTGCGCGAACCCGACGCCATGATGACGAGGTCATGCGGACCGTAGCAGGTGCCATCGTCGCCGATGAGCAGCTTTCCACGACCATGGTTCGCGAGACTCGCGATGGTCACGCCGGTAATGAGCCGCATACCGCTGGCGCGCGCCGCGTCGAAGAGCGTCGCGAACAATACCCCGCGATGTAGCCCGATGCCGTGCAAGTCGGGCACGAGATCGCGGTAGTCGAGAGTGAACACGGAGCGGCCGCCCGTGGTCACGCAGCGCAGAGTGTCGACTCTCGCACCGCTTTCGCGCACAGCACGATCCAGCCCTAGCTTCTCGAGCACCGCGAGGCCACTCGGCTGCATGAGCAAGCCGGCGCCCACGGGGCTCGGTGTCGGCGCACGCTCGTACAGCGTCACGCGATGGCCATCGCGCGCCAGGATGATCGCCGCTGCGTTGCCGGCGGTGCCGGCGCCGATGATGCCGACGTCGAGAGGTCTCAGATCCCCATCATGTCACCGCGTTCCGAGCCGAGCGAGAGACTACTGCTTCGCCGCCGCCAGCATGCGGTCGCGCATCTCCTGGAGGGTGTCGTCCACGTCTTCGGCCTCCACAGGGTTGCGGGTGCGCAAACGCTGGACGCGCTCGCGCAAGCCATTGCCCAGGCTCGCTAGCTCCGGGGGCAACGCATGCTCGCGCCGTAGGTCGTCGAGGGTCATCAGGAGGAGGGTTTGCGCTTTCAAGTCGTCGTCGAAGCGCGCGAGCCGGCGCGCGAGCCGCTGCAGCTCGGGCGTCGTCTGTACTGGCAAATTAGTCTCGGCGAGGCCGCGCAACGTGCTAGCGCGAATGCCCAGGAGGGCCATCGCGTAATTCGAGAACGCGGTGGGATCGTTCGGGTCGTCACGCATCGCCGTTCGCAAGTGCTGCAGAGCATTGCGTCCAGGCTCGAGGCGGTTCCAAGGGAGCAGCGTGTAGTGCTGCAACGTGATGCCTTCCCCCCAGGCGAGCAGACGATGGGCCGAGCCACGCTGCGGTCCCGACAAGCCGGCCTTGAGCGCCGCGCGCGTCGCCGCCGCAACGTCGTTGACCGTCTGTACGCTGGCGCGGATGGCTGGGGCCGCGGCGCAGCGGCGCTTGCGCGCGTCGGTGCGAGGCGGCTCGAGACCGCAGACCAGGCCGTCGAACGACTTGTTCCCCGAGGAGAGCAGCGCGGCGTGACGCACGAAGGCTTCGCGAGCCGCGACGTAGGCCGGATCGTCCCAGGCCAAGGTCTCGCCGGTGGACGTGGTGACGACGTCGGCGGGGTCAAGCTCGCCCACGGTCCCGGCGTCACGCTCGACCTTGAGGCCGTTCGTACCGCTGAAGATCTTCGGGTCGATGGGTGCTGACATTCGCCGGTCAGTATCGGCGCAGGCCAACGGGCGACGCGCCCACGACGTCTGTCACCGCGTCAGGTCTTCTCAGATCCAGCCGTTCTCCCGGTACCAGACCGCCGTCTCGCGGAAGCGCTCGTCCAGCGGTTTTGCGACCGTGAAGCCGAGCTCGCGCACACGCGCCGACGAACAGAACCAGTTGCCGGCGGTACCCTCCCGCGCCTTGTCGAGGTTCACGACGAACGGCTTGCGACGCAGCCAGCCGATGACCTCCCCGATGTAAGCGGCGATGAAAGTCACGAGATCGGGAACGCGAATGGTCCGCGCCCGTTTGCCGAAGCCGGCCGCCGCCGCTTCACCGAGCTCCCGCCACAAAAACGGTCCGTCGTCGGCGATGTAGTAGATGCCACGACCAGGATCTTCGTTGCTCAAGGTCGCGCCGCGCTCCCCCACGAGCGCGAGCCCAATGGCGAGGTCATGGACGTGGACCACGGAGAAGCGGCGCGCGGCGAAGCCCGCCTGCACGACGAGCCCACCGGCGGCCATCTTGAAGAGCTCGAAGACATCGCGGTCGCGCGGCCCGTAGACGATCGGCGGGCGCACGATGGTCACCGGCACCTTGGCGGCGTACTCGCGCACCTTCTCCTCGGCGAGCGCCTTGCTGGTGCCGTAGCGGCTCACCGGCTTGCAGGCATCGCCTTCTTGGAGCGCCCGGTCGGCCCCGCATGGACCGGCGGCGGCAATCGACGACACGAACACGACCTTGGGCGGCTTCTGCATATCCGCCGCGGCGGACATGACGTTGACCGTGCCGTCGTGGTTGATGCGCATGAACTCCGCGAGCGAGCGCGCCTTGGTGATGCCGGCGACGTGATAGACGACGTCGACGCCCGCCATCGCGGATGGAAGACTCGAGGCATCGGTGACATCGCCGTAGACGAGCTCGACACCCTCTTTGGGTAGGTGCGTGAGGTCACTGGTCTTGCGCACCAGCGCCCGCACGCCGTGGCCCCGCTGCAAGAGCGTCTCGACGAGGTGGGTGCCGACGAAGCCGTTGGCTCCGGTCACGAGCGCCTTCACGACAGCGACTTTTCGTACATGCGGTAGGTCTTCGACTTCTTGCCGCCCATGCTCTCGATGGCGCGGTTCACCAGATCGTTGTTGTCGAGGGTCCAGCCGATCTCGCCGCGGCGGAAGCCGAGCTTGCCGGCGATCTCCAACGTGTCCTTGTAGAGGATCGCGTCGATGCCGCGCTTGCGATACTTCGGCCGCATCCCGAGCAGCACGAGCCGCGCGCGGTCGCACTTCTTCAAGTGCATGAGCATCTTTGGCAGGCCGAACGGCAAGAGCCGTCCGTTGGCCTTGGCGATGGCCGGGTTGACGTCGGGGATGGTGAACGAGAACCCCGCGACCTCGCCGTTCACTTCGGCGATGAGGACGAGCTCGGGCTTGACGATCTGCTTCATTTCCTTCGCCAGCCTGTCGAACTCGGCGCGCGACATCGGGACGAAGCCCCAGTTCTTTTCCCAGGCCTCGTTGTAGATCTGGAACGCGAGGTCGACCTCTTCGTCCCACTTCTTCATGTTGGCGCTGCGCACGACGATGCCTTCACGCTCGCGGATCTTCTCGGCGATGCGCCCAATCTTCTCGGGGACGGACGCTGTAGCGGACAGCTCCCACGCCCACAGGTCACGCGACTTGGCGTAGCCGGCGTCCTCGACCAGCTTCTCGTAGTACGTCGGGTTGTACGTCATCATCACGGCTGGCATGTCGTCGTAGCCGTCGACCAACAGGCCGCACTCGTGATTGGTCGAGAAGCTCACCGGGCCCCAGACCGACGTGAGGGCGCGCTCCTTGCCCCATTGTTCGACCGCCGCGAACAAGGCACGCGAAACTTGGACGTCGTTGACGGCCTCGAACATGCCGAAGCCGACGTGCTGGACGCCGTGGAAGTCGTTGTACTTCTTGTCGTGCACCGCGCTGATGCGGCCGACGATCTTGCCTTCCCGGCGAGCGAGGAAGTGGGCGACCTCGGCGTACTCGAAGAACGGATTCTTCTTGGTATCGAGGAACTCTTTGCGCTCGATGAGCAGCGGCGGCGCCCAGTGGCTATCGCCCGAGTAGATCGACCAGGGAAACTTGATGAAGGCGTCGCGCGAGGGTTTGTCGCTGACGGGGGTGATCTCGACCATCGCATTCGCTCCTGCCGCGGGTTGCACCCCACTGGCGCGCGAAAAGCAAGGGCACGGGGGTCAGGAGGCTTCGCGGGCGTCGACTGGCGCGGGTGCAACGAGCTTCTGCAGCTCGTCGCGCGAGGTCACAAGGCCCGGCTGCGTCGCGACGAGAGCCGCGTACAGGTCACCGCTGCGCGTGGTGTCTGGGAGCTTCCAGCGCAAGGTCTCGCCGCGAAACAAGCGAGCCAGGAGAAGCGGCGCGACGTCGGCGCGGTCGGCGGGCTCGAGCTTCTCGAAGGCCCCCAGGATTGCGCGCGGCGACGTGGCGTCGAGGCGATGCTTGCGCGGCATGAGAGAGGCGAGCTCGCACAGCGCGCTGATGCGCTGTTCGGCGGCTTCGCCCGCGACGACCTTCACCGCCGCGATCTCGTCGAGCTGCTGCCGGAATTCCTGGCCGGCGATCGCGTTCGAGGACACCGTGATCGATGCTTTCGCGGCAAGCCGGGTCACGACCGCTTGGGTCTGGACACCACCGCTCTTGAAGGCCTCGAGGTAGGGTCGCGCCTTGCCGACGGGGATGGCCTTCGCACGCGCGGCTCCTTTCCAGTGCTCGATGCCCAAAGCCACGGGCCACATCGAAACGGCGCCGGCAATGAGGCCGAGGAAAAATGGGGACGGTTCGGCCCAACCGATCGCCGTCGCAACCGCGGCGCCCACCCCGAACACGTAGCCGGTGCCCCAGACGGCCATCGTATTGTCGAGTCGCTCCGGGAGGGATGGCCCGGCGTAGCTGCCTTTGCCGACGGCAGCCGCGTGCGTGCCGCCGATGAGGCGGTCAGCGACCTCGAACAGGGACCTGGCCCTGCTCGGATGCTCCGCCACGGGGACCGGGACCGGCAAGTGCTCGATCGCGAGCGGAGGCAGTGTCGCCACGTTTGCAAGCGACGACGAACGCTCAGCGACTTGCGTGCCGCGAACCGTCATTTGCCCTCCTTGGAAGCCGCGGAGAGCGCCGTGAAGAGCAGCTGAACGTGACCGTCAGCGCTGGTGAAGCCGCGCGGCTGGTCCTTGTGGAAGAAGCGTTCGAGCAGGATGGGGGCGAACACTTTCCGATCCTCGGCGCTGAGCTCGTTGAAGTCGCGGAGCACGCTGCCCGGGAGCACGAGCGACCAACCGTTCGTCGGTATGGCCGTGATGAGCCGGTAGACGGTGTCGACGCGCTTCGCGACGGCGGGCTCGAGACTGACTTTCGTCGCGGCGACCTGCTCGAGCTTCCTCTTGAGGTCGGGCGCCTCGATCTTCCAGATGTCGAGCTTCTGGAGCCAGCTCTCGGCGAGGCGCGTGAGTAGCGCCTTGGTGGCCGTGCCGCCCTCGGCGAACTCGAGCCCAAGGGCCTTGGCCGCGGTGGGCTTCACCGGAAGCCAGCGGTAAAGCCGGTCGGCCTGCTCGAGACCGCCAAGCACTAGGGGGAGCGTGAAGATACCCATCAGGGCGCCGACGCAGCCGGCGCCGACGTCCCCAGTGCCGAGCGCCACGGATGCTCCAACGGCGGCCGGAAACGCAAACGTCCAGCGGGCAAGAAAGCCCGCCAGGACTGCCGGGGCACCAGGCTTTGCACCCTGGCCCCGCGTCGCGTGATGCAAGGCGTCGTTGAGCTTGAGACCGACGTCGAAGAGGGGTTTGCTCGAAGGAGCGGGAATGATGACCGCCGGCGGCGCATGGCCCAGAGCCTGAAGCGCGAGTGGAGCAACCAGCTGGGTACCGCGAACCGTCATGTGCCCCCTTATCGGCGTGCCCTAGCGACTCGCCTGTTGTTGGCCGGTGACGTCCAGTCACCGGCAACTCAGGCGCGTACTGGCGCGTCGTGAAGGCGGTCGGCGCTAGTCGTTCGCAGGTCGTGCGGTGACGAGCGCGGTCAACCGCTCGGTCGACAAGCGCGCTGCCGCCTGCCCCTTGCAAAGCGCTTCGAAGAGCGCGCTGCTCTCGCGCAGACGCTCCGTTTTGAAACGCGGCCGCTCGTCACGATAGAGACGCTCTCGCAAGTAGGTGGCGACCTCGGCACGGTCGTCGCCAGTGAGGCCTTCGACCCGAGCCTTCAGGTTGGTGAGCACTGTGGCGTCGAGCTCCTTGCGCGGCGCGCCATTGCCCTGACGCAGGCACTGCAGAATCGCCATAGCGGTGTCGACACGTTTCGTAGCGACCGCGTCGAGTGGCAGTTTGACGTCGGCGAGAGCCTTTAGCTGGTGGCGTGCTTCGATGCCGGCGACGACGCGGGCCGCGGCGATGTCGTGCCAGCGCGAAGCGAGAGAAACCATCAAGCGCTGGGTCGCGGGATCACCCTCCTCGAAGTCTCGCACCAACCGGTCGGCACATTTCGTCGGGAGCGGGTCATGGGCGCGACGCTTCTGGATGGAGCCGAGGGCATGAACGCTCAACGGAGCCAAGGTGGCCGCGCTGGCGATGAGCCCGATGAAGAACGGACCTGGGTACTGCCAGCCAAGCACGCAGGCCGAGGCAATACCACCGGCAAACGCGACGCCCGCTCCCACGAGCGGGAAGACGTCGTTGAGCTTGCCCACCAATGTGTCGCTCGTGTTCTCGCCGCGGCGGCGGACAGCGCCGTACATGGCGACATCGTGCGCCTCGGCGGCTTGCAACAACGCAACTGTCGAGGCCGGTGTCCGTTCTGGTGGAACCACCGCCGGCAACTGAGCAACGTGCTCTACGACCGCTACTGGAAGGTCGAGGTTGAAAAGCTTCGAAGGCGCGATGACAGACATCATGCGTTGTCTTATCGGCGGGCGGCGCACACGGACGCGCATGGAGCCGTCGTTTCACCGTCACCTAGGTGACAGTCTGCTCAGCCGGCGAGACGACCCTGAATCACAACGCTAGTCTGTTTGCCCTTGTCGGCGCCGATGATACCGAACTTGCGCCCGATGACATCGAACGTCTCGAGGACGCGGTCGAGCTGCTCGGTCGTGTGCGTCGCCATGAATGACGTGCGGATGAGTTGCTGACCGGGAGCGACCGCCGGGCTGATGACCGGGTTCGTGAACACGCCGGCGTCGAGCAGAGCGCGCCAGAACGAGAAGGTCTTGAGGTCGTCACCGATGACGACCGGCACGACCGGGGTGTTCGAGTGCAGCGTGTCGAAGCCAAGAGCCTTGAAGCCCTTGCGCACGTGGTCCGCGTTGGCGAACAGGCGCTCCCGGCGCTCCGGCTCGGCCTGGACGATCTCGAGTGCCTTCAAGCAAGCACCGCACGAGCTCGGCGTCATGCTTGCCTGGAAGATCATCGAGCGCGCCTTGTGCTTGATGTACTCGATGACCTTGGCGGGACCGGCGATGACACCGCCCAGCGAGGCGAAGGCCTTGCTGAACGTGCCCATGATGATGTCGCAGTCGTCCTCGACGCCGAAGTGCTCGGCGGTGCCGCGGCCGTTCTTGCCGAAGACGCCCATGCCGTGGGCTTCGTCGACCATCAGGCGGAAGTTGTACTTGCGCTTGAGCTCCGCGTACTTGTCGAGCGGCGCGACGTCGCCTTCCATGCTGAAGACGCCGTCGACGACGACCATCTTGGCGGCTTCGGGGGCGGCCTCGCGCAGCAACAGCTCCAGGTGCTCGGGCGTGTTGTGGCGGAAGCGTTTCATGTCGGCGGCGCCGAGGCGCACGCCGTCGACGATCGACCCGTGATCGCCCTTGTCCATGTAGACGATGTCGCCCTTGCCGAGGAGCGAGCTCAGGGTGCCGAGATTCGCGGTGTAGCCGGTCGAGAAGACCGCGGCGGCGTCACGCTTCAAGAAGGCGGCGAACTTCTCTTCGAGCTCGGCGTGCAGCGACAGCGTGCCGTTGAGCAGGCGTGAGCCCGAGCACGTCGAGCCGAATCTCTTGGTGGCCGCGATAGCGGCTTCCTTCACCCGCGGGTCGCTCGAAAGACCCATGTAATTGTTCGAGCCCGCCATGATCACGCGCTTGCCGTCGATCATGACCTCGGTGCCGAACGTCTCGTCGATGACCGAGAAGTACGGATAGATGTTGTGCGAGCGCGCGAGCGGCGGGTCGTTATAGGCGTGGCACTTGTCGAAGATATCCATCGTTACATCCTGCCTTGTCGCCTACGCGACTGACTCCGAAGCATCGCGACGACGCGAACGCTCGCCCTCTTTGACATACGTACCGAAGACGTAGTCCCAGATAGGGGAGCTAACGCCGTACCAGCGATCGCCGAACGCGAAATGATGCTGCAAATGACGCTTGCGCAGACCCTTGCCGATCCACGAGGTCGGCCGCGCGAAGTGTGTGTAATAGTGGACGTAGTCGTAGCCCAAGTAGCCGACGATGAAGCCCGAGAACAGCGGCAGCATGAGCGGCGCGCCGGGCCAGGTGTAGAACAGGCCGAGGAAGATGAAAAAGAGCGGCACCGACATGAGCGGCGGCGCGACCAAGCGGTCCCACTCCTGCACATCGTGATGCAGGCGATGCACCGGATACCAGATCTTCTGCAGCGCGGGGTTCTTGAACTCGAAGTGGAAAACCCAGCGATGGAGGATGTACTCGCAGAAGCTCCACAAGAAGAAGCCGCCGGACCAAAGACCCGCCGAGGTCACGAGCGACAGACCTTGGCCAAACCCCATATAGAAGAGGTAAGCCGACATCGGCACCCACATGACGGCCGGCACTGCGGGATGGCAGCGGCTCAGGCGTTCGAGCAAGGGACTCGAAAATGCCTGTTTGCTTACAGCGTGGGGGTCTTGCATCGCGTTTGGCCCCGGCAGTTGCCAGGAATCCTTTCGAACTGTCAACGCTAGACGGCCTTGGGCGGATCGCGCCGCAGGCACAATAGCGTCAAAACCACGATTGCCAGGGCTAAAAGGGCGAGACCCGGCGTTTCCATCATCGTCTGGGCACGACCGATGGTGACGGCAAAATGCGCCATCGCCATGAAGCCCAAGGTCACTCCTAGGGTCATCATGACGATCCAGCCACCAAATCGACTCACTGCTCGTAAGCCTTTGTTTTCACCGCGAGAAAAGACGAAGTAAACGAGCCCGGCGACGACCCCCGCGAAAATGAACAGCTGGTTCAGATAGGGGCCGAAGCTGCAGGCGACGTTGGTCAGCGCGTTGGCCGGCTGAGACTCGAGGAGGCAAACGCCGCGCTCATGCGCCAGGCTGTCGGTGATCACCAACGAGGCCGCGCTCGCTCCGACCTGAGGCACGAGCACGGCGCGCACGAAGCCGGCGGCGGCCATGCCCGCGAGTGAGCCGACGGCCACGGCGATGGGGACGCGGCCGAGCCAGGCGAGCGGCGGCACCAGGCGAGCGAGCATCAACGCGACCACGAGAATGACGAGGAGCGTCGCGACCCAAGCGGCCCCGGTGGCGGGGCCGGCCGCGAGACGGTCCCAGAAGCGAGGCAAGAGGACCTGACGGACCTCGAAGGCGGCGAAGAGCCCCAACGCGACACCCACGAAGATACTCTCGGTCATCCGGTATAACGGATTGTCTCGCCAGACGTAGGAGAGCACCGCGAAGGTGAGCAGTAAGGCGATGAGCTGACCGATCACGCTGCCCCCTTTTTGCGCCCACGCCAGGACGTCACGCCCTGCCCGATCACCAGGCAAAGAACCAGCGCCAGATGCGCCCAGCGGTGCGCGCGCATCTGCTCCGCGAGGCCGCGCAAATGGGAGGCCGACGACGGGTCGGTGTGCAAGCGCGGGTCATTGGCCGCGAGGTCCGCGAACGCGGACACATCGCGCGCCCCGGCGACGAGGCCCGAGAGCTGCCCGGACGCGTAAAAAGCGGCGAGCTCTGGCCCCTCGTGGCTCGTGGTCGCGAGCAAGAGGCCCTTGGCGAATCTGCCCTGCCCTTGCATGAGCCAGTCGAAGGCGCCGGGCGAGCCGCTCGAGGCGACCACGAAGAGCGCGGCGTCGGAGAGCCGCGCGATGTCGCTTGCCAGCGGTAGATCACCGAGAAGGTTGCCGGCGTGGTCACGGCTGGCCATGCGCTGGAGCGGCATGCCGGTGAGATGCACCGCGGTGCCACGGCCCTCGATGAAGCCGAGGTTCATCGCGTCACGTCCGTAAGTACCCTTGCGGTCGGCGAGCGCCTCGCGCAGATAGCGCTCGGCGAGCATGGCGCCGTGCGGTGACAGGCTGAGCGTGACGACGCGCGCGCCACGCATCAGCGCGATGTCGAGTGTCAGACGCACGAAGGGTGACAGCTCGGGGACGCTCGCGGGGTCGAAGTCGACGGCGAGAAGCACGAAGTCTCCGGCGCCCAGACCCGAGAGCGCGGCGTGTGCTTGCGTGACCTGCGGCGCAATGCCGGCGCGCGGCGCCGGACGGGTCGACCAGATGCCGGCGGCAATGGCGGCGGCGAGAGCAATGACGGCGAGCCAGCGCATCACGTGCGGCGCTCCCCGAGGTAGTCGCGCTCGATGCCCAGCAGCAACCTTAGAAGCGTCGAACAGGCGGCGATGGCGGCGCCGATGAGCAGCACGCGCTGGCCGGCGACGTTGGGCACGCGGGTGAGCCAGTCGGCGACCGGCGTGATCAATGTCCCGACAGTGCCACTCGTGGGCGCGCGGCCGAGCATGACGAGGGTCGCGGTGGCGATGAGCAAGGCGGTCTCACCAGAGCGCGCCCGCATGCGACGAAGCGCCGTATCGACGAGCGCGAAGGCAACCAGCGCGAGCAAGCTGCTCTCGAGCGGTGCGTACACGTAGTCGAAGATCCAGACGAAACACTCGCCCGCCGGGCCTTCGGCGACGCCAATCGCGAAGGTCAGCGCGAAAGCCACGAGCACGAGGGTCGCGTTCAGGTGTCCGCTTTCGCGGCGCACCACCTTCCTGCCCTCGCGCGCGAGGACACCGGTGATGGCGACGAGGGTCACGACGGCGATGATCGCGATGACCAGATCCGCCGCGAAGGTCTTGAGCCAGCCGTCGCGCGCGACATCGACGACCGGCTCGAGGGTCCAGTAGGTCGCGGCGACCATGGCGCAGACGATGGGGGCACCGGCTTTGGTCACCCGAATACTCCACTGCTCGCCAGGATCAGGAGCAAACCCAGGACCGCGAGGACCGCGAGCTTCATCCAGTCGCCCGCGAGCACGGTGGTGAGGAGCGAAGGCTGGCGCGAGCTGTCCGCCGCCGCGGCGTAGACCGCGTCACCCATGAGGACCTCGCCTTGGCTTGCGGCCGCGACCGCGAGCGCCGCGCGCTCACCGGTAGCAGTCAGCGTCACCGCGTCAGGACGCAGCGCGCTCGTCACCAGCAGGATCTCGGGCGGCAGACGGCCGACGAACATGGCGGCGGCGCCGGGGGTCTGGGTGACGACGTCACGGCCGCTGGGCAAGAACGGCATGAAGTCGCCGGCGAGCGCGCGGTGCTCGTCGAGCGCGTAGCCGGCGCCGGAGACGCCTTCCTCGAGGCCGCTATGCCGCACGAAGGGCTCGCGGTCAGCCACGACCAAGACGCTTTCGTGGGCCGCGGTGACGTCCGCGGCACGGTCGATGAGATGTAGACCAGCGAGAGTTTGCGCATCGTTCACCATGTTGAGCCCGGGGACGGCCACCGCGGCTCCACCGCTCGTCCGCGCCGCCGCCGCTACCCGGTCCAGGGCGTCGAAGGCCGGCAGGCGCCGCAGCTTCAATGCTCCGCGCGAGCGGATGACTCGACGCACCGCCATGGCGAACAGCGTCGCGAACAACGAGAATGACAGGAGCATCCGCAAGTTGAAGCCCAGCGCCGCGTCGAGAGGTCGCACCGCGTAGGCGAGCTGCGCCGCGAGTCGGGCCACGCCCGGCACCTCGCTGCGCACGATGCCCGCGCGAGCGCCGCCGTCCATGCTCTCCCATGCCATCCAGGCGAGTGCGCGGCGCCACAAGGCGCTCGGCAAGTCGCGGTAGGCGTTCGCCAGGAGCTCGTCGCGCTCTCCAGCGGCGCGCACCTCGAGCTCGGGCCAGCGCACGGCGACCTGCACCAAAGGATCGAGGCGTGTCATCCAGGCCTGCATGCGCAGGCGCTGCGCGTCGCTATCCAAGCGCTCCCACCAGGCACGGGCGCGCTGATGTTCGGTCTCGCCGCGCGAAGCCCACCATACCGTCACGCGCAGCGGTCGGGTGGCATCGAGCCCTTCTTGTCCCCCGGCGCGGGCGGTGTGCTCGACATAGGCGCGGTGGCTCGAGGACAGATTCGCAATCCAGCGGTTGTAGCTCGCGGTGCGCGCCTTGACGCCGATGAGGCCCCACCAGCGGTCGACTTCGTTGCGCACCTCTTCGGGTTGGTCCGCGAGATACAGCTCGGGAAGCGCCCAGGCTTCGAAGTCCGCGGGCCGCATGCCCTCGTGCGCCGAAGACAGCCAGGCTTCGCGCTCGTTGGCGCTCATGAGCAGTGGCCAGCGGGCGAGCCACGCCGTCCGCTCGCGCAACGGGATGCCACGCCACCAACGCGTGAGCAGCGCTTCTTGCGCGTCGGCCGCGCGCATCTCGAAAGCCGCTCGGGCCTTCGCCAAGGTGACGTCGCTCTCGAGCTCGTGCTCGACGGTGCGCTCGAAGCTAGCGGGGCGCGACAAGCTGCCGGCTCCGAGCCGCGCGAGCTGCAAGTCCTCGCGAAGATCGACCCGGACCTGCGGCGGGCACGCCTCGTTGCTCACCACCTCGGCGCCGTTGCTCGCGAGCGCTGTAACGCGATAGCGGACACCGGCGGCCAACTCCGTGGCCGTCGGCCTGTCGACGATCTCCGTGACGCCCGCCGCAGTCTTGCCGACGACGATGGCCTTGTCGCCGGAGAGTCGGGCGACGCGGTAGCCGGTGACAACGGCCGCGTGATTGACCCGAGCCGTGCCGGCCAGACGTTGGTCGGGTGCGACGTCGCCGATGGCGCGGCCCCAGGCGATGCGAACGGCGTCGAAGTCACGGTAGAAGCGCGGCTCGCGCGGATCGATCCGCTCGAGAGCGGCGCGGACGGCTCGCGGCTCACCGACGTGCTTGGCGAGGTAGGCGACCGGCACGCGAATGCTCGAGCCGGCGATGCCGAAGGCGCTCACCGGCGTGAGCACCAGCTCGGAGCGGACGGCCGACTCGCCCGGCGGCTCGACGAAGCTCGCGCGATACTGCCCGTCCGTGATCTTGAGATCACCGAGACGCCCACGCGATGGGTCGACCGGCGCCTCACGCGTCCGCGCCAGCGCTTGCGCGAAGTCGGCGCCCAGGCAGAGCGTCTGCTGCACCAACGCAAGGGTGACGTCGTCGGCGTTGCCGAGGCGCTCGACGCGGACCGCCGCGACATCTTTGGCACGTGCTCCGCTAAAAGAGACGGATAGGTGACGGAAGCGCTGGTTGCCGTCCTCCGACATCGCCGTCGTTTCGTGCGCGTGGATGGCGTCCAGCGTCAGGGTCGGCGCGACAACCAGGTCGGCCGCCGCCTCCGCCAGCGCCTGGCGCAAGCCGATCATCTCGCCGGCAACCCGCGCGAAGCTCGCCGTCGGCTTTTGCATGTCGAAGCCGATGCGCACGCCCGATTCCTCGGCCGCGGCGATGAGATCGAGCGCATGGGCGAGCGCCACTTCGAGGCGCATGAAAGCGCGCAGTTGATCGGCGGGTGTGCCGCGCGAAGCGCGCAGATCGCCGATGCGCTGCTCGGCGGCGGCGACCTCGTCGAGCGCCTCATTGACGTCATCGAGAGCGGTCTCGGGGTCGACGATACGCACCTGCATCGGACGCTGGCGCGAGAAGAGATCGACGATGTCGGAAGCAGCCCGCTCGAGCCGCTCGAGAGCGCGTGACAGCTCACGCAGCGGCGCTCCCGTTTCACCCAAGGTCCGAGCCGCGGCGAGCGCCTCTAGCGCGTCCAACGCTTCGGCGTGGTAGCCGCGGCTGATCGCCGGCAACGCTTCGGCGGCGGCCCGCAGAGGCACGACGCGCGCGAGTCGCGCGAACACTTCGCTCGCCCCCGGCGGGATGGGCGTTTCGGGCGTCGCCCCTTCGGCCTCACCTGCTTCGCGCAGAACATGCGTCGCCGGCACCAGCTCCGAGAGCGCCAAGCGAAAGACGTCGAGCGTGTTGTGCAACGCCGCCGCAGTGCGCGCGAGACTGCCAACCTGCGTACGCTCGGCGACGCTTTCGCCCTCGGGCGCTTGCGCCCAGGCCACGGAGCACGCGAGCAAGGAGACTACCGCGAGGAGTCGACTCATGCGCGGTCCAGTACGCCCAAGCGCTGGCTCAAGAGGTCACAAAGTAGCTGCGCGCCGTTGGGACGATTCAACAGGTCGTGGAGGGCACGCACGGTATCCGTGGGCGCCAGCGCCTCGATGTACGGCATGGCCATCCGCAGCGACGCGTCGGTGATCCGCTGCACCGGACGCACCGCGCCCAACAAGAGCAACGCCGGCGTCGTCAGCCGCCGGGCGTGGATCAGCCGCGCGCAGGCATCGAGCGCTTCGACCTCTCGTTGGGAAAGCTGCGTGTTCATGAGTGGGCGTGAGACTGCCCCAAACGCCGCTTAGGGGCCACCCCGACAATTTCCGTCAGGCCTACATCGACGCATGACCTTCTTTGACGGCGGCGTCCGCGATGGCACTCGACATTTCGATGAGTTGTCGGCTGCTCGGGGTGGCGCGACACCTGCAAACAGCAGTCGGGCCAACGCAAGAGCAGTACGAAGTCGCGTTAGCGGACCGACGAAACACCTAACCCCAGGGTGAACGCCGATGTCGCGTTATTGCCGTACTGGATCGTGTCGCGGTTTGTTCCTCATGGCCGCGCTCCTCACCGGGCGCCCCGCGAGTGCCGCCGACGTCGGCGTGCTGCCTCTCGCTGCTCCCCAGGTCGACGCCGCGACCAGGGCGATGGCGCAGGAATCGTTGCTCACCGCCGTGCAAGCGGTCCTGGGCGACAACGTCGAGCCCGGTGAGCTCAAGAAGCGCTTGGGCCCGCAGCTCCGCCAAGCGCTCGAGTGCAGCGACAGCGAATGCTGGGCGAAGGTCGGCGCCAAGGCGCGCGTCACCTACATGCTCAGTGCCCGCGGCTTCGGCAAGAAGGGCAACCTCTTGCTCACCGTGGCTCTGGTGCGCGCGAGTGACCGCAAGATCGTCGGCCGCGCCCAGCAGCCACTCGCCATCGACAACCCGGCGAGCCTCGGCGCCAGCTGCGAGGACATCATCCGCAAGCTGCGCGAATCGGCGGCGGCGGCGGTCCCGGACCTCGGCGCCAAGGGCGCGACGACGTCGGTGGCCGCGACGAGCATGGTGGAAGGCGGCGACACGGTGGTGAACGACCAACCCGGCGACGCAACCGGACCGGCGACGCCACTCGCCGGCATGCCCGACGCGCAGGCGGCGAGCACCAGGGCGCCCGAGTGGAAGTCCGGATTCGGTTTCGTCGAGGACGCCGAGACGGCCGGCGGCGAGGAGCCCATGCGCATCGATGATGGCATCACCGTCGGCGCGTTACCCACAACCAAGGGCGAAGACTCACAGATCATCTTCGGGTTCGGAGCGCCGTCGTTCGCCGAAGACGTCACCAACTCGGAGGTCTCGAGCTATCGTTTGTACGGTGAAGGCTCCATGGGTTTCGCGGACAACGCCCTTCACTCGGCGCCAGTCGTCTGGGCGCTCAAGCTGCCGCTCCCGCGAGTCCTCTTGATCGGCCGGGGAACGGCCGAGGTGGGCGGCTGGTCGCAGGTCCTCCTGCCGCTCGGGTTCGCGGTGGACTGGCGTTTCGTCCGGCTGGGCAGGACCTTCATGGCGAGCGTCGGCCCGGACGCGTCCATCGCCGGCGGTTTCTTGACCTTCAATGGGTCATCCTCCGACTCGGCGACCTTCGTGGCCAAGATCCTTGGGCTCGCGGCCGAGGCTACTTATGGCGGACATCTCACCACCTCCGTCAACGTGGGCGGCGCGACTCTCACGCTCACCGGCGGCGTTTCGCGGCTCACCAACTTGGCGAGCTCCATCGGCAGCGCCACGGCCGGCACTCGCATCCGCGTCTACGGGGCGGCGACCTTCGCTACCTTGCGCTTCACGGCTAACTTGGGCGGTTTTCTCGTCGGTGTCGACTATCGCGGACGCATGAGCGACACACCAGCGCCGCCGGACGACCTCGCGAGCTCCGGGCCGTATTACGGCGTCACCCTGAATCCCAACGTCACATTTGCCAAGGAGCTCAGCGGCTTCATTGGCGGCACTTTCTAGGAGGCCAAAACCATGCAGCGCTTTCTCGCGGTCATCGCCGTTGTAAGCCTCGGTTGCGCCACCACGGTGCCGCTCGACGAGCTCGCTCAGGTCGCTGGACCCGACGCCCGCATCGACACGGGCGGTCTCATCGCCGGCGGCCGCATCGGCCTGTTGCCGTCGCGGACCTGCCCGGTCGAAGTTTACGCGCCCGGCGAGTCGATCTCGACACGCGCCGGCAGCGCCGCCGACGACGTCTTCCCACGCAAAGAGCTTACGCGCCTCACCGTGAATGCGTTGCTCGTCGACGGTGATCGAGCCACCGCGCTGGTCGCCGACGTCACCGACTCGCGCGGCCGCCCGCACCGCCTGGCGATCAAGACCGGAGAGCAAGTCGGCTGCCTCGTGCCCTGGACCGAGGCGCTCGAGCGCTTGCACGAGGTCGTCGGCACCGTCGTCGCCTTCCGGCCCGAAGGGGGCGCGTGCAACGCTATCGCGTTGCGCGGTGATAACGTCCGCAAGCTCTTCGACGCCCAGGCCGTCGATCGCGGGTTCGAGGTCACTGCGATCACCGTGCGCGGTGATCGCGCCGTCCCGTGGGTGAAGGTCGGTAACATGGAAGTGCGTCACGACGTGCTGGCGAGCTGCTTT
>JBGGMJ010000145.1:0-2625 GCA_041288095.1 Myxococcota bacterium
AGCCGTTACCGGTCTTGGCCAGCGTACGCATCATGCGGGCGTAGAGCTCGCGCGCCTTCACCTGACGCACGTATTGCTTACGCGCCTCGGCGTCGAGATACGCGCGCTCGAACTCCGCGCCGAAGCGGTCGGTGAGCTCGGGCGTCACCTTGGGATCGAAGAGCGACCACATGCCGTCTTCCTCGACCCGGCGCATGAACAGGTCGGGGACCCAGTTCGCCAGGTTGAGGTTGTGGGTGCGGCGCGAGTTGTCGCCGGTGTTGTCCTTGAGCTCGAGGAACTGCTCGATGTCCGCGTGCCAGGTCTCGAGGTAGACGCAGCAAGCGCCCTTGCGACGGCCGCCTTGGTTCACCGCCGCGACCGACGAGTCGAGCGTCTTGAGCCAGGGCACGATACCGTTCGACAGGCCGTTGGTGCTGCGAATGAGCGAGCCCTGGCTGCGGACGCGGTGGAACGCGAGGCCGATGCCACCCGCGTACTTCGACAGCTTGGCGATGTCGGTGTAGCGGTTGTAGATCGACACGAGCTCGTCTTGCGGCGAGTCGAGCAGGTAGCAGCTCGACAGCTGACTGTGCAGCGTGCCGGCGTTGAACAAGGTCGGCGAGCTCGGCAGGTAAGCCAAAGAGCTTATGAGCTCGTAGAGCTCGATGGCCTCTGACGGCGACTCGGCGAGACCGCAGGCGACGCGCATGAAGAAGTGCTGCGGCGTCTCGGTGACCTTGCGGGTCTCCGGATTCTTCAAGAGGTAACGATCGTAGACCGTCCGGATACCGAAGTAGCCGAAGAGATCGTTACGGGTCGGCTTGATGGCGTCGTTGAGCTTGCGCGCATTCTTCTGCACGAACTCGGCGACCTTCGGAGCCACGATCCCGTGTTGCAGATTCGTCTTCACCGACTGTGAAAACGAGTGGATCTCTTGGCCAGAAACTTCCTTCTCTATGTACGTACAGAGGAGGCGCGCCGCGAGACGCGAATATTGCGCTTCCTCGGCCATCAACGACGCCGCCGTCTGGATCGACAGCTGATCGAGCTCGGCGGTGGTGGCGCCGTCGTAGAGGCCCGAGATCGTGCGCGTCGCAACGCGCATCGGATCGACGTCGACTAGCCCTTCGCCGCAGCGCTCGACCGCGCGGACGATCTTGTTCAGATCGACGGGCTCGAGAGCGCCATCCCGCTTGCGCACATGCATGCGCCCGGTGCCAACGCTATGGGTTGGCTCCTTGCGCTTGGCTTTGTCAGCCGCGCCAGCAGTGCCCTGTGACGGGCCGTGGGACACACCGTTGGAAGAATCGACGCCAGTTTGAAGCATGCCCCTTGGCCCCGTTCGCTTCGGCAGTCACGCAGCTGCCGGGTGGTGGTGATTCGCAACTCGCACGTCCGCCGACGTGTTCGTTGTGATGGGCAGTTAAATACAAAAGGGGTCTGACAGAAGTGGATTTGTGCGGTTGTGGGAGCGCAGGGGGGATCCAGATCCCCAAAACGCACATTGGCGCCCCGCGTCAACTTGCTGTCAGCGCTCGTGTTTTAGACACGCGATCGTAAATGTACGCGGGCCGGTCGATTATTCGGTGGACTTTTTGCGTTCGAAACCACTCCGGCGTAGATAGGCCGGCTCGCCGCTTTAGCGTTCATCTGGGCCGTGGCTCGCGTGCGCTCGATCGGGTCCGGAGCCTGTTGCAAGGCCGCCGTTGCGCTGGCTTGCGGTGTCATGGCGATGAGGTCGCCGAGCTCGTTCGCCATAGCGGACAGGCGCGAGACCGTGTTGGTGAGCTCGAGAGCCTGCTCGGCGGTGCGCTGCACGCTGTCGGTCGAACCGTCGGCGGCCCGCGACAGATCGGAGATGTTCACCGACTCATCGTGGATGGCCTGAGCGATGCCGTTCATCAATTTCTCGACCTCGCCCGCCGAGGCCGAGACGCGCGACAAGGTTTCATCGGATCTGTCGACGAGCTCGACACAGCGGCTGACTTGCTCCAACGAGCCTTTGATGAGCGCGCGGATCTCGCGTGCCGACGTGGTCGAGCGCACCGCGAGATTGCGCACCTCTTGCGCGACCACCGCGAAGCCGCGGCCATGGTCACCGGCGCGAGCCGCCTCGACAGCGGCGTTCAAGGCGAGAAGGTTCGTCTGGAACGAAATCTCGTCCATGGTCACGGCGATGTCCGCGACGCGCGTCGAGGCGTCGCGCAGGGTCCCCATTTCGGTGCGCGTGAGACGCACGACCTCGGCGCCGCTGCCCGCTAAAGCGCACGAAGAAACCGCCAGCTCGTTGGCGCGCGTCGCATAGTCGGAGGTGTTGCGCGCCGCGAGCGCGAGGCCGCCCAGGGTCGCGGAGCTTTGCTCGACGCTCGCGGCTTCGGTCACCGCGGCTTGGCTGATGGTTTCGGCGCTCGCCGACAGCGTACGTGCCTCGCGGGCGAGCTCGACGCTGATGCGCCGCGCCCCGGCGAGCAGGCCGCGGATCCGTACCAGCTCGTTCGCGTGATCACGTGCCAGCTGGCCGGCGCCGATGACGCGGTCGAAGAAAACGCGGGCGATGATGCAGGTCGGCACCGAAGCCATGATGACGAAGACCGCGTGGACCAGGATGGTGAGCCAGGAGGCCGTGTAGTTGAAGACGCTCGC
>JBGGMJ010000146.1:0-61211 GCA_041288095.1 Myxococcota bacterium
CTTCCCCATCGTCGACTGGGGGCCGGACGGCATCCGCTCGAGCGACTTCAACGTACTCCAGGTCTACAGCGGCGACGGCGTCGGCATGAACGCCTTCAAGACCGGCCGGGTGCGCGTCACCACGGAGCCGTATTCGGGGCGCACACCCACCGGCGCCGTCCCCGCCGCCGTCGATTTCGACGTCGTCGCCTCGCCCGAGATCCTCGCGGTGCAGGACGGGCGTCTGGTGCGACGCGGCCGCGCGACCGATAGCGTCACCGTGTTGCCGAGCGAGCTCGGAAGCACCTTCCGCGTGTTCTGGGAATCGCAGCGCGAGATCACCGCCGTGCTCGGTGATAACGGCGTCTGGCTGCAGGCGCGCGACGGCTCGGCGCAAACCGTGCTCAATCCTTGCGGTGGCTCGCTCGTCCACTCCGCCGCGCTCACCGCGACCATCCCGCGTCACCCAGCGGCGAGCCCGAATCTCGCGGTCATCGTCGCCGACGACAGCGTGCCCGCCCGTCACACGCATTGCGAGATCGATCTCGCGACCGGCGCCGTGGTCGCCAACATCGCGCTCGCCAACGCGGCATGCCCCGACCCCTACATGCTCGCGAGCGACACCATGACGGGGCGCCTTCTGGCCGCGGGCTCCGGCTGCGCGTTCCTCTATCGCGTCGCTTCCCCATCGACCATCGACCTCGGCGCCGATGTCACCTTCGACGGCGGCGTCCCACCAACGAGCATGGTGCTCGACAGTCGGTCCGCTACAGCGCTCGTCCTCGTCGCCGGCACGGTCTACACCATCTCGTTGACCGAGGATGTGCTCGACGCCTTCCCGTGGAGCATGCAGCGACCAGTGAGCGGCGTCTTCACCGCCACGGCCATCGCTATCGACCCCGTCACCGGCGTGCCGTGGGTAGCCGGCATCGATAGCAGCGCCAACGCCACCGTCTATCTCGCGTACACCGAGCGCAACAGCACGCAGGTCGCGTGGATCGAGGCGCAACGCAACGATCCGACCGCGCAGACGCCGCCCAGCATGCTGCTGTTCGATCCAGGCAGTCGCGCCTTGTACAGCTCACGGCCAAAGGTGTCTTTCACCGCCACGGCGTCGATGCTCACGATCAACTACGCCGACCTCGAGCACAACACGACGATTGCGACGATCGACTATCCAATCCGAGCCTGGCCCGACACCCTCGACGTTCGCGACATGGTGATGGTCGGACCGCAGCCCATCGGCGTGTCGGTCTCGAGCGCCGCGCCTGGTCAGCGCGTCACCGTCATCGGCAGTGGCTTCAATGGCGGTGGCCGCGACGAGGTGTTCCTGCAGGGCGTGCCGGCGCAGGTCGTCGCATCGACCCGTGAGAGCATCACGTTCGTCGTGCCCCCGGCGTTTCGCGCCGTCGCGGACGAGCATCACTACGCATACTCGTTGCAGGTGGGTGTCCGCTCCAGCGGTCTGTTGAGCGGTCCGGTGCCGATGCGGGGGCAAGGCTACACGTTCGGCGAGTTCGGCGAAGACGAGATCGACCTGATCGCTTTGCTGCCTGGCCAATTTCTCGAGGTGCCCTCGGCGCCGTCCACGAATTGCCCGGCGACTTGCACCGGCGGCGCTACGCTCGTCGACAGTCTCGGCCGCGCCGGCGTGCTCGCGATACGCACTGGCGACCCGAACTTCGGGGTCTCACGTCTCGAGGGCAACAATCCCTCCGAGCTCATGACCGCGCGTGGCTTCTCCTTGCCGACACGCGTCCCGGGAGTGCGGCGCATCGTCGGCGCCATCGGCGCGACCCTCGTCGAGCAGTTCGCGCCCCAATATCCGTACGGCGGTTTGGGCCAGCCATATGCCGCGCAACGCGAGCACGCGGCCGCGGCCGCTTTCAGCGCGCTCGCTCCCAGCCCCAACGGTGAGCTCATCGTCGGTTCGACCACCGCCGGTCTTTCGACCTTCAATGCCGGCGACCTGCGTCCTCATCCCGCCGGCTCCGTCGGCGGTGCGGCCGGAGCTCGCGTCGGCGTGACCAGCAACGGCCTCGTCGTCAGCGCTAGTGCCGCGGGGGCCATCGCGGCGGCCCGTCTCACCGACAACAGCTTCACCAGCCTGCCGGTCGTGGTCGACATCTCGGCATGCCCGGCTGGCGCGCGTGGCGCGGTGCTCGCGATCGTAGGCGATGCGGTCGGCGCCGACGTCGTGATGGTCAGCGACTACGGCGGCGGCATCCTCGCGGTCGAAGAGATCCACGATGGCGGATCCACGGTGACTACGCGCTGCCGAAGCTTTGGCGCCGCCCCGACGCCTACGACCACGGCGATCCTCGACCTCTCTGGAGCTCGCCTCGTCGTCGTCGCGGGAACGCTGGCGGTGCTCTATGACACCTTCGACATGCGCCTCCCGATGGACTCGGAGACGCTACCGCTGGCGCCGGCCGGCGGTATCTTGCGCGAGCGCGGCGACGAGCTGTTTTTC
Organism: Myxococcota bacterium; assembly: GCA_041288095.1. Classification (GTDB taxonomy): domain Bacteria; phylum Myxococcota; class XYA12-FULL-58-9; order XYA12-FULL-58-9; family JALHOP01; genus JALHOP01. The sequence continues at coordinate 2,453 of JBGGMJ010000146.1, forward strand.
ACCAGCGCGCTCCAGTTCTTTACTCAGGCGGTCCAGACCCAATGACCTTCCTCACGCTGGTACTCTCTTCGCTGCTCACGGCGCCCGCCGACCAGGCGCAAGCACGGCTCGACGCCGCGCAAGTCGCCTTCGCCCAAGGTGACCTCGACCTGGCTCGCGCCGAGGTCGACGCCGCGCTGTCCGTCGACGCGGACAACCCCGATGCGCTCCTCGCGGCGGCACGGCTAGCGCGCAAGGCCGGTGACCCCGACACGGCCGCAAGGCACCTCGCCCGCCTCTTGGAGCTCGACCCCGATGACGACGACGCGCGCTTCGAGCTCGCTCTGGCGCAGGCGGAAGTCGGGCAGCGCGACGCGGCCGGCTCGACACTCGACGCCCTGGTCGCGCGTGATCCGCAGCGCGCCGAGGCGCTCGCCGCGCGTGCTCGGCTGTCCTCCGGCGACGACGTTCGTGGCACCGACACCGGCGGCGTGAAGCCGCTCGCGCGTCTCGGGCTCGGCATGACCTACGACTCGAACGTCCAGCTCGCTTCGAGTCAGGTGCCGTCGACCGTGGATCGCAGCACTCCGACCATCGACGTCGAAGCGGTGGGCGGCATCACCTACGGGCGCGCCGACCAGCTCCAGGGTGCGCGGCCCTTCACGCTGCTTGCGCGCGTCACCAACCAGACGAGCACCGACGGTGATGAAGCCCTGCACGGTGTCGTGCCTTCGACCATCGGCCTCATCGCGCAGGGCCAACACCGGTTCGGAGCGTTCCAGCTGGCGCTCGACATGCGCTACACCGAGATCTTCGTCGACAGCTTCAGCCAGCACGTACAGCGGCTGATCGCACCGAGCGTCTGGGCCTCTCGCGCCATGGGCCGCCACGTGTTCCGTTTCCTCGGTGGCATCGAGTACCGCGACACGGAAGACGACGTGACCATCGCTGGCCCGGACAACGTGACCTACGAGCTGGCCTTGCGCGATACCATGCGGCTTGCGCCGGTTCGGCTCATCCTCGACCTACGAGGCGCCATCAACAAGGCGAGCGACAACACCGTGCAAGCGCTCGTCGACTTCAAGGAAGTCGCGGGTTTCGCCTACGCGTGGGTGCCGGTGGTGGGAAGTCTGTCCGCTTTCGGGCTCGGGGAAGTGGCGGGGCGCGCTTTCGAAGCCGGAGACGTCAAGGAAGTGACCTACCGCACCGAGCTGGGGGCCCGTTACGGCTTCGATGTTTTCGAGCTGCACGCCGAATACGGCTTCATGCGCAACGTCTCAGATCGTGATGCCCGTACATTCAACCGCCACGTGGTGAGCGCCGGCGTGCGCTTCTGGTACCAATAGGAATCGAGCGACCATGAACACGCTAATCCTCATCACGCATCTCGTGCTCGCTCAGACGCCCGTCACCGCGCGCGTCGTTCAGGTCATCGGCAAGGTCGAGCTCATCTCCGGCCAAGCCGTAGCGCCCTTGGACCGCTTTGGCGAAGTGCCGATGGGCACCATCATCGCGACCGGTGACGACGGTCGTTGCAGCTTGCGCTTGCCGAGCGGAACTCTCATCCGACTCGGGTCCAACACCCGTGTCGAGGTAGCCTCGTTGACGCGCGGTGACCCGGCCGCGGCGCGCAAGGAAACCATCAAGGTGTCGGTGGGCCGGCTCTGGGCCAAGGTTACCAAGCTCTTCGGTAACGACTCGCGCTTCGAAGTGCAGACCGACAACGCCGTCGCCGGTGTCCGCGGCACCGCCTTCTTCGTCGAGACCAACGGCAAGCAAGACCAGTTCGTCGTCGATCACGGCGCCATCAGCGTGAATGGAGCCGGTGGGTCGCTGAGCCTCGACGGCCCTGGCGCGGCGGGTGGCTTCCACGATGGTACGCTATCGCCGACCAACCCGTTGAGCGCTGGGGCGCTCGCGGCCATGCGCGCCGACGTTGGTGGCGGTGTTACCAACCTTCTGGCCGACACCGACCCGACCGGCACGACCAGTCGCGAGCCTTTCCGCGACACTCTCGTAGGCCCGGACGATCCGGTGGACGACCTGCAGCCCGCGGCGCGGCCGACCGACAGCTTCGGCGGCGATGCGAGCATCACCGTGCGGCTGATCGTTCCGAACCTTTGAGCGGCGCGCGCCGACGGGCGGTGCGCAGCGCGCGAATGGCGCGTGGCGTGTCGTCGAAGCCGCCTCGGACCAAGCCGAAGCGCTGACGCTCGTAGACCGCGAGCGCCATGGCGAGCGCGCGTGCCAGCTCGTGCGTGAGCCCAAGCTCGCGGGTTGCCTGGTCGACCCCATCACGCAAGGTGCGTGTGACAGCCAACGGCTCTCCGAGCACCTGCGCCAGCGTCCGCTGGAGCGCAACGGCGAGCGGATGGACGCGCCGACGATGGACACGCCGACGGCGGCGCCAGAGCCACGCCGAAGCGATCACCGCGGCGCAACACGCGACGATAGCGGCGAGCGTCTTCTTGTCGGCGAGCCGCGGCAGCTCGACCGGCAGACTGCGCACGCCTTGCGTCACCTGCGAGAAGATCTGGAATTGCTGTGACAGGCCATAGTCCAAAACGTAGTCGTCCCAGTTGCGGCGGATCCTCTCGAGCATGGCCCCGAGCCTCGAGAGCTGGGCGCTGCCCCGGTTGCCCGGGGGCGTGGCGTCGTCGAGCACCCAGCCGACGCCCTCGGCGTACCACTCGACCCAGGCGTGTGCGTTGTCGGCGGTGAACACCGCGACCTGGGCCTCGCCATCCCAAGCTCCCCCCTGGAAGCCACCAACGACCCGTGCCGGCACTCCAGCGGCACGCAACAAGGCGGCGAACGCGGTCGCGAAGTACTCGCAGTGGCCACGTCGATCATCGAAGAGAAAAGCGGCCAACGGGTCGTCGACGCGCCCGTTGGGCAGGTCGAGGGTGTAGACGAAGCCGCGCAGGAACGTTCTCAGGGCCGACGCTTTAGCGGACGAGGAAGACGCGCCGCGAGTGGTGGCGCGCGCGAGCTCCGGGACTCGCGCGTCGAGGTCCTCGGGTAGCGTGAGCCAGGCCGACAGAGCTTCGACGTCGAGAGGCTGCTCCGTAAGGAAGGCGCCGTCGGCCGCGCTCAAGCTGGTGGGCCCCGCGACCGCGTAACGAATGGGGCCGCTCGTCACTGCGTCGACTTCACCGTTCGGGCGCAACGTGATGGTGCGCGTGCTCATCGAGGGGTTCGCGCCACCACCGCCGAGGAGGGTCAGGCTCTGCACCGGTCCCAGCACCAAGAGCCGGTTGTCGGCGACCGGCTGCATGAAGACCTCGTACATACGCGCGTCGGCGCGGTGAGCCATCTGGGTAACCGGCGGCGCGCCCATGACCACCAGGCCTTCGTTGCGCGCGAAGCCGTCGCGGTTCATGCGGTCGTAAGTCGCGGCGCGCATGTAGAGGCCCTGTTCGAACTGCGTGAACGTGATGCCTTTGACGCGGGCCACCACCGCCCCGGTGCCACGTGCCATCGGAGAGCCGCGCAGTGACACCGCCGACGGGAGTCCCGCTTGCTGGCCCAGCTTGAAGCTGCCGAGACCGACGCGTGGGAAGAGCACGAAGAGGAGGGTCGTCGAGAGCAAGACGACGAGACTGACCATGGCGCTGGCGCCGAAGAAGACGGGGGTGATGATGTCGCGGCGCGCGAGCGTCACCTCGAGCTTGGCGCCGAAGGGCAGGGCGGCTTCGCGCTCGGCGCCTTCGACGAGCTGCCGTGTGACCAGGGCCCAAACGATGCTCACGGCATAGGCGACGAAGGCGGCGCCGTAGCTCACACCGTTGTTCATGCCGGCGCCCGCGATGACGACGAGCAGCGAGACGAGTAGCGCTTGCAGGTCGTGCTTCAAGGTGCGGCGCGTGATGATGCGCGCGAGGAAGATGCCGACGAGCGCGCCCGACGAAGCGGGTAGCAGCGCCTCGAGCCCGAGGCTCTGCAGGGTCACGGCGGCATAAACGATGGCGAGGCCACCGACCAACGTGCCGGTCCAGGTGGGCACACCGCGGCCGCGCGCCTGCTGGAACGCCGAGGCCGCCGGCACGAAGACCGCGAGCCACATCCAGAGCGGTAGTTGGTTCGCGGACAGCAAGGTCAAGAGCGCGGTGGTCGTCGCGAGGACGAAGCCGACGGCGTAGGCGAAACCGAGGCTCATGCCACCTGCTCCTCGGGCGCTCCGCCGACGCGGACAATGTGGTCGGCGTGAACCGAAACCTCGCCGGCGCATACGGCGACGAGGGTCGTAGTGCGGCCGACCACGCCGCCGAGGGAAGGCTGCTGCGGATCGAGGGCCGCCAGCGCCCGCAGGATGGTCCAGGCGTGGCCCGGCCCGACATCGCTCGTGACCATGGTGCCTGGTCCGCGCAAGCCGACCCGCGTGCCCATCTCGAGCAATGCTTCGGCGAGGCTGCCCGCCGTCGCGATGGCGAGCTCGATGTCTTCGCTTTCGGCACGGCGGCTGAGCGCCAGCTCGATGACGACGTCGTGACCAGCGATGGCCTCGGTCTCGGCGACGAGCCAGCGGCCGACCTTCGCCGAGCGCCGCCACTTGATGCGACGCAGGTCGTCGCCCGTGCGGAACGCGCGCATGGCGAAGTAGTCCTCACCGGTGCCGGCGACGTTGGCGGCGGCGCTACCCCGACGGCCGGCGACTTCCACGGCGAGACCGCGAACATCGACGAGGCGAGGAGCCACCCAAAAGGCGGGCGGCGGCATCCGCTTGAACGGACGCGCTTTCACGAAGAAACCGAACGGATACATGGTCTCGACGACGATCTCGTCGACCGTGTACTTGCCGCGCTGCTCGAGGTTCGCGCGCGCCAGGGCTTCATGCGACGCCCCCGCCGATAGGCGCAAAACGAAAGGAGCGGCCGCAACCTCCTGGCCGCCGTCGGGGGCGACCAGGCGCGCGCGTACATCGAGACCCAAGGCCGCGAAACGCCGGGCGCCATTGGTGAGCCGCACCGGCAAGGCAAACGGAACGTGAGCGCGCGCGTCCTTGGGCAGCAAGGCGTCGACGGACAGGCCGCGCAGCGCCAGCTCCGAGAGCACACCGGAGACGACGATGCCGGAGAGCACGAGGCCCCAAGCAAGGAAGAGCAGATTGTTACCGGTATTGATGGCCGCGAAGCCCGTGGCCAAAGCGAGGCCGACGACGACGCGTCCGGCGCGGGTGAAGCGCAGCTGCCGGGGCGCGTTGCGCCACAGGCGTCGCCACAGCGCGTTCAGCTTCACCGCGGCACGGGGACCTGCGACACCAGCTCGTCGATCACCGTGACTGCCTGGTGACGGGTGCGTGAGGCACCGCGAGCGCCCGAGACCATGATGCGGTGGGCGAGCACCGACGGCGCCAAGGCCTTCACGTCGTCGGGAATGACGTAATCGCGCCCGCGCACGAACGCCCAGGCACGGGACGCGGCGTCGAAGGCGAGGGCGCCACGTGGCGAGCAACCGAGGACGATGTCGGGATGGACGCGGGTGGTTTGCACCAGGGCGAGGATGTAGTCCGCGATGGCGGGCGATAACACGACGCTGTCCACGCACTCCTGTGCTTGAACGACGCGCGCCGAGTCGAAGAGCGGTTGCAGTTGCTGCATCGCCGTCTCCGGCGCGCGTGGCGACAACAAGAGCGCTCGCTCGTCGGCGGCCGGCGGATAACCGAGCCCGGTACACACGAGGAAGCGATCGAGCTGGCTCTCGGGCAGTGGATAGGCGCCGTGATGCTCGGTTGGGTTCTGCGTCGCGAGGACGATGAACGGCGCTTCGAGCTGATAGCTCTGGTCGTCGATGGTCACCTGGCGGTCGGCCATGGCCTCGAGCATCGCCGACTGGGTCTTCGGCGAGGCCCGGTTGATCTCGTCCGCCAAAACGACCTGAGCGAACACCGGTCCGCGCTTGAAGGTGAAGGTGCCGCGGGTCTGGTCGAGCACCTGAACACCGAGGACGTCGCTCGGCAGCAAGTCGGAGGTGAACTGGATGCGCGAGAAGGACGAGCCCAGCACTTTGGCAATGGCCCGTGCCAGGGTCGTCTTGCCGACGCCGGGTACGTCCTCGAGGAGCACGTGGCCGCGCGCCAAGAGCGCCGCCATGGTGATTTCGATCGCTTGGTTGTTGCCCTTGAGGACCGTGGCGACCGCTTCGATGGCGGCGCCCACACGACTACGAACCTGGGCCCACTCCGGGGAACGGGAGCCCTTGGCTCCGCCTCGAACACTGGCTGCCCGCGCTTCGCTATTTTCCGGTTCTTGCGCGACGGGGCTACGCAACGTCGAGATAGCCATGACACCTCTTCCTCAGTGTGGCCGCGACGTGAGCCCCTGTCGAGTCGACTAGACCGGGTCCAAAAGCCTCGCCACGGCGCTCTCCTCGCTGAGGAGCTTCGCCACTGCCCGTGCCACCGAGCTATCGCTGTTCTCGATGGTTACTTCGTGGAGCGGCACCCAGTGAGCCCCCTGGATGCCTTCTTCGAGCTTCAGGTCACGTGTTCCGGCTCGAAACAGGAAACGCACGTCGAAGTGGCGATGTTCCGGCTCGTCTTTGCGGGCAGGGATGACATGGACGTCGACGTCGAAGATGCCGTCACCGATGAGGGCCATGTTGGCGATGCCGGTCTCCTCGATGGCTTCGCGGCGGGCGGCTTCCATGAGGTCGCCGTCGTGCGCCTCGACGTGGCCACCGGGCTGCAACCAACGATCGAGCTTGGGGTGATGGACGAGCAGCATGGCATCGCCGCTCGGCGACACGACGAAAGCGCTCGCCGTGAAGTGGCCGGGCTCGTAGTGCGAGCGCGTGAAGATCTCGGGACCAGCCGCGGCCAGGCGGTGCATGGCCTGGAGGTGTTTGGCCTCGTTCTCGTCGAAGGGCGCGTGCTTGCCGAGCAAGTCACGCGTCGATTTCAGCAGCGGTGAGCTCATGACGGGGGGCGTTGTCGCACGCCCCGCGGCATCTAACAATCACCCGAGACGCGTCGATCAACCGCCGGTGAACGGACAGCCGAAGACGACGATCGGACTGCGGCTACCGGCCCTGAGCGTGTCGCAGGCAGTGCCGAAGAACTCGATCTGGTTGGTGCTCTGGTCATAGCTCCAGTTCGTGCCGCGGAAGACCTCGTCACGGTCGTTCGGATCAGCCACGTCCTGGAGGTAGACGAACATGCGCGTGAAGTCCGGTGGTGTGTCCGTGAGACTCAAGCGGCACGACGACACCTGCGAGATGATGTCGTTGAACGCCGTCTGCAGAGCGCCGGCGTTGGCCGCGTCGTAGTAGCAGGTAGGCGCGCCAACGTCGTCGCAGGTCGTGCGCGTGAGCTCGTCGCAACCAGCGATGTTGCGGTTGGCCGTCTTGCCGTGCACGGCGTGGCAGTTGAGGTTCGAGCTGCCGGAGAGCTGGAAGCCAACGACGTAGGTCTTGATGCGCGGGTCCGAGCCATAGAGCCGATCGATGGCGGCGTTGACGCGGCAGCCCTGGCCTGTAGCGCAATCGGTGCATGTGTTGCTCACGCAGTCGCCAGCCGCGGCGCAGGTCTTGGCGCCCGAGCAGTCAGCGCAGGTGTTACCGCCGCAGTCGATGTCGGTCTCGTTGCCGTTTTGCACGCCGTCGCTGCACTGGGTCGTGCAGGGCCTGCAGCTGCCGCCGCAGTCGATACCGGTCTCGTCACCGTTCTGCGTGGTGCTGTTGCAGTGCACCGGGCGGCAGACATCGGTCGAGCCATCACAGAAGGTGCTCGTGCAGTCGTCCGCCACGACGCACAATGTACCGTTGGCGCAGCCCGCGGCGCACGCGCCGCCGCAGTCGATGCCGGTTTCGGAGCCGTTCTTGAGTCCGTCGCCGCAGCTCGCCGCCGCGCACAGACCGCCGGTGCAGATACCGCTTCCGCAATCGCTATCGAGGTTGCAAGCGAGGCCTTCGGTGCAGCCCTGGCACGGACCACCGCAGTCAGCGGCGGTCTCGCCGGAATCGAGCACTTCGTTGGCGCAGCTCGGGAGGCGGCACTGACCTTCACGGCAAACGTGCGACAAGCAGTCGTCCGTGGTGACGCACGTCGGAGCTTCGCAGCCGACGCCGGGGCCATTGCACTGTCCGCTTTCGCAGTTTGCGCCGCTGCTGCAGCTCTCACCGCCGGTGTCGAAGCAGGGCGGGCACAAGCCGCCGCAGTCGACGCCGGTCTCGTCGCCATTCTTGATGTTGTCGCCGCAAGGCGGCTCGCAGGTGCGGATGTTGCCGGTGGTGTCACCGGTCGGCTCGCCGTCGGTGACGAGGAGCACCGCGTTCGGACGATCGGGGTCGTCGAGGCCGCCGCGATCGGGGAGCGCGAGGATCGAGCGCAAGGTCGGACCCGTCGGCGTCGAGCCACCGGGATCCGCCGCGAGGAGGGCGGTCTCGATGGCGGTCTGCGTGCTCAAGCCCACGGCGACGTCGATGTCACCAGCCGTGATGTTGCTGCTGTTCGCGCAGCTGAACCAGTTGCAATTCGTCGCGCAGCCGTCACCACCCATCTGGTTGGGATAGATGCTCAAGCCGAAGGACACCTGACCCGCGTAGGTGTCGATGAGGCCCTGAGCGCCGCCGCTGCCGGACGCGCCCATGATGGCGTTGAGCGCTTCGCTCCAGCGCGAGGTGGTGCTGGTCTGCGAGCATGCCCCCGCTAGAGGCGACGGGTTCGCGCATCCGAAGTTGCAGTCGTCGTCGGTGCAGACGTTGCCAAAATTCGCGGGAGCGCTGACCAGGAAAGGTCCTGTGCACTCGACGTTCCCATCCGTCGACGCCGCGACGGGGTCGAAGCTATTGCACGCAGCCTCGCTGGCGCACGCACCGTAGTTGTAACCGCAATGGCCGCGCTGCGGATCACCGGCGCCGCAGAGATTCATACTGCCCGACTTGTCGAAGACGATGAGCACGTTCGGCGGCACGAAACCGAAGCTCGCGAGCTCCTCGGCGCCGCACAAGGCGTCAGGCTCGCACTCGTATTCGGAGTTGCAGCGCTGGCCCGCTGGGCAACCTGCGTTGCTCGCGCACTTGGTGTCGGGGATGCAGCCCGATTGACCGAGGACCGTGGCGCAGCGCTCGCCAGCGCCGCACGGACATGGATCGGCGCCGCTGGGAACGCACTGGAAGCGCTCGCACGTGAAGCCGGTCACGCAGTCGGCGTTGCTCGCGCAGTCGCCGAAGTCGATGCAACGATTGGTGGTGCTGCAGATGTCATCCCGGTTGGTGCAGCAATCACCGCCGCCGAAGCAGCAAGAGACCACGTTCGGCGCGCAGTTCGCGGTGAAGTTGTTGCTGTTGCAGGTCTCGCCGCCGGGCAAGAGCTGGCAGAGCGACGCGCCTTCGTCGCACTCCGAAGTAGGCGGACAGTCGCTGTCCTGCGCACACGTGCCTTCGTCGATGCAGGTGTCACAGGTGCCGCGCTCGACGCACAAGCGGCCGGAGCCGCAGTCCACGTTGACGCCGCAGCAACCGTTGGCGACGCATTCGCCGTTGCCGGAGCAGTACTCGCTCGCCGTGTTGCAATCGCTCGAGGCATCGCATTTCGGGGGCTCGAGGCAGTTGCCGAGGGCGGAGCAGAACTTGTCTTCGACACACTCACCGTCGTTGGCGCAGGTGGTGCGCTCGACGCAGGCGGTGCCAGTGCAGAGGTAACCTTGGCCGAGCTGGAGGTCGCAGTCGCCGTTGGAGGTGCACACGCCGGTGGTGCGGCAGAGGCTGTCGGCGCCGCAGTACTGATTGAGCGTGCAGTCGCCGTTGCCGCCGCAGGTTCCGTTGGGAATGCATGCGCCCGACACGCTGCAGAAGCCGTTGGCGCAGGCACCGTCCGGATGGCCGAGCGAGCAAGGGAGCTGCTCGCAGCCGTCGATGGTGCAGACCTCGTCTTGGGGACAGGCACCGGCGACGCCGGCGCGGCAGTTCTGAACGACGCAGGCGCCGCTGACACAGCTCTCACCATCGGGGCAACAGCCGCGGTCGTTGCTGGGCGAGCAAGCACATTGCTCGAGCGGCTCGCAGCGGCCGTTCGAGCAGCCGAGATTGGGTCCACACCAGCCAGTGGGCTCGGCCGGGGAGCAGGCGCGCTGGTTGGGGACGCACTCGTCGCCGACGCAGACGTCGCCCGCGACGCAGCACGAGCCACCGCAGCACGCGGCGTTGCCGGCACACACGCCATCGGGGCGAGCCGGCGTACACGAGTTCGCGCCCGGGCCGGTAGTCACGATGTCGACGCAGGCGCCGTCGTCACAACCTTGTGCGGGAGTACACTCGCACCAGGACGAGAGGCAGACACCATCGCAGACGCAGGCCGAGGCGTTGGTACACAGGCAGATACCGTCGCTGCAGGTCTGACCGGTGCCGCAGTCGCCATCCGGCAGCGTCACCGAGCAGGGACCGTTCGACTGCACGCACAAGCCGGTACGTGGATCGCACGCGCGGTTGTAGCCGCAGTCGGCCGAGCTCGTGCAGGCCTGTCCTTGGTCGTCGATGAAGAAAACGCCACTACAGGCGCTGGTAACCAGCGCTAGGGCCGCCACGAATGCGCGCGCGAGCACGAGCCGTGAGAACCGCCCCCCTAGAACAACGTGCATGTACCCGCCAGGCAAAGGAGCGGCGCGCAGCACTGTGAACTGTCGGTGCAGGCGCCGCAGGTTCCACCAACGCACGCTTGATTATTGCAATCACGGCAGTCGCCGCAACCGGTGCAAGTCGACGTGTCGAGTGTGCATGCGGAAGAGCAGCTCACCGTGCCGTTACCTGACGTACAGGCTGGCGGTGCGTTCTGCTCACCCGGCGCGACGTCGAAGTCTTGGCCGTCGCACGCTTCGGTGCCGTTACGCAGACCATCGCCGCAGTAGGTGCAGGCAGTGGAGTCGATCGTGCAGTCGAGAGCGCAGGACAGGTTGCCGACCGCGGCCGGTAAGCCGAGCACCTCGGCGCAGCTGTCGCGGTTGCTGGGGAAGATATCGGGGTCGGTCTCTGGGCTGCCGCGGTCGCACTCTTCGCCGCCGGTGATGCCGCCGTTATGCGTACAGGCGCTGACGGCGCAACCCTGGAACGCACAGGTCGAGCTGCACGAGAGCGTACCGGTCTGACCCGCGGGGCAGTTCGTCTGCCCGTTGAGATCGCTGCCGTCGCACTCCTCGGCGCCGCCGCGGACGTTGTCACCGCAGCAAGCGCGTGTGTCGAACTGGCAAGCGTTGTTGCAGACCAGCGGGCCTCCGCTATAGCCGAGTGACTCACAGGTGGCGCCGCCGAGCGCGGTGCCGTCGCACTCCTCGCCCGCGTCGACCTCGCCGTTGCCGCACTTCTCGCAGGTGTTGCCCGCGTTCACGATGCCGCTGTCGTAGTGGAAGGTTGCGTCCTGCACGATGCGGGCGCGGCCGGCGAAGATACTGCCGTACAAGGTGAAGGTCTGGGGCATGTAGACTTCGCCGTAGGGCGCGTAGAGGTTCGCGGCGCCGATGATCGACTTGAGCGCCATCGAGCGGGTGGCGTTGGTCGCGCAAGTCGTGCCGCTGCCGCCGGCGCGCAGGTTACCGCCACCAGCGTAGAAGCGGACGCGCGCCGGGTAGGCGGGCGAGCCCACGTACATCGTGTCGTTATTGCAGACACCGCCGTGGACGAACACGTCGAGCTCGGCCGCGTCGCTGAGCGTGATGTTCAGGATCTTCGGAATATCCATGTTGCCGCCGATGTGGATGGCGGTACGGCCGTGCACGACGAGTGACACGGTCGTGTTGCTGCCGGCGGTGATGTTCGTGAAGTAGTACTGGCCGCAGGGCAGGTCGACGCGGAAGTCGCTGCTGCGATTCGCGAGCACGCGCGGGTCGAGGCCGATGTCGGTGTTGTTGTTGTTGCTCGTGGCGCAGCAGGCAGCGCCGCTGCAACCACCGGTGCCCTGCGGCAAGCAGGCGTGACCCGCGACGATCGCCGGCACGTCGACGAGCTTGCTCGGAGCGCAATCGCAGGCTTCGGGCACGACCAAGGGGTTGGCGGTGCGATTCACCGTCCCCGCCGCCATCGTGCTGGTGCGGCCGGAGCTCTGGAAGAGCGTGTCGGCGAACGAGCCCGACGCGGTGATGTTGTTCACCACGTAGCCGTCACCGCGCACACGGATCGAGCCGCCGCTGAGCGTGTCGCCGATGTGCAGGTCTTGCTCGATCGTGGTCACTGGGAGCCCCTGGTCGGGATAGCTCGCCGGCGCGCCGTTCGAGAGCCACATCGTGCCCCAGACCGTGGTGATCTGGCTGTTGTCGAAGGTGCCGTTGGCGCCGATGCCCGCGCCCTTGCCGTCGGCGCAGGTCGCGAGACCGTCACCGTTGGTGTCGGCGGCGCAGGCGCCGTTGTTGGTGCCGGGGACGGTGCAAGTGACGCCGTTTTCGCAGTGCGGGTCGTACGGGCCCTGCGAGCTGTTGAAGCCGTCGACGAAGAGCGGGTGCGAGGTGTCGATGTCCTCGCACGAGCACAAGGCGTAGCGGAAGCTGACGGCGGCAAGGCCACCGGTGCAACCAAGGACCGGCGGCACGGGGCAATCCGGATCGTTCGGATCGTTCGGGTCGCAGTTGAAGACGCCGGTGTTCAGATCGAGGACCGGTCCACCGCCCAAGCAGCGGGTGGGCGCGGTGCCCTCGCCGGTGTAGTCGCCACCGTTGGGCGGGGTGCAGTCGCCACCCGTGCAGCCGGTGCACTGACCGTTCAAGCAGACTTGAGCCGCGGTGCAGTCGGTGCCGTCGTTCGAGCCGGTGCAAGCACCACTCGCGCCGCAGAACTGGTCGTCGGTGCGCGGATCGATGCAGCGGTTGCCGCACTTGACGAGCGGCGGGGTGCAGTTGTCATGGCACTCGCCGCCGATGCAAGCGGTGCCGCCGGTGCAGACGTGGCCGCAGCTACCGCAGTTGGCCGGGTCGTTGAGCAAGCTGATGCAGGCAGCGCCGCACGAGGTCTGGTATAGCGGACACTTGCAGAGGAAGTCGGTGTCGACGCTGCAGTAGCCGCCGGTGGGGCAGCCGCCGGCCGGACAAGCCGAGCTCGAGCAGGCCGAGACGTCGAAGCTGCAGTTTTCGTCACAAGCGAGGCCCGGGCCCGCGTCGTAACCTAGCGACGCGCAGGTCTCGCCGTCCAAGGCGGTGCCGTCGCACTGCTCGGCGCCGTCGACGACGTTGTTACCGCAGCCGCCGGTGCAGGTCGCGGTCGAGATGACGCAGCCGGTGCAGGTGAGCGTGCCGCCGCTGAAGAAGTAGCTGGCGCAGGTGAGGCCGCCGAAGTCGCTGGTGTCGCACTCCTCGGTCCCGCTCTTGGTGCCGTCGCCGCAGGTCAAGACGGCGCAGTGGTCGGTGCCGTCGCAGTAGCCCGAAGCGCAGTCGGTGCCTGTCGTGCAGATGCCGCCCACGGCGCAGCCGGCGCAGTCGGGGCCGCCGCAGTCGACGTCGCTCTCGAAACCGTTCTTCTGGCCGTCGGGCGGGGTGCACGACGAGGCCTGGCAGGTGCTGTTGCAGAAGCCGCTCGAGCATTCCGCCGGGAGGTCGCAGGGCGTGCCGGGCGGGCAAGTGTTGCCGTCAACCAAGCAGCTGCCGGCGCAGTCGACGCCGCGCTCGTCTTGATTGAGGACGCCGTCGGTGCAGGTCGGATCTTGGCAGGCGCAGGGAGGCGTGTCGCAGACGTTGCCGACGCCGCAGACGCCGGACGCGCAGTCACCGGGCGCGCTGCAGCCGCCACCCCGGCCGCAACCGGGGCAGCCGGCGCCGCCGCAGTCGACGCCGGTCTCGCTACCATTTTGAACGCCGTCGGGAGGAACGCAGGAGGGGGCTTGGCAGGTCAGATTGCAGACTTCGCTGGTACAGTCGGTATTGCCGAGACAGGGATCGCCGGGGTCGCAGGTCTTGCCTTCGCCGACGCAGGTGCCGCCGCAGTCGACGCCGGTCTCGTCACCGTTGAGCGCGCCGTCGCTACACGTCGGGTCCTGACAGGTACACAGCGCTGGGCCGGGACAGACGTTGGCGACGCCGCAGATTCCGCTATCGCAGTCATTACCGCTGGCGCAGCCGCCGCCAGTCGCGCAGTCTTGGCAGCCGCCGCCACCGCAGTCGACGCCGGTCTCGCCCCCGTCGGTCACGCCGTTGGTGCAGTGCGACGCCGGAGGTTGGCAGGTGGCGTTGCAGATCTCGCTCTGGCAATCGTCGTCTTCCGAGCAGTCAGCGCCGTTCGGGCAGGTGCCGCCGGTCAGCGAGCAGGCGCCACCGCAATCGGTGTCGGTCTCGCTGCCGTTCTGGATGCCGTCGGTGCAGCTCGGATCGGCGCACTGGCCGCTCGACAAGCAGATACCGCTGGCGCAGTTGGTCGGACCGGCGCAGCCGCCGCCAGGGCAGGCGCCGCACGTGCCGCCGCAGTCGACGCCGGTCTCGCCACCGTCGATGATGCTGTTGATGCAGTGATCCTCGCGGCAGACGTCGCCGATGCAGTTCGTCGTGGTGCAGTCGTCGTCGTCGGTGCAGACGGAGCCGATGGGGCAGGGGGGGCAGGCGCCGCCGCAGGTGCCGACGCACTCGTCTTCTTCGACGACGCAGACACCATCGACACACACGCGATCACCGGTGCACACCCCGGTTGGATTCGCGGCCGAGCAGGCATCGTCGTCGGGAACGCCGGAGACCTTGTTGGAACACGCTGATGCCAAGAGGAGCGTTGCCGCGAACAACGACAAGCCTGAGGCCGATGCAGAACGACGGGGTTGCACAGTGACTCCCTACGGCCGGCGTGCGCGGCGTGGATCGACCCGATTGTCCAAAATCATCAGTGGGCGCAACGGGTTAAGTGTAGGCAAAAACGAAAATGCCCGGTCGACGCGAACGTCAACCGGGCATTAGTGTACTCGAAAATGGAGCGGGACACGAGATTCGAACTCGCGACTTCAACCTTGGCAAGGTTGCACTCTACCACTGAGTTAGTCCCGCTCAGCGGGGGCGTGAATGTCATGGGCCCGGCTGTTTTGTCAACTGCAACATTGCGTCGGAACCATTGCGCTGGACACCGGTGATAGTTAGTTCATATATTCAGAACTACCGAATCACCGGAGTGCGGGAATGAATACCAAGTTGAATGGCAAAGTTGCTTTGATTACAGGCGCCTCCAAGGGCATTGGGGCGGCCATCGCCAAGGCCCTGGCGGCGGAAGGCGCCGCCGTAGTGGTCAACTACGCGCGTGGTCTGGAGGACGCCGAGCGCGTCGTCGCCGAGATCGTCGCGCGCGACGGCAAGGCGGTCGCGGTGCAGGCCGACATGGCGCAGCCCGACGACGTGAAGCGCCTCTTCGCCGAGGTCAAGCGGCACTTCGGGCGACTCGATGTGCTCGTCAACAACGCCGGCGTCTACCACTTCGATCCGCTCGAGGCCGTGACCACCAACGAGTTTCATCGCCAGTACGGCGTCAACGTGCTCGGGCCGATCCTCGCGAGCCAAGAAGCGCTCAAATACTTCGGCGCCGAAGGTGGCAGCATCATCAACGTCAGCTCGGTGGTGAGTGACATCGCGATGCCGAACGCCGTGGTCTACGCCTCGACGAAAGGCGCGCTCGACACGGTGACACGCGTGCTCGCCAAAGAGCTCGGTCCGCGGCGCATCCGCGTCAACACGATCGCGCCCGGTGGTGTCGACACCGAGGGCACGAAGTCCGCGGGCATCGTCGGCAGTGACTTCGAAAAGCAGGTCATCGCGCGCACGACCCTCGGCCGCATGGGACAACCCAGCGACATCGCGCCGGTCGCGGTCTTCTTGGCGAGCGACGCGTCGCAGTGGCTCACCGGCGAACGGCTCGTCGTCTCCGGTGGCTTTGCCTGAGCGTCGCCCCGCATGGACGCAGCGGCGGCCCGTTGCTAGGTTGTAAGAGCATGAGGCCGCTGTTTCATCCAGCGCTGAGCGACATCACGGTGGAGGGCATTCTGCACGCCCTCTCCGATCCGGTCCGCTTTCGCATCTTCGTCGACCTCGCGAAGGACGATTCCACGAAGACCTGCTCCGCCTACCTCGAGGTGAGCAACCAGCCGGTACCGAAGTCGACCTTGTCACAGCACTTCAAGGTGCTGCGCGAGGCGGGCCTCGTGCGCAGCGAGCGGCGCGGTGTCGAGATGCACAACCTGTCGCGCTGCGCCGAGATCGCCACGCGCTTTCCCGGGCTACTGCCGGCGATCATCGAGGCGCACAAGACGCAGAACGAGCAGAAGAGCCGCGGAAAGAAACGCACGGCATGATGCCGACGGCGCTGGGCCTCGATCGCGCGACCACCGCGCTCGCGATCATCGACGTGCAAGAGAAGCTCGCCGCCGCGATGGATGCTTCACTCATGAAGCCGGCGGTCGCGAACATCGAGCGTCTGCTGACGACGGCGAAGCTGCTGCAGCTGCCGACGTTGGTCAGTGAGCAGTATCCCGAGGGCCTCGGACCGACGGTTGCCGCTATAGCGGAACATTTGGGCGATGTGCCGCGCCTACCCAAGGTCGAGTTCGACGCCATGAAGAACGCCGGTTTCGCGGCGAAGCTCGGCGCCACCAAGGCCAAGGCGGTCATCCTCGCGGGCATCGAGGCGCACATCTGCGTGGTGCAGACCGCGGCGTCGCTGCTGGCGCGCGGCTACGACGTATGGATTGCGCGCGACGCGGTCGCTTCGCGCACACCGGCCAACATGGAGGCGGGCCTCGCGCTCATGCACGACGCCGGCGCCAAGCTAGCGCCCACCGAAACCATTCTCTTCTGGCTGGTCGAGCGTGCCGGCACGCCCGAGTTCAAGACCGTGAGCAAGCTCGTCCGCTAAAGCGCGTCGGTCGAGGCAATCGTCCAGGTCTCGGTGAGCGCCGCTTGCTCCCACTCTCTGAACGCCGCGTCCGCCAGGATGAGGTCGGCATACGCCCGCGCCCGTCCCTCGAGCTTCACGCCGTAGGTGCGAAAGCGCGTGCAGACCGGCGCGTACATGGCGTCAGCGATGGTGCGGCCGCCGAACAGGTAGGGGCCGCTCTTCTCGAAGCTCGTGAGCAGCTCGTCCCAGCGCGATGTCATCAGGGCGATGTCGTTCAGCGTATCCGCGGGCAACGTGCGCGGCTCGGCGCGCCGGCGGATGTTCATCGATAGATCGCGACGAAGGGCGCCGAAACCCGAGTGCATCTCCGCCGCGGCGGAGCGGCAGACGGCGCGCGTGCTCGGATCACTCGGCCACAGCGCCGGGTTTTGCTCCGCCGCCCATTCGCAGATCGCGAGTGAGTCCCAGATGACGGTGCCACCGAGGTGCAGCGCCGGCACGCGGCCGCTAGGACTGACGGCGAGGATCTCCGGCTTCTTCGCCGAGCCGTAGCCGTCGCCGCCTAAGGGGATTACCTTCTCGTCGAAGTCGATGCCGCCCCACTTCAGGGCGAGCCAGGGCCGCAGCGACCACGACGAGTAGTTCTTGTTGCCGAGGAACAGGGTCGGCTTCACGTCACACCCAGGCGGTCGAGCAACTTGTCGTGCTCGTCCCATAGCTCCTTGGGTAGGCGGTCACCGAACTCTTCGTAAGCGGGCCCGATCTGCGCCGCCTCTTCCTTCCAGACTTCGACATCGACCGAGAGCAAGATGTCGAGCTGCTCGGGCGTGAGCGCCAAGCCGTCGAGATCGAGCGCGGTCTTTGTCGGCAACAGACCAATCTGCGTCTTCTGCGCCTCGGCGCTGCCTTCGAGCCGGCCGACGATCCACTTCAAGACGCGGCTGTTGTCTCCGAAGCCCGGCCACACGTATTTGCCGCGTCCGTCTTTGCGGAACCAATTCACGAAGTAGATCTTCGGCAGCTTCTTGGCGTCGTGGTCGCGGCCGACCTTCAGCCAGTGCGCGAAGTAGTCCGCCATGTTGTAGCCGCAGAAGGGGAGCATCGCGAACGGGTCGCGGCGCAGCGCCCCGACCTTGTTCTCGGCCGCCGCCGTGCCTTCGGAGGCGATGTTCGAGGCGAGGAAGACGCCGTGTTGCCAGTCGAAGGCTTCGGTCACCAGCGGCACCGCGCTCGCGCGACGTCCGCCAAAGAGGATCGCCGAGATCGGCACGCCCTTGGGGTCCTGCCACTCGGGCGCCATCGTCGGGCACTGCGACGCCGGCGCCGTGAAGCGCGCGTTCGGATGCGCCGCGGTCTCACGCGAGCCCGGGGTCCAGTCGCGACCCTTCCAGTCCTTCAAGTGCGGCGGCGGTGTCTCGGAGAGACCTTCCCACCAGACGTCACCGTCGTCCGTCAAAGCGACATTGGTGAACACGGTGTCGTGTCCGAGCGTGGCGATGGCGTTCTTGTTGCTCTGCGGGTTGGTGCCGGGCGCGACACCGAAGAAGCCGAACTCCGGGTTGATGGCGTAGAGCCGCCCGTCGTCGCCGAAGCGCATCCAGGCGATGTCGTCGCCGATGGTCTCGGCCTTCCAGCCCGGGATGGTCGGTTGCAACATCGCGAGGTTGGTCTTGCCGCAAGCGCTGGGGAAGGCGGCGGCGATGAAGCGCGGTTCGCCCTTGGGCGGCGTGAGCTTCAGGATGAGCATGTGCTCGGCGAGCCAGCCCTCGTCGCGCGCCATCACCGAGGCGATGCGCAGCGCGAAGCACTTCTTACCGAGGAGCGCGTTGCCGCCGTAGCCCGAGCCATACGACCAGATCTCGCGGGTCTCGGGGTAGTGGACGATGTACTTGGTCTCGTTGCACGGCCACGGCACGTCTTGCTGACCGGCGCTGAGCGGCGCGCCGACGGTGTGGACGCAGGGTACGAAGAAGCCGTCGGTACCGAGCTGGTCGAGCGCCGGCTGTCCCATGCGCGTCATGATGCGCATCGAGGCGGCGACGTAAGGCGAGTCCGTGAGCTCGACGCCGATGGCGCTGATGCGCGAGCCCAGCGGCCCCATGCAGAAGGGGACGACGTACATGGTCCGCCCGCGCATACAGCCGTCGAAGAGCGGCTTCAGCGTCGTGCGCATGTCGTTCGGCGCCATCCAGTTGTTGGTCGGGCCGGCGTCGGACTCCTTCTCGGAGCAGATGAAGGTGCGGCTCTCGACGCGCGCGACGTCGCGGGGATCGGAGAGGATGTAATAGCTGTTCGGCCGCTTCTCGTGGTTGAGCTGCCGCGCGGTGCCGGCGTCGACGAGGGTCTTGATGAGGTGGTCGTTCTCGGCCTTGGAGCCGTCGCACCAATGCACCCTGTCGGGCTTCGTGAGGGCGGCGATGGTGCGCACCCACTCGGCGAGCTTCGCGTGCTTGGTGGGAGCCGACGAAAGACTCGCTCCTAACGCGGTGGTCATTGCGTATCGTCCTTCAAATTGCGCCGTAAGGCAGCGAAAAGCCGCGGTAGCGAGCGTCAACGGCGCGCAAAATCATCAAACCGACGCCCCGTGTCAACATAGGTACGTTTGACCTCGGGAACTAGCCGAAGTGCGCGTAGCGAAGCGTGCGCCGGGCGGCTACCATCGTTGGACATGAAACGCTGTATTCCATGCCTACGGCTGGCTGCCGTGGTGCTCCTCTTTGGAGCGCTCACGGGTTGTAATGGCCTCTTGAATGTCAGCCCGGGTGACGGCCAGCGGCCGTGCACGGCGTCCTCGGAATGCGACACGGGCGACTTGTGCATCGGCGGCGTTTGCACGTTCGGCAACAACGGCAACTGCTGGGTCTACAACGAGCAAGGCAACTGTCCGGGTGGCAAGAACTGCGTCGACGGCATCTGCACCGGCATTCCGCTCGTCGGCTGGTGCGACTGCGAACCGAACGACGGCTGCTTGAACGGACAGTGTGTCGAGCTCTCCGAAGACACGTTGTGCTCCGATGTCCGCCCGAATGGAGCCTGCCTCGACGGCTCGGTCTGCGTCGCCGGCACCTGTGTCGAGATCACGCCAGGCAACATCTGCAGCGGCAACCGTTTGAACGGACTATGCCCCTCGGGCACCGGCTGCGTGCGCGGTCAGTGCGTGCCGATCGCCGAGGACCCTTGCGGTCCGACCAACACCGACGGTCTTTGTTCGTCGGGCTCGCGTTGCAATTCCCAAGGTCTGTGTGAGCTGGTTCCGTGCTCGCCTTCGGCGCCGAGCGGTGCCTGCAGCGTCCTCGGCACCTACTGCGACGACGGCACCTGCGTCGCCATCCCCTGCAGCCCCCAGAACGTGAACGGTCCCTGTGAGGACCTCACGACGTATTGCAGCGCGACCGGTCAGTGCATCGGCAACGGCACTTGTGCTTCGGACCTCGATTGCCAGGCGGGACAGTACTGCGGCGCCGCGGGTGTTTGCCGCCAGACCGGCACCTGCGTCGATCCCGCGGACTGCGGTGAGTTTTCGATATGCAACGGCGGCACCTGCGTTCGTGATCTCACCTGCGCCGATGACAACGACTGCCCGTCGGGTGAGCACTGTTTGAACTTCCCAGCCGGTGGCCAGTGCCAACCACTCTTTGCCTGCTATGACGCGAGTGACTGCGAGGCGCCGGCTTATTGCAGCGCCATCGGCGAGTGCGCGACCACCGACCAATGTTTCGTCAACGCGGACTGCGTCGGCGATCGCTGTGACTTTGCGACCTGCCGTTGCAGCGCGGTGAACACGTGCATCGACATCAACGGGTGCGCGGTCAACGCCGACTGCTCACTCGGTGAACGCTGCGGTTCCGGCGGAACGTGTCAGCCCATCGAAGCCTGTAGCGCCAACCCCCCGGCATCCTGCGCCGGCAACATCTGCTGTGAGAACAGCGACCAACGCTGCACCTCCGAGCTCGCGACCGACCTTTGCTTGCCGGTGGGCCGCTGCCGCTTCAACAGCGATTGCGGCCTCGGCGTGACCTGCAACGTCAGCGAAGGCACGTGCAGTGTCGGCACGGCCTGCACGCGCGCCACCGAAGTGGCCGACTGCGGCGGCGGTAAGTTCTGCAACTCATACGGTGCCTGCGCGACCGGCACGCGAAATACCGACTGCACCACACCCATCGATTGCCCCGCGGGTCAGATTTGTAACGCTCAGTTCAAGTGCGAGCTTGCCGCGGCCTGCGGTGGTGAAGAGTTCGCGACCACCGAAGTTGCGCCCAACATGCTCATCTTGCTCGATCGCTCCGGCAGTATGAACGAGAGCATCAACAGCAACTGCCCGAGTGACCAGAGCAGCAAGCGATGGAACATCGCGGTCAACGCCATCGAGGCCGTTTTGGCGGACATTGGCGGCTCGATCCGCTTCGGCTTGTCGACCTACCCGAGCGCGAGAAACTGCGGCAACGTCTTCGACTGCGACTCCGACTGCAACAATGAGTGCGAAAACGGCTGCCCGGTTGATGATCCGCCAGATGGCAGTGATGAGGACGACAACTGTGAGCCGGGCTACGTCGACGAGCCGGTGGGTGCACCCGCGGCGGCCATCAACGACTTTCTGAACGACATCAGTCCCGGCGGCCGCACGCCTACCGCGCGCGCTCTGCGTCGTGTCGCCGGTAACCGCAACGCCTACGGTCTACCGGTCACCAACGATCCGGTCGTTCGCGACAACTACGTCTTGCTGATCACCGACGGCAATCCGAACTGCGAAGAGGGCGGTACCAACTGCCTCGACAGTTGCCGCGGCGACAGCTGCAGCAGCAACTGTTTGGTGAACACGGCGCTCGATCAGCTGCTCGCGCTATCGCCGAGAATCAAGACGTACACGGTCGGCTTCGCCTTCTCGAGCATCCGTCCCAACCTCAACTGCAATGCCGTCTACGGCGGCACGTCGTTGTGTCCAGCTTCGGTCAATCGCGACAACTGCGACGACTACGACGACTCTGCTTGCTACTACAACGCCAACACGCCGGCGGCCCTGGTCACGGCGCTATCGCAGATTAGCCAGCAGATCTCCGGCTGCACCTTCGACATGGACGAGGCGCCACCGGACGTCGAGCGCCTGTACGTCTTCACGCGCGACTTGGTGGGCGGCGTGCCGACGGGGCCGTATGTGCCGGTCTCGAGCAGCACGAGCAACCCTGACGGTTACTACACGCTCGTGGGCTTGCGCATTCAGCTCTTCGGCGCGGTTTGTGATCGTGTCCGTGCCGGCGAGGAGAAGCCGGTCATCGTCTACGGCTGCCCGCAGCCCGGTGGGTGATTCAGGAGAGCTTCGGCTCGCAGCGCAGGATCTCGAAGGCCTCCGCCGCTTTCGAGCGTCCAGACATGACTCCGCGATAGCGAGCGAGCCCTTCGCTCGCCGCGCGGTAGTCGATGGCGGACATTTGCGAGGCGTGGCAGCCGAGCATCTCGAGCTTCCGCCCGAGCGTCGCGGTGATGTCGACGACCCAGCCGGGGTTGCGTAGCGGGTCCCAGACCTCGTAGCCGAACATGCTGCGCACGCGGTGCGGCTCGCCACAGCCGGCGTGCCAAGGCCCGGCGGCGACGGTGACGGCATCGACGACCATCGCGTGGACTTCTTGGTGGTCGCGCATGCGGTCGTCGGCGGTGTGGACGAAGACGATCTCCGGGCGGACGCGGCGCACCAGTGTGATGAGGCGGCGTTGCAGCTCTTGCGAGCTGCGCACGTGGCCGTCCGGCAGATTGAAGAGCTCGAGCCCCGCGCCGACCATGCGCGCGGCCTCGCGGGCTTCGCGCTCGCGAATCACGCGCAGCTCCTCGGCCGCGATGACGTCGCTGCCCGCTTCGCCGGAGGTCATGCACACGTGGGTGATGGCGTAGCCGGCATCGCGCAGGAGGAACTCGGTGCCGCCGCAGCCGAGCTCGATGTCGTCTGGATGAGCGCCGAAGGAGAGGATGGACTTGTTCACGCTGCCTGCCTTTCGAGGATGAGCTGGACGATGCGGCGGGA
Source organism: Myxococcota bacterium (assembly GCA_041288095.1). Classification (GTDB taxonomy): domain Bacteria; phylum Myxococcota; class XYA12-FULL-58-9; order XYA12-FULL-58-9; family JALHOP01; genus JALHOP01. The sequence continues at coordinate 25,218 of JBGGMJ010000146.1, forward strand.
GGGGCTTTCGCTCGCGATGGCGGTGGGGAGCGGCTCTCGTGGGGCTGCAAGCATTTCGTCGAGGACGAAGGGCAAGATGGTCGGGTCATTGCCGACGAGGCGGACCCGGCCCGTGGCCAAGCCGTCGCGACGCTCGGTGCGCTCCCGCAGGAGCACGACCGGCTTGCGCAGGAAGGCGGCTTCTTCCTGGACGCCACCCGAGTCCGTCAGCACGCACGCGGACGCGCGCAGCAGGCCAATGAAATCCGAGTAGCCGAGCGGCGGCGCCAGACACACGCGGGGGTGGTCCGCGAAAACGGTGGTCAGCTCATCGCGGGTCGCCGGCTGCAGGTGGAGCGGGCAGGTGAGGGCGAGCGTCGGATGCGCGTCGAGGTAGCCGCGCAGGGTCTCGAGCAAAGCGCGCGTCTGCTGCGTGTCGCGCTCGCGGCGATGCATGGTGAGGACCAGACGTTGCATCGAGGCGTCCGCTCCGGGGGAGGTGCGCGCGATGGCCGACGTGAGCGCATCGATCATCGTGTTGCCAGTCACGTGGATGCGATCCGCCGGCACGCCTTCAGCCAAGAGGTTGCGCCGTTCGAGCTCCGTCGGCGCGAAGTGCATCGCCGCGATGGTGGCGATGAAGCGGCGGTGCGCTTCCTCGGGGAAGGGCGAGTCCAAGGCGAAGCTGCGCAGCCCGGCCTCGACGTGGGCGACCGGGATGCCGCGATAAAAGCTCGCGAGCGCCGCCGAAAAGGCGGTCGTGGTGTCGCCATGCGTGATCACCAACGTTGGCCGCTCACGCTCGAGGACTTCGGTGACGCCGGTGACGATGCGCGCCGACAAGCGCGCCAAATCCTGCCCGGGCCGCATCACCGCGAGGTCGATGTCCGGTACCAGGTCGAACTCCGCGAGCGCCTGCGCGAGCAACTCGCGGTGTTGTCCGCTCGAGAGCAAGAGCAGCGATTGCCGCGGCAGCACCGCCGCTAGGGTCTTGTAGATGGGCGCGAGCTTGATGGCGTCGGGACGCGTCCCGCAGACGACGATGATCTTCATGACGCCGGAGTATCTATCCGCGATGCCAGCGCCAATCTGAACCTTCAAAGTATCGCCAAGCGATACCAGAGTGCGCTAAGAGCCCCATCCCATGGTCCCAAGCCTCGAGAGCCGCCGCATCCGCGCCGCTGTGAAGCGCCTCATGAAGAACCACGGCTACCGTTACGCCGACCTGGCGCGCGTCCTCAAAGTCTCGCTGCCGACGGTGAAGCGGCTCATGACCAAGGACGACCTCTCACTCGAGCGACTCATCACCATCTGCGACTGGCTGGCCCTACCGCTCCATGAGCTGGTCGCCGCCGCGAGCCAGGAGCAGGGCGGGGCGAGCGTCCTCACCGACGCCCAAGAGCAACTGCTCGCGAGCGATCCCACGGTCTACATTTACTACCACGCGCTCCTCGTTGGCCGGCCGCTCGAAGAGCTGCGCAAACGCTGGAAGCTCAGCACCAAGGAAGAGCGCCGTGCCCAGAGCGTGCTCGATGACGTTGGTCTCATCGAGGTCTGGCCTGGAGACCGCTTGCGCCTGCGCGTCCGTGGCCCGTTCAACATGCAGCCCGATGGTCCGCTGCAACGGACGTACTTCACCAAGGTCGCGCGCGCCATCGCCAACCGCTTCACGCCCTATGCCGGCAGCTACCACGACGCCGCGAGCCTCGCGCAGCCCGTGCTCTTCCGCCCATTCGAGATGGTGCTTCGCCCCGAGGTCTATCTCGAGATGGCGCGGGAGCTACGCGAGGTCGTGATCAAGTACCGCCTGCGCTCACGCTCCGAGATGACTCTCGAAGCGCGCGAGAACCTGCGGCACGTGTGCGGCCTCATCGCCGCCGATCTGTACTACCCGTGGGACGACGCGCTCGCGCCACTCGCGAAGCGCTGAGGCCTCAAGGATTTCGCCAAGTCATCCCGCATCGAAGATACCGAAGCCAGGCGGCGCGCTGCGGTGCTCGCGCAAGGTGCGGCGCAGGTCGATCATGCCGATGATCTCGGTGCGGTGGTTGGGATCGACGTTGATGACGACGTTGCTCAAGCTCTCGAGCATGATGCGAAAGCCCAACTTGGCGCTCGGCGACCCTTCCGGGATGCCCTCACGCTGGTGACGCATGGCGGTCGACAGACCCTCGAAGACGGCGCGCGGGTCGAGCAGACCGTGCTCGTCGATGACGCCCGCCGCGAGCATGCGTCCGTCGGCGCCGCACTCGACGCCTACCGGCCGCGCCTCGCTCGGGCCGCCGGTGCGGTAGAGCGCGTTGATGATCATCTCATCGAGCGCCGCGAGCAGCAGGTCCATGATGCGCGGGTGCGAGCCGATGTCGACGCCGAAGCGCTTGACGCCTTCGAGCACCGCGTCTTTCTGCTCGGTGTTGGTGATGATCCAGCGCTGGACGTCGGCGGCGGGCAGCAGATACCGCGTGACTCCGAAGATGCGGCCGCTCAGCAGCTTGTTCAGGGTCGCGAAGAGACCTTCCTCGGAGTTGCCGTCGGACGGTACGAAATAGCGGACTTTCATGTCGGCTATCGTCTGCAGCACGTCTTGGCGCGTCGAATCTTCGTGGACCACGACGACACGCATCGGATTGGCGCGGCGGCTGTTCTCTTCGACGAGATTGATGGCGATGTTTTCGCGCAGCATCGACTCGCCGATGATGACGAGCGAGGCCTTGTCTCGTTGATGCGCGTTCGGAGGTTGGCGGACGCCGTCGATGATCTCGAGATCGTGCCGGTACGAGAGCAAAACACGGCGGGCCACGTTGAGCGTCTCGGGGCGGCTGGTGAGCACGATGACGGACTCGAGGTCGGTGTGCCCCGAAGCTCGGAGGCCACCGCTATCACGGACGAACTCGACACCGGCGAACGCGCGCATGCCGACGCGCCGGCTCCAGGCGACGCGCGCCAAGTACGGCGATTGGCGCTCGTCGAGGAACACGAGCCCGTAGCTGTTGCGGGTCAGGTGCGTGACACCGGTGGTCAACGCGGCGCCGCCGGCGCTGACGTCGATGGTGTTGATGCGCATCTTGCTATCGAGGTTGAAGTCGCGCAGCGGCACGAAGGTCGCGGGTAGCTCGCAGCGCATACGCGGAGCGCGCCGCTGCTCGGGGCCGGTGTTCCCCGCTTCGTCGAGCTCGGCGTTGGCGACCTCGATGCGGCCGCGGCCGTTACGCTTGGCGCGCAGCAGCGCCTCGTCGGCTTGGGCGATGAGCTCTTCGCCCGTCGTTGTGCCTTGCGACGGCATGGCGGCGATGCCGCCGCTGAAGTCGATGCTGAGCACATCACTGCTGCGTGGCTTGATGGGATCGGTGCGCAGGCTGAGGCGGATGCGCTCCATGAGGTTCACGGCGCCGCGCAGGTCGGTCTCCGGCAGGATGAAGAGAAACTCCTCGCCGCCAAATCGACAGAGCACGTCGGTGCGTCGTAGGTGCTGCTGCAAGCGCTCGCTGAAGCGGATGAGCACCTCGTCACCGACCAGGTGACCCAGCGAGTCGTTGACGCGCTTGAAGTAGTCGATGTCGACGATGCACACCGTGAGGTTCAGGTTGTAGCGGCGGGCTCGCGCCTGCTCGGTGATGAGCACTGTCGTCATGTGCCGGCGGTTAACGAGCCCGGTCAGCGGGTCGCGGTTGGAGGCAGCGCGCAAGGTGGCCACCACCTGCGAATGGCGCAGCGACGTGGCGACGTGCTGCGCGACGACCAAGAGCTTTTCACGGATGTCGGATAGGGCCTTGGGGTCGACCGACGGCGTGAGCACGCCCAAACAGCCGACGAGCTCGCCGCAAAACAGCAGCGGCACGACGATGGCATCGGTGCGCGTGTGCGCTACAGCGGGCGCCGCGCGCGGCTCTCCTCGGGTTATCGGGGCGAGCTCCACGAACTTGAGGTGTTGGACCTCGATGGCGTCCCGGGTGACGCTGTTGGCGACGCGACACATCTCCTGAGCGCACATCCACATGGTCTCGTGGCTCACGGGATTTTGCTGGAACGTATAGAAGTGCGGCGTGTGCGGCGTGATGATCAGCGCCGTCAGGACTTCGTAGTCGATGAATCCCGGCAGCCGCCGCTGCAGCTCGCGCAAGATGCCGTCGATGTCGTCGTGATTGGCGAGCGCGGTGCCGAGGCTCATGAGAGCGTGCATCGCCTTTTGCGTCGGCTCGAGCGTACCGTCGCCGAAGCGCGGCAGGGACGCGCGCGTCATTACCTCGGCCCAGGCCTGGCGGAGCGCCGGGCGCACGACCTCCATGGGCTTCACGCGCGACACGAAGAAATCCAAGAGGCCCGCCGACCACAAACGGTGACCGAGGCGGATGCGCGGGTTGTCGTCGCCGTAGGTCGCGATCAGCGCCGCCTCGGGAGCGACAGTGCGCAGGGTACGCAGGAGCTTCTGCGGGTCGGGCTTGAGCGCGTCGAAGGCAATCAGGGCCACCGGCGTGCCGGCGCGCAGGGCTTCCACGACGCCGCCGAAGTCCTCGACCACCTGCGGAAGCAAGCCCGCATTCGAGCTCACTTCGCTGAGCTCCGAAGTTTCACCGTACGTCTGGCCTAGAATAACGACGGTGTGGTTCCGGTTGACCGCAGGCTTCAGGACTTACTCCTCGCCAGGAACGACAGGTACTCCTCCAGCTCGTCGAACTCGAGGGCACCCGAACAACTCGGGCACGACTTGGCCGGCGGTTGACCGACGTCACGGTACTCTTGCGCGGTCACTTCGATCGTGGGCGTGGCGCCGCAGCGCGCGCAGTAATACGGCGCGAGGCAACTGAGGATCTCCGCCGAGGCGAAGAGGTCGCTGATGCTCGATGCCTGGAGGCTCGCGGCGTACGAGAGGCGAACGACGCTGACGGTGCGCTTGGAGGATAGCTCGCGCATGATCGGCAACCACCGGTTGATGCCGACGGAGTTGATGCGGTCGACCGCGGTCATATCGATGATGACCTTGGCGGCGTCGACTTTGGGGAGACTCGCGAGCTCCGCATTCTCATCGATTGCGCCGTGCAGCGTGAGGGTGGTGACGCCGTCGTTGGTGCTCCGCTCGATCCGCAAACTCATGTCGACCTCTGGGGTTGCAAGGATATTGGCCTGCCTTTGGTCGCGAGTCACGTCGTAGTGATGTTCCGCGCGCGCGGGGGGTGGGGTCGTGCGGGCGATCGCGCCGACTGGACACTGACTAAATCGACGCGATCTAACGCAGCGCGCGTTGACGAGTTCGTACTTCACGGCTACACCGCCGGGCCCATGAGCGACACCACCTACGCCGTTTTCGAAGAGCTCTCCAAACGCGGTCACGAGCAGGTCGTTTTCTGTTCGGATGAGGCGAGTGGCTTGAAGGCCATCATCGCTATCCACGACACGATCCTGGGACCGGCTCTCGGCGGCTGCCGCATGTTTCCCTACGGCTCCGAGAAGGAAGCGCTCACCGACGTCCTCCGTCTCTCGCGCGGCATGACCTACAAGGCCGCGGTCAGCGGTCTCGACCTCGGCGGCGGCAAGTCGGTCATCATCGGCGATCCGAAGAAGCAGAAGTCCGAGCTCCTGTTCCGCGCGCTCGGCCGCTTCATCGAAGGCCTGGGCGGCCGCTACATCACAGCCGAAGACTCCGGCACGACCATGCAAGACATGGAATTCATGCGTAAGGAGACGAGTCACGTCGTCGGCATCTCGCGCTCCTTCGGCGGCTCGGGCGATCCGTCGCCAGTCACCGCGCTCGGCGTCTTCTCCGGTATCCAGGCGGCGGTCGAGGAGCACCTCGGCAAGAACACGCTCGCGGGTCTACGCGTCGCCGTCCAAGGCGTCGGTCACGTGGGTTACCACCTCGTCGGTCACCTCGTGCGCGCGGGCTGCAAGGTGATCGTCGCCGACGTCGATCAGGACTCGCTGAAGAAGACCTGCGCCGATCACAAGGTCGAGTCCGTTCCAGTGGACAAGATCTACGACGTCGACTGCGACATCTTCGCGCCGTGCGCCATGGGTGCCTCGATCAACGAGGGCACCATCCCGCGCCTGAAGTGCTCCATTATCGCGGGCGCCGCGAACAACCAGCTGTTGAACGAGAAGACCGACGCCGCGATGCTGGCGACGAAGGGCATCCTCTACGCGCCCGACTACGTCATCAACGCCGGCGGCCTCATCAACGTGTCGAACGAGCTCCAGGGTTACAACCAGGAGTACGCCCTCCAGCAAGCCGAGGGCATCTACGACATCTTGAAGAACGTCTTCATGGTGGCCAAGCGCGAGAACATCCCGACCTTCCGCGCCGCGGATGACCTGGCGATGCAGCGCATCGAGGCGATTCAGCGTGTGCGTCGCACCTACACGGGTATGAAGCCGACGCTCGAGCGCACGCGCCTGCGCGGCGCCTAAAGAGATGTAAGACTTTTGTGGGCGGCTCGGGCGATCGCGCAACCCCTCGAAAACATAGGCTCACGCCACCTGTTCAGGGAGATGCACGCCCACACTCTCATTTGAAAGTGTATGTCTCGTGGGATACCCCAATGGGTACCCCTGCCGCCTCAAGTGGCGGCGCAAACAAGACGCCGAGGCGTGCGTGCAGAAGTTGTTCGTTGGGCTCGTGTTGGCGGCGTCGTGTTTTGCGCTCCCCGCTCGGGCTGCCGAAGGCGACCCAGAAGCGGCCGCCACCGAGGAACAGGCCGCTGAGGCTCCAGCGGAAGGTGCCCTCCTCGACTTCAAGCCCAAGCCCGCGCAAGAGACCGAGACGCCCTCGCAGCCGGCTCCCGACGGCACCATTCAGCAAAGCGACACCGCGACCGACACCAGCGCGCAGTCGACCACCAATACGCGCAAGAGCCTCTCCGACGCCGCGACCTCGACGCTGACGAAAAACGTCTTGTTGCAGCGCGAGCAAGCGGTGCGCACCAAGCGCTTCGGTCTGCTCGCCGCCATCTCGACCTTCGCCGGCTCCGGCACCTTCCTCGACAACAGCGAGCTGCGTCACCAGAACGACTACGTCGCGCAGATCTTCGACATCCGCCCGACCATCGGCTTCAACGCGGGCTCACACCGCTTGCGTCTCTCGGGCCGCGTCGCGTTCGAGACCGAATACACCCAGCCCAACACCAACCCGTCGCGCCGCTGGAAGCCGTACGACACCAGCGTCACGCTCGCCGACGACACGCTCTGGAAGGAGCCGGTCACCGGCATCCTCTTCAACGCGGCGTTCCGCATGGTGTTCCCGACGTCGTACGAGAGCATCAACGTGCGCCAGCAGTGGCTCGCGACCGGTCTCGTGCTCGGGGCTCGCCGTCTCGTCGGGGACTTCCAGCTCTCGTTCAACAGCAGCGTCACCAAGTACTTCAACGGCTCGAAGACCGCGGTGCGCCCCGTCGACAACCCGCGGCCTGGTGACCAGGACGACGGCCGCGACACCAACGACTTCGCCCGCCCGCGCCTCGCGGACTCGTCCGACCTCAACTTCGGTACCACCAACAACTCGTGGCTCTTCGCGAACACTCTGGGTGTCACGTGGCTCGCGAGCGATCGCCTGGCCGTCAGCTACTCCCTCGGCATCTTGTCGTTCATCCGCTATTCCGTACAAGGCGACCGCGACGCATTCACCAGTCCGTTCGCCGACTCGGGCAACCCGACCGCCCAGCGCTTCCAGAGCGGTCTCGAGGTCTCGTACGACCTTTCGCACTACACCAAGGAACAGTGGAACCTGCCGTTCAGCCTGACGGTCGCGCTCGGTGTGAACGCCATCCACCCCGTGCAAGACGTCGACAACGACGGGTGGATCGCGCCGGTCATCTTCAACTCGTTCACCAACCGCGCGGCCAATAACTACGGCGCCTTCTATCTCGACCTCGTGGCTATCTATTGAGGACTGACATGCCAGCTACACGTTACATCGCCCATCTCGTCCTGACCGTCATAGCGGTCAGCACGCTCGCCGCATGCGCCGGCGACAAGGGCGAAGTCAACTTCGTCCAACCCGGCTACGTCCGGAAGTCGGAGCTTCTCGGCAAGAGCTGGTACTACCGGCGCACCGTCGTCGACACGCCCGAGGGTGATCAGGACATCGGCTACGCGACCGTCGGCTCTGGGGACATCTTCACCATGGAGCGCGTGAAGTTCGTCGTTCAAGAGAACTTCCTCATCGCTTATCGCGACTACGAGTACGTCCCGGGCAGCGAAGGCGTGGCTCCCGAGGACGAGCAGTACCTGGGTGGACCGGTGGTCGCGTTCCCGATCACCAGTCACTTCGACATCGTGCGCCGCTACAACCCGGCGACCGGCGAGAAGACCAACGTCACCGAAGAGAACGTCACCGACCGCGAGTGGTTCGACCGGGAGTACATGCGCGTCGACTGGGCGCGCACCGAGCTGTCATCCGAGGACTACTACATCATCGCCGTCGACTACCTCGACAACGATGGCCGCGATGGCGGAGAGCTCTACTACCACGAGAACGACGCCACCAATCCGTGGCGCGCGCGCATCAAGCCCACGACGGGCTACTTCGACTTCGTCGTCATGCACCGCCTCATGCCGCACTACTACGCTTGCTACTACGCGTTCGACGGTATCGGTTGCGGCTCGGGTGAAGTGCGCGTCCGCCATGCTTTCATGGAGATCGATCCGCAGCTCAACGCCGGCTACGAGTCGCTCTACTATCCCGACAGCTTGCCGGTCGTGGACGCGGGCGGAAACGAGGTGCCCGACCCGGTCACGGGCGAAGTGCAGCGCGAGAACATCTTCGACCGCTTCGGCTATTACCGGCTCGAACGCCTGACCTACAATGACGAGCGTGGCCTCACCGAGAGCGGGCGACTTTACCGCATCATGCGCTTCGACATCTGGGAGCGCAGCATCGACGAGAACGGCGCGCTCATTCCCTACGCCGACCGCACGCTGCGGCCCATCGTCTACTATCTCAACTATGACTTCCCCGAGGATCTGAAGACCACCGCGTTCGAAGTCGCCGCCGAGTGGAACGACGCCTTCCGCGAGACCGTCGCTGCCTTGCAGGGCCGCGCCGTGGCCGACGTCGGCACTGTCTTCGAGCTGCGCGAGAACGATTGCTCGCAGGCGAGCGTGAGCGCCTATCTCGACGCTCACGACGACGTCGCCGACAGGGTCCGCGCAGGCGTCAACGCCGAGCTCGACGCCGCCACGCTCGACAACTACTGCGCCGCCGCCGAGTACCACTCCGACGGCGACTTCCATTGGCAGCAGAACGGCGACCCTCGCTACAACATGCTCGTCTGGATCAACGAGATCCTGCAGACCGGATGGTCGGGCTACGGCCCGATGCTCGCCGACCCCGTGAGCGGCCGCATCATGCTGTCGACGTCGTACATCTCGGGTTGGACCATCGAAAACGCCGCGACGCGCGCCCTGCAATACATCGACTACATGAACGACGAGCTGTCGCTCAACGAGCTGCTCATGGGCGCCGACGTCCCGTCGCTCATCAATCAAACGACCACGACGTACGACGCGCGCGAACGCACCGTGTCCGTCGCCAACGCCCAGGCCCGCGCCATCGAGCATCGCGCTACGAGCGAGCACGTCGCCAGCCTCGAAGGCCGCTTCTCGATGGCCGAGTCGGCGAAGCCGTTGCTCACGCCGCTCGACAACCCGTCGTATTACGAAGAGCGCTTGGCCCGCGTTCAGGACACCGACATCGAAAAGAACTGGCTGACCCGAGTCGAGGATCTGATGGTGGCGGGGCAGGGCACCTGGAAGCCCGGTGACGTCGCGAGCGATCAGCTCTACAACGACGCCTCGGTGATCACGCGGACCCGTGATGGCATCGAGCGCACGCGCTACCAGGAGCAGCTCTTCTCCGAGCACATGCACTGCAATCTCGACGCCGCGCTCGACGACGGCCTCGTTGGCCTCGCGCGCGAGCTCCGTGATCTCCCACGCAACGAGCGCCGCGCCCGCATTCGCGAACGCATCTTCAGGGCCGTGGCGCTGCACGAGATTGGCCACAACATCGGTCTGCGCCACAATTTCGAGGGCTCGTACGACGCGCTCAATTACAATCGCGCGTTCTGGGATCTCGAGACCACGATAGCGGACGAGCAGCAGAAGCTCGAAGCCAAGCAGCCCGAGTACAAGTACAGCTCGATCATGGACTACCACGGCAAGGTCAACGCCGACTTCGCCGGGCTTGGTCTCTACGACAAGGCGGCGGTGAAGTTCGGTTACGGCCAGCTCGTCGAGACCTTCAACGGCGCGGCCGCCCCCGGTGGCCCAGCCTTGAAGACCTTCCGCGAGGCCAACGACTACCGCGACCTGCCGGCGCACTTGGGCTCCGTGAGCGCCATGTACGACCGCGGTACGCGTAGCTGGGATTGGCGTGACCCCGCCCAACGTACGCCGTCCGCTTTGGCGTCACTGCGCCAAGTCGAGGTGCCCTACGCCTTCTGCTCCGACGAGTTCGCCGGCTGGATGCCGACGTGCCGGCGTTTCGACTTCGGCGCCTCGGCGGGCGAGCAGGTCGAGGCCTCGTACATTCGCTACAAGGGTTACTTCCTGTTCAACAACTACCTGCGTAACCGGTTGTTCTTGAACACGCGCGCCATCATCAACCGCGGCTACCAGATCTACTACGACGTGCTGAACACGTATCAGTACATGGTCCTCTATCGCAGTCGGGACCCGAACTTCTTCAACACTGATCGCGGCGTCGATATGGCCTCGGCCACGGCGCGCGGCTTGAATGCTATCGCGGAGCTGATCGCGACTCCCGAGCCGGCTACTTACTATCCGTGCACGCCCACCGTCGGGCCGACGATGTATTACCCGCCGGGCTTCATCATCTACGATCCGATCATCGACGTGAACAACGGCCGCGGTCCCAATGGCGAGACCTGCGCCATGACCTCGCCCTCGGCGCTGGGGCTCGGCGACAGCCAGCCGCTCTTCCTCGGGTTCACCGAAGACTACGTCGACTGGACTTTCTCCTTCCTGGGCACCTACTGGGACAAAGAGAACGCCATCTTCCTCCTGACCCAGCCGAACGTGCGCTATGTCCGCGTCAACGGAGCGGAGGACTTCCGCAACTACTCGGTGAGCCTATTCCGCGTCTATCGGCCGGAGGTGCTGGGGCTGCTCGAGGGGCTCATCCGCTACAGCTACGGCCAGATCGCGAGCCGCATCACCGACAACGCGGGTGTCGCGACCTTGTCGCCGCTCGCCATCGTCGACCCGACGCGTCCTCTCGACGACGTCGGCTACCCGGGCGGCGGCCCAGGCTCTCCACCGGGTCAGAGCGTTCTGCCGTCGGTGGCGCGCAACCTCCAGCGCGAGGCCATGCTCTTCGGTCTCGCGCGGCTGTCCTCGCCGCTCGACCAAGAGCTCGACTTCGGCAAGTACTCGCGCGTCTGGGTCCGCGGAGCCGTCGACGACCTCTTCACCGAGACGCAGTGGACCGCGTTCCCCGCGGGGGATCGCGCCGAGTGCCAACCCGAGAGCAGCGCCGTGACCTATCGCGCGCTACGCGCTTCGGAGGGCGTCGGGGCAGGCACGCACGACATTGGCTGGCAGCTCGTCAGCGACTGCGCGGCTCGCAAGACGCTGCTCGCGGACGCACAGCAGGACCTCGACGACGCCATCAACGACCCGACCCCCGACCCGCGCGTCATCGACGACGCGCAGCGGCAGGTCGAAATCGCCGAGATCAACCTCGGCGCGTCCGCGCAGATGCTGCAGTACGTGCGGCTCGTGCATTCGCTCTACGAGCACGGAGTGGAGCTATGAGGGGCGCCATGAAACACTTGCGCAACGCACTGGCGCTAACCTTGTTGGCGTCCGCTATCGCGGCCTGCGACGGCAACGTCAAGGACATCGACCGTACGCAAGCCAACAAGGTCGACAAGGCGCTCTTCGACGGCGATTGGTACTACGTGCCGACGGTCGTCGAGGCCCAGTACAACCAGGGCATCCTCTTCCAGGGCGTGCAGGGCGACGGCGAAAAAGTTCGCTGGGAGATTCAAGAAAACCAGCTCATCGCTTACCGCACTTACGCGTATCTCGAGAACCAAGAGCAATCGAACAACGGCGCCGGCAACGCCTTCAAGGGCTCGCCGGTGGCGGCGTTCCGCATCACCAGTCACTTCGACGTGCGCCGCGAGTACAACCCGGCGACCGGGGATCAGAACAACGTCATCGTCGAGAACACGACGGACCGGCCTTGGTTCGAGCGTCAGTTCATGCGCGTCGACTGGTCGGTGAACCTGGTCAAAGACGGCTGGCAGGGCATCGACTACGCGGTTTGGCTCTACCCGTCGACGCCGTACTACACGCAAGAGCACGAAATCGATAATCCGAACCGCGCCGAGATCACGCGAGACGCCATCAACGTCGTCGGCAACTACAGCATGTGGACCGACGCCCGCGTCTGCGCCGCCTTGCAGGACTACTTCTGCGGCAAGGCCGAGGTGAAGGTGAAGCTCTCGTTCATGCGCGCGCAGCGCCGTGACTACGAGCCGCTCTACTATCCCGACGAAGCCGTCGTCTACGACGCGAACGGCATCGCCATCAGCGATTGCGACGGCGACAACGACGGCCAAGTGGACGGCGCTTGCCAGCGCATCGGTGTGCCGATGTTCGAGCGCTTCGGCTTCTTCCGCACCGAGCGCCTTGCATACGACCACGAATACCAGTGGACGCGCGACGGCCGCATCTACCTCGCGAACCGCTGGAACATCTGGGAGCAGAACTACGACGCGCAGGGTGGGCTCATCCCCATCGAGCTGCGCAAGCCGCGTCAGCTCACCTACTACACCAACGTCGACTTCCCCGATGACCAGGAGATCTGGGACGCGACCCACCACTTGTTCGGCGAGTGGGACCTCTCGATGCGCAAGTCGGTCGCGGTGCTCAAGAACATGCAGGGCCAGAACCTGAACATTCAACCGTCGCAAGTGTCGACGATGTTCGCGGTCGCCCAGAATAGCTGCAACGTCGACAACACGACCACGTTCGCGCAGCAACACGGCCTGGTCGATACGCTCGCTACCTGGGGCATCGCGACCATCACCCGCGCCAACCTGAAGCGCGCTTGCGCCGTGCTCGAGGCCGCTACCGCGGACAGACAAGGCGCCGACCGTTTCGTGTGGCAGAAGCCGGGCGACCTGCGCTGGAGCTCGCTGTCGTGGCACGACACGCCCAACAGCTACGGCGGCATCTTGGGCTATGGTCCGTCGGTCGCCGACCCGGAGACCGGCGAGATCATCGCCGCGAACGCCAACGTCTACGGCGCCTACCTCTCGCTCTATGCCGCTTCGGCGGCGGACGCTGTCGCCTTGATGAACGGCGACCTCTCGGTGGGGTCGGTGAGCTCCGGTGAGTTCGCGCGCTCGCGGGTTCAGGCGAACCGCGGCTTCGGCGCGCAGGCGAACGTCTCGGGCGCCCACTCACCAGCGAAGCTCCAATCGCTGCGAGGCCGTACCTCGAATTTCGAGACCATGCTGCGCCAGGGGCCAACGCCCGCGTCGCGCGACGACCTCTCTACGGCGCGTGGCTCGCTGACCGGCCTCGGCCACCCGCAAGCCAAGCAGTACGCCACGCAGCGCGCCAACGCCCGTCTGAACAAGCTCGCGGGCACGCCGCTCGATCGTGAGCTCCTCGCGAACGACGAGATCGCGCGAGGGTTGCTCGGCGACGAGAGCTCGCTGCCGGCGCTGTCCGGTGCGATGACCCGCGACACGATGATCAGCTCGACCGGCGCGGTCTTGGGAGCGATCGAGGAGACCGAAGCCGAGACCTCGCCGCTGGCGGCGCTGCGCGACCTCTCGATGGACTCGCAGGAAGCGCACATGAAGCTCGCCCGTGGCGGCTGCGCCATGGAGGCCGCCTTCGCGGACGAGGGGCTCTTGCATATCGCCGAAGAGCTGCGCGGCTTGCCGTACGAAGAGGTTTACAAGCGGTCGCGCGCCATGATCTTCGAGGCCATCGCGCTCCACGAGATCGGCCATACCCTTGGCCTGCGCCACAACTTCGAGGGTTCGTTCGACGCGCTGAATTACCACGACGAGTTCTGGCAGAACTACGACCCGGTCACCGAGACGGTGCGACGCACGGACGGCGCCGGCCGCAGCACCAAGGCCGACCGCTACCAATATTCGTCCATCATGGACTACTCGGCCCGCGCCTTCGATGATGTCGCCGGTATCGGCCCGTACGATGAGGCCGCTATCGCGTTCGGCTACGCCGGCCTCGTGCAGCTCTGGAACCCGGGTATCTCGCCGTTCGACCAGGGCGACCTGCTCTACCTCTACGACTACACGCAGATCCCGAAGATCCTGGGAGGCGGCTTGTCGTGCACCACCACCATCAACTGTCAGCCGGCGTTGCTGACCGCCATCGAGCACTTCTCGGCGTATATCGACGCGCAGGACCCGGCGACGCGGCAACGCGAGTATGAGCTCTACAATCGCGGACTGCTCTCGTATCTGAAACAGGCGCTCGACGATCAAACGCCACGTGTGCAGAACATCAGGGCGCGGCGCTACATCAAGTTCGACACGCTGTACTCGGCGACGACCAATTACTATCAAGACCGCGACTTCGAGCTCTTGGACTACGACGAGGTGCCGTACAAGTTCTGCCCGGACGACTACGTCTTCGACTCGAACGTCACCTGCCAGCCTTACGACAAGGGCGCGAACTACCGCGAGCTCGTGTCCGACCGCTGGGAGCGGTACTCGCAATACTACGTCTTCCAGGCGTTCAAGCGTGACCGCGCGAACTTCGCGTTCCGCTACAGCAACCTGCGGCGATACGCGGCGCAGCTCATCCGCGCGTACTTCGGCCCCATGTCGTCAGTGTACCGCTACTACCTCTACGGCAACGACGGTCTCGGCTACGACCTCGATGGCCAGTGGGTCACGCTCAACGACTTCCCGCTCGGCAACGACTGGCAGGCGGCGAGCATCGACGGTCTCAACGACTTGGTCTCGGTGCTCATGATGCCGGAGCCGGGTGATTACTGCTTGGACACGGTCGCGAACCTCTATGAGCCACTCGCGGCCGGCGGCACCTGCTCGTCGGGCACCACCATGGCGGTCGATCCTGGCGTCGGTCGTTACCTGAACACGACGTGGACGCAGGAATACGACTACGAGCCGACGCGCATCGGCGCCTTCTGGGACAAGTACGCGGCTATCTCCGCGATCACGAGCAACGAAGGCTTCTTCTACCGCAACTTCAACGACTACTTGGACTCGGGTGCGTTTTCGCTGTCGTACTGGCGCGGCTTGCACCCCGAGCTCATCCAGTTGTTCACGAGCGCCTTCAAGCAGGACTTCACGGGTGTGGCGTGGCGTTACGACGCGAGCGCTCCCGAGGCCAGCCGCTTCCAGCCGATTCCGCTGGTCGATGCCTATCAGACGCCGCCGACGCCGGGCCTCCCGGGGATTCAACCGTCGACGAGCTGGACGCTCCGCTATTACAGCGTCGTGTTGCCGATGGCGCGCTACGACTCGATGTTCGACTACACCGAGGACTTCTTGAACTACAGCCGCGTTTGCCTCGAGGGCTACGAGGACTGTCTCACCTTCGGTGTGGCGACGGAGACGTACGAAGATCCGCTGACGCACTACCGCTACATCGCGCCGATCACGGTGACGCAGCCGGCGCCGGGCGAGAACCCGCCGCAGAACCTCGGCGCTTTGGCGGTGCAGGACGCGCAGACCTACGTCGACGATGTGTACACGCCGGCGAAGACACTCTACGACACCGAATTCGGTAACGACCCCGCGTCACCGGCGACCGCCGCGGCGGAGCTCGAGCTGCGCCGCGCCGAGCGTGGCGTGAACGAGCGCTCGAGCTTCCTCGACATCGTACGGCAGCTGAGTGATGTCTTCGAGAGGTGACCAACTGAAACGGTGGCTTGCGGCGCTCGTCGAGCGCTTCCGCCACCTGTCCATCTATGGACAGATCAAGGTCGTCGTCGTCGGCATCTACATCTTTTTGTGCATGGCGACGGTGGTCGTGGCCGCTCCCGCGGACGACAAGACGAATCAAATCGAAGCGCGCATCATGGTGCTCGAAGGCGACATGGTGGTTGGCCGCTACTTCGTCGTGCAGAACGAGGGCAGGGCGCACTGGTACGACGTGGTCTTCGAGATCGACGGCGGCTTCAGCGTCAAGCGTGAGCTCGTGCACGCGGGTGAAAAGGTGACCCTGTTCTTGAAGGACTTTCAACGTGAGGACACCGTCGAACGTCTCGGTAAGCCCGTCACCAAACGTCAGTCCGCGCCGGTGGACATGCAGGTCAGCGCCATCACGGTGCGCACGCGTGACGGCAAGTCGCGAGAAGTCGTGAGCCGCGGCACGAAATGACCGTCAGGCGATTCGACCTGCGGGTCATGGCGCACGCCGTCGGCGTCGAGCTCGACGAAGCTTTCGAAAAGCTCCGCGGCTTGTACGCGTACGTGGACGAACGCAACGCCGAGAACACCAAGGACCTCGACCTCCCGTGTCACCGCGGCTGCTCGCACTGCTGCAAGGAGTCGGTGTTCATGACGCCGCTCGAGTTCTTCTTCGCTTGGGACTGGCTGCAAACCAACGCGAGTGACGAGCTCTTGGCGGGCATCGTCTCGCGCGGCCTCGCGTTGTACGAGCAGCACAAGGTGCTCATCGACGCGCTCGAGGGCGAGCACACGCCGGAGCACGATGCCATCGCGGCCAAGCTCAAGTTCGTCTGTCCCATCCTCGGCGAGGACGGGGCCTGCGAGGCCTACCCAGGCCGTGAGCTCTACGCGCGGCTCTTCGGCTCGTCGTTCAACGAGGACGGCGGCGCCTACGGCTGCCATCTGGTAGGGGCGCACCTCGGTGGCAAGTCGGTGACGCTATTGCGGGCACGGCCGGTCGCCAAGATGCTGGAGAGCCTGCCGCTCACGTTCAAGCGGCAGGTGTATCCGTATTATATTCAGTGGATGTATCAAGCTCACCCGTAGGGTGAGACGGTTACTGCCGGACCACTTGCACGCAGAGCCGCTCGAGCAAAGCCATCGGCTCCTGTTGTCCCGGGGACACGTGGAGTCGTCCATCGGTGATGGGCTCCATGATAGCGGCCGAGAAGATGATCGCGTTGTCCACCGTCAGGTCCATCGAGCCGCGGGTGCGGGCGAGGCGCTCGGTGAAGGTCTCCAGCTTCTTGGCGCCGACCTCCGTGAGCACGAGGTCGATTCCTTCATCTCGGAAGGAGGTCGAGAGGACGTCGGCGGCAGTCAGAGAGTCGGCGCCGGCGCGCAAAGCGAAGCTCGGCTTGAGCGTGGAGCAGCGCGGGGCGCGTTCCGCGGCACGGGCGCGCTCCTGGGCCTCGACACAGTTTTGCGCTGTCGGGTCGAGCTCGACGCACTTCGTGAAGGCAGCCTTGACCTCGGAGTCCGGTGCGTCCGCTTCGGCGAGCGCGGTGGCGAGCACGCCGTAGGAGCGTCCATCCTTGGGGAAGCGCGCGACCAGGGCTCGGGCTCGGGCTACCGCCTCGGTGCGCAGGTCTGTGCTCTCCAGGCCAAAGTTCTTCGCGGTCGCCGGCAGGATGGTGAACGTCGCGACGAGCTGTCGCTGCGTCTCGACGTCGCCGCCCATGTCCACGACGTCGCGGAGTATCTGCACCAGCTCGGGAAACCGGGTGGGGAACGAGTCGGGCTGGCGCTCGAAGCTCTCCATGAGCGCGACCGCGCGGTTGATGATCTCCAGCTCCTTGCCGCTCGCGGACGCCCGCAAGCGGCGCATCTCGTCGAGGACGGGGCCGGCGTCTCGAGGAGGGCCAAAGAGAGCCCGTACGATGGCTCTGCTGTCGATCGTGGTCGGCACAGGTTCCGGCTGGGAGTTGCATGCCGCGGCGACGGTGAGGAGCGTCAAGGCGAGCGCGATTCTCATCAGAGAATGTACCGACTCAGATCTTCCTGCGTCAGGAACTCCGACAGCTGCTTCTGCACGAACGTCTTGTCGACCACGACCTTGCCGCCGTCGTTCTCCGGAGCGCTGAACGACACGTCCTCGAGCAAACGCTCGAACACCGTGTGCAAGCGCCGCGCACCGATGTTCTCGGCGCGACCGTTCACGAACGCGGCGATACGCGCGAGCTCCTGCAGGCCATCTTCGGTGAACGACAGGTCGACGCCTTCGGTTTGCAACAGCGCCGAGTACTGCACCGGCAGAGCGTTCTTCGGCTCGCGCAGGATGCGCAGCAGCTCCGGCTCGCCCAGCGAGTCGAGCTCGACGCGGATGGGGAAACGGCCTTGCAGCTCGGGGATGAGGTCGCTCACCTTGCTGACGTGGAAGGCTCCCGCGGCGATGAACAAGATGTGATCGGTGCGCACGATGCCGTACTTCGTGGTGACGGCGGAGCCTTCGACGATCGGCAAGATGTCGCGCTGCACGCCTTCGCGTGAGACATCCGGGCCGTGCGACGAAGCTCCTTCGCGGCGGGCGATCTTGTCGATCTCGTCCAAGAACACGATGCCGTGATTTTCGCAGCGGCTGATGCTCTCTTTCATGACGGTGTCTTGGTCGATGAGCTTGTTCGCCTCTTCGGCCGCGAAGATCTCGATGGCCTCCGGTACCTTGACCCTCCGCTTTCGCGTACGGCCCTTGCCGGTGATCTGGCCCATCATGTCCTGGAGGTTCAAGCCCATCTCTTCGAGGCCGGCGTTCGAGAACACCTGCATCGTCGGGAAGCTCTTCTCCTGGGCATCGATCTGCACCTCGCGGTCGTTCAGCTCTCCGGCGCGTAGCATGGCCCGCAGGCGCTCGCGCGAGGGGTCGTCCGCCGGCGCGGTCGTCGCCGTCGTGTTGACGCTAAATCCGACCTGCTCGTATTTCGGCTTGGGCAGGAGCACGTCGAGCACACGGTCCTCGGCGTGAGCGCGCGCCTGCACCATGACACGCTCTTTCTCTTCTTCGCGCACCAACTGGACGGCGCTCTCGACGAGGTCGCGGATCATCGAGTCGACGTCGCGGCCGACGTAGCCGACCTCGGTGAATTTGCTGGCTTCGACCTTGATGAAGGGCGCCTGCGAAAGCTTCGCGAGGCGGCGGGCGATTTCCGTCTTTCCTACACCGGTCGAGCCGATGAGGATGATGTTCTTGGGTGCGATCTCGTCGCGGAGATGCTCGGGGACGCGCTTGCGGCGCCAGCGGTTTCGCAGAGCGATGGCCACCGCGCGCTTCGCCTTGTGCTGACCGACGATGTATTTGTCGAGCTCGCTGACGATCTCGCGCGGCGTGAATGAGCGGTCCCCGGGTGTCGTGCTCATTTGAGCTCCTCGTAGGCGATCGTGGAGTTGGTGTAGATGCACAGATCCGAGGCGATCTTCATCGCTGCCTCCGCGATCGCCCGGGCATCGAGCTCCGTGTGATCGATCAGCGCGCGCGCCGCCGAGAGCGCGAAGTTGCCACCGCTGCCGACGGCGATGGCGGAGCCTCTCTCCGCGGTGCTCTGGTCAGGCTCGATGACGTCACCGGTGCCCGAGAGCACGAAGAGGCGCTCGCGGTCCGCGACCACGAGCAACGCTTCCAAGCGACGTAACATGCGGTCGGTCCGCCAGTCCTTGGTGAGCTCGACCGCGGCGCGCGTGACGTTGCCGCTGTAGTCCTTGAGCTTGGCCTCGAAGCGCTCGAACAGGGTGAAGGCATCGGCGGTGGCTCCCGCGAAGCCCGCCAGCACCTGGTCGTTGTACATGCGCCGTAGCTTCTTGGCCGAGTGCTTCACCACGGTGTTTGCCATGGTGACTTGGCCGTCGGCGGCCATCACCAGTTGACCGTTTTTGCGGACAGCGAGGACGGTGGTCATGGGGTTTTCACGTAGCGGGTCGGGTCGGGCACGCCCGCCGCGGCAAAGCCGGCAGCCCTGATGCGACAGGAGTCGCAGTGGCCGCAGGCGAGATCGTCGACCGGATCGTAACACGAGTGGGTGAGGGCGTAGTCGACGCCCAAGCGCACCCCTTCGCGAATGATCTCGGCCTTCTTCATGGTGATGAGGGGCGCGTGCATGGTGAACCGGCCGTGGGCGCTGGCGGCGGTTGCGACATTGGCCAACGCTTCGAAGGCGGCGATGAATTCCGGGCGGCAATCGGGATAGCCGCTATAGTCGACGGCGTTCACGCCGGTGAACACGTCGTAGGAGCCGATGACCTCGGCGAAACCCAGCGCGTAGCTCAAGAAGATGGTGTTGCGCGCCGGCACGTAGGTGATGGGAACGCCCACCGCCATGTCGGCGTCGCTGCGGTCCTTGGGCACCGCGATGTCGTCCGTGAGCGCGGAGCCACCGAAGGCTCGAAGGTCGATATTCACGACGCGGTGATCGTGGACCTTCATGGCGATGGCGACCCGACGCGCGGCCCGGGTCTCGACGACATGGCGCTGCCCATAGGCGATGGTCAGGCAATGGGCCTCGAAGCCCTGGGCTTTTGCCATGGCAAGGACGGTGGCTGAATCGAGCCCGCCCGAGAGCAATACGACGCATGGCTTGGCCACGGCGCTGACATAGGAAGGGCCGCTGTGGGAGTCAACCGGGCAGGGGCGGGACGAAGTCGATGCGCTCGATCGGCTGCCAGGGGCCGCCCGTGTAGCGCCACATTTCGATGCCCATGAAGCTCACCTCGAATGGTGAGTGCCGCAGCTGCATGGTCTCGAAGAGCAGCCGTGCTTCGGCGGGCGGTAGGTGGTTCGCGATGGTGACTTGGGGTTTGTACGGCAGGCGGTCCTGCGCCGTGCACCAGCCCCCGAAGGCCTCTTTGAGCTTGAACTGCAGCAGCGCCAGCTCTTCAGCCTCGAGCTCGAAGGCGACGCCCTCGTTGAGCTTGCGCGGGCGGGTTGCCTTGCCCGGGAGCACCGGCGTGGTGTCGCAGAAGTGGATGAGGATGTCGCGGATACGTGGCTCGTGGTTGGTCGGTAGCGCGTGAAACAGCGTGACGTGGGCGGGCACGACGTTGCGCTCCTTGGGGTAGTAGCGCTGCCGCAGGTCGTCGAAGTGCGCGAATGCCTTGTCGTCGAGGGCGGCGGTGAGGATGAGGGCGGCGTTCACGCGAATGACCCAACCTGGCGCTAGCGGCGGCGTGTATGTTCTCGCACCACCAAGCCGCCATGGAGAATCCACCACCATGGCAATGTCCGCAACCGAACCGACGACTGGGCGCGCCGGCAATTCCGCCACCAGAACGGGAGAAGCAGGAGGAGCTGCGGGGAATCACACCGCCCCTCGACCCGACGAGGATGGTTTTCGCGCCATGGTGCGCGCGGAGCTCTGCCAGTACGGCGGAGATGCCAACAATCGTTCCTTCAACCACGCCATGACCCGTGCCGCGCAAGGGTTCAACGTGGATGCGGGCCGTGCCAATCAGATCCTCGCGGAAGAGCATGCCCAGCACCGCACGGGTGCCGACGCCTATTGCAGTAGCGGGCCGGCGCGAGGGTCAGGGGGCCGCGGTCCGAATCAATGGCGGCCAGTGCCGCCGACTCCGCAATCCGGCGGCTAACGTCGCGGATGCGCTTGGTCGTAAACCGCGAACAAGCGCTCCACCGCGACATCGGTATAGCGTTGCGTCGTCGATAAGTTGCTGTGCCCGAGCAGCGCTTGGATCTCGCGGAGGTTCGCGCCGCCCGCGAGCATGTGCGTCGCGAAGCTGTGCCGCAGCTGATGCGGTGAAACATGGCGGCCGAAGGCGCTCAAGGCTTTCTTGTCGATGATACGCGTGAGCGTACGCGTCGAGATGGCCTTGCCGCCGCGGCCGACCAGAAATGCACCGTCCGCTGAAGCGGGCCGTATGCCACGATAGCCGGCCAGGGACTCGACGCACTGTTCGGGTACCGGGACGATGCGCTGTTTGCCGCCCTTGCCGTGCACGAGCGCGGTTCGGTTCTCGAGATCGAGATCGGCGTCTTTCAGCGACGCGACCTCGCTCACGCGCAGGCCCATGCCGTACATCAGCAGCACCGCGCAGATATCGCGTAGCCCATCGCCCGACTTGCTTTCGCGGACCATGGCCATGGCGCTATCCGCATCGAGGGCGCGCGGTAGGCGCTTGGGTAGCTTCGGGGTGACGAGCTTTTCGGTCGGGTCGTTCTCGACCGCTCGTTCGCGCTTGAGCCAGGCGAAGAAGGCACGCAAAGCGCTTTGTTTGCGCGCCAAGGTTGCGGCGCTCGCTCGGCCATGGTCGCCCTGGCAGCGAGCCAGATGCGAGCGCAAGAGGTCATGAGTCCACTTGGACGGGTGGGTTGCCTTGCGCTCCACCGCGAAAGCGGACACGGCTCGCAGGTCGGCAACGTAGGCCCGTGCCGTGTTCTCGGAGAAACGGCGCTCGCCCCGCAGATAGGCGGCGAAACCATCGATGAGGGTGTCCACGCGCGGCGATCTTAGCTCGCCGGGGTGGCCTCGGGGTAGTTTCCAGGCGCCAAGGCTTCTCCCCGCTCGCGAGCCCAGCGCTCGAAGTCGGCGATGGCTCGGGTCACCCGGGCAGACTTGCTGTCCTTCTTTTTCACGCGCTCGGCGAGCCCCGGGAACATGCCCCAGTTGACGTTTTGTGGCTCGTGCGGCCGGCCCGGGATGCGGTGGGCACCGGTGACGTGGGCGAACAACGCGCCTAGGGCGGTGGTCTCCGGGGGCACTTCGAAGGGCCGTGCCCCGACGTCCGCCGCGACCAGACGACCGACGAGCAAGCCGTGCGCCGAGCTCTCGACGTAACCTTCGACGCCGGTAATTTGTCCGCTGAAGCGTATGTGTTCGCGTCCGCGGACACGCATGCGGCCGTCGAGCAAGCGGGGACTGTCGAGGTACGTATTTCGATGGATGGCGCCGAGCCGATAGAACTCGGCATTCGCGAGTCCGGGGATGGAGCGGAAGACGCGCTGTTGCTCCGGGTACTTCATCTTGGTCTGGAAGCCGACGATGTTGTAGCCGCGACCCTCGGCGTCTTCCTTGCGCAGCTGCACCACGGCGTACGGCCATCGACCGGTCTTCGGGTTGGTGAGGCCAACCGGCTTCATGGTGCCGTAGCGGAGGGTTTCAGGCCCGCTCGCCGCCATCACCTCGATGGGCAAGCAGCCCTGGAAGTATTTGGGCTCCTCGAAGGCGTGCAACGGCATGCACTCGGCGGAGATCAACGCCGCCACGAAGGCTTCGTATTGCTCCTTGTCGAGCGGGCAGTTCAGGTAGTCGTCGCCGTCGCCCTTGTCGTAGCGCGAGGCCGCGAAGACGATGTCGCGATCGATGCTCTCGCCGCTGATGATCGGCGCGATGGCGTCGTAGAAGTACATGCGCTCGCCGAGCTCTTTGACGATGTCCTGCGCTAGCTCGTCAGCGGTGAGCGGGCCGGTGGCGATGACGGTGTCGCCGCTTTGTGGGAGCTTGGTGACGACTTCGCTCACGCGCTCGATGTTCGACTGGCTCGCGAGCTTCTTGTCGATGGCGGCCGCGAAGGCGACGCGGTCGACGGCGAGTGCGTCGCCGGCGGGAACGCGGGTCGCTAAAGCACACTCCATGACCAGCGAGCCGAGACGGCGCATCTCTTCCTTGATGAGGCCGACGGCATTTTGCGGGTTCGACGAGCGAAACGAGTTCGAGCACACGAGCTCCGCGGTCGAGTCGGTTACCTGGGCCGGTGTCCGCCGTAACGGCTTCATCTCGACGAGGCGCACCTGACAGCCGGACTGGGCGAGTTGCCAGGCCGCTTCGCAGCCGGCGAGACCGGCACCAACGATGGTGACTTTGGCGGGTGCGTGCATGTGGGCGCGGACCATGCCGCAGCCTACCCGCATTCGGCAAGCCACCGGCCCAACAGGCGCTTATACTCCTGACGGCGCATGGCAATTCACGGTGACCTCAAGACGTTTCCGCTCGCCGACCTCTTGTCGTGGCTGCGCAGCACGTCGCGCACGGGCATCTTGTCGGTGCAACGCGATGGCGGCGAATGGGAGCTCTCCGTCGCCAGCGGCAGGGTGTCGGGCTACGCGGGGCCGGAGTTGCGCGAGAACCTCGGCCAGATTGCGGTGATGAGCGGGCTGACGACGGAGGCAGACCTGCGCACGGCCATAGCCTACGAGAAACAGCACGGCGTCTCACTGCAACGGGCGCTCGGAGAGCTCGCCATCATCGCTCCACGCCAGCTGCAAGAATGCCTCATCGAGCTGGCGACCGAATCGCTCTACGACCTGTTCCTAGACCTGCCCGGAACCTTCATCTTCAGCGACGCAGCCGAGCACGCAACGGGTATCGACCTCGCCGACGACGAGGAGCGCCTGCCGCTCGACGTCGACATCAACCACCTGTTGATGGAGGGCGCCCGCCGCCAAGACGAGTGGACGCACATCCGCGAACGCTTCCCACGCGACGATGTGCGCGTGCGCATCATTCACGAGCGCTTGCCGCCGCTCGAGGCCTTGGGGGTGCGCGAGCGCAGGGTGCTGGCTTCGCTTTCCGCGGGGCAGTCGGTGACCGACATCTGCTTGGAGCTGCGGGCGCCGGTGCCGTCCGTGCTTCGAACCTTGGCGCAACTCGAGGCTGACGGCGCCGTGCAGATCGTCCGCAATGACGAAACGGGTCCAAGGGAGCTCGACCGTTTCGACCAGCTGTTGGGACAAGCGACGACCTTGCGCTCGGCGCAGCAATTCGACGAAGCCGTCGCCATCCTCGAGGTCGCCGTGCGCATGCGGCCCGACAGCGAGCCGGCGCGGCTCGCCCTCAAGGAAGCGCTCGAGGAACAGCTCAAGGACCTCTACACGGCGCTGCCGCCCCTCAAGGTCCCGCACGTGGTCGACGAGGCTCGGTTGCGTCGCATGACCTTGCGACCCGAAGAGCGTTTCGTGATCGATCGGCTCGGCGCCAACATGGATGTAGGCAGTCTCATCATGGTGAGCTCGCTCAACGAGCGTGACACGCTCAAGATGCTGCGCAAGCTGGTGCACGGCGGCATCGTCACCCTGCGCTGATCACCAGAGCGAGCGCAGCCTGCGCAACACGCGCGCGAGCACGCTCGGGTCGTCCGCGGGTGGCGTCGCCCGCGGAGTATCGGGCTGCGTCGGCCGTGTCCACGTTTGCGGACGGCAATCCCTCGGCCAGAGCAGGGTCACCGCTTCGACGCGGGCGCCGGGCGGCAGCGCCAAGCACGCGTCGCGACTCGCCTCCATGGGCTCCTCGATGGAGTCGGGCAGGTCGCGGAACAGATCGAAGTCCGTCATCAGCTGGATCTCGCGCACGCTGCGCCGGCTTGCATGCAGCATGTCGCGGATCTCGTCGCGTGTCGTCGGCACGTCGTGGCGGTTGGGGACCACGAAGCCCACCATCGTCATGGCGCCGTTGGGCTGCTCGAAGAGCACGATCTTGAAGCAGTGCGTGGGAATCGCGACGCGCTGCTCGTCCTCGCCGCGCAACCGACGCGTGAGGAAACGGACGCGCTCGCGCGACAACGGCCGCCCGTTGTCGTCGAGAAAGAGCGTGCCCGTGAAGACGGTCGCGCGGCCATTCGTGGAACGCACGACTTCACGGACCGCGTCTTCGAGCTGTCGCCAGACTTGGCGGTTCAGGTTCGGCGTTTGCGGCGCGATGTTCGACATGCGGAAGCTCTCGAGCATTGCTTCCTGGCTCGGGGAGTCGCCGGCGGGCCGCATGTGCCCGAGGTCGTAACCTTGGTTGCGGTAGTCGGCGGGACGCGCCTGGGCCGCGGGCGGTAAGGCATCTTCGGTCGTGAAGCGGCCCTCGCGCTCGACGACATCCTCGCGCAGATCGGCCGCGGAGAGCACATAGCCCACGAGGTTCGGGAGGCGCAGCTGCGGATCGTAGACGATGCGCGCATAGCGCTGCAGAAGCTCGACACCCCGGGGCTTGCTACCGTTCGGCGTCGTAACGCGCAGCGTGTCGGACTCTTGGGTGGCGCCCGCGATACGGCTACGCAGCGCGGCCAACGCTTGCTCGCTCAGGCGTCGGGTTGCGGCGGCATCGGTGTTGCCGCGGACGAGAAGCTCGTCGAGCTCGATCTCGCTCAGAGCGCCGTCGCCGTTCGAGCGGCTGTCAGCGCGCTCGGCGATGTTGCGCTGCCACGGTTCGGGAAAGCTCGACACCGAACGGACCTGGATGCCGACGCGCGCGGGAGCCAACAGCTCGGCGCGCATGCGGCGGACCGCGCCAGCGCTCACGAAGCGGCCGTCGGCGGGGGCTTCGACATAGGCGTCGAGCTCGGCGACGTTGACCTGGCCATCGTTGTTGCCAGCGGCATCGGCTGCCCGTAACAGCTGAATTTGCCAGCTGTTTTCGTCGAGACCGGCCTCGCTCTTGAGGGCCTCGATGGTGGTCATGCGGACGGTTTCGGGCGCACTTTGGCCAACCTCGGTTCTTCACGCCAGTTTCGGCAGTGTCGGCCGCTTCGTTGCGTGCGACGGGAGTGACCGAACCGCATGATTTGCGCGCAACCACTCGGCCGGGGTCGGCGAAGGTGTAGGAGCATGCCAACAGAACCTCTCCAGCTATGCGGCAACTTCACCATCGGCCGCGGCGGCGAGATGACCTCCGAGCAGCTGACGGAGCTTGCCGGGCCGGTAGGCGCCGAGCTCGAGCGCATCACCGCGGACGTTGAGCGGCGGTTGGTGCCCGTGGAGGCGGCGCGGGTCGCGGTCAATCGTCTGGAGAATGAGATCTTCCGCCTGCAACACGGCCGGCCGGTGGGCACGCCACGGCAGCTCGCGGCCGCACGACGGCGGTTGGCGGACGCGACGGCGGTGCTCGAGCGCCTTGCCACTCGTTTTCAAGCCGACGTGGACCCGCGGCTGGCTCCGCTACGACCGACCATCGACCGCGTCTTGCGCGAGGCTCAGGCCGACTCCGCCGCCGCGAGCGCTGGGCCCGACGCCGACATGGACCGTTGGCTCGGCCCGCCGGGGCGCGTGCGCAGCATCATCGAAGCCTTCCGTGTCGACTGCGTGAACGGCAACCATATCGCGAGTATGTCAGCGCGCACCGAGGAAGCGCGGGTCTCGGTCACGACCTATCAGCGCGTGCGACAGGCCTACGAGCGCCTCCGGCCGCACATCCCGGCAGGGCAGCGGTTGCCGAGCCAACCATCATGGGGCGGGGACGACTAGAGATAGCCGCTACGCCGCCGCAGCGCCCAGTCCGCCGCGAAGATCGCGACCAGAGCAACGAGCGCCCAAGCGTTGTCCCACAGCTCGATGTTGCGGCGGCGATCCACCTCGACGACCTCGGGGTCGATGGTCGCGAGCTGCCCGAAGACGTTGGCCGAGATGTCGAGCGCGTTGCCGGAGGTTGCGTCCGCCATGGCCTTCAAGAGATCGGGTCGCGGCGCCGCGCGGGTGAGCTCGAGCGAGCGTGACTCGATGACGAACACCGCTTGTCCGCTCCCGAGGTCGCGTCCCTGCTGCGTCGCCTTGGCACGGATGCGATAGGCGCCACCGGGAAGGCTCTTGAAGGTGAAGCGCGCCGCGCCCTGCTCGTTGGTGAGCAAGCGCTCCGCCTGCGCTTGGCCGTGGTCGTTCTCGACGGTCACATCGAGATCACCATAGGGCACGGGCTGATAGTCGCTTTCGCGGACGGTGAACGAAACGCTCACGTCGTCTCCGACCTCGAAGCGACGCTTCTCCGGCAGCACCTGGACGCGTGAGTGCTCGGGATCGCGGACGAGCCAGCGCAAGGCGTTCGACCAGAAGCGGTGGAAGGCGCGCTGTGATGCTCCGCCATCGCGGAAGCTCGAGAGGCGCCAGCGCCACATCGCGTCGGTGGCGATCGCCATGCTCCGGCCTTCGCCGACCTCCATGACCGCCACTACCGGCTGCGGGCCGTTCTTGGTGCCTTCGGTCGTGACCAGCGTCGTCGCCGACTGGACGATGCCGCTGACCCGGTTGATGCTGAGCCACGGCGGCAGCGCCGACCAGATGCGCTCGTTCGAGGCTCCACCTCGGCCGAGGTCGGTGATGGGATGCCGTCGCCCAGCTTCGGTCAGGGCCGCCTGGGCGCGCTCGTGGACGATGGTCGCCTGTGTGTCGAGGCGCACGGGCACGATGCCTTCGATCGGGGTGCGCGCGTAGCCGCCGTTCCCGAAGCTCTGCTCGCCGCCGATCATCACGAAGCCAAGCCCGTTCTTCACGGCCGCCGCGATGTTCGGGAGGTAGCGCTCCATCTGGTACGGGCGGTAGTCGAAGTTCTGGAAGATGACGACGTCGAAGCTCGACAGCTCGCTCGTGAACAGGCGCTCGACGGGAAACGGAATGAGCGACATCTCACTCTCGTCCGCCATGGGGATGTCGGTCGGGGTGCGCAAGATGAAGAACGAGATCAAGTCGACGTTCGGATTCTCCTTGAGGTGCTGGCGCAGGAAGCGCTCGTCCCAGCTGGGGCGGCCGGCGACCTGCAACACGCGGATCTTGTCGCGGATGACCTGGAGCACGAACGAGCGCTCATTGTTCGCTGTAACGGACTCGCCGGCGATCACGGGGACGCTGACCGAGTAGACGAACTCACCGATCTTGTCGGGCTTGGTCTTGAAGGTCGCGATCTGCGGCTTGCCCGGCGTCAGCACGACTTCTTGATTGGCCAAGATGTCGCCTTCGCGCTTCAACGTCAGAGGCACCGTGGTGCCGGCGATGCCGGTGACCTCGACCTGCACCTCGATGCTGATGGTGTTGTGCACGAAGGCGAACTCGTCGGCGACGACGTCGACGATGGCGATGTCGACGAAGGCGCCTCCGGCCGCGACGTTCACCGTGTTGATTGGTACGCCGATGGCCTCGAGTCGCTCGCTCGCGGCCTTGCCGAGCTTTCCCGGCTCACCCTCGAGACCCGCGTTGTCGGCGCCGTCCGAGAACAAGACCATGCCGGAGAGCGGCCGTCCGTTCCCGCGGCCGACGGCCGCTTCGATTCCGCGGAGCAGATCACTGCGCTCGCCTCGCGGCGGCGTTGCGAGCTGCGCATCGCTCAAGGGGCCGCTCAAGTCGTACCATTCCAGGGTGTGCTGCTCGCCCAGCGCCTTTAGCTGCGAAGCACTCCGGTTGACCAAGCCCAGGAGCTGATCGTAGCGCGAGGTGCCCGACGCCGAGGGTAGCGTCATGCTCGCCGACCGATCGACGATGACGGCCAGGCGATTCTTGATCTTGCGCACCGCGCGCAGCTGGATGGCGGGCTCGACGAGCACGCCGAGCACGCAGAGCGCCATGAGCAGGCGCGTGGTGATGAGCCAGACGCGGCGGCTCGATCCACGATAGCTCAGCACCAGCACCGTGACCGCGGCGACGACCGCGAGGCACGCGATCACCCGCCACGCGAACGGCAGGGGCGACAACGAGACCAAGCTCCATGCGTTGTAAGTCTCTTGCATGGTCGGTCAGCGCCGGCGCTCGAGGATGAAGGGGATGTGGACCTGGTCCTCTTTGTAGTCGAGGCAAAGCGAGTACATCACCATGTTCACGCCCAGGCGAAAGCTCACTTCGCGGACGGCGTCGCCACCGATGCCGACGTCGTAGTCCCACTCACCGTATTCGTCACGCGCCATGGCGCCCGCGAGGTCGTTGCTCGAGAAAATGACGGCGAGGCGCCCCTCGACGAAGATACCCTCGAGATAGGGATGAATGGGCGTCCGTCCGCCATGGCGGTCGACCAGGTAGAACGACTTGTAAATGACGTGGTCGGGCGCGACGCGCTCGAGTGGGTGATCGGCGAAGATACGACGTAGCTCGCGGCGCACCGCCTGCTCGAAGCCACCGCCTTCGCCACCGTCGGACGCGTCGATGAGGAGTGTCCCGCCCGAGCTCAGGTGGTGGCGGAGGTTGTTGATCGCCGTCTCGGAAAGCCCGGCGAAGGAGCGCGTGCCTTGCCAGACGATGAATGGGTAGTTGAAGAGCTCTTCGCCCTCGGCGTCGACCTGCGCGGTGGCGAGATCGACCGCGATGCTGGTGCGCCGACGCACCTCCCAGGCGAGGCGAGGCAGACCGTGCGGGCGCGGGTTCCAGTCACCTGGATATTTGAGCAAGGCGAACTGGAAGTCCGTATCGCGAGGCTCGCTCGGCAGGGCGGGTTGCGCGGCTACCTGACTGCTTGCGAGCAAACACACGAGCGCAGCCGCTTTAGCGTACAGCTTCACCCACGCCTCAACGCCTTGGCCACTTCGACGGCGGCGTAGGTCAGCACGGCGCAGGCACCGGCGCGCTTGAAGGCGAGCAAGCTCTCGAGCATGACCCGCTCACCGTCGAGCCAACCGCGCTCGGCGGCTCCTTTGAGCATCGCGTACTCACCGCTCACTTGATAGACGAGCGTCGGCACCCCGAAGGCCTCGTGAACGCGTCGGACGATGTCCAGGTAGGGCATGCCCGGCTTCACCATCACCATGTCGGCGCCCTCGTCGAGATCGAGCGCGACCTCGCGTAACGCCTCGTCGGTGTTCGCCGGATCCATCTGGTAGGTGCGTTTGTCGCCCTGGCCGAGGTTCGCTTTCGAGCCGATGGCGTCGCGGAACGGTCCGTAGAACGCGCTCGCGTATTTGGCCGCATAGCTCAGGAGGCGGGTGTGCGTGAGCTTTGCTTCATCGAGCGCGTCGCGAATGGCGCCGATGCGGCCGTCCATCATGTCGGACGGAGCGACGATGTCGCAGCCTGCCTGCGCTTGGAGGACCGCCTGCTTCTTCAAGACCTCGACGGTGGCGTCGTTGATGATGTGACCGTTTTCGATGAGGCCGTCGTGCCCGTGGCTGGTGTACGGGTCGAGCGCGACGTCGCCGACGATGCCGATGTCGGGCGTGGCTTTCTTGATGGCGCGCATGGTGCGGCACATCAGGTTCTCGGGGTTCAGCGCCTCGCGGGCGTCATCGCTCTTCTGCTTCACGTCGGTGACCGGGAAGAGGGCGACCGCCGGGATGCCGAGCTCGCGCGCGGCTTGGGCTTCTTCGACGGCGAGATCCACGGAGAGGCGAAACACGCCGGGCATCGAGGGTATTTCGACGCGCTGACCTTTTCCTTCGGTCACGAAGACGGGCCAGATGAGGTCGTTGACGGTGAACGAGTGCTCGGAGACCAGGGCGCGCGACCAGGCATCGCGCCGGTTGCGACGCATGCGGGTGCGCGGGAATTTGCCGTGGAAGCTCACGGGCGACACTCTACGACCACACGGCTCGATAGCGCCACCCCCCGCCACCGAGCCTCGCGGGCGCGCGCGAAATAGAGGGGTCTGCGCCACGTTGGCCCAGTCGCAACAACCGGCACTGACCGGCCTTCGATAAGCGTTTGCGCCGCCCGTCGGCGACTTCACCTAACACTGAGGCAACCACTATGAGCATTCCCGCATGCAAAGGCGTTTCTCCTGAAACTCTGGGTCTGACGTCCGCGGAGATTTCCCAACTCGACGTCGTCGATCGCGTCGTCGGCGACGGCGATGGGGTGGCGACGGTCGGGGAGTACGACCGTTTCTTGATGGCCACGTTCCGAGGGCCGGATCAGGTGCTCCCACGCGAGCCTTGGGTGAAAGAACGCCTGCAGCAGCTGCAAGACGCGGGCAGCTGCGGCGTCCGCGTGCGCAAGACTTGAGCGTGCCGCTTTGAGCGTCAGTTCGTGAGCAAGCGCTCGCGCTCGGCTTCGAAGTCGGCGACGGACATTTCGCCGACCACGACCTGGCGCGAGATCTCGAGCAGGCGCTGACGTGTTTTCGCAGGCAAGTCGCGGAACGTATAGGCACGCAGCACCACGGTGTGCGTGGGTTGTGGCGTGATCGCGAGCTCGAAAAGCGCGGGGACCAGGGCGAAGGGCCCAAGAAGGCCGCTGAACAGGCCGAGCGACACGTTCATGCCCGGCGCGTAGATCCCCGCTGGGTCGCCTTCAGTGATGAAGAAACCGTCGGCGTCCAAGCGGTCACCTTCGAGCTGCAGCAGCCTGTCGAAGCGTCGTCTATCCGCGACCACGTTCGGAACCGCGACCGGGCCCAGGTCGACGAACTCACGCAGCGGCTCCGGCCCGAGGCGCGCAGGTGCAAACGCGCGCGAGCTGTCGCCCGCGAGCAGCACCGCCACGCCCAACGCGACGATCACGCCCGCGCAGCCTCACGCGGCACTTCCGCGGGCTGCTTCATCAGACGCGGCTTCGGCACGATCTTCACGAGCCCGTCCTCATCGACATTGTCGATGAGCTCCACCGGGAGGAACTTGCTGGCGTAGTCGCGGTAGACGCCCGAGCGCACGAATAGATCGAAGAGCTCCGGGTCGATGTGATTGTCGGCCTTCATCATGCCCATGATCTTCATGGCGTCGGAGAGCTTCTTGCCGCTCTTGTAGGGACGGTCCTGAGCCGTCAAAGCTTCGAAGATGTCCGCGATAGCCATCATGCGCGCCGGCGTCGACATCTGTTCGCGCGTGAGGCCGCGCGGGTAGCCGGTGCCGTCCATCTTCTCGTGGTGGCCGCCGGCGTATTCGGGAACGCGCTCGAGGTGCTTGGGGAAGGGGAGCTTCTCGAGCATCTCGATGGTGATGACGATGTGGTCGTTGATGATCTTGCGCTCTTCGTTGTTGAGCGTGCCGCGGCGGATCGACAGGTTGTAGATCTCTTCCTTCGACAACAAAGGCCGCTCGACACCGGCAACGGTGATCATGCGCGCGCCAATCTTCTCGACGCGCGCGATACTGGCGTCGTCCATGAACTCGCCGCCGATGTTCGCCTTGCGCAGGAACTCCATGTCCGCGTCGAGCTCGGCGAGCTGGGCGTCGAGCACATCGCGCGTGGGCTTTGCCTTGCCGCGCGCCTTACGCCACGCGAGCTCGAGGTCGCGCTTCAACACTTCGACCCGCAGCGCCACTTCGTTGACGCGGTCGTAGATGGTCTCGAGCTTGGTTGCCTTGTCCATCACGTGGACCGGCGTCACGATCTTGCCGCAGTCGTGCAAGAAGCACGCGATGTGCAGCTCGTACCATTCCTCTTCGTCGAGGTTGAACGAGGCGAAGGGGCCGTCCTTGGCGTTGCACGCCGCGCGCGCCAGCATCTCGGTGAGGAGCGGAACGCGTTTGCAGTGGCCGCCGGTGTACGGTGACTTCTTGTCGATGGCGTCTGCGATGAGGCGAATGAACGCGTCGAGGAGGTCGCGTTGCGCCGCGATCAAGCGTTGATTGTCGAGCGCCACGGCGGCTTGCGAGGCGAGTGACTCGACGACTTGCTGCACCTCGGTGTTGAACGGGACCGGATCGGCATGATCGCGATCGCGGGCATTCAAGAGCTGCAGGACGCCGATGACCTCGTCCTTGTTGTTCTTCATCGGCACCGTCAGGAACGACATCGAGCGATAGCCGTTGGCCTGATCGAACTTCTTGGTGCCGGAGAAGTCGAAGCCGGCGGCGTGGTAGGCGTCGGGGATGTTGAGCGACACGCCTTGCAGCGCCGCGTAGGTCGCGACGTTGTGATGGTTCGGCTCGCGTGTCGTCGCATCGTACAGCGGCAGGCGCGGGAGCTTGATCTCCTTGCCGGTGGTGCCGCCGAGCGCGATGCCTAGCGACGTAGTGCGCATGATCGCGAACTCGAGGTGATCATCCTTGGTGCGCAGATAGATCGTGCCGCCGTCCGCGTTAGCGATCTCCTTGGCCTCGAGCAAAATGAGCTCGAGCAGCTTCGCGTGATTCTTCTCGGTCGATAGAGCGACACCGATGTGCGTCAGCTGGCGCAAGCGCGTGAGATAGTCGGATGAGCTATCGACCATGGGGGGCATCACCTTGGAGCGGGCTACCGCAATGGAACCACACCGCGCGGTCTTCTTCCATGTCTCTTGCGCCCGTTGATAGACCTACGTGTACCTACGTCGAGAGGAATCGCCATGGCTGGGATCGATCAAAGTCGGCAGTTTCAGCCGGTGACTATCGCGGTTTTGACGATTTCCGACACTCGCACCGCGGCCGATGACCGCTCGGGCGCGACGTTGGCCGAGCTCATCGAGCGTGATGGGCACGCCGTCGGGGCGCGGGCGATTGTGAAAGACGACCTCGAGGCGATCCGCGACAGCGTACGGACTTGGGCGGCAGATCCGAAGATTCAGGTGGTCGTCACCACCGGTGGCACCGGACTCACGGCCCGCGATGTCACTCCAGAGGCCCTCGAGCCGCTATTCGACAAGCGTATCGACGGCTTCGGCGAGCTTTTCCGGATGCTCAGCTACGAGAGCGTTGGCGTTTCCACACTGCAATCGCGGGCGGTTGGCGGCATCGTCCAAGGGACCTACGTCTTCGGGCTCCCGGGCTCGCCCTCGGCGTGTCGCGACGGCTGGGAAAAGATCCTGAAATTCCAGCTCGATAGCCGCTACCGGCCCTGCAACCTGGTCGAGCTGATGCCGCGCCTCCTGTCATCCCCCTTTTGAACAACCGTGACAGGTAAGCCCCGATGATTACGGGCGATGCCAGTCGAGACACGTACGCAGAGCCCCATCGGTCTTTCGTTCCCGCCGCTTGCAACGAGCAAGATGTTGCCGGTGCCCGTCAAGGAGCTGCCGAGCGTCGAGAGCCTCAAGCGCTCACTCATCGCCACCGCGGCCGAGCTGTCGCGGCGTGGGACCGAGCTCGAGAAGCTCACGCGCGATACTTTCGAACAACGTGCTCATGCGCGGCTCATGCGGGTGGCGGGCCGCCTCGAGGAGGGCGGCTACCACACCGGGGGCGCCGTCCTGGGCATGACGATGATCGGCTGCTTGGTCGGCGCATTCGCTGGCTATGTCGGCCTCGAGACAACGCGTTCGCTGGCCGTCGCTTGGGCAGCGGCCGGAACCGTCGGCGGCCTGTGCATCCTGACGCCGCCGCTGGCGATGTGGCTCGTCCCTTGGTCCAAACGAACGACTGCACCCGCGCCGCCCATGGTCGAGCTTGGTAGCCTTTCCCCCGAGCTCGAGCGTTTCAAGGCCGCGGAGGGCCCCACCAAGATACAGGCATGCGCGAGCCTCGCCGCCGTGCGCGACGACCTGCATCAGCGGCAGATGCTCTCGCCCGAGGCTTTGGCCGCGCTGAACGCGGCGGTCGATGAAGCCGTCGCCGCCGAGGCGCGCGGCGACGCTAGCGCACGCCCCCTCCTGGAGCTGGCACGACTGCTTTCCGAGCCGCTCGATGCCGCAGCTGTCGAGAGAGCCAAGGCCCAGTTGGCGCTGGTCCCGGCCGCCGAGCGGGCCTGCGTAGCCCAAGCGGTCCACGAGGTCGTCTTTGCGGACCGCAAACGCATCCAGGCCACGAAGTACCCGGTGCGCAATGCTCTGCACGAGCTCCTGACCGGCGCCACCAAGGCGTCGCCGCAGACGGGCTGACAGCTTCCAAAGGCCCGAAATTCGGGGCCTTTGCGCAACTTTCAGCGCTGGGAGCCGATGCTGAAAGGAAGATGAGGCTCGATGTTGGGAGAGCTTTGCACGTCGTCGACCTTACGCAAGTAGGGTCCAGCAGAGCCATCGCCGAGCCCCACCTCCTCGAGGTCAAACAGGCCGTCATGCAGCAGCCGAAGATCGTCTCGAACGACGGTCTCGTGCGCCTGCCGAAAACCTTCCAAGCCGAACGCCAGGCCGCTCTCGCCGCACTGCTGCGGCATTACTACCCGGTCGGCCACGCGGGTTTGCACGTTTGCAGCAAGCTCGACCTCGACGCGATTGGCCGGGTCGGCCGCCGCGACGAAGTGGGCAAGCTCGCCAAGGCAGCGCTCGCCATCCCACATGCGCTGTCCGGTGACTTCTTCGGGTCGCCGCTCACTTCTGAAGGCGACGTGCGCATCGATACGCATCTCGCCTTCACCCATCACGCGAAGCTGGTTCGCGATTTGCTCGAGCGTGGGTGCGAAGTCTACTTGATGGTGCAGCCAGGCGGCGCCACCGAGGCGGTTTACAATACCGACGTGCTGACCGCGATTGCGGACTGGCTCGTCGTCTCGAGCTTGCGCTGGCAGCAACGGCGAGTCGAGCAGCTCGCCTACACCGGCGGTATCCAGCTCGACCGCGACGTGCCCGGCAAAGGCTCCATCGAGTGGGGTGACACGCTACAGGTTGTCCGCGGCGGCAAACACTACCTGCTA
>JBGGMJ010000147.1:0-12295 GCA_041288095.1 Myxococcota bacterium
GATGGCACCGATAAGGCGGTGCTCATCGCCTTTGGATCTAGCGATGACACTCGCAGCGAACGATCGCTTGCTGACATTCAAAGAGGCGCTACGAGGGCGCATAAGCCACGCCTGGGAGCGTGAGGATTATGCGGCCGGCACGCGATCCGACTTGCGAAGCGAAGCCCTGCGGTTCGCGAAGGACGGCATCTTGACGCCGTCCCAAGCC
This sequence comes from Myxococcota bacterium, assembly GCA_041288095.1. GTDB lineage: Bacteria > Myxococcota > XYA12-FULL-58-9 > XYA12-FULL-58-9 > JALHOP01 > JALHOP01. The sequence continues at coordinate 209 of JBGGMJ010000147.1, forward strand.
GAGGCGATCCGCGGCTTGTCTCCCGATCGCCTCGCATTCCAGATCCGCAAGATTCGCGAAGTGGGCGGTCCCATCAGCGACGGCATGTTCGCGGCGATCAACCAAGCGGGCGAGAGTTACTACGTCGCCATCAATCGCCATCGCTGAGTGACTGCAGCTCGGACTGCTTGACCGCGATATCCCCGCCGCTCTGTAAATCGACGAGATATTCGGGGTCAGGCGCCTTGGTGAGCGGGAACGCTATCGTCCCCGGCTCAGCCTTGCCGTCGATGACCACGCGCACTGGATGGTTCGGTCCGAACTTGAAGGGTGGCTTCAACGGACCGCTGCTCCAGGCGTCGAGGTCGAGCTTCGAGAGAGCCATGCTCAGGCGGCAACGCCTTCGGCGATAGCCACCGGCCCCATCGTGCGAATGAAGCGCGATTGACGCATGCCCGCTTTCGCGAACAGCTCCGCGAACTGACCCTCGGTGCGCTCGCGGCCATCCACCATGACCAGCATGTTGAGGTCCACGAAATGCGCGAGGGACGGTGATGCGTCGTGCGGCAGCTCGAAGTCGATGACCAGCACCTTCGACGTCGGCTTCATGGCCTTCTTCACGCTCTTCAAGATGGCGATGCTCTTCTCGTCATTCCAATCATGGATGATGTGCTTGAGCAGGTAGATGTCGGCGCCGGCAGGCACCGACTCGAAGAAGCTACCGCCGACCATCTCGATGCGGGGGGCGAGCTTGGTTTTCGCGACGGCTGCCTTCGAGCCCTCGATGACGTGCGGCAAGTCGAAGAGAACGCCGCTCGCCTGCGGATGATCGGCGAGGATGGCTTGCAGCAAGGCGCCGTGAGCTCCGCCGATGTCCGCGATCTTGGCGGCGCCTGAGAAGTCGTAGCTCGCGAGCACCGCGCCGATCGCCATCTCCGACGCGCCGGTCATGGCGCGGCTAAAGGCCTCGGCGTCTTCCGGGTGTTCGCGATAGTAATCCCAGGCATCCATGCCGAGCGCTTCGGTCGTCATCTTCCGGCCCTCTTTGATGGCGCGCGGGAACATGCCCCACGCCTGCCAATGCGCGCGATCGGTCTCGGCGATCATGAACCAGCGCACCGAGCCGGGAACATCCGACCGCAGCGTCTCGCCGAGCGGCGTGAGCCCGAACTCTTGGCCCGACATGGTGAAGACGCCGATGCTCGCGAGGGCGCGCATCACGCGAAACACCGCGTCTGGATTCGCTTCGGAGCGCTTGGCGATCGCATCGGCGGTTTTGGCGCCGGCGGCGATGTGATCGGCGACACCGAGCCGCGCGACGGTTCCCAGGGCCTGAGCGACCCAGGAGCCCATGACCATCTGAAGCATTTGAACCTGCGGTGGAAGCTGAGCGTCCATGTCTTTCTCCAGTGAGTTACTTCAGTTGAATGAGTTACTTCACTACTAGCGTGAGAATACGGTCCTGCACCCAGATGACGCGGCTCGGAGGCTTACCCTCGAGATACTTCGCGACGTTGTCGTCCGCGATAGCAAGCGCGAGCACCTGCGCCTCGGTCGCGCCTTTGCCGACCTTGAGCTCACCGCGCTTCTTGCCGTTGATTTGCACCGGAATGGTTAGCTCCGAGAGCTCGCACAGCGCGGGATCGAACTTGGGCCATTCGGCGCGCGAGACACTGGTCTTGTGACCGAGCATCTCCCAGAGCTCTTCGGCGAGGTGCGGCGCGAAGGGCGCGACGATTTGTACCAGCGGGCCGAGCAAGGCCTTCGGGATTGGATTCAACGAGCCGAGCTCGTTCACCAAGACCATCAGGGCGCTGATCGCCGTGTTGAAGCGCATGCCGTCGATGTCTTCGCCGACCTTCTTGATGGTGCGGTGAAGGGCACGTAGCGCCTCGTCGGGCGGAGCCGCGTCGGTCTGGGGCCGCGTGGCGACTGTGTACAGCTTGTCGAGGAAGCGGCGCACGCCGATGACGCCACGGGTGTCCCAGGGCTTGGTCTGCTCGAGCGGACCCATGAACATTTCGTAGAGGCGCAGCGAATCGGCCCCGTGAGCGTTCACGACCTCGTCGGGATTGATGACGTTGCCGCGTGACTTGCTCATCTTGTGAGCGCGCGCATCGACGGTCTTCGTCGGATCGCTCTTGAGCACGAACTTGCCGGAGAGCTTCTCGACCTGCTCGTCGGTGACCTTCTCACCGGACCCGTCGACGACGTACTCCATCTCGCCCAGGATCATCCCCTGGTTCACGAGCTTCATGAACGGCTCGGGTTGCTTCACCAAGCCTTCGTCGAAGAGGACCTTGTGCCAGAAGCGGGCGTACAAGAGGTGCAACACCGCGTGCTCGGCGCCGCCAACGTACATGTCGACTGGCAGCCAGCGGGCGGCTGCTTCCTGCGAGAACGCTTCCTTGTCGTTTCGCGGATCGATGAAGCGCAGATAGTACCAGCACGACCCCGCCCACTGCGGCATGGTGTTGGTCTCGCGTGCGAACCACTTGCCGTCCTTCTGGAAGAAGCGCCAATCGACGGCGCGCGCCAGGGGACCCGCGGGATCCTCGCCCGGCTTGAAGTCCTCGAGATCCGGCAACAACAGCGGCAGCTCGCTCTCGGGGACCGGAATGGGCTCGTCATAGCGGACAGTGTACTTCGCGCCTTTGCGCGGATCGCCGTCGGCGTCGACGGGGAAGTAGACCGGGATCGGCTCGCCCCAGTAGCGCTGGCGCGAGAACAACCAGTCGCGCAGCTTGTATTCGATGCGTTTCTTGCCTACGCCCTTCGCCTCGAGGTCGGCGGTGATCTTCGCTTTGAAGTCCGCTGACGGCATGCCGTTGTACGGCCCCGAATTCATGGCGACGCCGTACTCGGTATACGCCTTGTCGGTCGGCGGCGGCTCGCCGCCTGTGGGTTTGACCACCTGGATGATCGGCAGCTTGAACTTGGTGGCGAACTCGAAGTCGCGGTCGTCACCACCGGGCACCGCCATGATGGCGCCGGTGCCGTAGCCCATCATCACGTAGTCGGCGATCCAGATCGGCACCTTGGCGCCGTTCACCGGATTGATTGCGTAAGCACCAGTCGGCTCGCCGGTCTTTTCCTTGGCGGCCGAGCGATCGAGGTCGCTGCGATTCTTGGCGGCGGCGACGTACGCTTTAACGGACGCAGCGCGCTCGGGAACAGTGATGCGCTCGACCAATGGATGCTCGGGTGCGATGACCATGAAGGTCGCGCCGAACAAGGTGTCGGGTCGCGTCGTGAAGATCTCGAGGGCCGCGTCGTGCCCGTCGATGGCGAAACGCACCTGCGCGCCTTCCGACTTGCCGATCCACTCGGTCTGCATGACGCGCACGCCTTCGGGCCAGTTGAGCAGCGACAGATCGTCCTGCAGGCGGTCGGCGTAGGCGGTGATCTTGAGGTTCCACTGGCGCAGCGGTGTGCGCACCACGGGGTGGCCGCCGATGTCGCTCTTGCCGTCCTTCACCTCTTCGTTGGCGAGCACGGTGCCGAGCGCGGGGCACCAGTTGACCGGCTTGTTCGACTGATACGCGAGCCCGCGATGGAAGAGCCGCAAGAAGATCCACTGCGTCCACTTCACGTACTTGGGGTCGGTCGTGTCGATTTCCCGGTCCCAGTCGTACGAAAACCCGAGGCTTTTCAGCTGCCGTTTAAAGGTCGCGATATTTTGTGACGTAGTTACGCGGGGATGCGTGCCCGTCTTGATGGCGTGCTGCTCGGCCGGCAAGCCGAACGCGTCCCACCCCATCGGATGCAGAACCGCGAAACCCTTGGCTCGAAGGTAACGTGCGACGATATCGGTCGCCGTGTACCCTTCCGGGTGGCCAACGTGCAGGCCGGCGCCGGAGGGATAGGGAAACATGTCGAGCACGTAGGCCTTGGGCTTCGTGTGATCCGTGCTGGTTGCGAAGGTCTTGTCGCGGTCCCAGAATGTCTGCCACTTGGGCTCGATCGCGGAAGGCGTGTAGCGCTCGTTCATGCGGCTGCTGACGTAGCACGCCGAGTGTTTTCAAGGCGAGTGATGGGCTCGCCGAGGGGGAGACAGGTGTTTGCCGCAGGCAAACGAACTCTAGTTGCAGTCACGTGCGCCATGCTGACCCTCTCCGGGTGCGCGCATGCCTCGCTCGACGAAGCCCGCGCCGCCTACGTTGCCGGCGACCTCAAGCGCAGCGCTGCCTTGCTCGGGGAAATCGATCCGCAATCAGACGCCGACAAACGCGCCGTCACCGAGCTGTCGCGCGCCGTCGACAACGAGACGAAGCGCGTCGTCGACAGTCTGCTCGCCGACGCGGGTCGCGCCCGCTCACGTGGTGACGCCGGCAGCCAGGGCTACACCGAGGCCATCGGCTTCTACGAAGCGGCCCTCGGCATGATGACCCGCGAGACCGACATCAAACACCTGCGCACGTCGCTGCAGCGCGCGAACGAGTTTCAAGAGAAGCGCGTGAAGACCTTCCGCGCGACGCAGCAGAAGCTCGAGGCATCCACCAAGTGTCAGGGCGCAACGCAGCGCGAGCTCGTCTTCGACCTGTGGAGCCAGCGCCGCGCCTGCGACAATAGCGAGTCTCTGGTGCCGTTGGTGACCAAGCTCGCCGAGACCTGCGCCAAGGCGGAGCGCTACGACGATGCCTTGCGCTTGCGTAACGTGCTCGATGACGCCGGCATGGTCGAGCAGACCCGCACCGGGGTGAATCTCGACAAGTGGTCCGCTGAAGCGCAGCGCTGGTTCGCCCTCGTCGAGGTGCGCGCGGAAGAGCGCGCCCTGCGGACCGCGACGACGACCACGGCGCCGACCGCTACTTTCAGCCCTATTGCCGCCGCCACCGCCGCGATGAACGCCAAGGACGAGCCCGACGTACGCCGCCGCCGTCGCGCGGATCCGCCAAAGCAGACAGGCGCCGCCGCCCAGGCTGCTCCGGCTGGGCCCAGTCGCGCCGAGGCGACGCTAATCCGTGCCCGCAAGCTCTATGAGAACGGTGTCGTCTTCGACGCGCTGCTCGCCATCGACGCCGCCATGAGCGAGGACCTTACCGACGCCGATCGGGCGAAGCTCGAGGCGCAGGAATCCGCTTGGGCACCCGAGCGCAAACGCCTCATCGAGGAATACCTACGCCGCGGCGAAAACGCCTTGCGCGAGGAGCAAATCGAAAGCGCCTATGCGTGGTACCAGCGCATCCTCACGCTCGACCCCAGTCATGAGGTCGCTCAGGACCGCGCCCGTCGCCTCGATCGCCTGAAGTCACTGCGCGACAACTGAGGGTACTGGCACGACGTCCATAGCCTACAGGGTGCAGTGTAGAGCCCGCACTCACACCTGACGCTGGGCCCCACCGTGCTCGGCTCCGCGCACCACCAGCTCGACGATCTGCTCGAGCGTCTGTCGGGGAAGTCGCTGACGCGTGCGCAAGGTCAGGGTCACGACCTGCGTGAAAACGACGTCGAGCATGAAGTGTGCGTCGGTCCCCACTGGCAGCTCTCCGCGGTTGATGGCGTGCTCCACGACGGCAGCCTGCTTGTCGTAAAACTCGTGGCGCAGGTCGAGCAGCAACCTATCGACTTCGGGCTCCTGGGTCTGCAGGAGGCCTCTGGTGTCGCGATACTGGATGCTGGCGCAGTATTCGCAAGCTCGCTCGAGAGCGAGGATGAGGTCGGTGCGCAGCGTGCCTTCGTCGGGCGGCGCCTCGACCATGACAGGCCGCGCGCGCAGGGCGGCGGCCACGAGCGCGAGCTTGGTGGGCCAACGGCGGTAAACCGAGGTCTTGTTGACGCCGGCGGCGCTAGCGACCGCGTCCACGCGAAATCCATCGTAGCCCGAACGCGTCAGCTCGCTCACGGCGGCTGACAATACGGAGCTCACCACACGGGCGCTTCGCCCACCTGTGCGACTCATGCCTGTACGGCGCGTAAGGCTCATGGGCGCCGACTATCGCAATCCCGGCTGCGATCGCGCAAGTCACGGGAGGCCGTCGCGGCATCGTTGGCCGCCGACTTGCATGGTGCAATCCCGTTCAGGTTTCGCAGTCTCGTGTCGATGAACGGAATGCACCCCCCAGGGAGCTCGGCTAGTCTTGGTCGTTCCGCAGACGCGGAAATGGTCGGGGGCTTGGGGAAACGCACGCGGAGTCGTAACAGCGTGAGTAGAGGACTCGAGCACCGGCACGGCTTCATGCCCGCGCGTACGATTCGCGTGGGCGCCGCGGCTGTTTGCTATGGCGGACTCGTTCTGCTCGTCCTCACACTACCGACGACGGCGCGCGCCCAAAGCTTCATGAGCATCGGCTCCGAGGAGGGAGTCCGCGAGGTCGCGCCCGATCTCGACGACAGCGACGCCGATTCCGAAGACCCGGTCGCGAAACCGACCGCGGGCGTCGGCAGCGTCAACTACGAGCAGCACGCGGCGTCGGGCACGCGCGAAGGCAGCCAGCACGGCATGGTCGCGATGGATCAGCTCTCGGTGAGCACCGGCTTCCCGATCTTCTTCGATGGACCGCGCACCATGCTCGCGGTCGGCCTCATGTATGGGCGCACCAACTTCGAATACACCGGCGGCACCGAGGTCGGCGCCGACGTGCTCCACACGTTCAAGACGACGCTCACCTTCCGTCACGAGCTCGCCGAACGCTGGACCTTGCTCTTGCGCTACGTGCCGAACCTCAACACCAACATGAACGACGTCACCATGGGCCATGTGACGCACGGCGCGCAGGTCATCACGACGTACTCGCTGGGCCCCAACGAGACTCTCTACTTGGGCCTCGCGTTTTCGCAGCAGTTGCCGATGTACGTGTTGCCCGGCGCCGGCTACGAGCTCTTCAGCGGTCGCTGGCACGTGGAGATTCGCGCCCCCGAGAAGGTCGAGCTCGGCTACATGCTCACGCCGCGCGTCGAGGTCGGCGCGACCGCGCGTTACCAGAACACCTTGTTCGGTATCGGTGGTGTCTCGCAGCTCGACCGCATCAGCTACACGACCGCTTGGGCCGGAGCGACGCTCGATGTGCGGGTGTTCGCCGGCCTCCACGTGCGGGCAGCGCTGGGCCGCACCGTCGTGCGCCGCTTCCGTGGCCGCGACGACGGCGAAGAGACCCGGGCCATTGCGCTCGAGCAGACCATGGTGGGCCGGGTCGCCGTTGCCTACGAGGTCGACCGCTAGGGCCCGTTTGGGCGCTTCTGACCCCGTGGCACGCAACCTTGGGCCCCTCCCGCCGATACAGAGTTGCTGATTCGCGACCAGGGCGACGTGCGCCCGCAATCCGGGAGAGATGTTGTGGACGCAACCCGACCAGGCCCCAGGGCCGAACCGCACCTCAGAGGCGAAGCGGCAGGTGAGCCGCCATTGCGTGCCCGTCGCGTCGATGTGCCGCAGACCGAAGGGGCAGCCCCGGTTTTCGTCCGCGCGGGCGAGGAGCGCGCCGCCGCTGATGCCATCGAGACCGTCAAGTCGAAGCTCGGCTGGGTTGGTGAGTGGGCCAAATCGGCGGGCAAGTTCGGTGTCGGCATCGCCGCTTTGACCGGCATCGTCACCGCCGTCGGCCATGTCGCGGGCGTCGATGTGCCGAGTGCGACCTCCCTCCTCTTCAACGGCGCCATCGTCGCTGTTGGCTACAAGCCGCTCGAGTGGGGCGGCGCCAAGCTCTGCAGCGTCGCTGGCAAAGGCGTTTCCTGGGCCAAGGAAAAGTGGGCCGAACGCGCTACGAAGCGGGCGGAGGCCGCCGAGCTCCGTGAGCAGGAGAAGGTGCGCCGCACGCGCGGGCCCGAGGTTCGCGACGACGCCCCGTATTTCGACGACCGCCCAGTGGGCGAAGCTCAGGGTGTCCAGCCCGGGCCAGCCGAGGTCACGACGGACGAAATCGTCGAGGCGGTTCGCCGCTTGGCCGCACGTGATTTCGCGACCATGAACCCGCAGGCCACGGAGGCGCCGCCGGAGATTCCGCGCGAGCAGGTCGAGGCCTTCGCGGGCCAGCTCGCACAGGGTGTCGGCAATCCAGAGGTCGATCAGGTTCTGCAACACATTCGCGCCACCGTCATGGAGATGCGACGCGAACAGGCCGCCGCCGGTGGAGCCGCGCCAGGCGAGGCCGAGCCTGTCGCCCGATCAGCGCAGCCACCGCAGGCAGCGGAGCCGCGCGATGCAGCGCCGCCCGAGCCTCCTGCCGCCGCGCCGCGCAAGCGCCGACGACGTGAACCGACCGCCAAGCCCGGTGAGCCGCGTCAGCCCAATGCCACCGTGGCCCCAGCGCCGCAGCCAAGAACTCCCGTGCGTGGCGAGGGCGCGGGCTACCGCATCGTGCCGGACGAGCCGCGCGCGTAAACTAGTCGACCGCTGAGCGTCGCTCGCCGGTCGAAGCGCTCTTGGTGCCGCCCGACGGCAGCGTGATGAAATCCGCGAGGATGTTCACCGACTCGCGGACGACCGCGGACTCGAGCTGCTTGCTCTCGTTCTTGTCGGCCTCTTCGGCCTTCTCGCCCTTGTTCGACTCCTGCGTCGACTTCTTGCGCAGGTCGGACAGCTTCACGATGTCCTTGTTCTTGTCGGCTTCGGCGAGCTTCTGCTTGATCTTCCCGAAGTCTGGGTCTTTGGCGACGCGCTTGGTGGAGCGCTTGTTGAGCTCGCTGATGGCGCCGTCGTCGACGGTGCGCCAACGCTCGTTGGCGGCGCTGCCGTTCGCTGAAGCGGACGCGAAAGGCTTGATGGCTTGGCTCGGCAGCGCGTAGTCGAGCTTGGCCTCACCGAGGTCGTAGGCGTCGAGGAGCGACGGCACGCGTACGTCGGAGCGGACACCGCTGCGCTGGGTCGACTGGCCACCCGGCAAGAAGAACATGCTGACGGTCACCTTCATGGCGCCGAGCTCACGCGGTAGCGGCGCGACGACTTGCACCGAGCCCTTGCCGAAGGTCTGGTCGCCGCCGACGATCACGGCGCGGCGATAGTCCTTCAAGGCGCCGGCGAGAATCTCGCTCGCGGATGCCGAGGCGTGGCTCACGAGCACGCCGACGGGGCCGTTGTAGACCGTCTCGTCGTCGTCATCGTCGAGCGTCTCGACCTTGCCGATGGCGTCACGGGTCGCGACGACGTTGCCGTGCTTGATGAACAAGCCGGCGATGCGCACGGCGTCGTCGAGCAGGCCGCCACCGTTCTTCGACAGATCGAGGAGGATGCCGTCGACGTTCTGCCCCTTGGCCTCTTCGAGCAAGCGGCGCACGTCGGCATACGAGGAGCGCCCGTCATTGTCGCCGCCGTAGAACGACGGCAAGTCGAGGACGCCGACCTTCACCTTGCGGCCGCCGACCTCGCGGTTCTCGTAGGTAATCTTCGCTGCTTGCGACGCGACGTCGATCTTGTCGCGTGTGAGCGACGCGTCGACCGACTTGGTGGAGCCTTCGTCCTGGCGCAAGATCGTGAGGCGGACGCGCGTGCCCTTCTTGCCGCGGATCTGCTTCACCACCTCGTCGAGATCCATGTCGATGACTTGCACCGGCGGCTCGCCTTCTTGAGCGACGGCGATGATCTTGTCCTTCGGCTTGATGAGGCCGCTGCGCTCGGCGGTGCCGCCCGGGACCAGCGACTCGACGACGGTGAAGCCGTCTTCCCACCGCAATAGCGCACCGATGCCCTCGAGCGAGAGCTGCATCTGGATCTGGAAGTCGGCGAGCTCGTCGGCCGACAGGTACGAAGAGTGCGGATCGAGCGCCATGGCAAAAGCGTCGGCGAAGAGCGACGGCCACAGACCACGCGCGTGACGTTCACGCACGCGCTTGGTCGCGAGCTCGTAACGGTGCACGAGCTGCTTCTTGGCGTCGGCCTCCGCGAGCCCGGTGAGCAGATAGTTCGACATCTGGAAGTGCACGAGCTCGCGCACGCGCTGCTGGCGCTGCTCGTTGGTGGTCGCGTAGGGGAGCTTGTCGGGATCGACGACGATCTGCGCGTTCTCGTCGAGCTTGTAGCCGTCGCCGAGCATGCTCTTCACGAGGGCTTCGTTGTCGTTGGTGCGCTGCTGCACGAGCTCGTAGGCCTTCTCGAGCTGCGGGCACTGGCCGTTCTGGACTCCAGCGGCGAGGCTCTGCTTGGTGGTCGCGACGTCGCGCTCGAGCAGCAAGGTTTTCGAGGGGTCGATGACCTTGAGGAACTGATCGGCGGTGCGCTGGCGAATCGCCACGTCGTCGGCGTTCACCGGATAATGCTGGCTCATGAAGCGCTCGAACAGCATCGGCAGCTCGCGGCAGGTCAACGTCGCGGCCTTGGCCGGCGCGGAACCGCAGAGCAGAGCAAATGCGGCAAGCACCGCGAGAACGGGACGGGGGAGGGTAACGTGCATCATTGACCTCACTGTGCCCATCAACGGGCTATGCCACAACCCGTAGCGCGGTTTTCCAACTATGACTTCGTTGCCACGGTCGCGTTAACCGGCAGGTCGGGGCGTTCCTTCAGCTCGCGTGCCAAGAAATTCCGCAGCGCCGTGCGGGTTTCGCGCGACCCTCTGCCCGCGAGAACCAGCGAGTCGAGGATCTCGTCCGTGAAAAAACTCTCGAAGAGGAATGCGCGCATGCGCTCGCGTTCGAACGGGCTCGACATGCCTCGTACGAAGAACACCTGGATGGGAACGGAAACTCCCTTGATGCTTTGCATGCCGCCGTCGAGCACATCGACGAAGCCCGCGCCCGCGTCGATGTGCGTGAAGCGGTCGATGAGCAAGCCACCCGTTGGTGCCAGATGCTCGAGGCGCGAGGCGAGGTTCACGACGTTGCCGATGACGCTGTAGTCCAACATGACGTCGCGGGCGCCGACGGCGCCGACGAGACAGCGCCCGCTGGCGATGCCGAAACGATAGGCGAGCGGCTCGCGCTCCTCGTAGACGCGGATCGCGTGGCTCAAGACGCGCATCCCGAGCTGGCAGGTGATGATGGCGCGCAGCGCGTCGCGCACCGATTCGGGATCGGCAGTCCTGGGATCTGGTCGGTCCCGCAGCAGACCGAAGTGCGTCATGATGCCGTCGCCGATGAACTTGTCGATGATGCCGTTGTAGCCGCGCACGGTGACGCCGCCGATGAGGCTGAAGTAGCGCGACAAAGTCGCGAAGACCTCGGACGGGGTCTGTTTTTGCGACCAGCTCGTGTAGCCGACGGCATCGCCGAACGCGACCGTGAGCTGATATTCGTGCGCCTGATCGGTTCCGCCATGGCGGATGCGGTCGATGAGCGCGCCGTTCGAAAAGCGCATGTGGAGCTCTAGCGCGTCGAGCATGTTGTTGAAGCTCTTGGCGGCGCGGCCGACTTCGTCTCCCGAGAGACTGAGCGAGATACGGTGCGAGTAGTCGCCGGTGGCGAAGGCCTCGGCGGCCTCGCCGAGCTCGACCACCGGCAGCATCAGGCGCCGCAGCAGGAGCATGAGGAAGATGGCCGACAGCACCATGAGGGTCGAGATGATGACCATCGAGCGAATGAGAATTTCGCGGACCGCGCCCTGCAGCAGGGTCGAGCTGAAGTCGAGGATGACGGTGCCCAGGCGCACACCGCCGTAGATGACGGGCGCGGCGATGGCGATGGCGCTCGAGGTTTCGCCGATGACGCGCGCGCCCTCGAGCTTGCCCAGCATGACGATGTCGACCGGCACGCTCTCGCGGCCGGCCTTGGCGACGAGTGCGCTATCGCGACCAAGAATGCGCACGGCGGTGATGCGCGCCTTGTCGCCGCGAACCAACTGTTCGGCGCGCAGGTTCAGATTCAGGCGACCCGCTTGCTCGCCCAAGAAGTCGAGGGTGTTGCTCGAGGCGAAGTCGACGACCGCGGCGCGGCCGGCGGTGATGATCTCCTCGCGCATGAGGTCGCGGGACACCTTGTAGGTGAGCAGGCCCGTGCTTGCGACCGCGGCGATGAGCAGCAGGTTCACCAACAGGACCAGCTTGACCCAAAGCGGCAGGTTCCCCCAGCCAAGGCGTCGCCGCTGGGCGGGTCTGATCGGGACCTTGACCCCCATGGGCTGGGTGCGGTCGAGGGCCGCCGGATCGCGCTGGATCGCCGGAATCACCTACCCCTGGTTAGCCGTCCCAGACCGCTGGATCAAATGTTTGCTCACGGGTAGCCGGGCGAACGAGGTGCATA
>JBGGMJ010000148.1:0-34520 GCA_041288095.1 Myxococcota bacterium
CCAACATCCCGCGTCCCGCGCCAGGTCATGGCGGCGGTGAGCGCGGTGGTCGTGGGGGCCGTCGCTAAACGCGCCGCATCCACATTGGTGCCGGTCGCCTCGTCCGCCAAAATGGACGAGGCGGCCGTCACCAATCGATGAGCCGCGTTCAGATCTCGAGTGGTGCCTTGCGACTCGCCCAGTAGCCCTTGCCGTAGTCGTAGACCAACTGCTCACCCGGCTCGATGGTCCGGTTGGTGGCCAGAAAGACGTGCCAACCGTCCTCGAGCAGCACCGAGCCCGACGCGCAGTTGGGCGCGAAGGAGTGGTTCGCGAAGCGTGTGTGATTGCCGGCGGGCTCGGCGTCGATGAAGGCCTGCGCCATGTCGCCGTCATGCATGAACGGTCCCAGAAGCCCGAGCACGAAGAGGTAACCGTTGCGCTCGCTCAAGCCCTGCACGTCGGTCTGCGGCACCACCACGATGCGGCCGGTGTACTCGCCGACGAAGGTTCCTGGTCGAATCGTCTCGGCCGCGAACAGGCCGTCGCCGGCATCCCCGGCCGAGCGGACCTCGGTCGCGGGGTGCTTCCGCAGAGGAAGGTCGCGCATGACGCCGGTGACGATGTCGATCCGCGAAAGCGGTTTGTAGTGGAGCATCGCGAACGGAGCCGGCGGGTTCGTCTGCGACAACCGTCGAATGATGGCTTCGAGCTCGGGGCTCTCGAAGAGATTGGCGGCGGCGTAGGTAAGCCCGCGCGCCGCGAAGTCTGACTCGATGTCAGGCATTGGTCAGGCCGTCTCCACGGGGCCGACGCCGATAACTGGGCCCCGGAGAGATCTATCATGGCTGGAATCCAAGCACTTCGCGAGGTTGATGGTCGAGGAACGGCAATCGAGAGCGTCGACGCTCCGTTCGTGACCCCTAGCGCGCCCGCGGTCCCAACCGACGGCATCGATATGCAAGGGCGTGGGCGCCTGCTCCCCGTTGGTGAAGGCCTGTCCGAGGTGCACGTGACCGGCGCTTTGCTCGCGCAGGCAGCCGTGGGTCCGAATGTCGACAGCATGCGCAACGTGCTCCGGCGATATCGGGCCATGGTCGCCGCCCTCGGCGACGGCACTCCGTCCGCGTTGATGGCCGCCTCGTGGAACGACCGTGACCGGGCCGTAGCCGCGTACGGTGAATACCTCGCGGGCCAACGTGTCGGCGTTCCCCAGGCCGCGCTGCTCACCGCGACGGGCGTCGAGCGCAACGTGGATATCGGTACGGCGCTGGCCGCCTACCGATCATTTGTCCGCTACGACAGAGTATCACCCAATGCCGCGGCCATGCTCGCCATCGCGCAGGTACGCACCGGCACGGATATCGATGCCGTCTACCGCCGCTACAGCCGATTCCTCGATAGCGGACGCTCGCAAACCGCCGCCGCCGCGCTCGCGGCCGCCGAGATCGAGAGCGGCGACTTGGACAGCTTCAATGGACTTTCTCAGCGTTTACGTAGCTCCGGCTTCCAAGCCGATGACGACGCCATCATCGCATCCGCGATGCTGCGTCACGGCCGGTCCAATACGGTGGTCGCCTCGCTGCACAACACCCACTTCAAGGACCGTGGCGTTCCACCGTCGGTACGCGCGTCGTTGGTTGCCGCGGGTGTCGCCAGTGATCGCTCGAGCAGTCAAATGTTCGCCGCCTACGACTGGTTTCACAGGAACGGCGAGGTCCCAGAGGCGCACGCGGTCATGTTGGCTGCGAGCTGGGCGATGCCGGCGGGCGACGGCGCGGGCGTGATGACCACCATCGCGCTCCGCAATAGCGATATGCGGGACGACTAAGGCACGTCAGCGAGCGCGGATCTTCGCCACCGAGGCCGCGGAGATCGACCGCGCGTTAATGGTCTGCTCGTCGCAGTTGTTGCCGGCACCGCCCCGATCGACGACGAGGAAGTCGCTCGTCACGTCGAGCGCCAACAGCGGGTGGTGCCAGACCCCCTTGGCGTAGTTCACGCCTTGCCGGGCGCGGGCGAGAAACGCGCGGACGCGACCAGGGTCGAGCTCGCCGGCCGGCGCCACGACCACGAGATACTCGCGCTCCGAGAGCGGTACGAAGGCTTGGCTGCCGAGCGGATGGCGCTCGAGCATGGTGATGGCGATGGGGAAGGGTCTCGCCTGGCCACGAAAGACGTTGATGAGGGTGCGGCCGTCGCCGACATCGACGCGCGCGAGGTCATGGTAACGCTCGCAGGTGCCGCCGTTGATCGGGTAATGGTGCGCGCCGTCGAGCTCGATGACGTCCCCGAACTCCGCGAAAGCGGAGCGCGTGAGCGGCTCGACGAGCAGCTCGCTCACGCCAGCTTCCCGAAGAGTCGCAGGCGGCTCACGCCTCCATCCGGGATGATGTTGAAGCGAACGTGGGTGATGGGCCCGTGCTTCTCGATCTCCGTGGAGAAGTAGAGCTGCTTGTCCGCGGCGAGCTTCTGCTCTGGGAGGAGGACCGGCCAGAACATGCTCTGAGTGATGATCGACTGATCGGTGCCGCTCGTGATGTTGGCGGCCTGGATGCTACAGCGGTCGGGGAAGTTGCCCTTGTAAAAGGCGGTGTCGACCTCGATCTTCTCGACCGTGCCGGCGTGCCCCAACGCGAGGACAGACCAGTCGTTGCCGGGCTCGCGACGCCGCCGCGTTTCCCAGCCATCGCCCATGTTGATGCCGCGGCCGGGGAGCAGGAGCTGCTCGGGCATGTTGTAGTGCGCGTCGTTCCAGCCGACCGCGCGGCCGCCGTTCTCGAGCGCGACGAGATCGTACACCGCGCTCTTGTCGTTCTTCGACCAGTCCTTGTGCACGTCTCCGTAGACGCGCAGACGGGCAACACCTCCGTCGGGGAAGATGTTGAGGCGCACGTGCGTCCACACTCCGCTATTGTCGACAGCGGCGTAGTTGTGTGACGTGCCTTTCAAGGGGATGGCCGGCAGCACCTCGGTCCACACCGTATTGGCGTCGGGTGCGCCCGAGACGTTCGCCGCCTCGAGCGACGCCGCCGGCGGATAGTTACCCGTGAAGTGGCTGGTGTCGACGTCGACGCCGCGGATGCGTCCGGCGACACCGAGCTTGACCACGCACCAGTCGTGGCCGGCGACGCGCTTGCGGCGCGACTCCCAACCGTCCATCCACTTGCCGTTGTCGTCGTATTTGCCCGGGATGAACACGGCCGGCTCGTTCTGGAGCATGCGGTTCATCTCGGCGAAGAAATCGTCGGAGCAGGCTACGGCTTTGGCGCCGAGACGCGCCTGCGCCAAGTTCGTGTAGCGGGTGAAGCTGGGCAGCGTCGGATCTGGTTGCATTGGGGGTCCTGGCTAACTTTCGTCGACGAGATCTTGGAGGCGGAAGGAAGCGATCTTGGCAATCTGCGTGAGGCACTCGCGCATCTCGACGTCGCGCGACGAGCTCAACCGACGCGCGAAGTTGTCGATGATGCTCTGCCGGTTGTGGCCCTTGACCGCGAGGATGAAGGGGAAGCCGAACTTGGCGTTGTAGTCGCGGTTGAGCTGCTGCAAGCGCGCCATTTCATCGGCTGAGCACTCGGTGAGCCCGGCGCCGGCCTGTTCGCGATTCGAGTGTTCCGTGAGCTCTTTTCTCACCGCGGCCTTGCTGGCGAGCTCTGGGTGGGCGCGGATCAAACGCAGCTGCGCGTCCTTGCCGGCTTCGTCGACGGCGTTGACCATGGCGGAGTGCAGCGCATCGAGAGTCGCGAACGGGCGCTCCGCGAAAGCGGACTTGGCCACCCATGGTGAGTGTTCGAAAACACCGCCCAAGGCGCTGACGAAGTCCGGCTCCGACATCTCGGAGAGCTCGCGCAAACCGTAGCGTTTCATCCCGTCTTCTATGACAAACAGATAACCCCCGACGCAAATGGCGGGTACTTCCAGGACCGACGAGGGACCCATGGACATCCAAGGAAAGCCGATACTTCCACCCGCCACCGCTAATTCGGTGAACACCGACCCGGCGGTGGATAAAGCCGCCGAAGCTGCTCCGCCACCTGCTCCTGACCAGTTCAAGCCACCGAACAACGAGGCGCCGCCTCCCGCTCCCCCGCCACCCCCCGCCGGGCTGCCTGTCGCCGGACCTAACGTCGAGCCCAATGTCCTCGAGGACGGCCGGCGCATCTTGCGCGAGGCGATCGAAGACGACGACACCGACGACCTCGCGCGATTCTTGCGCGAGCTGCGCAACAACAACTCACCGACCGTCGTGCGCGGCGTCGCGATCATGCTGTTTCAAGAAGCCGGCCAGCAGCACGACAAGGGCGGCATGAGCACCGAGCTCTTTCTGAAGATCAAGGAGCTCATCGACACGACGCTTCGGGGCGTGCCGCCAACCATTTAAGCAGGATGCCGCGCGGCCCAATGTCGCGCGATGTCCACGCGCCGGCAGATCCAGACCCGATCGTGCGCCTCGAGATGATCGAGGAAGCGCTGCAGTGCGCGAAAGCGGGCAGGGCGGCCGACGATGCGGCAGTGCAAGCCGATCGAGAGCATCTTGGGGGCTTCGTCCCCCTCGGCGTAGAGCACGTCGAACGCATCACGTAGGTAGGCGAAGAACTGGTCGCCCGAGTTGAAGCCCTGCGCCGTGGCGAAGCGCATGTCGTTGGTGTCGAGGGTGTACGGCACGACGAGGTGCTGCTTGCCGCTGACGGTGGTCCAATAGGGAAGGTCGTCGGCGTACGAGTCCGAGTCGTAGAGAAACCCGCCGTGCTCGACGACGAGCTTGCGCGTCTGGGGACTATCGCGGCCGGTGTACCAGCCGAGCGGGGCCTCGCCGGTGATCCGTTTTAGCGTAGCGACGGCCTCCTGCAGGTGTTGGCGCTCGGTCGCTTCGTCCATGTTCTGGTAGCTGATCCAGCGCAGGCCGTGGCTCGCGATCTCGTGCTTCGCTTCGACGAACGCGCGCACCACGTCGGGGTGGCGCTCCATCGCCATGGCGACCCCGAAGACGGTGAGCGGGAGCTTGCGCGTCTCGAACTCGCGCAAGATGCGCCAAACACCGGCGCGGCTGCCGTATTCGTACATGCTCTCCATGCTCATGTGGCGCATGGGGAAGGCCTGGGCGCCGATGATCTCGGAGAGGAAGGTTTCGGAGGCCGGGTCACCGTGCAGGACGTTGTTCTCGCCGCCCTCTTCGTAGTTGAGGACGAATTGGACCGCGACACGCGCCCGCCCGGGCCAGTCAGCGTACGGGGGGCGGCGGCCGTAGCCTTCGAGATCGCGCGGGTACGTCATCACTCTCTTCTATTGCAAACACCACCCGCCTCACGCAAATACCCCAAGCTACGATGGGACGCCTGACCACACACGTCTTGGATACCGCTCACGGCAGGCCGGGCGCCGGCATCGAGGTCGAGCTGTACGCCGTCGAAGGTGGACGCCGTCTGCTCAAGAAGACACGCACCAACGCCGACGGCCGTTGCGACGCGCCGCTCCTCGAGGGTGACGAGATGGGCGTGGGACGCTACGAGCTCGTCTTCCACGCCGGCAACTACTTCGCCGCGCAAGGTGTGCAGGTGCCCGAGCCGCGCTTCGTCGACAAAGTCACGCTGGCGTTCGGTATCGCGGACCCATCCGGCCACTACCATGTACCGCTGCTCGTTTCGCCCTGGAGTTACACCACGTACCGCGGGAGCTGAGACATGGGTGCCTACCTCCTCGACTGGGCAGCGATGCTCACCCGCTGGCTGCACTTCATCGCCGGCGTGGCCTGGATCGGCGCCTCCTTCTACTTCATCTGGCTCGACAACAGCTTGAAGGCACCGACCGATCCCGACCTGCAGAAGAAGGGCGTGTCGGGTGAGCTCTGGGCCGTCCACGGTGGCGGCTTCTACAATCCGCAAAAGTACATGGTGGCGCCGGCGACGCTGCCGGCCGACCTGCACTGGTTCAAGTGGGAGGCCTACACCACGTGGATCAGCGGCTTCCTGCTGCTCACCTGGGTCTACTACTTCAACGCCAGCGCTTACCTCGTCGATCAGAATGTGCTCGCCATGTCGCCCGGCACCGCTATCGGCATCTCACTGGGCGTGCTGGCCTTCGGCTGGGTCATCTACGACGTCATGTGCCGCGTGTTCGGTAAAGCGGACAAGGCGCTCGCCATTTTCGGCTTCGTCCTGCTCATCGTCGCGGCGTGGGGGCTAGCGAAAGTCTTCAACGCGCGCGCCGCCTATCTGCACGTCGGCGCGATGATCGGCACCATGATGGCGGCGAACGTCCTCATGGTGATCATCCCCGGCCAGCGCCGCGTGGTCGAAGCCATGAAGCGCGGCGAGAAGCCCAATCCCGAGGACGGCCGCCGCGCCAAGCAGCGCTCGGTGCACAACAACTACCTGACGCTACCGGTGCTCTTCATCATGGTGAGCAACCACTTCCCCATGACCTACCAGCACCCGCGCGCCTGGTTGGTGCTCGCGGTCATCATGGTGGCGGCGGTGATGATCCGGCACTTCTTCAATCTGCGGCACAAGGGCAAGGTGGTCATCGCGCTGCCGCTCACCGCCGCGGGGTTGTTCCTCGCGCTCATCATCGCCATGGCTCCGAGTCAGGACGCCGAAGCGGACGTGGGTCCGCCGCCGACCCTCGAAGAGGTGCACTCGGTGATTGGCCTGCGTTGCGCGCGTTGCCACGCCAAGAAGCCGAGCTTCCCCGGACTCCTCGTTGCTCCTCAAGGTCTCATCTTCGAGGACGCCGCCGTCATCGAGGCAAACCACGAGCGCATCTACAAGCAGGTGGTCGAGACCGAGGCGATGCCCCAGGGCAACATCACCAAGATGACCGAGGACGAGCGCAACCTCATCGGCCGCTGGTGCCGTTACATGAAGAACCGTAAGCCGGGCGAGGCTGTCCCACCGCCGCCGACGGATGCGCCGCCCGCTCCGGGAGAACAGCCCCAGCCAGCGGGCGACTAGCGCAACGAGACGCCGCCGCCGCCGGGCTTCAGGCCGTCGCCACGGAGCGGCGCTTGCGGGGCGATGCCGCGGGCGGCCTCGCGACCTGGCTCCTCGCCAGTCACGTCGGTGGCACGGAGGCTCGCGGGGGGCGTGAAAGTCACCCAGCGCGGCATCTGGCTCGTGAGGTTGGCCGCTGCCTCGCCGGGTTGCATCGGACGGCTGCCCGAGTCGAAGACGCGACCGTTCTGATTCTCCACCAAGTACGCATGCTCCGAGCGCAGCAGCTCACCTTGCGGTGAGACGATGTGGCGCCAGATGTCGACGTAGTAGCGCCCGTCGTCGCGGAGCTGCCAATCTTCGGCGATGATCTGAGTGTTGCCGCCGTGGAACTGGCCGGCGGTATCGACGAAGCCGAACTGTCCGGCGAAGTAACGCTGATGGGTGCCGTCACGTGACCCCTCGGTCTGCTCGATCCCCTTGTAGGTTCCGAACTGGCCGTAGTCGGCCAAGGTGCCGTGGCTTGCGATGTTGGCGAGCGCGGTTTCCCAGCCGGCCGGCGCGACGGCCGGAGCTTCGTTGCGGGGCAGGGGGCTCACTGCGGAAATGGGGCTGGCCATGGCGGTCTCCTTCGGGTGGACCGCCTTATCGACCGCTGCTCCCCAAAGGTTGCGAGCCGACCTAGCCGCCTATGTCACGTAGCAGCCGTACTTCCGCCGCCGCGAGGTCCTTGGCGACGCGCTTGCCGAGCTGGGCACGCTCGCGCGCCGTGAGGAAGGCCCCGTCGACCGAATTCTGGATGAGCTGCTCGACATCGCCGAGCGTCAGCTGGTCGAAGATGGTGAGCAGGCGCTCGAACTCCTTGCTCAGGGTGATGCCGGAGATCGCCGGGTTGTCGGTGCAGAGCGCGACCAGCACGCCAAGCTGCAGCAAAGCGTAGATGGGATGATCGCCGAAGCTGGCGATGGCGCCGACTTGTGCGTTCGCGGTCGGACAGCATTCGAGGACCGTTCGCAGCTTGCGCGTCAGTGCGACGACCTCGGGATCCTCGAGGATGCGCGACGCGTGGCCGACGCGTGGGACCTTCAGGTCGACGATAGCGGACTTGATGCTCTCCGGGCCCGCGGACTCGCCGGCGTGGCAGGTCGCGGAAAGCGCGTCGAGTCGTGCTCCCTCGAAGGCCTCGGCGTAAGGGCCAGGTGGAAACTGCACCTCGCTGGCACTCGCGAGGTCGATGGCGACGACGCCGAAGTCTTTGTACTTCGCGGCGAGCTTGGCGACGATCGCGCCTTGGTCCACTCCGTGTTGGCGGGCGATGATGATGATGAGCCGGGCCGTGGTCTTCGTCTTGTCGACACCCTTGCGTACGCCGGCGCAGACCGCCTTGACGATGTCTTCCATGTCGAGGCCATGAGCCGCCGCCATGAACTGAGGCGCGAAACGGATCTCGACGTGGGCGAGCTTGTCCTTCGCCGCGTCTTCGACGGTCGAGGCCGCCAACTCCTCGATGACCTTCGGGTTCTTGAGGACCCGGCCGATGACGTCGAACTTGCTGAGGTAGACGGGCAAGGTGGGGCGGTCGGCCGTCGTGATCTGGACGTGCGGCCGGAGACCCTCGAGGTCGTTCGCCGGCAACATGATGCCGAGCTCTTTGGCGACCGAGAGCAGCCGCTCCAGCGGAATCGAGCCGTTCAGGTGGCGGTGCAGATCGATCTTCGGCATGCGCTCGGTGAACGCGCGTAGCGCTTCCGGCGGCAGCTGCGAGAGCGGGGTGAGGCGCAGCTCGGCAATGCCGCGGTCGACCGCATCCATGACGGCCTTGCCCTGAGAGCCCATGAGCTTCGCGCGCGCGGTGTCGACCTTCTCGGAAAGCCAAGGTTTTCCGCGGTTCTGCGCGACCCCGACCTTCTCGGCGCGAGGCTTGGCGCTATCGGCTACGGCCTGCCGACCGGGAGCGACAGAACTCTCCCTTATCGTCACTCGCGATGTCACTTCCCCTGTATCGGCACGTGACTCGCCGCGTTGCTCGATTCGCCCGTAAACCTGCGTATCTGTTCAGGGACGGGCGCATGTTATGGATGGCGCGATGCACGCGGCGCGAGCGGCTGACGACACCCCGATTGCCTGGCTGCCCGAGCTCGAAGCGGCGCTCGTCTGCGTCGCCGAGGTGCTGGTCGTGCTCATGCTGCTGCGGCAGCAGACTCTCGAGCTGACGGGCATCTCCCTCCACTGGTGGGCGCTCGTCGCGCCGGCGCTCGTCGCCTCGGTCCTCGCCTCGTTCTCCGCTCGCTTCAGCGGTACGACGGCTTTGCCCTTCGGCCCGAATGCCGTGTTCGTTTTGGCGTTCGCTCGCGGCCTGGGTCCCGCGAGCCTCGGCATGTGCAGCCCGGCGGGCGGCAGCGACTGCGGGCGCGAGCTGGCCGGTTTGTTCACGGCCGCTCTACTCGTCTACGCGGCCATGGTGGCCTTGCTCACGCTCCTCATTCTCCGCCTGCGCCTCGAGAAGTACCGTCGTGTGCTGCTCATGCCGCTGGCGGCGATTTGCTGGACCTACCTCGTGGTGGCGCCGGCGTTGAAGGTCGCGGCCGAGAGCATCGCGGTCATCGTGCCGACGGCGGTGCTGCTGGTTATGCTGCTCGCGGGCGTGCGCAAGTTCGCGCCCTGGCTCGTTGCCGGTGCCTTGTGGTTCGCCCTCGCCTGGCTGACGAACGATTTTCCGCAGCCGAACGGCGCGCACGCCGCCGCAATGGTTCCAGGCTTTTCTGGGTCGGTCGTGTGGAGCTGGCTCGCTCGCTGGAGCTTCTGGATGGACGCGCTGCCGCTCGTCGCGCCGATCGCTATCGCGAACGCCTTCGGCATCATCGAGAACCTCGCCGCGGCGCGCGAAATTGGCGACCACCCTTCGGCGTCGCACACGCTCGGTATCGTCACCATCGGCACGCTTACCGGCGCTGCTCTCGGCACCGCGGCTCCGCTCACTGTGTACGTTGGTCACACGGCGTTCCATCGGCGCGGCGCGCGCTGGGTCTACGGGCTCTGCATGGTGCCGCTGCTCTGCGCCATGGGCATGTTCGGTCACAAGGTCGCCGACCTCTTGCCGGCGTCGATCTTCTTCGGCGCCACCGCCTACGTCGGCGTGACCGTCGGTCTTTTGCCTCGGCGCCACCTCGAGAGTCGCGCCGATGTCGCGCGGCTGATCATGGTCGCCATCCCCGTGCTCACCGCCGCGTTCGCGCGCGTGACGCATCCGATCATCGCCTGGGTTGCCCGCGGCGGCGGACTCACGGCGGTGGGCTGGGCTTTTCTCGCCTTCGCGGAGCCCTGGAGCGTAGCCCAAGAAGGCGCGGCCTGGGCCATGGCGGTGGCCAGTCTCTTGGGCATCGTGCACGCGCAGCCACTCACGTGGACGAGCTATTGCACCGCCGCCGTGTACGTGGCGTTGGCGCTGGCGGCGAGGGTGCTTCGCTCACGTCACTCGGCGATGATGCGCGGATAAGTCGGACGCCACATGGCGAGCTCGAGCTCGCGGTCGAGCTCGTCTTCCGACATGGCTCGGCCCAAACCCGAGCGCGCGGCTTCGAGAGCGACGGCGCGTGCCACCGCTCGTGCCACGTCGCGAAGGCGCGTCAAGCGCGGCAAGAGGGCGCCACGCGCGAAGTCGGTGCTGTCCACCATGTCCGCCACGGCGGTCGCGGCGACGCTGAACATGGCGTCGCTCACCTCGCGCGCTTCGGCGACCATGGCGCCGAGGCCAACGCCCGGGAAGATGTAGACGTTGTTTGCTTGAGCGGTCTCGATACGATGTCCGTCATGGACGACGGGTGCGAACGGGCTGCCGGTGGCGACCAGCGCACGCCCGTTGCTCCACATGATCAAGTCGGCGACCGTGGCTTCGCTCTTGCTGGTCGGATTGGACAACGGGAAGATCGCGGGTCGCTTCACGTGTTTGGCCATGCTGCGCACGACGTCGCCATCGAACGCGCCGGGCTGCCCTGTCGTACCGATGAGCACCGTGGGCTTCACCGCCGCGACCACCTCGGCGAGGCCGATGGCCTTGCTCGGGTCGAGCTCGAAGGTGGCGGCCAAATCGTGTGACCACGCGAACGCTTGCTTGTGGGCGTCGCGATGCGGGTCGTCGCCCACCAACAGGCCACGGCTGTCGAGGACCGCGATGCTGGCTTTGATCTGCGCTTCGCTCTTCCCAGCTCTCCGCAACGCATCGGCGAGGAGCTGCGCGATGCCGACGCCAGCGGCGCCCGCGCCCATGATGACGACGCGCTGATCGGTGAGCGCCGTGTTGCTGGCTCGGCCGGCGGCGATGACCGCCGCGAGCCCAACGGCGGCGGTGCCTTGGATGTCGTCGTTGAAGGACGCCAAGCGATGGCGATAGCGCTCGTGCAACGCGATGGCGTTGTTCTTCTTGAAATCCTCCCACTGAAGCAGGGCGCGCGGGAAACAGTGCGCGACCGCGGCGACGAACTCTTCGACGAGCGAATCGTACTCGGCGCCGCGCAGGCGCGGTGCCCGATGACCGATATAGAGAGGGTCGGCGAGCAGCTCGGCGTTGTCGGTACCGACGTCGAGGCTGACCGGCAGCACCTGAGACGGATGGATGCCGGCGCACGCGACATACAGCGCCAACTTGCCGATCGGAATGCCCATGCCGCCGGCGCCCTGATCGCCCAAACCGAGAATGCGCTCGTTGTCGGTGACGACGATGAGCCGCGTCTCACCGGTCGACGCGTTGGCGAGCACTTGGGCGATGCGACCGCGGTGGGCCGGCGTAATCCACAAGCCGCGCGCACGCCGGAAGATGTGGCTGAAGCGCCGGCACGCCTCGCCGACCGTCGGCGTGTAGACGATCGGCATGAGCTCTTCGATGTGATCGAGCAGCACGCGATAGAAGAGCACCTCGTTGCGCTCCTGTAGCGCTCCCATGCCGATGTAGCGCTCGAGCGCGTCGTTCTTGCGGGCGATGTTGTGGTAGGCCCGGTCCGCTTGCTGCTCGATGGTCGAAACCACCGGTGGCAAGATGCCGTCGAGGCCGAGCTGCTCGCGCTCCGCGTTGGTGAAGGCGGTGCTCTTGTTGATCAAGGGCGCGTTCAAGAGCTCGTGTCTGCGAACGCGGACGCGCACGGTCCACTCGCCATGGTCATCGCGTTCGAATCGGTAGCTTTCCACGGGAGGGGCTCCGTGCTCCAGGGGCTCTTCGGAGGGGGCCTAAAGCACGAAGAGCGCGCTTTGGCCAAGGGGCGCCGCGTCTCTACGCTTTCGCCGCGTCGAGCGCGCCACGGATCTTCTCGTAGGGATACTCACGCACCGCGGCAAGCTCGGCGTCGGCGTCGACGACGGTGAAGAGCTTGGTGAGCGGCTCGATCGCGTCCGCCACGACGGGCTTGTGCTCCACCCGCCTCACCATGATCTCCGCTGCCTTGAGGCGTACCCCCGGGCTTTCGGCGTCGAGGAGGCGTGCGAGGGTCGCGAGGTGCATCCGGTCGCCGAAAGCGCGCGCGACCTCGTAGACGTCGGAGGATTCGCAGGTCGTCGTAGTGAGCAGGTGATCGAGACTCTCCTGGGCGATCTCCGCGGCGGGGTGGTTCAAGGTCTCCCTGATGCGCATGCGGCACCAGAGGTCGGTGCCGGGGTCGGCGAGCAGGCCGCTGAGCGCGCTCATGACTGGTTCGGTGGACAGCGCGCCCTCGGCGCCTTGGATCGCGAGGATCGCGTGGCGGCGGAACTGAGTACCGCGGATGCCCTCGAGCACCAGCGCCTCGTGCTCCGCGCCGCTCAACAGCTTCAGGAGCGCGTCGTACGCGAGGCTGGCCGAGCGCCCATCGCCGCCACTGATCTGCTCGCGCATGAGTGGAATGACTTGCTCGCGGGCCCGGGCCGTCATGCCGTGGGCTGCCGCGTCTTTCAGCGGCTCGATGAGGGGCTGGGCCGAGCCGCCGTCGCGCGCGATGCGCACCAGCTCGAGGATGGCCGGTGCCGGCGGCGGGCCGACCCGATTCATGATGCGCCACCAGAAATCGCCGTCGCGCTTCGCCAGCACGGCCGGCAGGTGAGTCCACGCCGCCGGTCCCATGCCATTGATGATGTCCGCTAGAGCGTTCTTGTCGCTCACGAGATCCAGGAAGGCCGCGTCGCCCATGGCCGCCATGACGCGCACCGCCGCTCCGTCGTGGTCGTGCTCCCGGTCGGCGACGTAGCTTTCTTTGATGACGTCCACGGCGTTGGGCATGCTCACGAGTCGATCACCGCCGATAGTGGCGAGGGCTTCCATGATCGCGGCTCGGTCCTTGGATGCGTCCTTGCCCGCGATGCCGCGACGCTGTTCAAGTGCCCGCCAAAGCGGATCGACCGCGCCGGTCGCGAGCCGCCCGACCTTGCTCAAGCCGCGGCAAGCGGCCCGAAGATCTCCAGAGCTCTCGAGCTGCTTCACCCACGCCGGAACAGCGGCGGCGCCGAACGCTTCGACAGTGTGCGCGATTTCCCAGGGGCTGGCCGCGCTCTTCTCGAGCCGCAGGACGTCGGCCAAGAGCTCCGGGTTGTGCGGGGCTTGGGCCCGGATTGCGTCGAGGCCTTCGCCGGGATCCCGCGCGAGCAGGTCGCGCAAGGCGGCTGCGTCGCCAGGTTGCGTTTCCAGGGCGGCGACCTTGGTGGCTCCTTGCAAAGCGGCGGTGTCGTCGTCGAGCAGGGCGGCCACGGTCGCGATCTGAATGGCGAGCGGCTCGCGGCAGCAAATGTCACCAAACGCGGCTTCGTCGGCGGCGCAGACGAGCTGTACGGCCTTGCCCAGGCTCATGGTTCGGCCGCTGTAATCTTGGAGGCGGTAGACGATCCGGTCGATGCTGCTCCGCGAGCCGATCTCCGCCACGAGGCCGGAGAGCCGCGCCAGCATCACGTGAGGTTGCGCGATCCTCACCGTAGTGGCGAGCACGCTCTCGATAGTGTCCTCAAGACCGAAGCCGGCGAGCTGCGACGGATGCACGCCCATCGCGCCGGCGCGGCCACCGTTCGCGGCGAGACCCAAGCGCTCGGTGCCGGGCTTTGGGGCGCCGATGGCGGCGTTGCCGGGCTCGCGGAGAGGCGTTGGACCAGGTGGTGGTGGGGCGGTGAGGGCCGCTGGTACGGCAATATGAGCGGTTGCTCCCGGGATCGTGCGTGGTGCGTTCGTCATATCCGCTCTCTGCCGCATGGAACCGCCATTAGCGGTCATCGTGTTCACCAGTATCGGCGACGGCGGACGAGCGGGCACAGCCCGTCCGGTGACGACGCGGCACTCCACGGGTGATCGACGAAAAAGGCGTTATCCGCGCGGTACGTAGCGATACAGGCCGACACCCGGCTCGACTTTGGCGTCGCTCCACTTGGTGTCGACGAACACGTTCATGGCCTCGGGATAGCCGGCCGCGAGCGCCATGACGTTGGCTGGCTCGTTGTCGAGCGTGCCCACCACCGGGCCGAGCTTGTCGATCTGGGGCTTCACGTCGCGCTTGAAGTCGGCGTCGCCATACTTCGACCCATCGGGGTGCTTCGCGAAGGGCTTGAGGAAGAGGAAGTAGCGCTTGTCATCCGGCGTGAAGCCGTCGCGCTCGAGCGCCGTCAGCGTACCGGCGCCTTGGTCGGCGACGACCCGCCCGGTAAGGAAAACGACCCGTGCGCCGGCGTCCGCGAGCTTGCGCGTCAGATCGGCGACCTCCGCGATGACCGGGTCGATGGCGGTGTGCGGATTGTCGAGGAAGGTCTTCAAGAAGAACGGCAGCAGCACCTTCATGACCTCGGCGGTCTCTTCGGCACTGACGCCGGCGGCGCGCACCGTGTCCGCGGCCGAGTAACGCACGTGCTCCAGCCGAACCTCGGCGAGGGCGGCCTTCACCTTCGGGAAGGCATCGGCGTCCTTGGTCGCCGCCCATTCGCGCAGCACCGCCACCATGCGTGGGTCGTTGTCGTAGAGCGTGTAGTCCAGGTCGAAGATGACGACGGGCTGCTTGCCATTGCGGACATGGTCGCGGACCGTGGCGAGGAGCTTGGCGCCGACCTCGGCGCTCGACAGCGGCACGAAGCGCGTCGCCGCGATCCAGGCGGCGCCCCCCACGGGTTCCCGCGAGGGCGGCGTCGGAGGCGCGGCGGTGTTGGCCGCCACTGGGGCCATGCTATCGCGGACAGGCTGCTCGGGCGTGCTCTGATAGACCCGGGTCGTGCGCGGCAGCGGCCGGCGCGTAGCGAAGCGGGCGTAGCAAGGCGTCGTGTTGCGTGGGTTTGCTCTTGGGGTCTTATGGGTCCGCATGCGCACGAGCCTCCTAGCCGCCAAAGGCGACGTTGCAGCCAACGATGACTTTCTGGGCCCAGACGGTGTAGTCGCCGCGCGCCGAGGGCAGCGCGAATCCCGAAAGCGTGTCGGCGCGGGGATTGAAGATCGATGACTCGACGTGGACCGGGATACCGAGCACGGCACCGTAGGTAGCTTCGAGCGTGATGCTCTCGGTCAGCGGGATGCGCGCGCCGAGGTTGAGCTCCATGAGCGTGAAATCG
The DNA here is from genome assembly GCA_041288095.1 of Myxococcota bacterium. GTDB lineage: Bacteria > Myxococcota > XYA12-FULL-58-9 > XYA12-FULL-58-9 > JALHOP01 > JALHOP01. The sequence goes on from JBGGMJ010000148.1 coordinate 15,444, forward strand.
ATGTTCAAGGGACTCACGGCCTCGCGTGGGGTGTTGCGCGGCGTGACGTCGAAGCGTGAAGCTAGCTCCAGGCCCGAGTCGAGCTTGTAGCTGCCCCGCAGGCCGACCGTGTACTCGTTGCGCGACTCACGTACGGAGACCTGGTCGCCACGAAGCAGGGCGCTGTCGGAGGTGACGACACGGCCGAGGATGAGGCGCTGCCGGCTCTTCCCCTGCATCTGTGCGAGGAGCGCGAAGGTCATGCGGCCAGTGGTCAGCTCCGCTTCAGCGTTCAGCGCCCACGGAATGGGATAGGTCAGCCGAAAATCGGCGGTTGGATTCGCGATCTGCACCGGCACCGCGTCGGCGAGAGAGGGCGGCGCGGTGAGCGCGAGGCGGCCACCGAGTCGCGGCGTTTGCGGCAAGAAGCCGCTCAACGCGATGGCGAAGTTGTCCGCCGGTTTGGCGTAGACGCTCGCGAGCACCAGGGTCGACCATCCATGGAGGTCGAGCTCGAGGCTGCCTTCGAGCTCGGGATCCTCGAACGGGAAGAGCTGCGCGCCGGAGGGCAAGGCGCGATTGGCATAGGCACCGAAGTCGTAGGATGCCTGCTGGTCGAGCGACACGAACATCGGCCCGCCACCGATAGCGACCGCGACGCGCGGGCTCACCGTCCAGATCGCGCCCAGCGGCGCCGCGTAGGCGAACGCCGTGCTGTCGGTGACGTGGTAGCGTGTCGGACCGTCAGTCCGCCATCGCGTACCAGCGGTCGTGGGGCTGAAGACGCCCGCGAAAACGCGCAGCTCCGGCCACGGCGTGCTCGCCACCGCGGTCAATGCTCCTACGGGCGAGATGATGCCGAAGGTCTCGCGCGGGTAGAGTGGCTCGGTGCTCGCGTCCTCGGGCTCGCGCTGGTAGCCGACGTGGATGTAGCTGGCGCGCGCCTCGATGTAGACGGCGTGCGGCGCTTTCGACATGCCGAGGACCGCGGGGCCCCAGTAGACCGTCGAGCCGTTCGCCTGGGTCGGACCCGCGAAGACCCCACCGGCGGGAGATGCGACGAGGAGCGCCGCCAGTGCCGTGACTAGCACGTCGGCCTTTTGCGCTTACGGAGCAGCATGCCCGCGATGGCGAGCATCGCGAACAATGAAGCTTCTCCCGCGGCGGCGCAGCCCATGCCAGGGTCGTCGACGACTGCATAGCTTTGCGTGAAGGTCGCGACATTACCGGCTTGATCGGTGGCGGTGAGCCGCACGCGGACCGTCGAGAGGTCAGGCAGGCCATCGAGCTTCAAGACGTCGGTCGACTTGAGCCGGCCGCTCGCGAGCTGGTGGTCATCCTTGGCGCGGCGGCCAACTGCTTCGACGACATAGTCGATGGTGATGTCCTCCGGCTTGCTCATGTTGTCGTCGGCGTCGATGCGCAGCGGTGTGCCGCCCGCGGGGATGATGCCGCGCGGGCCGTCGCGCACGACGACGACCGGTGGGGTCGTGTCGATATCGAGAGTGATGACCTCGGGTGACGCGTCGATGTTGCCGGAGAGGTCTTGCGCGTAGATTTTCACCTCGTGCCGGCCGCCGGTGAGTCCGCTCAAGCTGATGCTGTTGCCGACATGCACGTCCGTTTGCGCAACCCCGTCGATGTCGATGAGATGATGGATGAAGCCTGCTGGTGTCTTGTCGTCGTCGGAGTCGGCGGTGAGCTCGACCTCGGCACCGCAGGGGCAATGCGGCTCTTCGGCGAGCGCGGTGCGCGGCGGGCTACCGTCAGGACCGGCGCTGAAGAGCGAGAACGAGGCGACGATCCCGGCCGCGCTCGTGCGGACCTCGTCGATGGCTATCGCGAGTGGCGTCGAGGTGAAGACGTTCGCGGTGACCGGGACCTCACGCAGCGAGCTCAAGAAGCGCGGCATGATCGCGGCTTCCACGAACCCCGCCATGGTCGACCGCGAGAGATTGAGATCGGCACGGCCGATCTGGACGGAGAGCGCGTCCATTCCCAGGCTCTTCGGCGCGACCACGATGCGCCGTTTGCTATCGCGCACGGCTACGTCCGCGCCAACGAACACGCCGGTGTCGAACGTCGCCGAGTACTGCTCGTTCGACGGCATGCGGATCGCGACCTCGCCGTGCAAGTCCTCGACCTGCAGGGCCACGCCCCCGCCGTCGTCCCCGGTGACGAAGCGCGGCGGGTGCTTGGCGACCACGAGAGCGTCGATGCGCGAGCCAGGGAGCGTGCCGTCGAGGATGTCGCCGATGCCGACGTCGGTGGTGCGCGTATCGAAGCACAGCCAGCCGGCCTCCCATGCCGAGTCCATGACGCGCTGGACGAAATGATCGCTGACCCCGATTGCGGTCTGGCCTTGGGGCAGAGCGATTGGGGCTCCGGTCGGTCTCGGCCGCGGCTCGAGGGTGCTCGCATCCACGCAGGTGCTGCGCGTGGCCGGCTGAACGTCGAGGTCGAAGTCGAGGAGCAAGGCGTCCTCGGCGACGGTGATGAGGCGGGGCTGTGCCTTGAATTGCAGGCGCGCCGCGGACACCTCGCGGTCGACGAGGCCGGTGGTGGCGTCGGCGATGCGCTTGTTGAGGAGCTCCGGCAGTCCCGCCACGAGATCGGTGCGGACATAGTCGACGAGCGCATCGCGAACCGAGTCGTGCACCGCCGAGAGGATGGAGCCGTACAGCCCGCACGTCGCGAGATCGAGCGTGACGGCTTGGTTCTCCATCGAGAGCACGACCGAGTCGACGACGATCTCCGGCACGCAATCGTCGACGCCGATCGACGCGCGGGCGCTCACCTCGAAATGGTCGATGTCGAGCGCGACGTTGCAAGCGGTGTTGGGGAGAGCGCAGACGGTGAGCTCGAGGAACGCGGAGACGTTCACCGAGCCGGCGACGCGCAGGGCGATGGCACCCGCCTGCAGATCGACTTCGACCTGGTCGAGCGAGGCGCGTACCTCGGCGCCGCTCGCGTGGATCGCCACGTCGTCGAACCAACCGCCGCACTCGAACACGGTGCGATCGATCTCGGGCAGGGCGACAGTGTCGGGGAGGATGGTGTCCGCCGCGCGCAAGGCGGTGTCGATGGATTCCTGGGTGATCTGGGCCCGGACCGCCGACGGAGCATAGCTCGCCTCACAGGTGGCGAGCGCCAACCGTGGAAGCAGAATGACCAAGCTCAAGACCAACGGACGCATAGGCAAGATTGTCCCTGAACGGGCTTATCGACCGTTCGGACCCATTTGATGTGTCCCCGGGGATGCCAGCGGTGTTTTGGGTGGGGCGACTAGACCCACCCGGGGCCCGTGCGGGCGCTCAGCGCATGTCTTTGAGGATGCTGCCCAGTAGCTCGTGGCTCGATTTCAGGACGCGGAGGGCTTCCCGCATCGCGGCTTGCCATTCGTCGTCGCTGAGCCGGCCCTTCAGGAGATCGGCGATGCAACGACCGGCGAGCGAGACCGATTGAGCGAGCTCCTCGACGTCGCCGACGGTAAGCAGGGGCGGCGGCGGCGGGGTGCCTTTTTCGCGCTCGACCGCCTCGCGCTCCGCCCGTTCAGCGCGTTCCGCCCGCTCCTCGAGCTCGCGCTCGCGTAACGCTTGCTCTTTCGCGGTCTCTTGCTCGCGGCGTGTGTGCTCCTGCAGCGCCGCGCGCTCGCGGCGGGCGTGCTCCTCGACGGCTTCGCGTTCGCGTCTCGCGGCTTCGTCGCGCGCCATGGCCTCGCGCTTGGCGGCTTCCTGGCGGGCCTCGGCCTCGCGGCGATCCGCGTCATCGCGAGCCTGTTGCTCGCGCAACGCCGCTTCTTGCAGCGCCTCCTGCTCGCGGCGCATCTGCTCGCGCAGCGCCTCTTGCACGCGGTTGTGATAGGCCTCGACCTCCTGCTTCTTGGTTTGCAGGAAGGCGTTTAGCTTCTTGACGCTCGCCTCGGCTGCATCGCGCAGCTCTTTTTCGCGCTGGGCTTCCTGGCGCGCTTCGTCGAGCTCGGTTTCCTTGGCTGCCCAGACCTCGCGAATGCTCTGCATGCGCTCTTCGAGGGCGCGGACCTTCTTGCGCAGGATGGCGATCTTCTCTTCGCCGCTGGTGCGGCCGAGCTGGTCTTCCCCTTCGACGCGGATGGGGTCGAACAGCTTGTTCGGGGGCACGTCCTTCTTTTGAGGCTTTGGGCGCGGTGGTGGCGGCGCTGCGTCCGCTCGCGCGGACGCAGCCGATGCCTGCTGAACCTCGTTCAGCAAGTCCAGGACGCCCTCGAGCTCCTGGGTGGCTGTCCGGTCACGCGCCATGGGTCGAATGTACCGGCCGCGAGCCGGGAGACCAAGTCTCAGGCGCCGGCGGGGGCTCTTTCGCGCCTCGCGGTCTTCGCTCCTTTGCGGGCTCGGATGTTGAGCAGCTCGACACCCAGGGCGAACGCGATGCCGAAGTAGATGTAGCCGCGATTGACGTGCTGGCCGAGAGCCTCAGCGACCAACATGACGCCGATCAGTAGCAGGAAGGCGAGGGCGAGGATCTTCATGCTCGGATGTCGCTCGACGAAACGGGATACCGCGCCCGAGAACGCCACCATCACGATCACCGCGATGATGACGGCTGTCATCATGACCTCGATCCGCTGCGCCATACCGACGGCCGTGATGACCGAGTCGAGTGAGAACACCAGATCCAAGGCGAGAATCTGGATGATGGCGCTGGTGAAGCCGCCGGCGCTCGCTTTCGGCTCCTCGGGCTCCGTCTCGGTGCGGGCGAAGATCTCGTGCGTCGACTTGGCGAGCAGGAAAAGACCGCCACCCGCCAGGATGAAGTCACGGCCCGAGAAGGCGTGCCCGAGGATCTCCGGCGTCAGCGGCTTCGTCAGGGCCATCATCGCGTTGATGGCTCCGAGGAGCGCGAGACGCCCAACGAGTGCCGCGCCCAAGCCGATGAAGCGGGCGCGTTTCTGCTGCGCTTGCGGCAGGCGGCCGACGAGGATGGCCACGAACACGACATTGTCGATGCCGAGGACAATTTCGAGAGCGGTGAGGGCAGCGAGGCTTACCCAGGTCTGCGGGTCGGTGAGGAGCTCTTGCACGGCGCTAATGTGAGTCGTGTGGTGCCGCTCGGCTAGCCGACACGCGCCTCGACGCGTTGCGCGTGCTCGACCGTCGTGCCTCCCACGAGCACGTGCGTGACCTTGCCGGCGGCATCGCGCAGGAAGAAGAACTCCTCGTCGTTGTCGCCGCTACGCGTGTCGCCGATGCCGACAAAGGTGTCCTTCTTGTCGGGGACCGGCGTGAGCGTTGCGCCCGGTTGGAAGACCAGGTCGCCGCTCGCGTTGGTGGTGAGGGTGCGCTTGGCGCCGCCGCCGCGTTGGTAGAGCCCCATCAGCTCGGCCCAAGCCGGGTCGCGCGGTTCCGCGCCCTTGGGTGGCGCCGAGCGGGCAACGTCGACGAGCTCGGCAAGGATGATATCGACAGCGCGGTTCTGTTGCAGGCTCCAGTCGTTGGTCAGCGCCACGACGCCGAAGGAGCCGTCGGTGGTCATGCGCATGACGCTCGCGAAGCCGAGACCGCTGCCGGTGTGACCGAAGGCACGGGTGCCGAACTTGAGCGCCAGCGTCAGCAGCCCGTAGCCGAACTGCGAGTCCTGGGTCTCGTCGATCGCCGCGGTCTTGCGCATGGTGGCGACGCTCGCGGGCGACAGCACACCGGGCGTGCTCGCGGGATCACGGAGGAAGCCGATCCAACGCGCCACGTCGAGGGCCGTGGACTTGCAACCCGATGCCGCGCCCATGGCGCCGGGTGTCCGCAATAGCGGCACGGCGGCGCGCTCGACCTTGTCGCCGTTGGTGAAGGGCGGCTCGTAACCCATGGCGCAGCGCTTGAGCTTGGCGTCGTCGAGCGTGAAGCCCGTGTCGTGCATGCCGAGCGGCTTCAAGATGTGGTTTGCGACGTAGCTCTCGTAAGGCTCGCCCGAAACGCGGCTGACGATCTCGCCGAGGAGCATGAAGCTCAGATTCGAGTACTTCACGCCCTTGTCCGGGTTCGGCAGCACCCGCGCTTTCGGTAGCTGCTCGGCGACTTCGGCCCATGTCGGCCACGAGCCGCGCTCCCAGAACTGGCCCGGTTGCCAATAGGCGAGCGCCGCGTCACGGCTGAGCCGGCCGGTGTGCGACAGGAGCTGGTGCACGGTGATGCTGGCGACCAAGTCCTTGCGGCCGCCAACGCGCGCGAACTCCGGCACGAGGTCTACCACCTTCGCGTCGAGCGACAGCTTACCGCGCTCGACGAGCTGCATGATGGCGGCAGCGGTGAGCGACTTGCTCATGGAGTTGATGCTGTAGAGCGTGTCGTTCGAGGTGGACTCGCCGGTCTCGAGGTTCTTGAAGCCGAGGGCGCCGTTGTGAACGAGACGGCCTTCGAAGAGCACCGCGTACTGGACGCTGGGCGGCGCCGCCGACTTTCCGAGCCACGCCTCGAGCTTGGCTTCGGCGTTGCGCATGGCGTCGCGCACGGTAGGGCGCACGAGCGCCGGACGCGGGTCCTTGATGCGGCGGATTTCCCCCGGCGCGCTCGGCACGTCTTGGTTGCGCGCGGTGGGAACGGCGGCCGGCTGAAGCCGCGGTGCGGCCGAAGCGGAGAGATTGCCTAGGATGTTCATGAGGCGCCGTTTATCGGCGTTGGCCGGCGAACGGTGTGTCAGGGCCGGTGACGCTCTAGCGTGTCTCGGGTGTCGCCAGCAGGCCGACCAGCGTGAGCCCCGCCGCGGCCGACAGGTAGTAACCGACATAGGCGAGCCCGAACGTCCCCGCGAGCCAAGTCGCGATGTAGGGCGCGAACGAAGCGCCGAAGATGCCGGCGAGGTTGAAGGTGAGCGAGCTGCCGGTATAGCGCACGGCGGGTGGGAACATCTCGGAGAGCACGGTGCCTAGTGGCCCATAGGTGAGTCCCATGAGCGTGAGGCCGATGATCATGGTGAGCAGCGCGCCGATGGTACCGGCGGTGAAGAGAGGAGCGAGAACGAGCCCGAACGTAGCGATGCCGAGCGACGCGGTGATCAAGACGCGCCGGCGCCCGCGCTCGGCGAAGTGCGCCGACAGAGGGATGGCGATGGCGAAGAAGACCATGCCCGCGAGCTGCATGACGAGGAACGACTCGCGCGAGTGACCGAGCACTGTCGTGCCGTACGAAAGACAAAACACCGTCATCAGATAGAAGATGACGAAGGTCGCGAGCGACGTTAAGACGCCGGCGGCGACGAGGCGAGGGTGGTCGCGCAGGACCGCGATGATCGGGATCTTCACGCGCTCGCCACGATGCATCGCCTCGCGAAAGACCGGCGTTTCGCCGAGCGTCATGCGCACGTAGAGACCGACCAACACGAGCAGGCAGCTCGAGACGAATGGAATGCGCCAGCCGAAGGCGAAGAATTGCTCGTCGGTGAGCAAGCGCGACAGCAGCAGGAACGAGCCACCCGAAAGCACGAAGCCGAGCGGCGCTCCCAGCTGCGGGAACATGCCGTACCAGGCGCGCTTGCCCGGCGGCGCGTTCTCGACCGCGAGCAACACGGCGCCGCCCCATTCACCGCCGAGCCCGAGACCCTGGCCGAAGCGGCACAAGGCGAGCAGGGCGGGCGCGGCGATGCCGATGACCTCGTACGACGGCAAGAGGCCGATGACGACGGTCGACAGGCCCATCGTCAGCAGCGCCGCCACCAAAGTGGCTTTGCGGCCGATGCGGTCGCCGAAGTGTCCGAAGAGCGCGGAGCCGATGGGGCGTGCGATGAACGCTATAGCGAACGTCGCGAGCGAGGCCAGCGTCGCCGTCGCCGGCTCGGAGGACGGGAAGAACAGCTTGGGAAACACCAGGACCGCGGCGGTCGCGTAGATGTAGAAGTCGAAGAACTCGATCGTCGTGCCGGCGAGGCTCGCAAAGAGCACTTGGTGCGGACGATTGAGCGTTGGTTGAGCCACGTGGCGATCTAACGAGACGCGCGTCGCGAAGCCAGCGCCGCTGTCAACGGGGTGCCGCCCCGTCACCGGCGCTCGGCAACGACGCGTTGGCCAACCGCGATAACGCCGGCCTCATGGCCCAGCTCGACTTCTGCAGGTCCGCGGCAATTGCCCACGTGCACCAACGCATTGAGGCCGGTGTCATCCCTGCCGGCGAAATCGTCGCGGTTGGAGATGTCTCGGTTACCGGCCGCGTCCCGGAAGCCGTCGCGACCGCCGAAGCCTTGATCGCGGACTTCAAGCGCGAGCACGCAGGCACGGAGGCGTCGTCCCCCACGCAGCCAGTCGCGGCCCAAGAAGGTTCCTGGTCGCATCGCTTCGGTCGCTTTGCCCAAGCGGTCGACCGCTACTTGCCCGACACCGAAGTGAAGGAACGCATCGTCGTCCGCGTGCGGCACGCCACGGGCGAAGCGACCTATCCCGTCGACGTCACTGATCCCTTCGCGACCAGCGCCGCACGGCAGGCGGCGCAGACGACCCTGTTCGCCGGCGCGGCTCCCTTCGTCGGCCCAGGGGTCATCTTCGCCGGCGCCGCCATGTGCTGGAAGCGCTCACGCGAGGACGCCGACGCGAACACACGGATCGCCATGAAGCGCACCGCGACCAAGCTGGGCGCGCTCAGCGTGTTGCGCATGCTGCCGGTGACCGAGCCGATGTGCTTGATCCTCGGCGGCACCGAGCTCGCGGCGAAGCGCGCCTTGCAGCAGCGCGCGAGCTACACGAGCGACGGCGCCTAACGCCGGGCCGCTACAAGACGAAGAGTCTGTCCGCGACGAAGTCGTCGGAATACCCCGGATTGAAGCCACAGGTCGCCTCGACTTCGGGGGCTTCCACCTCGGCAACGGTGCCGCTCAGGATGACCGACAGTGACGCGAAGCTCATGCCGGCCTCGAGCTCGCAGCCGTCACCATCGAGGGACTCCGATGCATGCAGCGTCGCGTCGACGAGCAGCACGCGCGCGGTGACCGAGCTCTCGCAGTCGCTGGAGAATGCAACACCCTCCTGAAAGCCGTCCTCATCGAGCCGGCGCAGGCTGTCATCGTCGTAGACCACGTACCCAAACGGCTTGTCGAAGGACTCGCTCAGCAGGAACTTCGTGCCGGCCGGAATGCGCTCCGAGCCCGACCATTGGCTCTGGCCGATCCAGCGCATCGCCGCGTGCTCGGCGAGCAGGGTCCCGGTGCAATAGCCGGTGAAGATCTGCACGCTGGCCGGGTCGATTGGCTCTGGGTCGCTGGAACAAGCGACGGACAGGAAAGCGATGGCTGCGGCGACAATGGTCAGTCTCATGAAATCCCCCTTGTGGCGCGCAGTTCGCCAGAAAGCGGCTCGAAGGCAAGTGACACACGGATCCAATCGAGCGGCGCGGACGCCGGCGGCGCGTATAATGACGAGCGCAGTCTCACCCCTGTCTCTTTCGAGGAGCCCTCTCATGGCCCGCTCACGCGTAGCGTCACGTCTTGGTATGCTGATCCTTGCTGGCGCGCTAACGCCTGCATTCGCTGCATGCGGCAACAAGACCTACACCAAAGGCGGGACCCCGGTGCTGATCCCGATGCCGCCGGACCGGAATGACGACCGGAACGACGATCGGTCCGCCCGACAGCTGCCACCCGACAACCAGCCCGATAGTCGCGAAACGCAGACGCGGCCGGTCGTGGTCGCGGACTCCCCCTCGAGCGCACCAGCGGCCGAGTCGGCTCCCGCGACGAATCACGGGCAGGAGCGCGCGGCCGAAGTGCATGAGCGCAACGAGGAGCGAAAGGCCGAGCACGACAGCGCCAGCGAGGTGAAGCAAGACGACAACGCCGCCGTCGCCGGGAGCGCCCATGACAAGAGCGACGACAAAGGCAAGTCGAAGGGCAAGGGGAAGGGTAAAGGCAAAGGCAAGAAGGGCAACTGACCCGATCGATTGCCTTAGCCGGGCGCACCAAAGCCGTAGACGTCGCGGAAGCTCGAGTCGCGCGAAGCGGCGGGTACGCGTTGGTTGCTCACGACCTCGTCGAGCCCCCGCGTGATCTCGATGCGCACGTTCGGTCGCTGGCGGTGGATATGACCGCGGATCGCTTCCGCCAGATCTTGGCGCGCGGGCACTGGCACGCGGCGCAACGCCGTCCACAAGGCGTCGATGTCCCACATGCCCATCGGGCTCGAGATGAGGCTCGCGATCAATTGAACATCGCGTCCCAACCGTGGCAGCGCCTCGCTTTGGCAGCGCGCGATTGCGGCATCGAGCACCGCTCGACTCTCCTGAGTCAACGCTCCCTTCGCTTCGCAGCGCGCACGCCAGCGCTCGAGGATGTGACAGAGACGGGCCTTGTCGGTGCCGTCCGCTGCAGCCATCCGATCGAGCATCGACTTCAAGTCATGCGACTTGATCCTCGTGTGGTTGGCACGTTGGATTCTCATTTCACCGACGGCTCGCAGAACGGCACCCGTCGCGGCTCGCACGCCCAGGAGCGCGATGCTCGCGGGCACCAGAACGAACACGATTGCGAGGGAGACGCCCTGCCATCCGCCCGTCGCGAGGCCGGCTCCCACGCTCAGCAGGGCGGCGGACCCTTGGGCGATGCGGTCGAAGCTGTCGGCCCATACTTCGCGGTGCGTGTAGTTTTTGGCGAATGACGTGGTGAAGTCGTCGTCGATGAAGCCCGCTACGCCGCGCGTCAATCTCGCGAAGTCCGCTGCAGCGGTCTTGTGATCGCGCAGAGCGCCCCGCAGCAGCTGCGCCATGTCCGCTTGCGCGGGCACGGTGCCCGAGGCGACAGCGCTCGCTTGGAGGCCGAAGCATTGGCTCGTCGCGTTCGCTGTCGCGCCACTCATATCGAGCTTATCGCCCAACCCGACGTTTCGACCTGCCCGCCCGCCCTGGTGCCTTGGCGTCAGGGGGCGAGACTGAGGCGCGCGATGCAGGATTTGAACCTGCGGCCTATAGCTCCGGAGGCTATCGCTCTATCCAGCTGAGCTAATCGCGCGTGGGGCCGGGGTGTAGTCGACGGCGGCGCCGGTGTCTAGGGCGAGGTTGAAACGCGCAACTTCTGCCGCACCATGTCGAAAACCCGATCATAGATATTTCAGGGATGTGTGCGTCATGGGAGGCGTGGTGGACGGCATTCAACGTATGATCACCGCGAACCGTGACCTCGGGGCGCGCATCACCGAGGCGCGCGGCTGGCGCGGAGAGCTGGCGGCGATCCACGGAGACAGCCGGCACCCGTCTGGGTTCAGCAAACACTTCGTCGATTGGTGTGTGCAGTCCGGTTTAGCGGACGCTGATTTCTTGAAGGCCGGGCGCGCCGGCTTCGGTGGCTTTACCGAGTATCGGGGCTATAGCCCGCGACCCGCCATCGTGCTCGTCCACGGCAACGGCTGTGACGCGACGGTCATGGCGCCGACCATCACCGAGCTGATGCGGCAGGGCTTCGGCCCCCAGGACATCTACGTCGTCAGCTACGGCAAAGGGGATCCCGAGCAGGCGGCGAACGAGACCCACGCGCCCGCTTACGCGCGCAATCTCCGAACCTTCCTCGATGCGGTCGCCGGTTACACCGGTAGACAGTTGGTCGTCGTCGGCCACTCCAAAGGGGTGACCGACGTCCAGCTCGCGATCCATGGCGTCAGCATCGACGAGGGCGGCGATGTCGTGCGTTTCGCCAACAAGCTGCCCGTACGCACCTTCATCGGCGCCGCCGGGGCCAACCAAGGCTTGAGCGAGTGCCGCACGCTGCCGTTTCTGCCGGTGTCGAACCGCTATAACGGATTTCATCCGGAAGCGAAGCTCTATCAAGTGCTGCCCAAGCTCGGTAAGGCCGCCGATAGGGTCTTCAGCATGGTGGCGCGCGACGACGAGCTCGAGGACGACGAGCTCAAGACCGCGCAGGTACCGTTCCAGGACGGTCAGGTGGTCCTCGGGAGCGGCGGCCACATGGCGCCGATCTGGGAGCCTGATGCGCTGGCCTCGCTCATCGCCGACCGGCGTTACGATCTCATCGCCCGCGACGCCTACGAATCGATCCGCCCGGGTCTGAAGTACGCCAACCCCTTGTCTCCGTTCGCTCTAGCGGACGCGATGCTCGTTGCCGGGGAGCACTTCCTCGGTGCTGGTTTCGAAGCCGCTCGCCTCCGCGATCCAGCCATGCGCGCCGGGTGTGGGATTGCGACGCTCTTCGAAGCCGCGCGCGCCGCTTTCCTGCAGATGCCTCAGGTACCCATGGCGCTGCTCGCGTCCGCCGGCGTGCGCACGCCTGAAGCGGCGGCCATCGCTGGTGAGATCAGCAGGCGGGCTCGTTAGCGTCGCGGTGACTCCGGCTCGCGCTCTCAGGCCGCCAGCAGCGACGGACGATCCCACTTCGTTTGGAAGGCAGCGATTCGCGGCGCGATGTTCGCGCGCCAGAGCTTGCCGTTGAAGACGCCGTAGTGGCCGGCTTCGGGCTCGACGTAGTAAGCGCGCTTGGCGGCGGGGATGCCCGTGCAGAGCTCGTGAGCCGCGGAGGTCTGTCCGACGCCGCAGATGTCGTCTTTACCGCCTTCGATGACGAGCAGCGGGACGTCGATCTTCGAGAGGTCGACGCGGCGGCCGTCGAGGACGAGCTCACCCTTCGGCAGCAAATGCCGCTGGAAGATCACATCGATCGTCTCGGTGTAGAACTTGCCTTGCAGGTCGAGCAGCGCGTTGTACTCGTCGTAGAACTCGCGGTGCTTGCGGATGGCCTCCTGCGCCCCGGTGACGAGGGCCCAGAAGTAGTCGATGTGCGCGTTGGCGTGCTTTGCCAGGTTCTGGCCGACGAAGCCTGCCTGTTGCAGCAGACCGGGCATGACCATGCGGCTGAAGCCGTCATGGCCGAACGGCACCATGTGCAACATGTTGGTCTTGAAGAGCGCCAGTGAGGTCTTGGTCGCGAAGGCGTTGCACTCTTGCGGGTTGACGCGCGTGTCGACGGGGCCGGCCATGAGCGTCAGTGAACGTGGTTTGCAGTCGTCGGCGTCCTCGCTCATGAAGGCGACAGCCGCGAGCGCGGCGGGCGAGGGCTGGCAGACGGCGGTGAGATGGCAGCCGGGGCCGGCGACTTTGAGGGCGCGCCGGATATGCGCGACGTTGTCGGCGAGGCCGAACTCGCCGGCGGCGGCGGGCACCGTGGAGGCGCACTTCCACTCGGTGACGTAGACGTCGCCGCTCTTGAGCATCTCCTGAGCCGTGGCGCGCAGGAGCGTCGAATGGTGTCCGGACATCGGCGTGACCAGTACGCCGCGCGGTTGACCCGCGAGGCGTTGCTTCAAGGCCGCCGCGGCGGACGGGGCGAGAGCGGAGGTATCGCGGGTGAACCGCACGAGACGGTAAAACGGGGTCTCGTCGGCGATCTCCTCGCGGATCGGCACCGTGTGGCCGTCGATCTGGACCTCGCGAATGTTCCACTCGGGCTTCGGATAGACGCGCGTGAGTCGATCGAAAAGGTCAGCCCCCGCGACCAACATCCGGGCTCCGGGTGTCTGCGATAGCGGATTTGCCTCGTTGCCCCAGACCGCGGCGGTCATGGCTGCCGCGGCGCGCGCTGGCATGAGTGCAGCTTGACTCGCGTCGTGCCAGAACTTCAGCAGCATGGACCATCCGAATGAACCGCCCGCATGATCACGGGTCTGTTGAGTCGTATCGGTCGGCTCGAGCGAGAGTTGCGTGAAACCCCTACAGAGTCACAGGTTCTGATTCTTGAAGCGGAAGGGGAAGGTAACGTACGCGGGCCCGCCCTTGGGCTGCGGGAAGCTCCATTTGCCGATCGCCTCGCGAACGCAACGCGTCATTTCTTGCGAGCGCAGCTCGTCGAGCACCACCCGGACACTGCCCGGGCGGACGTTGCCGTTCTCCTCGACGACCCACGACAAATCGAGACGGCCGTCAGCGTCGGGCTCGGAGGCCTGGCAGCGCTGGACGTCGCGGGCGTGGCGGTTGATCGCCATCTTGACCTCGTTGCCGTCGAGGCGGCCCGGCGGCGCCACGTTGAAGCCCGCGAAACCACTCTTGTCGACGAGGTTTGCGTTGTTGCCGTTGCGATCGTTGCGCAGAAGGGCGGCGGCGCTCGAGACCGGCGGGCCTTTGCCTTTCTCGATCATCGGCTCGGGCACACCACGTAACAAGCCGGAGACGCGGAAGTCACCGATCGAAACCTGCTTGGGGGTCTGGGCTGCCTGGATGGTGGTCACGCCGGCGTTGGGATCCGGCTTGTGCCGCTTTTGCGGACGAATCGGCACCGGCGGCGCGTCGGCTACCGGCTCATCCGCGATGGCGGATGGAGTCGGAGTCGCGAGCTCGGGGTTCGTCGTCGTGGCGAGCTCTTCCTTCGGGATCTGCGTGGTGAGCTCCGGCACGGGGATCTCCGGTGGCCGGTCGCGGAAGCCAATCTCGCGGACGATGTATTCTTCGTTGGGGATCGGCGTCGTCAAGAACTCGCGCCGATTGCCGGGCATGGCGACGACGACGATGTTCACGACCATGGCGAGCATGGCCGCCATGACGGCTTCGGGCTTGGGGATCCAGCGCCGCACGTCGAAGCGCTTCACCAGCGGATCGGGCGCCGACACGCAGCGCACGTAGATGGTGTACGGACCGTAGCTCACCTCGGCGAACTCGCGCGCCGCCACACGCATGCCCACGAGCGGACCGCTGCGGTAGGTGGGGGCGCGTTGATCGCCGCGGTGGAACATCTTCCACGTCGAGTCTTGCGGCACCTGCACGTCGTAGATGCCGGGGTCGCGGTGGCTCACCAGCGGAAAACGATCGACCGCCGGCACCGTCCACAGCGACTGCGGGAACGAAGGCTCGTCGCCCCACCAGTAAGTGTCGCCGGGCTTCACCAGCGCCACGTCGTGCAAACGTGATCCGACGGAGACCAGCACCTCGACGACGACGCCTCGCCGGTTCATGCGGGCGGTCTCGAGCTGCGCCTCGGCGTTGCGCATGACGCTGATGATCGCCGGCACGTCGTCCGGCACGCGCTCGGCGTCGACGTCGTCCGCATCGTAGTCGGGGTCCTCTATAGCGGGCGAGCTCAGCTCGTCGTACGAGGGCTCCGGGGCCGCGTGGTTGGTGTCACCGCTGGCGCCGTTGCTCGAGTCGACACCGTCCGGCGCGTCGCCGGCGTCTTCGACCGAAGGGTCGATGTCGGTGTCCGGGCGAAAGGACGGCTCGCGCACCACGTCTTCGGCGCGCAGGCTGACCGAGGGGAGGCTGTCTTCGGTGGGAGGCAAGGGCGCCTCGCCCACGTGGGTGTTGGGCGCCTTCTGACCGGCGTTGGTGTCTTCGTCGTCGTCTTCTTCTTCGTCGTCCTCGACCCAACCTTCCGAGAGCGAGTCGTCAGCGGCTTCCTCCGCGCCTTCGACCGAGCGTGCGCGGATCGCGAAGTCGCAGATGGTGACCGTGTGGCTGGGCTCGAGGTCGGCGCGCGCCTGCTGCACGCCGTCGACGCGAATGCCGTTGGTGCTGCCGGCGTCGACGATACGGATGCTGTTGTTGTCGAAGAAGAGACGCGCGTGGACGCGCGAAACGTGGGTCGAATCGAGGAAGACGTCAGCTTCGGGATCGCGTCCGATCGTGGCAGGGGACGCGCGCAACCGGACCCTGAGGTACGGCTTTCCCTGCTGGCGAACGCGAACCTCGATTTCCGTCATGATCCCAGATGTTCCCTGCAGAGAGGCGTTCGGGTTTGGCTCCCTCGAGGCTTTTGACTATGTAGTCCTAACGTGAAACGCGTCGTTTGCACATTCTTTGCGCTGATCTTGCTTGATTGCGGGATTGCGCCTCGCCTGTTTCCCCCGCCCGTCATTCCAAAGAGCCCGTCGGCTTCCGACTGGCCTGATGCGGGGGCAGCGATCCTCGAGGACGAGGCGACGCTGGACTATCGTACCACCTCGGGCGTGGGCGAGCCGGCGCACGGCATCGCCGTTCTAAGTCACCGCCGCCGCATCAAAATTCTCAACAAGGAAGGTTTGACGTATGGCGTCATCGATCTGCCGGTCGACGCTTACTCGACCGTCACGCGCGTCGATGCCCAATCAGTAAGCCCAGACGGCGCCATCGTCGCCTTCGACCGCGACGATCTCGACATCGGCACGTGGCCGAACCTGCCGCAGCACCCCGAGCTCAAGATCCTGCGGGTGAAGGTCCCCGACGTGCAGGTGGGCGGCCTCGTCGACATCTCCTACGAGCGTGTCTACGTCGACGTCGACATGGTGCCGCCGTGGGTGTTCGCGCAGCGCTTGCCGGTGTTGCGCTCGACCTTCTCGGTCGTCACCAACAAGGACATGAAGGTCGATCTGCGCGCCGGCGTGGGCAACAAGGTCATCGAGCGTGATCCGCTTCGGCGGACAGCGCAAGACGGCCGTGACCGCTTGGTGTTCGTCGAGAACAACGTGCCACCCATCCATTTCGAGCCGTCGGCGCCCCACGACGCGCGTATCGGACCGTGGGTCGCGACCGTCATGGTCTCCTCGGAAATCGGCGGCCAGCGCCAACGTTTGGCGAGCTGGGAAGACGTGCGCCGCAAGATCGAGGGCATGTTCGCGCTCGTGGACGCCCCCGCGGAGTCGGGTCCAGCGGAGTCACGTTATGCGCGCGTGCGCGACGCCCTACGCGGAGTCGACGTGCGCGGCCTCGCGACCATCGAGCTCGCCGGCGCGAGCCCACAGCCCGCCGACGTGATGTTGTCAGGCGCGAGCCCCGCGTGCACGCGCGACGCCGCGGCCATTCTCGCCGGAGCGATGGCGGGCGGTGATCTACCGGCGTACCCGGCGCTCATCACGTCGCCTATCGGGCCACCGCTGCTCGAGGGTTTCCCCGCCATGTACCCGTTCGTGCGCGCCGTCATCGCGGTCGACGTCGGTGCCCGTGTCGCCGCCGACCCGACATGCACCGAAGACCCCGAGAGCCGCGGTCTGTTGTGCAGCGTGGCGCGCGAGAGCTACGCCTTCGTCGATCCGCTCTGCAAATATTGCCGGTTCGGCGAGCTCCCCAGCGAGCTCACCGGCGGCCGGGCGCTGGTGTTCCTGCCGGACAAGTCACGTTGGGTCGACGTGCCGATCGACGAGCCCGAGCGCAACCGCACGCTCACCGAGTTCCGCTACGTGTTCGAGGTCGATGGCCGCTTGCACGGCAACATGGCCGGCGAGGCCGTCGGCGCCGTGGCGCGCACTTTCCGCAAACAGATCGTCGACGGCATGACCGGCGAGCAGACGCGCGAGCTAGTCTTCAAGGTGCTCACCGGCGGCGAGGGCGAGCTCAAGTACGCTAAAGCGTCCATTTCCGACATCGCCGACGCCGACAAGCCGCTCAAGCTGCGGGGCACCGTCGAGACCAAGGCACAGAAAGAGGACGACGAGCTCTACACCACGCGCATCATCGACTTCGCCGGCCCCGCCTTGCCCGGCCGCTTCCGCTCGTTGCGGCGCTATGACGTGTTGCTCGAGGCTCCGGCATGGCTCGACACCAACGTGCAGATCGAGCTGCCGGTCGGCTACTCGGTAGGCGAGATGTTGCCCGAGGTGCGTATCTCCAAGCCCTTCGCCGAATACGCCTCGGGCTTCGTCATGCGCAACAAGGCGCTCTTGTTCTCGCGCCGCCTGGTCATCCGCGCCCACCAGCTCGACGCAACGCAATACGAGGAGTTCCGCGAGTTTCTCGACGAGATCGGAACCGCCGAGGGAGCGGCTATCCGCATCGGCCTGGTCGAGACCCCGATGGCCCCGACGCCGGACCCCAAGACCAAGAGCAAGGGTCGTCGCCGTCCGCGCTGACGGGAGTTTGTGGTAAGCTCGGAGGTAAGATGCGGTGGGTGTCGGCCATCCTCGTGGCCTTGTACGTCAATCTCTTGATCGCGCCGGACGTCCTCGCGGCCAAGAGCTCCGCGTCCAAGAAGTCTTCGAAGTCGAAGACCAGCGAGAAGACCCTCCTCGAGGTCATGGGCTCGGTCGCCGGTGCGACGGTGCTCTTCGACGATCAGGTGCTCGGCGAGACGCCGCTCAAGAACAAGGTCGTGCCCGCCAAGACCGGCACGGTCACCGTCCGCAAGCTCGGGTTCCTCGAGTTCAAGCAGAAGGTGACCGTCAAAGCCGGTGACACCACGAAGGTCACGGCCGACCTTTTGCCCTTCGCTGGCGTCATTCACGTCACCTCGAACGTTAGTCACGCGCAGGTCTCGGTCGACGGCAAGGTCGTCGGTAGCGTGCCGCTCGATTACGAGGTGAAGATCGGGACGCGTCAGATCACCGTGAGCGTCGCCGGCTACCCTCCGTTTCAGCAGACAGTGCGGGCCAACCCCGGCGAGACCTACGACATGCGGGCCGCCTTCGGGAACAAGCCTGGTCAGATCGCGGCGCTTCCCCTCGAGGTCGACGGCTCGGCGCCGCCGTTCCACGGGGGCAAGCACGACAACTTGGCGCTCGTCCCGCTCGAAGCGCCGCCGCGCGAGCCGTCGCTCGAGCTGCCTCTCGAGCCGGTGTTGCAGCCGAGCCTCGTGCCCTCGCTGCTACCGCCCGGCGGCGTCGGCACCGGAGGCACGGGTGAGCTCGCGCTCGAGGGTCTGACGAGCGGTGATCCGATGGAGCCGGGGCTCGCGCCGCTGACTCTGAACGCTCGCATGGGGCGCCCCAAGCCTTGGTACAAGGAGTGGTGGGCGATTACCGGCGCGGGCGCGCTCGCGGTGGTCGGCGTCGTTGCCATCGTCCTCATCGCCAAGGGCGGTGGCGGTCCGGAGGAGATTCCTCCGGACGTCAGCTGGCAACCGAACCCGCTGGATTAGCTTCCCGCGACCGCCGTCGTGTCGAGTCAGTGCGGCGCCAGCGTCAGGTCGTAGCGCACCAGCGGCGAGCGCACCGCGATCGCGTCGTAGAGCCGATGCGCGGCCGCGTTGTCCGCCTGCGTCATCCAGTAGATCTTGAGCCACCCCGCGCGGCGCCCGATCGCGGTCAGCGCGTCGATCAGCGCGCGCCCGAGGCCGCGCCCGCGCGCCTGGGGCTTCACGTAGAGATCCTGCAGGTAGCAGACGGCGCGCGTGCTCCAGCCGTAAGGGTGGGTGACGAACAGCAGGAACCCCACCGCCGCGCCGCCGGAATCGGCGGCGATCAGGCACTCCATC
>JBGGMJ010000149.1:0-49426 GCA_041288095.1 Myxococcota bacterium
ACGCCGGCATCCTGCGCGACGGCCTGCTCGTGAAGAAGGATCGCACGACCGGCGAGATCACCACGTTGTCGCGCGAGCAGTGGCAAGCGGTCATCGACATCAACCTTACCGGCGCCACCTTCATGGTTCGCGACGTGGTGGCGAGCATCGCCCGCAACGAGGCAGGCCCCGGATTCGTCATCAACATGTCGTCGGTTGCCCGTCACGGTAACCGCGGGCAATCGAACTACACCGCCGCCAAGGCCGCTTTAGCAGCCAATACCGTCACCTGGGCCCGCGAGTTCGCCCCCTTCAAGGTGCGTGTGGGTGCGATCGCCCCCGGCATGATCGAAACGCCCATGACGCAGGGCATGAATCAGAAGGCCCGTGACGCCCTCGTGGCGGCGGTTCCGGTCGGCCGCATCGGCGAGCCGCACGACATTTGGTTGGGGGTCAAATTCATCATCGAATGCGACTACTTCAACGGACGTGTGCTGGACATCGATGGTGGCCTGCAGTTCTGAGACCGGGTACCGTCTAGGCATGAACATTCGCACCGCCTTGGTGTTGTCGTTCGTTTGCCTTTCTTCCTCCATCGCCCAAGCCCAGCAAGGTAGTCAGCTGGTTGCGCGCCATAGCGGCAAGTGCGCCACGGTCGAGAGCACACGCACCGGCACACAGGTCGTGCAGCGTACCTGCGACACGCAGCGCGCCGATCAGCAATGGCAGGTCCGCGCGAGCGGAGCTGGCGCAGCCGCGACAATCGTCTCCGTCGCGACCAACATGTGCCTCGACGTCGAAGGCGCTTCCACCGCGGAAGGCGCCCACGTGAAAGCATTCGCGTGCAAGTCGACCAACAACTTCAACCAGCAATGGGTCATGCGCTCGACGCCACGCGGCACCCAGCTCGTCGCCATGCACAGCCAGCGCTGCTTGAACGTCGCCGGAGCGGACTCGGCCGACGGGGCCCGTCTCGTCCAGGGCGATTGCGGCGACCGCGAGCATCAGCTCTTCGATCTGCGGGCGGCTACCGGCGGCGGCTATGGCTACGGTCCGAGCACCAGTCCTTCGACAAGCTCGGGCGGCGAGCCCCTCATCGGCGAGTGGCGTTGGTTCAACGGCGCCACCATCACCGTCCGCTCCAACGGGACCATGCAGGGCACCAACAACCAGCGCGGCAAGTGGACGCGCGAGCCCAACAACCGCTACGTCCTTACCTGGGACGAAGGCTGGATCGATCGCGTGCTCCTCTCGGGTGACAGCCGCCGGCTCCAGGGCAGTAACCAGCACGGCACGCAGGTCTCCGCCGAGCGTATCGGTAGCGCTCCGAGCGTGGAGTCCGACAGCACGGTGGATCGCGAGCGCCGTGATCCGACGCCGTCGCAGCCAGACCTGCGCCCGCGCATGCAGGGCGATCGGCGCGACTGCGGCACCGGCAACGACGACCCCGGCTGCAACATGCAGCGCAACGGCGACTATCCGATGGAAGGCACCGCGTTCAATGCGATGCTCACCGGCATCAAGTCGACGCCCGCGGAGCCGCAGCGCGTGAACATGGTCCGCCAGATGGTCGTCAACAAGTGGATCACGGCGCAGCAGCTCGGCGTCATCATCGACCTGTTCCGCAGCGAGACCCAGGCGCTCGAAGCGGTGCGCGGTGCCGCCCATCGGGTCATCGATCGCGACAATCTATCGGTGAACATCACCAAGTTCCGCAGCACGCCCAACAAGCAGGCCTACACCAAGATCATCGCCGCGCTCAGCAACACCAACGGCACCAACGACCGGCTCGACTCGCCGCGAGACACCAGCAGCAACAGCACCATGAATCCCCCACCGCAGCGCCTGGACATGCGCCGCCGTTAGCGACGCTTCAAGGTGCCGTGCGGGTCATCGCGGTGCCCGGCGATGGCGGCGGAGGAGCTCCCGCCGCCCCGGTCCGTAGCTGTCCGCAGCGCGAGAGCAGCACCGCGCCCGCGCCGACCAGCGACGCCATGAAGACCACGATGGTGCCGAAGACCGGCAGTAGCGTGTCGACGAGCGTCAGGATGACGAAGCCCAGCGCCAGCGCCGCGAACATGGTCTTCTTGTTCTTGAAGAGCGGTAGGCGCTCGCCGATCCATACCGCCACGACGGTGAAGCCGAGGATCAACATCACCAGGAAGGCGACGACCGCCACCGGCGCGAGCGGGATGCCGATGATCGTCACCACCAAGAGGATGCACATCGGGATGATGGCAACCAACGCCGCGATGCCCGCCAAGGCGGACACGAAGGGGCGCTCGGCGACGAAGCTCCGCATCACCGTCACACGCTCGGGAGCCAGCACGACGATCAGTGTCGCCAGCGCGAAGAGCACCAGGATGCGGATGATGCTCGCGACGAGGCTGATGAAGGTCCAGGCGGCGGCGCCTCTGTCGTGCTTGAACACGTTGCCGATGAAATGGGCGCTCGGAGCCAGGTTGACGCGGCTGCCACCGACCACCGCGCCGGGGTCGCTGTTGATGCTGCCGCCGATCGACACCGCGTCGCCGTTCACGTAGGCGCCGGCTTCGAGGTGGACGTCGCCACCGACCGCGACGACGTCGTCCTCGACATAGCCGCCTGCCTCGATGATCACCGAGCCTCCGACCGCTACGGCGGACCGTACGTGTTGGCCGGCGCCGACCCGCAGGTCCTCACCGACGACCACCATTTCGCGGTCCGAGCCGCCGACGTCGAGGTCCGGACCGTCGTTGTCGTTGCTTTCGTCGTCTTGGTTCGCGGCTTCGGCCTCTTCGGCTGCTTCGTCGTGCTCTTCGAGCAAGCGTTCGGCTTCTTCGGCGCGGCGCTCGGCATCGCGCACCTGGCGTTCGGCATCGCGTAGGGCTCGGCGCGCGTCTTGCCGCGCGCGACGGGCGATATCACGCGGTGATTCGCCGGTGGGCGGCGGCGCTACCGGCGCTACCGGCGGCGGCGGCGGCACCGGCGGCGTCACGGTGATCTTCGGCGCGGGCGGCGGTGGGGAGGGTGGGGTGGTCTGGGCGAACGCCGGCAAGGCCACGAGAGCGGCCAGGACCAACGCATTCCACTTCGCGAGTCTCATCATCATCGTCTTCATGTACGCGCTGCCGGCCGAGTTATTTCGATACGCGGAGATCAACGCCCGGCCTCCTGCGCTGGCGAGGTCATCCACATGAGACGCGCCAGAACACTCAAGCCCCCAATGAGCAAGGCTGCCTGAACGGCAATCAACGTCAGGCCCGGCGACGACGGCGAGCTCACGGCGCGCATCAGGCTCAAGACCACTTCGCCGAGCGCCCGCACCGCGACGGCCCATGACGAAACGCCGGCGACGATGTCCGTCCACGCGGACAAGGCGAGCACCGCCAAGGGCAGGAGCATGGCCGCGATGCCGCCGAAGGCGAGCACCGGCGCGCGATAGGTCTGGTGGCTCATCTCGACGGCATAGGCGCTAGTGACGCGCGCCAAGAAGTCCTCGGGGGCGGCGGGTTGCGGCACGGTGGCGAGCCACGCGGTGAGACCTTGCTCGGCCGCCAGCGCCCCGGCGCATAGCGCGCACGCCGCGAGATGCGCTGCTTCCGCGTCGTCGGGAGTCGACGCGACGGCGAGCTCCATGAGTCGTTGATCATCGATGTGGCTCATGAAGCACTTCCCCTCGCGACCGGCACCTGCGCTTCTTCGAGGGCCTTCCGGAGCTGCGCGCGGCCGCGGTGCAGCCAGGTCATGACCGTCCCCATCGGGACGTTCATGATCTTAGCGATCTCATCATAGCTCAAGCCCTCCCAATGATAGAGCGCGATGGCTTCGCGTGGCCCGTCGGCGAGCTTCGAATGCGCTTGCTTGAGCTGGCCGAGCTGCTCGCGTGTCGCCAGTGTCGCCTCCGCATCGGGGTGCTCGTCGGCGGGGTCGAGCGGCCGGTCGTCCTCGGCGAGCACCGGCTTGTGCTTGCGAACGCGGTCGATGCAGAGGCGCCGCGCGATGGTGAGCAGCCATGGCAGGATGGGACGCGTCGGATCGAACCGCTCGCGGTGCACGAACGCGCGCATGAAGGTCTCTTGCGCCAAGTCTTGTGCCTCCTCGGCGCCGTATCGCAGGCACAAGCGATAGACAGCGTTCTGATAGCGGGTCACGAGATCCGCGAATGCCCGCGCGTCCCCCCGGGTGGCGCGTTCGGCTAGACGTCGCTCGTCGACCGCGTTTCCCGATGTGTCACTCATTCGCGCGTGCGCTCGCGTTGGGGATACGGGTGAGGAGCCGGACTATTTCACTGGGTTCTCTATTTCATGCCGCCGCCGGTCCGAAGCAACCCAAGGCACGGTTCGTTTTTGCCACGCTACCCGCTCCAGCGGGTCAGCTTGGAACCCGAAGAGCATCGGGGCCACGCAGAATTGCCGAGCTTCGGCGGGTATGTCGTTTGCAGGTGCGTCGCCCCGAAGTTCAACAACTTGGGGGGGATTCAGTCATGGCGATGAGAGAAAAAGGCGGCGAGCGTTGGCGCAATGAGCACGAGAGACCGAGTGGCGGCCCGGGCTCGCACGACGACATCTCCGAGCACGGACGATCGAGCGAATACGGCGCGAACTTTCGCGACGAAAGCATGTTCGGCGGCGACCGCTCGCAGTACGGGCGCTATGGTGCGAACGAGCACTACCAGGGCAACGACGCGGGCGTGCCGTATCAGGCCAATCGCTACGGCTCGGATCAGAACCGTGGCCCCTACGGCCGCGAGTACGGCAATCGCATGAGCAACTCGATTCCAGACTACGACTCGAGCATGTACGGTAGCGGTCAGAGCTATGGGAACCGCGACGCCATGCGCTCGTGGCGCCAGAGCTCGAACCATGTCGGTCAGTCCAGTTATGGAATGCGCGATCGCGGACAGCATGAAGGCGGCCACGACGAGTCCATGCTGGAGAAGGTAGGTCGCTTCTTCGGCATTGGTCCGAAAGGCTACAAGCGTTCCGACTCGCGTATCCAAGAGGACGCCAACGACGCCTTGATGGACGACGCGTTCGTCGACGCGACCCACATCGAGGTGAACGTCAAGGACTCCGAGATCACCCTCGAGGGCTACGTCGAGGACCGTGAAACGAAGCGGCGCGCCGAAGACGTGGTCTGCAAGGTGCGTGGCGTCAAGGATTGCCACAATCACCTGAAGATCCGTCCGCTATCGCAGTCGACCATCGGCAACACGCTGGACGACAGCAGCACGACGACGAACGGCCAGGGAGAGCGGAAAGACCGCAATCGTCAGAGCTCCGTGAGCTAGCGCTCACTGGAGCAAGCGGTCGACCTGCTTGCAGTAACCGCCGATGGCGTCGTGGATGCGTGAGAGCTCCGCGGCGTCATCGGCCTCCGCTTGGCATGCCGCGAGCTCACCGAGCTTGAAGGCGATGTATGCGAGCATGAACGCGCGCAAGGCGGGGCGGGGTAGGCGTGTGCCGCCGAGGCCGGCCTCGACCTCGGCGACGACGGCGCGCGCTTCCTTGCGACCGAGGTCCCACTCGACGAGGAGCGAGGCGACGTCCCACAAGACCGGTTGCACGCCGACGACGGTATGGCCGTGGGCGGTGGCGGCGCTGCCGACACGCGCGATGGCACCCTCGCTGGTGCGCATCCAGCAGCGAGGCGCGAGGTCGTAATCGAACGCCGCTCGCGCCCAGGCTGGCGGCAGCACGCTACCAGCCTCGACATAGGCGGCGGCGCGCTTGGCGGCGCTATCTCCCAAGGCATCGGCGAGATGGCGCGAAGCCCAGTCGGCGCGCCGGAGCTGCGCCGCGGCGAGCGCGGCGGAGTCGAGCGGCAGACCGGCCATGGCGCTGACGTAGTGCGAGAGCGACGAAAGCAGCTTTGCGTCGACATCGCTCGGGCGCAGCGCCGTGCCTTCGAGCCACGGCCGCGCGAGGTACCCGGCGACCATGCCGATGGGCGCGGGCGCGAAGCCGCCGAAGGTACGCTGCTCGCACGCGGCGAGTGCCTGCGCCACCATGCTCTGGCCGTCGATGGTCGCGGTGCCGCCGAACTCGAGCGCCAGCGAGCCCGAGGTCGTGCGTACGCGATAGCGGCTGGTCGCGAAGCGGCCGCGGCTTGGCGGCCAATCTCCGGGGTCGTCGTACGCGAGCCGCCGCCAATCTTCGTCAGGCAAGAGCTCGGCGCGGACTCCCAAAGTGTTCGCGAGCTCGTGGTTCAAATGCTCGCGGAGAGTGCGCCCCCCGAAGATCGGCGCCGTCACCGGCACCGAGAAGATAGCGACCTCGTTCCACATGGCGCGCACGTCGGGCGACGCCTTGGGGCCGGGCCCGTTCCTGTGGCTCGGCAGGAAGGCGATGGCCTCTCGGGGTAGACCCAGACGCTCGAGCGCGAAGCCGACGGCGGCCATCGACGAGCCGGAGGTCCAAGGCCCCTCGTCGACGACGATGGCATGACTGGCGCCCGCGAGGACGTTCTTGTCGAGCACGAGCTCTCGCGACGTCGGCGATCCGCTGGGGCGGACAGTCATTCGATGATTGTCGATGCCGGCGCAGTCGAGCGCGGCGGCGACAATCGCCGACAGGGTCGTGCCGATGCTGCGCACGCCGACGACGAGCACCGAGCCCGTGAGCCGCGCTTTCCGCGCACCGATGAACGCCCATGTCGCCGCGCAATATTGTTCGGGGTACAGCGAGTTGTAAGCGAAGCCCTCGGGGATCTTGAGGATGGCGTGCTTCGGCTCGACCCGCGCCCGCGTCTCGCGCTTCAGCGCATGCACGTAGGTACGCGGAGGCTGCACTCGCGTCGCTTCGGCGAGCGCGCCGGCCTGAGCCGCGCTGCGTAGCCAGTCAGCGTGGAATGCGCGCGCCGCGAAGTCCGTGATGGCGTGCATCCGGGCGACGAAGGGGTGGGCCCGGTGATCGCGCTTGCCGGCGAGGGCATCGTGCGCCGCCTGCTCGACCATGCCGCTGGCGATGAGGAGCTCACGCAGAGCATCGGTCGGCGGATCGGCCGGCAGACGCGTCACTCGCGCCGCGAGGTCGCGCCACAGTCGCGCTAGGTCGACTTCGATCTGCGGATCCCCGTAGACGTGCATGCGAGGGGCATGAGGTACTCGGGATGCACGCCCCAAGACAAGCGAACCGGTAGATCGGCGCCGCACCGATGGCGTAGCCGCCGCAAATCAGCGTACAATTCACGGGTCGCGCTGCGCCCGTAGCTCAGGTGGATAGAGCACCGGCCTTCTAAGCCGGTGGTCACAGGTTCGAATCCTGTCGGGCGCGCCACCCTTGCTCCGGCGATGACGCGCTACTGGCGGTTCAGCCGGCGTAGTCGAACAGCAGCCGGCCGTTCGGCGCGACGGCCGAGAACGTCGAGACGCTGGAGTAGTCGCAGAGTATGTACGCCTTCTTGCCGTCGACCACGAAGGCTCGCGCGCCGCAGGTGTCCGAGCAGCGACGCGACAGGAAATCGTACTGAGCGCGGACCGCGGGCGGCAGCGCGCTCGCCTCGACCTCACGACCTAGCTCATCGCCCTTTTCGCGGGAGGCCGTGAAAGCGGCCTCGGCCTTCTTGATCCAGGCGGCGTCGCTGATGTCGCCCTTCTTGTCGTACTGCATGGTGCAGACGACCGCGCCGGGCTTGCCGTCGGCGTCCACCCATTTCATCGTCAAGCGATACTGGTCGTCGGCGGTGATCTGGGCTTGCGACAGTGTTTTGCCCTTTGCGTCGAGTGCAGTGAACACCACGGCGGCCTCGTCGTTGGCGCCGCTCAGGACGTAGACCCGCTCCTTGCCGAGCTTGAGCACGCCGACGGAGCAGCCCTGGCCGCTGCCGGTGTTCACTTCGGCGAAGGCTTCCAAGGCCGCGGCGACCGCCTTTGGCAGCGCCGTTTCCTTCACGTCGCCGAGGCTCGAGAGGAAGCCGAACCCGGCCTTGGTGATGGCGTTGCGGACCGCCTCGTCGAGCCCAATGCGCGCCTTCTTACCCGATGGGGCGCTCTCCCAGACGCGGCTCGAGCCGGAGTTCTGTGCGGGTGCGTGCCCAGCCCGCTGCGGGGGGGCTTGCGTCGTGGTTTGGGCGACTTCTCGAATGCGGACGGACTTCGCGGCGGGGACGGTGGTCATGGTCTCTCCGGGGTAGGTCGCGATTTTCGCCGCCGAGAGGCGCAGGTTGCTCCCTTCCGAGAACGGGGAGTGTCCGCATGACATCTCTCGACGACGAAACGGCCAGTCCGGGCCCCGCCTCAGGGGCTTGTGAACTCCAGGACCTGAGTGCAGTCCGAGCTACAGTAGGTGCAGTCGAGGACGCCGGGCGGACAGTCGGTTTCATCCAGGTTGTTGCCGTCATCGCAGGTCTCGGCGCCTGGCCCGGTGAGGAGCTGAAAGCCGTCGCCGCAGCTGTTTGCCTTGCAGTCCGGCAGGCACGCCCCGCCGTAACCGTTGTTGCTCCCCTCGTCGCATTCTTCGACGCCTGGAGACGCGACATCGAGCTCTCCGTCACCGCACGTTGCCGTCTGACAGGTGAGGGGGTCAGGCTGACTGCTCAAGCAGTTGTCGTCGTCCTGGTCGTTGCCGTCGTCACAGGTCTCGCCCGGATCGAGGCGGCCGTTGCCACAGGTCTCCAAGAAGCATGCGCTGCTGCACGCGAACGATGTCGGATTGTCCGCGCCGTCGCACTCCTCTCCAGCGTCGATGACGTCGTTACCGCAGTCCTCGATCTGGCAGAGGTCCGAGCAGCCGTCGCCCGCGTCGGTGCCGCCGTCGTCACAAGCTTCATTGGACGCGCGGTTGATGATGCCGTCACCGCAGACCGGCAGGGTGCAATCGAAATCGCACAGGTCGGTGTTGGCACCGCCGCTATCGCAGACCTCGGCCGGCGCCGTGGTCTTCACGACGTTGTCGCCGCAGCGTGCAAGCTGACAGTTGTCGAGGCAGTCGTCGGTGTTATCGGCGTCGCTGTCGTCGCACTGCTCGCCGTTCAGGCTCTCGGTGACGCCATTGCCGCAGGTCTCGATTTGGCAGAGCGCCGAGCAGCCATCGCCGTCCGTCGTCCCGCCGTCGTCACATTGATCGACACCGGGAGCCAAGAGCGGAGTGAAGGAGCGGTTGATGATGCCGTCACCGCAATCGGGAGCGGTGCAGTCGAAGTTGCACGCGGCGCTGTTGATCGCCAGCGCATCGCACGCATCGGTGCCGTTGGTGACACCATCGCCACAGCGAGGCTGCTGGCAGTTGTTGCGGCAGGTGTCGGTATCCGTCTCGTTGCCGTCGTCGCATTGCTCGCCGTTGTCGGCTTCATGGACGCCGTTGCCGCAGGTCTCGATCTGGCAGAGCGCCGAGCAGCCATCGCCATCGTCGGTGCCACCGTCGTCGCACTGCTCGACGCCAGGCGCGCCCGGCGGGGTGTGGTTGCGGTTCACGCGCGCGTCGCCGCACTCCGCTATCGTGCAGTCGCCGTCACAAGCTGGTCCGTCACCGCCGGCGTCGCACGCCTCGGCGATGCTGTCGATGCCGTCGCCGCATGCATGCCGCGTACAATCGTTGCGGCAAGCGTCCAGGTCATCGCTGTTGCCGTCGTCACACGCCTCTTCGCCGTCTGCTATCCCATTGCCGCAGCTTTCGAATTGGCAAACCGCCGAGCACCCGTCGCCGTCCACGGTGCCCCCGTCATCGCAGTGCTCGACCACGGTCGCCCCGGACGGCGTGAAGCTCTTGTTGACGTGTCCGTCGCCGCACGCGGGAGCCGTGCAGTCGGCGTCGCATGTCGCCGAATCGTTGCTAGTGTCGCAGAGCTCGTCGGTGCCGACGATGCCGTCGCCACAGCGCGGCTCGAGAGTCACCGATGTTTCGAGCTGGCAGGTCGACGAGCAGCCGTCGCCGTTCGCGGTTCCGCCGTCATCGCACTCCTCGGTACCGGCGGCGCCCGGCGGCGTGAAGCTAGCGTTGACGCGGCCGTCGCCGCACGCGGGCGCGGTGCAGTCGCTGTCGCAGGTCTGCGACTCACCGCCGGTGTCGCAGGTTTCCTGTCCGTTGAGGATTGCATCACCGCAGGTCGCACCGACGAGCGTGGTGTCGATGGTGCCGGTACACGATACGGCAAAGAGTGCGAGGAGAAGGGGGGCGAGTGAGCGCATTGGCGCGAACTTTAGCCGAAACCGCCGGGGCATTTCCTTACTTTCGTGGAGAGGGTAAACGACCCCCATGCGCTTCGTGCTTCTTGGTTTGTTCGCGGTCGTGGCCTGCTCGGATGGCGAGGGCGACGCGCCCATCGCGTTGCCGAGCGACGGTCCCGTCGGCGAGCCTTGTGCCGCGCCGGCGACGGGCTCCGCGACCGTCAGCGACAGCGGCCCTGATCTCGGGCTCGCGGGCATCGTCGGCGTCGGTTGGGCGAACCTTGGCCACCGTACTTTCGATCCGGACATCGTCTTCGCCAACGACATCGACATCAGCGTCACCAGCGGCTGTGGCCACTCGACGCCACGCCCCACGTTCACCATCCGAGTCGCGCGCGAGACCGTCGCTCTCGGGACTCACACGATCCCGGGTGGAGCCGACGCAACCCTCCTCTACAGCAACCAATTCGGCGTCGATCCAGTGCCGGCGACCGGCGGCTCGGTCACGCTCACCGGCTTCGATCCGACGACGGGCTCACTTTGCGGCGAAGCCATCCTCGAGTTTCCGTCGCGGCCCAATTTCGAGGCGCGCACGGTCTCCGCCACCTTCGCTGCCTACAGCTACTGCGACTAGGTGATGGCGGTGCTGGTCACAGGTAGCGCCGGCCACCTGGGCGAGGCGCTCATGCGGACACTCCGCTCACGTGGTGAGCCCGCGCTCGGTGTCGACATCAAGGCGGCTCCGTTCACCGACCGGGTGGCTTCCGTCGGGGACCGCGAAACCATGCGCTCCTGCCTGCGCGGCGTCGACGCGGTGGTGCACGCGGCGACGTTGCACAAGCCGCACGTCGCCACCCACAGCCGTGAGGAGTTCGTCGCCACCAACGTCCACGGGACGCTCGTGCTCCTCGAGGAAGCCAAGCGCGCCGGGGTGCGCTCGTTCGTCTTCATCAGCACGACCAGCGCCTTCGGGTTGGCGTTGACGCCGCGGCCGGGTGAGCCGGCAACCTGGATCACCGAAGACGTAACGCCGATCCCCAAGAATATTTACGGCACCACCAAGGTCGCGGCCGAAGGCCTCTGCGAGCTCTTCGCGCGCAACGAAGGCTTGCCGGCGGTGGTGCTACGGACGTCGCGCTTCTTCCCCGAAGAAGACGACAACACCGCCATCGCCGCGACCTATGCGACGGCGAACGCGCAGGTGAACGAGCTGCTCTACCGGCGGGTCGATGTCGCGGACATCGTGGACGCGTGTTTCCTGGCGGTGGCGCGAGCACCGGCGTTGCGCTTCGGCAGGTACATCATCTCCGCGACCACGCCATTCGAGCGCGAGCATCTCGCCCGCCTTGCAACGGATGCCGCCGCCGTCGTCCGCGAGCTCTTTCCGGCGCATGTCGCGCTCTATGCCGAGCGCGAATGGCGTATGTTTCCGAGCTTCGATCGCGTCTATGTCAACGCCCTCGCGCGGCAAGAGCTCGGCTGGAGACCCCGCCACGACTTCGCGAGCGCTCTCGCGATGCTCACCGCTAAAGAGGACTTTCGTAGCAGGCTCGCCCAGGAGATCGGCATGAAGGGGTACCATGCTCCAGCTTAGTATGGCGTTGCTCGTCGTCGCGGCGCCTTCGCTGAAGCTGCTCGACGCCACGATGCCGGCCATCGCCAAGCGCGCGGAGCCCGGCCGCCTCGGCGTCGCTGTGTACGACTTCGCAACCGGCCGGCGCTGGAGCCTGCGCGGTGACGAAGGCTTTCCCCTGCAGAGCGTCTTCAAGGTGATGGCGGGCGCGCGCATGTTGCAAGAAGTCGACGCCGGCCGGCGCCGAATCGACGAGCCGGTCCAGATCACGGCGCGTGAGCTGTCGGTCTTCTGGAGCCCAATCACCGACGAATGGCGGCCGCCGGCGAAGACCTATCCGCTGCGGCGGCTCATCGAGCTCGCCGTGGCGGTGAGCGACAACACCGCCGGTGATCACATCTTGCGGCTCGGAGGCGGACCAAGCGCTCTGAATGCGATGTTCGCCAAAGCGGGCATCAACGGCGTCCGCGTCGACCGCTACGAGCGTGAGCTGCAGCCCGAGTGCGCCGGTCTGCCGCCGTTCCCGCCCGAGGCCGTCATCGACGTGCCGAAGTTCGCGAGAGACGTGGAAGCGCAACCGGACGCGGTGAAGACGAGGGCGCTCGAGGCGTATCTCGCGGATCCGCGCGATACCGCGACTCCCAACGGCGCGGTCGACTTCCTCGTCGCTCTCGCGAACGGCAAGCTGCTCGGCGCCGAGTCGACGTCGCGGCTGCTCGCCATCATGACGAGCACGACGACCGGTAAGCACCGCATGAAGGCGGGGCTGCCGGCAGGGGTCGCTTTGGCGCACAAGACCGGCACCGCGAACACGGTGCTCGGCACGAGCCCCGCGGTGAACGACATCGGCATCGTCACGCTCGTAGACGGCCGCCGTGTTGCTATCGCGGTCTTCTTGAGTGGTGCACGGGGCGACGAGGCATCGCGCGAGGGCATCCTCGCCGAGGTCGCTCGGCTCGTCGTCGAAGCGTCGCGCTAGGTAAGCGTCAGAACTCTTCGGCGAGCAGGCGCTTGCCCTGCACCGACAAGCCGGCCGCGTTGAGGATCGGGTTGATGCTCTTTGGCGTCGTCGCGCGCTCGTATTCGAACGCGAGGACCGTGCCGATGAGCGCCGCGAGGCTCACGGCGCCCGTGACGAGCGCGCCGCTGAGCATCTGCTGCACGCTGAAGTAAGCGGTCGCCGCCATCGCACCGGTGAACGCCGAGAGACCGAGCGCGGTGGTGCCGGCGCCGAGCACGCCACCCGGATAGTAGCTGGGCGCAAGACCACGTGCGCCGCTGCCACCAACGAAGGGCGCGGGGCCGCCTGGGCCCGCGAATCCAGGTCCGCCCGTCGGGGCGAGGCCAGGGAGCGTCGGATTCGGGTTGTACTTCTCGCGGTGCCGGCGAATCGACGAGCGGAACAAGTTCTTCACGAACGTCGTCGCCGACTCTCTTCGCGTGTTGGGGACGTCGGCCTTCCACAGGACGCGACCGGTGAGGCGAATCTCACCGACTTCGCCGGTCAGGCTCTTGTCGCCGGCCGCGGAGAAGGCAGCGACAGTCGGCGATGACGTCGACTTGGCGGAGAAGCTCACGCGGTCGTTGTAGGTGATGTTCTTGATCTCGCCCTTGTCGCGCACCGCGACGTAGAGCTTCGATTTCTCCGGCGTCTCGCCATCGGACTGGATGTACACGCGATCGTAGCCCGACTCGTTGAAGCCGGGATCGTAGTGCGCGATCATCTTGTTGAACATGTCCTGGAACTGCTGCGCGCGTTCGTCCTCGGGACGATTCGGCGATGGGCGCGGGATGCCACGAACCTCGGGGAGCGGAACGACGCAGTAGAAGGCTTCGCCGTTGATGTAGACGGGGCCGTGATTGGCGAGACCGTTCGTGCCGCTGGCCATGAACTCGCGCAGGTCACGGATCTTGTCCATGAAGTCGGTGATGTTGCCGGCGTAGAGTTTCTTGCCGCCGTCCTGGAAGGCGCGCGCCAGCTCGTCGGGCTTGTCGAGGAGCGCCACCGCCTGCTTCAAGGCGCCATTGTCGAGAATGGTTTCCTTCGCGGGGATGCGGCCGAACTTGCCGGCGATGAGCTTCGCCGCCTCTTTGTGCGGTTCGCTCCAAAGCGCGTCGATGAGAAAATCGGGGATGGTGCCTTCGCCCTTGGGACCGACCTTCGGGGCGCCCAGGTAGGAATCGAGCGCGGCGACGCGATGAACGGCGTCCGGACCCGAGAGCTCGGGGATGCCGTCGTAGCCCTTGCCAGCCGCGATGTTCGCCTTCACCGCTTCGAGGTCGGCGACGGAGAGCTGGCTGACGAACGACGTGGTCTTGGACTTCCCCTGGACCTTCGTCTTCATGACGGCGATGGCCGTCGCCCGGTCGTACGGGAGGGTGATCTCGTGCGGAACGATACAGCGCGTGTCGGCGTTAGCCGAACCGAAGCCGAGCATGGGTCACCTCTGGACGGATTTACGCCAGGTACGTGTATCGACGTGCCTGCGGCGGGGTTGCGTCGGAGGTGGCCTGCTGCGGCGGCAGGGGGTGCTTTGTTGTCACTCCGCTAGAACACGCACAATTGCACGCAACGTCCGGCGGTCGTTTGCGACGTGGGCACGGCGCAGACCCAGCCAGCCTGGCAGAGGTTGCCGCTATCGCAGGCAGAAGCCCCCGCAGGCACTGATCCGTCATCGAGACAGATCGCGTCCCCGGTGACCTGGGAGGTGCATTGCGTGCCCGGACCGCAGCGGGTGTAGCCCTCGCAAGCGCAGTTGCCGCGGTAGAAGGCGGCGTCCGCAAGGCAGGACCCGGCGTTGACCGATTCGCAGGAGCTGGCGACGAAGTCGTCGCGCTCGGCGTCCGAGAGCCCTTCAGCGAGGCACTGGTCGACGTAAACACCGCGGCTCACGGCCCCTTGGCAGCCGATGTCCGCGAGGCAGAAGTCGGTGCGGTAGTAGACGTCTTCGCAGCGCTCGCGGGCGCGCTCGCCGATGTCGGCGTCGTCGCCGCAGGCCGCCAGCAAGAGGAGAAGGCTAAGAGCTTTTCGCATCGCGCACCGCCGAGGCGACCTTCACCGCGTCGAGGCAGGCCGCCACATCATGGACGCGTAAGATGCTCGCGCCATTCATGATCGCAAGCGCATTGATGGCGGCGGTCGCACGCTCGCGGTCATCGACGTCGCGCCCAGTGAGCTCGCCCAGGAAACGCTTGCGGGAGGCGCCGTAGACCACGGGGCCGAGTCGCGTGAGCGCCCGCAACGTCTTGGTGAGCACGAGATTGTGTTCGGCGGTCTTGCCGAAGCCGATGCCGGGGTCGACGAGGATGCGGCCGATCCCCGCGGTGCGGGCCTTGGCGCAGGCGCGCTCGAGCTCGGTGACCACGGTGGCGGTGATGTCGTCGTAGCGCAGCTCGCCTTGCTGCATGGTGCGGGGGTCGCCACGCTTGTGCATGAGGATGACCGCCGCGTCGTGGGCGGCGATGGTCTCCGCCATCTCGGCGTCTTCCAGAGCGGACACGTCGTTGACGATGTGGGCCCCGATCGCGAGCGCCGCCTTCGCGACCACTGCTTTGCGGGTGTCAACGGAGAGCGCCACCGGCAGACCGGCCGCCGCCAGGGCTTCGACGACGGGAATGACGCGTTCGAGCTCGTCGTCCGCCGAAACGGGCAGGGCCCCAGGGCGGGTCGACTCACCACCCACGTCGAGCAACGTCGCGCCTTCGCGGACCAGGCGCTCGGCATGCTCCAAAGCAGCACGGACGGCCATGTGCCGCCCGCCGTCGGAGAACGAATCCGGCGTCACGTTGACGATGCCCATGAGCAGGGGGGCATCGCTCAACGTTACCGGTCCAAGCCGCAAGCTGCCTAGGCTTTGCTCGGCTCGAGCGACTGCCCGATCATGCCGCTGCCGTCGGCCTTCTTGCGCTCTTTGTCGATGGCCTGACGCTTCTCGATCTCTTCGCGCGAGGTCATGCGGACCTTCGGCGGCTCGCGCGTGAGCGCCCGGCCGTCGACGAGGTCGTTGATCTCGTGGGCCTCGAGCGTCTCGTAGACGATCAGGGCTTCGGAGATGCGATGCAGCGCTTCCATGTGCTCGGAGAGGACCTTCTTAGCGCGAGCATATTGCGCCATCAGGATGGCGCGGACCTCTTGGTCGATCTCGACCGCGGTCTGCTCCGAATACTCCTGCTGCTGGCCAATCTCGCGGCCGAGGAAGATGCTCTCTTCCTTCTTGCCGAAGGTCAGCGGCCCGAGCTTCTCGCTCATGCCCCACTCGCAGACCATCTTGCGGGCGAGGTCAGTCGCGCGCTCGATGTCATTGCCGGCGCCGGTGGTCATCTCGTTGAACACGAGCTCTTCGGCGATGCGTCCGCCAAAGAGGATCGCAAGCTGGTCGAGCGCGTAGCTCTTCGAGAGGCTATAGCGGTCTTCGACCGGCAGCTGCTGCGTGACACCAAGAGCGCGACCGCGGGGAATGATGGTGACCTTGTGCACCGGATCGGCGTTCGGGACCATCTTGGCGACGAGCGTGTGGCCTGCCTCGTGGAAAGCGGTCGTGCGCTTTTCCTTCTCGGACAGGATCATGCTCTTGCGCTCGGAGCCCATGAGGACCTTGTCCTTGGCGCGCTCGAAGTCCATCTGCGCGACCTTCGACTTGTTCTCACGCGCGGCGATGAGAGCCGCCTCGTTGACCAAGTTGGCGAGGTCGGCGCCGCTGAAGCCCGGCGTACCACGCGCCAGCACCTCGAGCTCGACGTCTTCCGCGAGGGGCACCTTCTTGGTGTGCACCTTGAGGATGTCGCCACGGCCACCGAGATCGGGCCTGGGCACCACGACGCGACGATCGAAGCGGCCCGGCCGCAAGAGCGCGGGGTCGAGCACGTCGGGACGGTTGGTCGCCGCGATCAAGATGACGCCTTCGTTGGATTCGAAGCCGTCCATCTCGACGAGGAGCTGGTTGAGCGTTTGCTCGCGCTCATCGTGACCACCGCCGAGACCGGCTCCACGGTGGCGGCCGACAGCGTCGATTTCGTCGATGAAGATGATGCAGGGCGCGTGCTTCTTCGATTGCTCGAAGAGGTCACGGACGCGCGAGGCACCGACGCCGACGAACATTTCGACGAAGTCCGAGCCGGAGATGCTGAAGAACGGGACGCCTGCTTCACCGGCAATGGCGCGGGCGAGCAAGGTCTTGCCGGTGCCCGGCGGGCCCATGAGGAGCACGCCCTTGGGGATGCGGCCGCCCAAGCGGGTAAACTTCTTGGGGTCCTTGAGGAACTCGATGATCTCGAGGAGCTCGTATTTGGCTTCCTCGACACCCGCGACGTCCTTGAAGGTGATCTTCGGCGACGATTCGGAGACCAGCCGAGCCTTGGACTTGCCGAAGCTCATGGCCTTGCCACCGCCGGTCTGCAGCTGCCGCATCAAGAAGAACAAGAAGAGGAAGACGAGGACCATCGGCAGCCAGCCGATGATGATCGATTGCCAGAGGGCGCCCGATTCTTCGCGAACCAGCTTGAACTTCACCTTTTGCGCGTAGAGCTGCTTGAGAACGTCGTCGGTGAGCTTGCCGATGGCGTGCTTCTTGGTGGTGTTGTCGGTCCAAACGAAGTCGGACTCGTTGCGGATCTCGACTTCGCTGCCGGCGAGGCTTCCGGACTCGGCGCTGGCCAAGAACTCGGAGAAGCTGACTTCCTGAACCTCGGATCCTGATGATTTTACGATGTTGTAAATCAAATAGAACATCAGGATGAGGACGCCCCAAAGCAGGATCGTCTTATGTGATTGCCTCACGGGAGCTCTCCACATCTTGCGGCCCTACGGCCAACGCTCACAACTTAGCCTAACACTTCGAGGGTAACGACTCGACGGGTGGATGCGGTGATAGGGGCGTCGGAGCCCCGACGCAAGCCAACCACCCAAACGATGCGGTCGGCATGCACGACGACGGGCCACCCAGGACGTAAGGCACCAGGAACCTTGGCATTGGTGAACAAATCGCCGACCTTCACACTACCCCCAGACCCATCGTCCTTGTGCCCAAACGGCACCAACCGGTCTCCCGCCTCCCAACTTCGCACCGTGACGTTAGAATGGAGACCGTCTGCATCGAATGCAACAACCCGCGCTGGGGAACGCGGGCCCAAAACCGCACCGTATCCGCCGCTTGGCGCCTCGTCTACCCTTGCGATGATGCGTCCTTGGCAATTCGGTAAGCGCGCTTCACCCGGAATGATCAGGTCCATGGCGTAGCTGGTGGGTGTTACGGTCCAGATCGTCTGCTTATCGACTAAAAATGTGCCTTCGCGGGCGCGTACGCGCGAATGGGGCTTATCGATCGCGGCGATCAAGCGATCGACGAGGCGACGACGGGGAACGTGGCCGAGGCGTGTGAGCCAGTCGCGAAGGGCCCGGCGGCGCAGGGTGAGGGGGGCGCTGGTCAATGGCTCGAGGGCGAGGCTCGGCGCCAGCGGGCCGAAGCGATCGGCGTCGCTGGGGTCGGGTGCCTTGAGCAGCCTCGCGGCGGCGGCGCGCAGGAGCGCTTCGTCCTCGGCGCGATCCTGCGTCCAGGCCCCGATGGTGCGCTCGATGCGTGGGTTCAGCGAGCGCAGCACCGGCAAGACTTCTTCGCGGAGCCGAGCCCGGCTGCGGCGGCTGTCGCTGTTGCCGGGATCGGTGGCGTAAGGAATCTTGTGCGTCTGCAGGTGCGCGAGGACGTCGAACCGCCGTGCTTCGAGCAGGGGTCTCACCAGGCGGCCGCGTTTTTCCACCATGCCCAAGCGCGCGCCGATGCCGTCGCTGCGCAAGAGCGCGAGCAATACGGTTTCGAGCTGGTCGGTGGCGGTGTGGCCCACGGCGATGAAGTCACAAGCGTGCTCGTCCGCGATAGCGTTCAGGGCGGCGTAGCGGGCCTTGCGAGCTTGGGCGGCGACGTTGCCCTTCGCTACTTGTACGCTCATGCGGACGAAGGGCACGCCGAGCTTCGTCGCGAGGGCCTCGGCGAGGTCGAGCTCGCGTCCCGCGTTGGCGCGCAGCCCATGGTCGATCCCCGCCGCCACGAGCTGGTAGCCGACACCCTGCAGCACCGACAGCAAGGCTTGCGAGTCGGGGCCGCCACTGGTCGCCACCAGGACGCGGCTACCCCCGGGAATGAGGCGGTGAGCCGCGCGCTCCGCCATGCGCGATAGGCGCGTCATCCTTGGGGGGCTTCCTCCGTTTTAGCGGGCGGGGTGCTCCACTTGAAGGCGGGTGGATCGTCACCAGGTCGCACCCGCGGGTCGCCCGGCTCGGGAGTGACCGCGCTCCAGCGGATGCTCCAGGGGCGGCGGTTGTCCTGGGTGTAGGACACGCGCTTGAGCTGCGGCCATTCGGCACCGAGCTCGAACTGTCCGGTCGTCAGGAAACGGAACGGTGTCAGCTGCGAAAAACCGCTGCTGGCGGCGCGCATGGTCCAAGTGAAGTCGAAGCTCGAGAGCGTCGTCAGGTCGCGCATGCTGGGCAAGCGATAGCGGATGCCGACGCGGCGGGTTTCACCGGGCGCGACGCGCCGTGTGCCCGCTACGGCGTACTCCTCGGAGAGGGTGGCGGTGGTGACGTGCGTGAGCGTGACCGAAGTCGTATCGAGATCGAGCTCGAATGGAGTTTGCGACTCGTTGCGCGCGAGCACCGTGAGCTCGAGCACGGGGATGCGTTCGCCGTTCGCGTCGATGGTGAAGACGCCGTTCGACCAGACCGCTACCTCGCCCAAGCGCTCGGCGTCGATGACCACGCCGTAATACGAGGCGGCGTCGAAGTCCGAGATTGGAGACGTGTTGTCGAGTGTCTGGAAGCGCTTCTCTGGCCCGCCGCTCGTCGTGGCGCAGCCGCCGGCGACGAGCACGAGCATGACAGCGAGGGCGTGTTGCGGTTTCATCGGCGTGCTCCTCATCGGCGCGGCGGCGCGGCGCGCATGTAGGGCCGCGGAGCCGGGCGGTAGTAATAGGACGCACCGAAGCCGAAGCCCGGACCCCAGCCCCAGTAAGGTGAGCCGCCCCAGATATACGGGCTGTAGTAGACGCCGCGCTCGGTGGTGACGCGCTGGAAAGCGGTCGAGCGGCTGAAGGGACCGTCCGCGGTGGCGACCCGCCAGTAGAAGTCCAGAGCCGTGACTTTGTCTAAGTCCGTTTTAGCAGGCAGGGTGTAGCGCAGCGTGACGCGGCCCATGGCGCCGGGCGCGATGGTCGTGTCGCCGGTGGTCTCGGTCTCCTCATCGACCACCTCTTCGTCGTGTTCCTTCACGACCTCGAGACCGCAGCCGCCGACGTCGATGGTGATTGGCGTGTCGACGTTGTTGCGCAGACGCATGCCGACTTCGACGACGAGCTTGTCGTTCTCTTCGCGGGCTCCGCTGGACCAGACCTTGACGTCGCCGACCGTGCGCTGCGCCGGATTGATCTCGTAGTAGGCGCCGGCGCCGGGAGCATTCAGCGGCGAATCGGCGGCTCGCAAGGCGGCGCTCTCCGTGGCGCAGGCGGAGGCCGCGAGCAGCAGGATGGCGAGGCAGCGCATGACCCGAAGATCACGCGAGCCGGTGCGATGCGCAATAGCTACCGGCGGATCTGGCGGATGCGCATCCCCCTGGGCTCCTAAGCCCTTCACATTTGCGCTCAAGGTCCTTATAAACGCGCGCTTCGGCGGTTTCGGGAGCCATGTCATGAGCGCAAGCGCGATGAAGATCCCACTCGACCAAATTGGTCCCGAGGGCTTCGATCTGGACACCGGACTCGCGCGCGCCTGGCTCGAAGATACCCTGCGCGAAGCGAGAACCCCCTTCGAGCCGCACGGCGACGGCAAGCTAGTGGTCCGCCTCGACCGCATGGGCGATGTCGTGCATGTGCGCGGCAAGCTCGGGCTGTCGCTCGCGGCGCCTTGCGGCCGGTGCCTCGAGCGCCTGGTTTACGACCTCAATTTGCCCATTGAAGTCGCGCTGTTCCCGCACGGTCACGAGCCCGAGGCGGGCGAGGAAGGCGAGCTCGACGAAGACGACCTGGGCGTTGCCACCTACGACGACAAACAGATCGACCTCACGAACATCGTGCGCGACGAGATCTTCCTCGAGATGCCGGTGAACCCGGTGTGTGGCCCGGAGCCCAAGGATTGCGCCAACCAAGCGACCATAGCGGCTATCAAAGCCCCGGACGTCGATATCAAGCCGAAGGAAGACCCCCGCTGGGCCGCATTGAAGAACATCAAGCTCAGTTGAGGGTCGAAAAGGGTTGTCAAAACGCGCGCGTGTCTGCTACGACGCGCGCCTTGCTTTTCTAAGCTCTACGGTCGGAGACAGTGTCATGGCAGTTCCAAAGAAACGTCAGTCCCACTCGCGCACGCGTCTTCGCCGCTCGCACGACTTCTTGACCCCCACTTGGTGGCTCACCTGCCCGCAGTGCAACGAACCGCACCGCCCGCACATGGTGTGCTCGAACTGCGGCTACTACCGCAGCAAAGAAGTCGTTCCGCAGCAGCAGTAGGGCGGCGCGGGTGAGTAACCCGCACGACTGATCAAGATTTTCGCGTCGCGTTTTGCGACAGAGCCACGCGCCCTTCCACGGGCGCGTTGTTTTTTGTGCTCTCGGGCGTTGCGTCGCCGCGCCCGCGTTGGCCCGCATCCTGCTCGGTTGGGCGGCATGCCGCCGTACGTCGACGACGCCGAGCTTCGCCTGCTCATCGAGCTGTGGCTGACGCACAAGGCGCGGCCGTCAGCGCTGGCCCAGGCGATCTTGTGTCGCGGCTCGATGCTCGCTTTGGCGGACAGCGACGCGTGGCGGCCTCGTCCGGGCGTGGCCTACGAGGCGCGGCGCGTGCTCGTTGCCTTGCGCCGGTCGGCGTTGCACGTCGTGTCGGTCCTCGAGCTCCCCGAGCACTTGCGACGGGTCCCGGGGGTACCGCCCGCGCTTTTCGTCCGGGGCGACCTCGAGCTCTTGCGCAAGCCGGCAATCGCCGTGGTGGGCGCGAGGCGTGCCCATCGCAGCGCCGAGGGCTGGGCGCGGAGTGTCGCGGCGCGCGCCGCCGGGGAAGGGTGGCTCGTCGTCTCCGGGGGCGCTCGGGGCATCGACACGGCGGCGCATCTCGGTGCTCTCGACGCCAACGGGCCGACGCTCGCGTATCTCGGCGTCGCGGCCGACTGTATCTATCCGCGGCACAACGCGCGTCTCTTCCTGCGCATCGTCGAGAGTGGCGGCGCGCTCGTGAGCGAGCACTTGCCGCTGGCTCGAACCTTCAAGGGTGCGCACGCGATGCGCAATCGCTTCATCGCCGCGCATGCGAGCCACTTGTACATCGCCGAGGCCGACGTAGGGTCGGGCTCGCTAGGGACAGCGGCGATGGCGACGCGGCTCGGCGTGCCGATTCGCGTCTCCCCGCCCGGAGTGGGCATCCGCCGTGGGGGACTCGAGCTGTTGGTCGCGCAAGGAGCGGAGGTCGTATGAAACCTACTTGAGGCCATACTCCTTGAGCTTGCG
Source organism: Myxococcota bacterium (assembly GCA_041288095.1). Lineage (GTDB taxonomy): Bacteria > Myxococcota > XYA12-FULL-58-9 > XYA12-FULL-58-9 > JALHOP01 > JALHOP01. The sequence continues at coordinate 22,119 of JBGGMJ010000149.1, forward strand.
GTAGAGCGTGGTGCGGCCGATGCCGAGCTGCTGCGCGACGAGCGAGCGGTTGCCGCGCGCGCGTTGCAGGGCCATCTCGATGGCTTGGCGCTCCAGGTCGGCGAGCGATTGCACGTTGCGCTCGGCGTCGCGATTGGCGGCGGCGAGGGTTTCCTCAGCCTTGGCGATCGCCAGGGGGCGGAAGAGTTGTCCGTCGCCGCGGACCGATGGGGGCAAGTCGTGTGGCTCGATGGTGAGGCCATTGCAGCTGACGACGGCACGCTGAATCGCGTTCTCGAGCTCGCGCACATTGCCGCGGAAGGGGTGGCGGCTGAGCATGTCGACGGCGGCGGGCGAGAGGTCGGGAGTCGCGCCGCGCAGACGCGGGCCGAACTTGCGGACGAAGTGGTCCGCGAGCATGGCGACGTCGCCCTCGCGGTCGCGAAGCGCCGGGACCTCGAGCTCGAAAACCACGATGCGGAAGTAGAGGTCCTCGCGGAAGCGGCCTGCGCGCACTTCATCGGAGAGGCGGCGGTGGCTCGCGGCGAGGAGGCGGAAGTCGACGGGGATCTCCTGGGTAGAGCCGACGCGGGAGACGCGACGCTCCTGGAGGACGCGCAGCAGCTTCGATTGCAACGCGGGCGATAGCTCCGCGACCTCGTCGAGGAAGAGGGTGCCGCCTTCGGCTTGCTCGAACTTGCCGGCGTGACGGTTGGCGGCGCCGGTGAAGGCTCCGCGCTCATGGCCGAAGAGCTCGGACTCTTGCAGCGACTCGGGAATGGCGGCGCAGTTGAGCGCGACGAACGGACGTTCGTGACGGCCGCTGTTGTCATGGATGGCTTGGGCGACCAGCTCCTTGCCGGTGCCACTCTCGCCGTGGATGACCACCGAGATGTCGCTGGCGGCGAGCCGCTCGATCTGCCCGCCGAGCTCGCGCATCGCCGCCGAGTTGCCGATGAGGCCGGCGAACGATGGGCCTTGAACCTCGCGCTCGAGCTGGGCGACGCGCAGGGCCATGCGATGCGATTCGACGGCGTTGCGCACGGTGGTGAGGAGCTTGCTCTCGCCGAGAGGCTTCACCAGGAAGTCGTAGGCCCCGCCCTGCATGGTGCTGACGATGGTCTCGACCTCGCGCTCGACCGTCAGGACGACGACCGGGAGGAAGCGATTGTGGGCTTTGATCTGCCCGAGAGCCTGCACGCCGCCGATGCCGGGCATGTTGAGGTCGAGGAGGACGACCGACGGTAGCCGCCGACCCAAGGCCGCGACGCATGCCTCACCGCTGGCGAACTGCTCGACCGTGAACCCCGCGCGGCTGAGCCAGAGCGCGAGCAGGCCGCGCAAGTCGTCGTCGTCATCGACGACGAAGACCGGACCGTCCTCTTCCGCGCGATTCACCGCGCGTAGTCCCGTGCCGTCATTGCGTTGGCCAAGCCCGCTGTGGAGGAGGTGCGACGTCATCACTCCGGTATAGCGGCACGATGTCCCAAAACATGGAACCGTTTGAATATGTTTCCACGTTATTCACGGCGTTGCCGTGTTTGGCGCGATTCCGGATGTAGGCGCAACTGGGTTTTGCGCACCCCGCTATGGCGGAGCACCCGGGGGACACTTGGCAGAGCCGATGCCCCGTGCTACCTGCCGGTCGCGCTTTTTGGGGCGAATAGCTCAGCGGTAGAGCGCCTGCTTTACACGCAGGATGTCGGGGGTTCGAGACCCTCTTCGCCCATACCTTGCCCCTTGTTCCGTCGCTGCGCGACGGCGGGGCTGTCGGGATCGCGCGGAAAACGACGGCGAACCCGACCTCATTGTGACCTTGCGCTTCGAACGTATCGTGTTGCGGTGCGCGCGGCTTCGGCGGCGGGTCGGCGCCTCAGCTGCGGCACTGCGCATCGATGGCCTCTTGCGTGCGCAATAACATAACGAAAAAACCGTCATATTCTAATGAAAGTTCCTTATTTTCAAACTGTCCTCGATAGCGCACAGTGGCTCGAATAGAAAATAGTCACGCTATCCAGGAGTCCTGATGATTTCGAAATCGTATCGGTCCGCTTCAACAGCCGCCATGGCAGTCGCTTTCGTGTTGCTCTCGCTGACCGCCGCTTGCGGTGGCGACGATGATGGTTCACCGGACCGCGCGCCGACAGTGAGCTCCAACAGCCCTCTCAATGACGCAGTCGGCGTTCCTCTCAACGCGGAAATGAGCGTCGCCTTCAGCGAGGCCATGGACCCGTCGACCCTCACGACTTCCACGTTTGCGTTGAAGCAGGGATCGACCACGGTCGCCGGCGCCGTGAGCTATAGCGGCAACACCGCGACGTTCAATCCGACGAGTAATTTGTCGCCCAGCTTGATTTATACGGCGACGGTCACCGAAGGGGCGAAGGGCCTCGACAACAATGCTCTCGCCAACGACTACGTATGGGCCTTCACCACCGGGTCGAGCGCGGACACCAGCGCACCGACGGTCTCCTCCGCGGATCCACTCAACCTTGCGACGTCGGCGTCGACTAACCGGAGCATCACCGCGCGCTTCTCCGAGGCGATGAATCCCACGACATTGAACGCGTCCAGCTTCACCGTCAAAGGCCCGGGCAACAGCGCCGTGTCAGGTGTGGTCAGCTACTTCGGCATGCATGCGACCTTCAACCCGGACGCGAACCTCGCGCCCAATACGTTGTTCAATGCGACCATCAGCACCGCTGCCAAGGACCTCGCGGGCAACGCTTTGGCGAGCAGCTACGCATGGAGCTTCACTACCGGCGGCACCGCCTCCATGGGCCCAGACCCGGTCCTGCTCGGCTTGGCCGGAGACTACGTCATTCTGGCGAAATCAGGGATCGACACTGTTCCAGGCTCGGTGATCACGGGCGACCTTGGAGTTAGCCCCATCGACTCTACGGCGGTCACTGGATTTTCGCTCACCGTACACGCCAGCAACGAGTACGCGACCTCGGCACAGGTCACCGGTAAGGTTCGCGCACCCGACTACGCGTCGCCGACTCCCGCGCTTCTGACGACCGCGATCAGCAACATGGAAACGGCTTACACGGACGCAGCCGGACGGCCCACACCCGATGCGACCAACCTCGGCGCTGGCGAGATCGGCGGGCTGACGCTTGCCCCCGGTCTCTACAAGTGGGGCACCGGCGTGTCGATTGCGACTGACGTGACGCTGCAAGGCGGCCCCAACGACGTCTGGATCTTCCAGATTTCAGGCGACCTCACTCAGGCCTCGAATACCAACGTCACCCTCGTCGGTGCCTCGCCGAAGAATGTCTTCTGGCAGGCGTCTGGCCAGGTGCTGATTGGCACAGGCGCCGACTTCCGGGGCATCGCGCTCTGCGAGACGGCGATCATCCTCGGGACAGGCGCGTCCGTGAACGGCAGGCTGCTGGCTCAGACAGCGGTCACGCTCGATCAGAACGCGGTGACGCAACCGGCGCTGTAGGCCTGCGAGCGCGCGCTAGAGCCCGGCGAAAATCTGCTGCCGGGCTGCCTCGCGGATGGCGACGACCGCCGGGTGCTTGATCTTCCGCTCCACCGAGATGGCGTAGAACTGCTGGCGTACGGCGCGCTGCCGCCCAATGACACGCACGCCGTACTGCTTCAGAACCTCCGCCTCGATGACGGTCGGCGCGCCGAAGACCCCCATGCCGGCCGCCCCGAGGTCCTTCGCCAATGCGCTGTCGTCACACTCGGCGATGATCCTGGGTCGGAGGCCTTCGGAATCGAACCATTGCTGCAAGACGCGCCGCACCGTCGATGGTCCACCTGACAGAAGAAACGGAACGCCATCCAGAGAGCGCGGGAACGTGCGTCGAAGCTTCGCGGCGAGCTTGGGGTGGGCGAAGAACGTCGTGCCGCACTCGCCGAGCAGGTGATTGTAGACCCGCACCGACACATGGGCCGGCGCCAGTCCATCGGCGATGACCACGTCGACCTTGTGCAGGGCGAGGTCGGCGACGAACTCCTCGACCGACTTGTCGGCGCGACAGATGATGCGCACCGAGCTTGCCAGGCCGAAGGCCGGCTCCAGGAAGCGCCGCACCAGGGACGGTGGCAAGACCTGCGCGATACCGACGACCAACCTGAGGGGCGCGCCGCTGCCGCGCCCCTTGAGCGTGTCGACGAACTCGCGCCCGAGCGAGAAGATCTCATCGGCATAGCGAAAGGCAATCTGCCCTGAGTCGGTGAGCTCGAGCCCACGGCCTCGGCGGCGAAAGAGCTTCTCGCCGAGCACCTCCTCCAAACGGTGGATCTGGCCGCTGATGGTCGGATGTGCGAGCCGCAGCTCTTCGCTGGCGCGGGCGATGCTACCGTGTTTGGCAGTCGACCAGAAGTACAGCAGGTGATGGTAGTTGAGCCATTCCATGGCGCAGGCTCATAGGTCGCATTCTACGACATGTCACTGTCGCACCTGATCCGCCGCGATGTGGCTACGTGGGGTTGCGCCGGCACCACCGCGCGCCGAGAAAACCCGACAGAGCCGTGGGTAGCTTTCCTTGCGTGGGAACCGCCCGACTTGAGTGGAGTTACCCACGTGTCAAGCGATCTCTGGGTGTCACGAATCGACTGCGGAGAATCTCAGAAGGTCCAAGGGTCCGACTGGATGTTCTTCCTCGACTGGATCGAGTTGAGGTCGCCGTTCCTACAAGTGGCCTGGTGTCGAGGTGACTCAGAGGCCACCACACCGCACCGCCGATACGCGTGGACGCGCTCCGCTTTGGCGTTCGTCTTGGGTTCCTCGATGGCACGTGGGCTGCACCTGGCGTTGAAACACCTGCGTCGCCAAAGCGGCTGCGCACGCGCTGGAGAGCTCTCTGAGAACCTACACGTCGCGCCCGTTCGCCTTGCCGCTTGCGTGTATCACCGTACTCATCGCCGGCTGTACCGGCGAGGTCATGGTGGGAAGCACCTATGCAACCTTGGTCAGCATCGCCTCCGAGCCCGCGGGTGCGAATTGCGTGGCCGGCGGCAGCGCCATCAGCAGTGGTCTCGATAACGGTGGCGGCGGGGGGATCGCCGGTGACGGTGTGCTGTCGCCCGGCGAGGTCACCGCGACCTCGTATGTTTGTTCTGGCGTCGCCGGCGCGAATGGCAACAACGGCGCGAATGGCCTCGATGGAATGAGTGGTGTCGCTGGCGCGGACGGAACAGACGGCACGAACGGCACGGATGGCGCTAATGGAGCTGACGGCACCAACGGAAGCGACGGTGCGAGCGGAAGCGACGGTGCGAACGGAAGCGACGGCGCCAACGGAAGCGACGGCGCCGCCGGCCACAATGCCCTGATCGCCATGACACCTTTCGAAACCAACACGGTGTGCCCAGCGGGTGGCCAACAAGTCGACGTTGGCGTCGACGATGGCTCCGGCGTCGGCAGTATCAGCGACAATGCCATTCTCGACCCCGGCGAGATCGATAGCACCGCTTACGTTTGTAACGGCTCGAGCGGCAATGACGGTTCGAACGGTGGTGACGGCGCGAGCGGCTACAACAGCCTCCTACGCGTGACGCCCGAAGACGTGGGTGACCATTGCGCCGTCGCCGGCTTCCGCGTCGATGCGGGTCTCGACAACGGCGACAACGAGGGCGTTGCCCGCGATGGCGTACTCCAAGACGGCGAAGTCGATGCCACCGCCTATCTGTGCGAAGCGCCGCCGGTCGTCGCGAGCATCCTCGCGTTTGGCGGCTCATTCGGGTCGACCGCTTTGCTCGTGCTCGACCTCCGCGCCGGTACGTGGTCGCAGCCCTTCATCGATCTGACCGCCATTTACTACACGCAGTTTGGCGGCGGCGCTTATATGGTCTCCGACCACGATAACGGACAGCACGCTCGGGTGTATTACGAAGGCGGCAACGCGCTCGTCAGTAACGTCTCCTACTACGAGTGGAGTCGCTTCGCGGTCCGCGGCCCCGATGTCGCATTCACTGACCCGTCCTCCGGCGCCTGGAACATCACCTTCGGTGACTACGCGACTAACAGCTACACGACGATCACCAACAACCAGACGCCGTGCTGCGAAGACTATCGGGCCGTCGACGTCGACAGTGATTGGGTCGTTTACCAGCGCTACAACTTCCCCGAGGTCACCGACACCGTGGTTGCGTACAACCGCGCGACGCAGACGGCGACCGACATCACGTTCGGCACGCAACCCCACGTCTCCGGCTCCAAACTGGCTTACGTCACCGCGGGTGGTAGCCAGCTCGTGGTCCATGACCTCGTCACTCTCGACAGCGTCATCGTGAACGCGGACATCGCCGGCTACCCAGAGTACGTCTCGATCGACGGTAACTTCGTCGCCTTCACGCAGGATGGCGAGGCCTTCGTCTACGACATCGCGCTCGCGACCCGCGTCGATGTCGGCTCCGCCTCGCGGACCAAGATGACCGAGGGCTACTTGCTCTATGTCAGCGGCGACGGACGCTCGGTGAAGAGCTACAACGCGGCCACGCACGCCGAGAAGCTGGTCATCCACCAGGACAGCGGCTGGTTCGATTTTCAGAACATCGACTAGCGAGAGGGCGTTGCCGCGACCGCCAGATGACGCGGCGGCAGGCTGGTAGTCGTTCGACCGCCGACCGGCGCAGCAACTCCGGTCGAGCCGCGCCGAAAAGATAAGAGCCGCGCTGTCGATGGAGCTGTCGTGCACCCGAGTGTCCCGACGTCGAACATCATTGGGGGTCTGGGTTGGCGTTACGTCAAAGCGGAAGGCTTTGGCTGGACCGACAACCGGACGGCTGAAGAGCTGAGCAAGATCGACCAATGGCAGGCCAAAAGATGGCTCGATAAGATCTGCAGAGATGCGGAGACCAGCAAGCGCCCCGATGTCCTCGACGCGGCCCAGGCGGCGCGCGCAACCTTGGCGCAGAGTGGCTGGAAGCAATTCCTTCACGGCGTCGTAGCCTCTCTCGAGCGCTTTCCCGAAGCACGGTCCTTCGCGGCGCTGGTCGACACGGCACCGGCCGCCACCGGAGCAAGCGCCGCCGTCGAGGTTCAGACGAAGCCCGACGGGATCGTCAAAGCGTCCTTTCTGCGCGCGCGCCTCGACGACATGGTGGTGGGCCAGGAAGCCGCCAAGCAGGCGCTGGTGGTCGGCGTGCGCAACCACGCCAAGCGCGCGCATCTGCTGCAAATCGGGACCGACCCGGCGACGGTACCCGCCAAGAGCAACATCTTGATGATCGGGCCCACGGGCGCCGGCAAGACCAAGCTAGCGAGCATCATCTCGCGTTGCTGCGGCTTCCCCTTCGTCCCCGTCGACACGACGCAGTACACGGCGACCGGTTATGTCGGCCGCGATGTGTCGTCGATCGTCCTGGACCTGCTCGATGCCGCTGGTGGTGATCTGGCGAAGGCACAGCTCGGCATCGTGTTTCTCGATGAGATCGACAAGCGCCGCCAGTCGGAGGGGAGCGGTGCGGACGTGAGCGGCGCCAAGGTTCAGCACGAGCTCTTGAAGATGGTCGAGGGCACGATCGTGAAGATCGAGCGCCCGGGAAAACCGCCCATCCATTTCGATACCACCAACGTGTTGTTCATCGCGGCTGGCGCGTTCGCTGGTCTCGAGCGCGTGATCGCCGAGCGCAAGCTCGAGGAGGCTCGTGCCGGCAACACCTCGAGCATCGGTTTCGGCGGCACTCTCATCGACGTCGAGGCCATGAAGAACGCGGCGGCCGCACGCGACTATTTGCGGGCCACACAGCCCGAAGACGTGAGCAAGCTGGGCATCATGCCCGAGCTCATCGGCCGCTGTCCGGTGCTCGTCACCTTGGACAAGCTGACGGTCGAGGACTACGAGCGGATCCTCACCGAGCCCAGCGATGCGCTCGTTCGTCAGTTCCAGGCACTGTTCGCGCTGGACGGCGTCAAGCTGAGCTTCGAAGCGCCCGGGTTGCGTGCTATAGCGGAACGCGCGGAAAAGCTGCCAACCGGCGCGCGCGGTTTGCGAACTCTCATCGAGAGTGTCCTTGGCGGGGTTCAGGCGAACCTCGAGGACTATGCGGCGCGGGGCATCAGCGAGTGTGTGGTGACGCGCGAGTTCGTCGAAGGTCACGCTCCGGAGCCGAAGCTGATTGGCGCATGAGCGCTAGCTAGGCTTCCATGAGCCGGCCGCGTGGCCTGATCGGTGCTCGCTCGCCGGGACCTGGGGCCGGTGTCTGCTGGGGCGCGGGCGGCGCCTTCGGGCCGTCGATGATGGCGTTCACGATGGCCTTTGCCGTCTGGCGCGCGTTCTGCAGAACCAAGCCGCCGGCAACACGGGGACACTCGAGTGGCAAGGCCTGCATGGCTTGGCCGATGGCGCTGATGGCGCTCGCGGTACGCTGCTCGATGGCGTCACGTTCCGCGGTCGTGATGGTCTTGCCTTCCGGCGAATCGTCCTGGCGCGCTGCTTCGACCTCGGCGGCGGCTTGGGCCGCGACGGGAGAAAGGTCGAGCTTGATTGCGCAAACTGCATCCACGTTACACGCCCCTATTTCGACAAGGTCAGTCCTCGTCTTTTTCGGCGGGCGCCGAGCATTGTTGCGTGAATTCCCGCTGCCTGACGCTGTGACGGGCGCGGCTTCGACAACGGCCCTGGCTGTGAGCGCGATACGCTTCGAGATAGCGCCGCTATCGGGAGCCTAGCCGTGCGTTTGCATCCCACCTTCGATGTCGGTCACGCACCCCGCGCCCCGGTCGGCTTGTCGTGGGCACATGACCCGGTCATCCGCGAGCCCATCGTCGCACCCACGCTCATCGAGCGGGCTCGAGCCATCGGCTACGGTGCGCTATCGCCGGCACGGCACATGATTGATCTCGCCGCCCTCACGACCGTCGCGTCGCTCGTCGGTGGGCTCACCGAGGCGGGAGCCGCAGTCGTCATCGGTGTCTCCGCGGGGGCGTTGGCGCTCGTCGGCAGCTGCCGCGAAGCCCTGCGGCCGACACGACCGCTGACATCGGCACCGCTATCGCAGACGACCATCGTCAGCGGCATTCCCGCGGCTACGCCATGGATGAGCACTCCCCACGCGACCGACGAACCTTCGCTCGGTGAGCGCCTGCTCGACTCGCAGCTGGTGCGCGGCGCCGGCTTCGGGGCGGTCGGTGCCGCGCTCACCGCCGGCGGCCTTGCCGCATTCGACTTGCCGCAGATGTGGCAGATCCTGACTCTCGGTGGCCTTAGCGTGAGCTTCGTCGGCCTCGTCGCGACTCGGCGCTTGGCGGGGTGACGCGGCTCCCCCCTCGGCGCATTGCGCCCTAGGTTTCAAAGCGTTAGGGGAGCCGCGCGATGTCGAAGTGGCTCGTCACTTTCCTTACCGTGTCTCTACCAGCGCTGGTGTTCGCGCAGCCTCCCATCGGCACCCAGCGTCCCAACGTCGCCTTCGAGGACAGCTGGGAGCGCCCCGACGCATTCGACAACTACGCCGGTATGCCGATGCTCCTCCTTTACGAAGACCGTGGCTCGGCCAAGCTCAACGCCGACTTCAAGAAGGAGCTCACCGAGGTCGCGCAAGACGGCGGCTACAAGGGAATCGTCGCCTTCATGCCGGTCGCCGACATGTCGAGCTACGACTACTGGCCGGTGCGCGGTTTCGCGCGCCGCTCGGTGCAGAAGCAGTCGATGGCCACGCGCACCAACATCATCTGCGACTGGCACGGCACCATCCGCGAGACACTCGCGCTGACCCGCGACACCAGCAACGTCGTGCTCTACGACAAGGAGGGCAAGGTCGTCTTCGCGCACGCCGGCGCCATGCCGCCCGAGCAGCGCGCCACGCTCTTCGCGCTCCTCAAGGTGCAAGTCGACGCCGTCCAGAAGCGATGAAAATTCTCGTCGACCACTTGGTGAAACACTACCGCGTGCACTCGCGCTCGGCGGGAGCCATGGCGGCTCTACGCTCGCTCTTCGTGCGGCGCTACGACACGGTGCGCGCCGTCGACGACATCTCGTTTGCCATCGCCGGTGGTGAGCGCGTCGGTTTTCTCGGGCCGAACGGAGCCGGCAAGACCACCACCCTGAAGGTGCTCGCGGGGCTGTTGAAGCCCACCGCCGGCGTCGTGCGCGTCGGTGACTTCGTGCCCAACGAACGACGGGCGCGGTTCCTCCGGTCGGTGATGCTGGTGACCGGCCAGAAGCACCAGCTGCTCTGGGACCTACCGCCAGCGGACACCTTCGAGCTCAATCGGGCCATCTACGACGTGCCGCGCGCCGACTTCGTGCCGCGCATGAAAGAGCTGGTCGACCTCCTCGAGATCGGCGAGGTCATCAAGAAGCCGACACGCCAGCTCTCGCTCGGCGAGCGCATGAAATGCGAGCTCGCGGCGGCGCTGGTGCACCAACCGATGCTCTTGTTCCTCGACGAGCCGACCATCGGCCTCGACGTGACCATGCAGGCGCTGGTGCGCAAGTTCATCCGCACCTACAGCCAGCGCCATGGCGCGACCGTGCTGCTCACGAGTCATGACATGGACGACGTCTCGGCGATCTGCGACCGCGTCGTCATCATCAATCACGGCAAGCTCTCGTACGACGGCTCGATCGGCGAGCTGGTGACGAAGACGCGGCCGGAGAAGCGGGTCACCTTCACGCTGTCGGAGTCGGTGCCCAGCGAAGCCGTGCAGCGACTCGGGAGGGTGGTGAGCTCGTCGGATCGCGTGGTCACCTTGCAGGTCGACCAAGGGCAGCTCAAAGCGGTCATCGAGAACGCACTGCGGACGTTGCCGGTGAGTGATCTCACGGTCGAGAACGCGCCGCTCGAAGAGGTGCTGGCCGACATCTTCGCCAAGGCCAAGAGCGCCGCGTGATCGCCGCCGTCAAGAGCGTGCTCAAGCCGCTGCCGACGCTCTATCGCGTAAGTCTCGCGGACGCTGTCGCTTATCGCGGACAAGCGCTCATCTGGATTCTCTCAACCAACACGCCTCTCATCATGTTGCTGCTCTGGAACGCGGTGGCGGCGGAAGGCCCGATCGGCCGCTTCGGTCAGGCGGAGTTTCGCGCCTACTTCCTCGTGACCCTCATCGTTCGCCTGCTGCAGGGCGTCTGGGTGGCCTGGGAGATCAACATGGAGGTGCGCGACGGCAGCATCGCCGGCCGGCTCTTGAAGCCCATGCACCCCTTCTGGGCGTACGCTTTCGAGAACATCGCGGCGTGGCCGGTGCGCTTCGTCATGACCGCGCCCGTGATCGGGGTCGCGGCATTTCTCGTCGGCAGTGACCAGGTGACCCACGACTGGCGCCAGTGGGCGCTCTTTCCGCTCGCGCTCTTCGGCGGCTGGGCGCTGTCGTTTACCAGCAACCTCGCCATCGGCTGTCTGTCGTTCTTCTGGCAGAGCGCGCTCGGCGTCGCCGAGGTGTGGTTCGGACTGTACGTCGTGCTCTCGGGCTACATCGTGCCGCTCGAGCTCTTTCCTCCCTGGGCACAGGCGATCGTCATGAGGCTGCCTTGGGCGCACATCGTGTCGACGCCGGTGCGGCTGGTGACGGGCCACGACACCTTCGCGCAATCGCTGGTCCAGCTCGGCGAGCAGTGGGCGTACATCGCCGCCTTCACGGTGGTGGGCTCGATCCTGTGGAGTCGCGGGGTGCGGCGCTACGAAGCGTTCGGCGGCTGATGCGATACGTCAGACTCATCGCCGTTCAAGCGCGCGTCTCGTTCCTCCTGCTGGTGCAGTACCGCCTCGAGGCCGCGATCAGCTTGCTGCTCGCCGTCTTCTGGACCTCGTCGGCGCTGGTGCCGCTGCTCGTCCTCTTCAGCGAACGCACCAGCGTTGGCGGCTGGAGCTGGGGCGAAGCGTTGCTCGTCGTCGGCTGGTTCAACGTCTTGAAGGGTGTGCAGTCCATCGTCATCCAGCCGTCGATGAACCTCGCGGCGGAGCAAGTTCGCAAGGGCACCCTCGACTTCGTGCTCTTGAAACCGGCCGACGCGCAGCTCTTGGTGTCGGCGCAACGCTTCGACTTTCGCCAGCTCTCCGACGTGCTGGTCGGCGCCGTGATGCTCGTCTACGCCTTGGCGAAGCTCCACGTGGTGCCGTCGCCGCTCGCGTTGCTCGTGACCGCCGTCGCTTTGGTGTGTGGGGTGGCGATCCTCTACTCCATCTGGGTGATGGTGATGAGCCTCGCCTTCGTGTTCGTCAAAGTCGACAACCTGACCTTCCTCTTCCAATCGATCTACGACGCGGCGCGCTGGCCGGGGACCATCTTCCGCGGTGTCTTCGCTTTCGTCTTCACCTTCGTATTGCCGCTCACGCTGATGACGACGGCCCCGGCGCTGGCGCTGCTCGGTCGCTTGCGCGGACAAGAGCTGCTCCTCTCCGTCGTAGGAGCAGCTCTCTTCCTGGTGATGAGCCGCTGGGTGTGGACGACTTGCGTCGCGCGCTACACCAGCGCTGGTGGTTGAGCATCGCCGTTGCTGGCACTGGGCATGGGCGCGTCATGGTCGAGCGCCGCTGCCAGCACCTCGCTCATGTCCTCGGCGAAGAAGAACGTGAGGTCCTTCTTTGCCTCCTCGGGCACGTCGTCGATGTCACGCTCGTTCTTCTTGGGAAGAATGACGCGCTTCATGCCGGCGCGGTGAGCCGCCAGGACCTTCTCCTTGATGCCGCCAACCGGGAGGACGCGGCCGCGCAGGGTCACCTCACCGGTCATCGCCGTGTCCGACCGGACCTTGCTGCCGGTGAGCAGCGAGGTCAGCGCCGTGAACATGGTGACGCCCGCCGACGGACCGTCCTTGGGAACGCCGCCCGCCGGGATGTGGATGTGCAAGTCCTGCTTGTCCATGAACTCCGGGTCGACGCCGAGCTTCTCGGCGTTGCTGCGGACGTACGATAGGGCCGCTCGAGCGGACTCCTTCATGACGTCACCCAGCTGACCGGTGATCTCGATGCGTCCCTTGCCGCGCATGCGGCTGGTCTCGATGAACAAGATGCTGCCGCCGACCGGTGTCCATGCGAGACCCGTGGCCACGCCCGGCACCGATGTGCGCTCGGCGACCTCGTCGAAGAACCGGATCTTACCCAAGTACTTCGATAAGTCTTTCTCGGCGATGACGAACTTGTCGCTCTTCATCTCCGGATGCCGCTCGAGCTCGAGCACCAGGGCACGGCAGAGCTTGGTGATCTGCCGCTGCAGCTGGCGCACACCCGCTTCACGCGTGTAGCTGCCAACCACCGCGCGTAGCGCATCGTCGCTCACCGACAGCATCTCCTCGGCGATGCCGTGCTCTTTCAAAGCCTTGGGGATGAGGTGCTTCTTCGCTATCGCGAACTTCTCGTCGAGCGTGTAGCCCGACAGCTCGATGATCTCGAGGCGGTCGCGGAGCGGTGCCGACAGCCCGTCGATCTGGTTCGCGGTGCAGATGAACAGCACCTCGGACAAGTCGAAGGGCAGCTCCAGGTAGTGATCCTGGAAGGTCTTGTTCTGCTCGGGGTCCAGCACCTCGAGGAGCGCCGCCTCCGGCGATCCGCCCCAGCCGACACCCATCTTGTCGATCTCGTCGAGCAAGAAGACCGGGTTCTTCACCTTCGCCGTCTTCAAGGCGTGCAAGACGCGGCCGGGCAGGGCACCGACGTAGGTGCGCCGGTGGCCTCGGATCTCGGCCTCGTCACGCACGCCACCCAAGGCGACGCGCACGAACGGCCGACCCAGGGCATCGGCGACCGATTGGCCCAGCGACGTCTTGCCGACGCCGGGAGGTCCGAAGAGACACAAGATGGTCGCTTTGGTGTTGCCGGTGACCTTGAGCACCGCGAGGTGCTCGAGCAGACGCTTCTTCACGTCATCGAGCCCGAAGTGATCGGCGTCGAGCTTCTCGGACATCTTGGCGATGTCGACGACGCCGTCGGCGCGCTTCGACCACGGCAACGAGGCGATGAGCTCGAGGTAATTACGGATCACCCCATGCTCGGCCTGCATCTGGTTCATACCTTCGAGACGCGCAAGCTCGCGCTCGGCGACCTTCTTTGCCTCGTCGGGCAAGCCGGCTTCCTCGATGCGGCGGCGCAGCGAGCTGCCGCTGTCCTCGTCTTCGTCACCGAGCTCCTTCTTGATGGCGCGGAGCTGCTCGCGAAGGATGGCTTCGCGTTGCCCCTTGGTGAACTCCTTGCGCACCTCGCTGTCGATCTTGCTCTTCACCTCGCCGGCGACCTTCGCCTCGGCGAGTCGCGCGGCGACGTCACGCAAGCGTTGCACGATGTCGAGATTCAGGAGCAACTCGATCTCGCGCTCGGCCCCGAGACCCAGGGCGCTGGCGACGCGGTCGGCGAGCAACCCGGGGTCTCCCGCCGGCTCACTCAAGAGATCGGCGAGGTCCTCACTGCCGGCGCTGCCAAGCTCGCGCAGGCTCTCGACCAAGGCTTCCGCCAAAGCGGACGCCTCGACGGGGTCGCCCGGGACTTCGACGGCGGGTTTGCCGGCGGCCATCCAGTAGGGCTCGGTTTGCACCACGTTCTCGAGCGTGAAGCGGCCGAGACCTTCGACCACGATGCGCGCTTCGCGGCTGCCGTTGCGCATGATCTGGCGCACGCGCGCGTACGTGCCCACCGGGAAGAGGTCGGCGACACCAGGGTTCAAGACCTGGGGATCGCGTTGCACGCCGACGCCGATGATGGCGTTCGGCTCCAGATGATTCACGAGCTCGAGCGACTGCTTTCGGCCCATGGGCAACGTGATGGCGGTGCCGGGGAAGAGCACGCCGCGCCGCAGCGGCAACAGCGGAAAGGGGGACGCGGGTGCTTTGAAGTCCGTGTTGGACTTACGCATGGGAGCCTCCGGGCCTGCACGCCATCCGAAGATGGTCGCTCGGCCACAAGGGTCGGGATCATTCGCTGCTCAGGCAGCGGGTAAACGCGCGGCGGCTTTTCGATGGGGCGGAATCGTCAGTTTCGCTGCGTAAAACTAGATATGTGCATTGCTGACGCTTAGCGCCAGGTCTCGCTGCTTCGAATGTTCTAAGCGCGGCGTAGCAGGCCATGGACGACCAGCTCGTGCGTCGCGGCGAGGATGCGTTTGGTCTCGGCGGGGTCTTGCTCGAAGAGGCGCGGCGGAGCGTAGGTCGCGTAGATGCGTAGGAGAACGCCTGCGCTGGCCGGCGCATCGACGATGCGTAGCTCACCGGCGGCATCCCCAGCCTCGAGGAGCTCGATCAGCAGAGCCTGCTCGGCTTCCTCGAAGCGCTCACGCTCGAGCGCGGTGCCGGAGCAAGTGCCGGGGGAGACCAGCTCGAGGGCGTGCGGGCCGGTGCTCGCGACCTCCCAGAAGTGAGTTGCGCGGGCGTCGAAGGTGGCCCGCAGGCGCCTGGCGAAGGACTCCTCGGCGGACGCCGCGTGGCGCATCGCCGTGAGCACGTGGTCATGGCAGCGCTTCGAGAGCTCGCGCGCGACCGTCTCCTTGGAATCGAACTCCAGGTAGACGCTGCCGACGCCGATGCGCGCCGCATGGGCGATGTCGGCGACCGTGGTCTTCTCGAAGCCGTAGTGCTTGAACAAGCGGTCGGCGGCTTCGAGGATCGCGGTGCGCCGCTTCACCCGGAGGGGATTCTCTTGTGCTTCTGACATCCAACCACTCGCTCTTCGCCCGGGCAGGCGAAAAGTGAATGGCGAGTCATAGCGATCGCCGCGGAACGCGACAAGGGAAAACTGAATATCGCCTCAGCGGCCAGCGAACGCGACGGAAGAGGTCACCTGGTCGGCGTACGTGGCGTCGTCGAGCACTCCGGTGTCGTGCAGCTTGTGCAGGATGTCGTTGACCCGCTCGTTCCAGGTATCGCTGAGCTCACCGCGGGCATAGTAGCCATAGTAGCGCACCGGGTTCGGGATGATGCTGGCGAGGTAGGCGGCTTCCTTGGCGGTGAGACTAGCCGGGTGCTTGCCGAAGTAGCGCTCGGCGGCCGCGCCGATGCCGTAGAGACCGGGGCCCCACTCGATGACGTTCAGATAGATCTCGAGGATGCGGGGTTTCGACAGCGTGCCTTCCAGCGCCAACGCGATCAGTGCCTCGCGCACCTTGCGGCTGTATGTTTTAGCGGACGAAAGGTAGAGGTTCTTGGCGAGTTGCTGCGAGATCGTCGAGCCGCCTCGCACGGTCTTCCCGGAGCTCGTGACCGCGGCGATGCTGTTCCTGATCTCCACGAGATCGAAGCCATGATGTCCGAAGAAGCCGCCGTCCTCGGCGGTGGTGATGGCGCGCACCACGTGCTCGGGGAGGTCGGCGACCGACACGAAGCTCTCGTTGGAAAACCCGACGAAGATCTCGCGTCGGCTGCCGTTGTCGTCGACGAGGTGGTGCGTGAAGGCGCCGCGAAGCTTCTCCGCGCCGGTCGGCTTGTCGCCCTTGGCGGCTTTGACGTCGATATCGCCGGCGAGCGTCCAGGCGCTGGGGTCGGCGAGAGGCCCCTCGAGATCGGCCCACGCCGCTAGCTCGCCGTGAGGCTTCGGATCATCCGCTTCGGGACGTAGGGCCTCCGGGAGGCTCGCCAGCAATGCGTCGAAGGGGATGCCGATGGCGCGGCTGTGGAGCGTCGCTTTGTAAGGCTCGGTCGTCTCGATGGCCGCGTCGAAGCGCAGGCGCACACGTGGGTCGGAGCCCAAGCCCACGTAGGCGTCGTGGATGCCCAGCCGCTTCTCGCGCACGCGATAGTGGACATTGGCGCCGACGCTGGCCGCGGGAATGACGACCGGCGCGCTGTCCAGGCGGGACGCGGGGAGGACGATCTCTTCACCGGTCATGCCGAGCTGACCGTCGGCGCTCGCCAACCGGCCATTCACCAAGCGCAGGTCGGCCGCCACCGTCGCATCGATGCGGCCATGCGCGCGGTCGACGTTGCGGGTGAGCTGCGAAGGCAGGGTCGCGAGCGGCAAGCCGATCAGGTGAAAAGTCGCGTTGACCACCTGGTCGTCGAAGGCGCCAGGGTCGTTCAAGTTGGTCTCGGTGGAGACGCTGGCGGTGAGCTCGCCGCCGCTCTCGAACACCACGTGGGCATCGCCGGTACAAACGCCACGGCAGACGGCGTCCGCTTCGAGCGAAGCCAAGGTGAGCTCGACCTCGCCGCGCTCGCTGGTTTGGGCATGCACGTAGATGTCGGTGGCGACGAGGCTCAAGTGGTCACGCAAGTAGGGCGCCAGCCGCTGGGCCAGCGCGGTGCGCACGGCGTTGCCGGTGGCGGTGCCGGACTTTTGGCTGAGACGTTCGAGCTCGACGATGACTCCGTCCGCTTTGACGGATGCGATGCGTGGGGCGCCTTCGAGGAGGCTGCCGAGGACGGGCGTCACGGTGAGGCGTGTCACTTGGATGTGACGCACCAGAGAGCCCGCCGGCCACTGCATGTCGACGGGACCCAACGTGACGCGACCGTTCAAGCTGATGTCGACGTCGGAGCCCAGAGCACTGTCGGCCGCGAACTCGTGTAACGCCACGAGGACGTGAGCCCGAAGGGACGGCCCGAGCATGCGGCTGGCGATGGCGACGGTCAAAGCAGGCGAGGCGAGCCCCAGAAGGACCGCCACGGCAATCACCTGCGTACGTCGACTCTTGCTCATCCTACTTCACGCTGCTTCCGCCAAGGTGACCATCGGCGCTTTCGCGCGCATGTTGTTTCATGCCATGAGCGAAAGGTCATGAGCTCGAGGGGCCCAGTTACGCGCCGCATCCCACCCGGGGATGACCGTGAGCGCCTGGTATGCCTCGATTGCGGATTCGTCAACTACGAGAACCCCAAGGTGGTGGTGGGCTCGGTCGTTACCGCCGGCGAGGAGATCCTTCTATGCCGGCGAGCCATTGAGCCACGGCGGGGCTACTGGACGATTCCTGCTGGGTTTCTCGAGGCGCACGAGGACCCCCAGACCGGGGCCCGCCGCGAGGCCATGGAGGAGGCGACCGCGGAAATCGCCATCGATGCGCTGCTCGCGGTCTACTCGGTGGCCCGCATCAGCCAGGTGCAGCTGATCTACCGCGCCACCCTGGTGGGGACCTTCGCGCCGGGCCCGGAGAGCCTCGAGGTGGCGTTGTTCGCCTGGGACGAGCTGCCCTGGGACGACCTGGCCTTCCCGAGCGTCCACTGGGCGCTACGGCATCACCGATCGGTGAACGGGCAAAACGCTTTCGCCCCGTTCGTGAACCCGACCGGTGAAACCGGTGACTTGCTACCGAACGCGACTACGAGTCGTACTTGACGCTGCAGCCGTAGGCCTCGGTCTGGGCCTTCTCGACCTTGCCGGTCGCGACGCCCTTGATGGCCGCGTCGACGAAGTTGATGGCGCTGCCGTCGGCCTTGCCCAGCGGGGCGTTGTCGAGCGCTCCGTTATAGCGGAGGACTCCTTCCTTGTCGATCACGTACATGTGAGGCGTCGTCTTGGCGCCGTAGAGCTTGCCCACCTTGCCGTCGCTGTCGAGGAGGATGGGGTAGCTCATGCCGTACTCCTTGGCGGCCTTCACGTTGCGCTCGGTGCCGTTACCCTGCTTGCCCGGCGCGCTCGAGTTGACGGCGAGCCACACCACGCCCTCACCGGTGGCGCGCTTCGGCTGAGCCACGAGCGGCCCCTTATCGCCGTGCGCGAACTTCACGAACGGACAATCCGGGTTGAACCACTCGAGGACCACTGTTTTGCCGGCGAAGTCGTGCAACGAGACCTTTTTGCCGTCAGTGGTGCTGAGCGTGAAGTCGGGAGCCTTGTTGCCGACCGTAACGTCGGCTCGAGCGGCGGTAGCGAGGGTCGTGAGGGCGAGCGCGGCAAGAACGGGAACGGAACGAAACACTCGGTGCATGGTCATCCTCATGGTTGCGGTTGAACCGCGGGCAAGGTTGTAACCCTGATGGACGGCGTCAACTTCCGTCGCAAGGTAGCCTTCTGTGAACGGGTGAGCGGCGCCGCGAGCTTTAGCCGAGCGCCTTGATCGCCGCGTCGTAGTTGGGCTCTTGGGCGATCTCGGGCACTTGCTCGGTGTAGAGCACACGATTCTGCCCATCGAGCACGACGATGCAGCGTGAGCACAGCCCGGCCATCGGGCCGTCGACGATCTGCAGGCCGAAGTCCTTGGCGAAGGTCGAACGGAAGCTCGACAGGGCATGGACGCGCTCGAGCCCCTCGGCACCGCAGAAACGCTTCATCGCGAAGGGCAGATCCGCCGAGATATTGAGCACCGCGACGTCACCGCGTCCCGAGAGCTTGCTGTTGAAGGTGCGCACCGAGGTCGCGCAGATCGCCGTGTCGACGCTGGGGAAAATGTTGAGCACCTTCTTCCCGGGGAAGTCGTCGAGGCTCACGTCGGTCAAGTCGATCTTCGTAAGCTTCAGTTTTGGCGCTGCATTTCCGACCGCCGGCAGGGAACCGCTGGTGTGGATTGTGTTCCCCTTGAGCTTGATGTCCGTCATCGGCATCCTCCTGATGATCCGTTTTTGGAAGCGTGGCTGGGCAATCGCAGAGAATGCCGCCCATGCGCAAGCGGCCGCTGACCAGGGAGGAATACGGTCATGGCTAAAGCGACTTCCGCTCTTCACGACGCCTTGATGCGCACGGCGGCGCGCCTCCGCGGCGGCGCCACCTACCAGTGGAGCCACATGGGTGCCTGCAACTGCGGACACCTGGCCCAAACCGTGACCCGCGTCTCACGCGCGGAGCTCCACGCCATGGCGCTCGAGCGTGCCGGCGATTGGAGCGAGCAAGTGGTCGAGTATTGCCCGACCAGCGGCCTGCCCATCGACCACGTCATCGCCACGATGCTGACCATCGGCCTCACCACGGAGGATCTGGCGCATCTCGAGCGCCTCACCGCGCCGGAGGTGCTCGAGCTCCTCCCGCCGGACGAGCGCCAGCTCGACTACCGCAAGCGCGACGACGTCGTTCGCTACCTCGAGACGTGGGCCGCACTACTTGCTCACCAGCTTCACGAGGGTCACCAAACCATGCACGGCGGCCGCGGCCCCGACCAACGCGGCGAGGGCATGCCACACGGCTCCACCGTGACCACCAGCGCGCCAGAGCTGGGCCGGCCCAGGCGCGACGACGTCGATAACGTGACGTGCCTGCGCAACGGCGAACCAGGCGCCGACCGCGAGCTCGGTGATGGGCACGGCGTAGGGGCCGCCGAAACGGGTAAGGCCGCCTAGAGGCGGAGCGGGTTGCTCCTCTTTGGCGGACGCCGGCTTCGACGCAGACGTCTCTCGCACTTCCTGGACTACCGGGACCACACCACTGACACGACGAACCATACGAGCCTCCTCGAGGCTCAGCCGTTCGCAGCAATCGTGCCGAAGGGAGTGAGGCCAAATCGGCCGAGAGGCGCGTCAGGCCGGCGGCGGCGCCGTGGGTGTCGCGTTTTGCGACGCGTTTTTCCGAGGCGGCGTCTCGCGGCGCGTGACCAGCAGCGAGACCACCGCTGACACCGCGATGGACGCGGCGATCACCGCTAGCGACACGGTGACCGGCAGCTTGATGTGCCAGTATTCGGCGATCATCTTGCCGCCGACGAACGCGAGCACGAAGGCGAGGCCGTATTTGAGGTAGCGGAAGCGTTCCATGATCCGCGCCAAAACGAAGTAGAGGGCGCGCAGGCCCAGAATGGCGAAGATGTTCGACGTGTAGATGATGAAGGGGTCCTGCGAGACACCGAAGGCCGCCGGCACGGAATCGATGGCGAAGATGATGTCCGTCGTCTCGATGGCGATGAGCACGAGGAGCAGGGGAGTGGCGTGCAGGCGTCCGTTCTCGCGGACAAAGATGTGCGGGCCTCGCATCTCCGGAGTCACGGGCAAGATCGCCGCGATGATGCGCGCGAACATCTTGTAAAGGCGGCCCTCGGTCGGTGCCTCGTGTGCGTTACCGCCGCGAACCAGCTTCAGCGCTGTCCACACCAAGATGGCGCCAAACGCGTACATCACCGCGTGGAACTGAGCCACCAAGGCGGTGCCCGCGAAAACGAACAAGGCGCGGAACACCATGGCGCCGAGGATCCCCCAGAACAGCACCCGGTGCTGGTTCTGTGACTCGACCTCGAAGAACTGGAACAGCACCAGGAAGACGAACAGGTTGTCGACCGACAGCGCTTCTTCGATCAGGTAGCAGGTCGCGAACTCGAGAGCCGCCTCGCCGCCGAAGCGCCAGTAGAGGAAGCCATTGAAGGCGGCTGCGATGCTAAACCAGAGGGCGGTCCACATCGACGCTTCGCGGACCGATACCGTGTGGGCGCGGCGATTGAACACGCCGAGGTCGAGGGCCAGAAGGCAGAAGACCAGCGCGGTAAAGCCGGCCCACAGCCCGGGCGTGCCGATCGAGTGCATGGGCGGCGCAGACTATGCGAGGGGCTCCGGCAGTCAAGCCCACCCTATGGCTTTGTGACCCCCAGCGTCGCGAGGTGCGCCTTGGCCTGTTCGAGCCAGTTGCTCTTGGGCCGCGCCAGCACTTGCTCGAACGCCGCGACGGCTTCCTGCGTGCGGCCGCGCGCCTGCAGGATTTCGCCGCTGTGGAAGTAAGCGTCGTCGACGAACTCGTTCTTGGGATAGGTGGCGATGAAGTCGGTAAAGCGCGTCAAAGCGAGCGTCGACTGCCCACCTTGCTGCTGCGCGCATGCGAGGCTGAACGCCGCTTCCCAGTCGAGGGCACCCGCTTTCTCGAGAGCCAGACCCGCAGCGACCGCCTTGGCGAACTCGTCGTGCGCGACGCCGCCGAACAAGTCGCGACGCAAACGCTTGCGCTCGCTCTCCGGCAAGGTCGACTCGGGCGACTGCTTCGCGGGCGCGGCCTCCACAGCGGCGGGCTCGGCCGGCCCGGCGCCGTCCGGCACCCCGGCGAGCTCCGGCTCGGCGTCGGGTGCCTTCGCTCGGCCCTCGTCCATTGGGGGCGCTGCCTTCTCGGCGGTGATCGTCGCCTTCACGTCCATCGCGGCGCCCACGGAGCCGGGTGGCTCATACGCTACAGCGGACAGGGGCTCGCTCGCATGGTCGGGCGACAAATGCAGGCCCAGCCCGAAGCCCAGCACGATACCCACGACGACGCCGGCCAAGGCGCCGTGCCGTCGACCGCTCGAGCGGACGCGGGTGAGCTCGAGGGCGTGATCGGCTTCGAGGGCCTCGATGCGCTCCTGGTGGGCCAAGCGCGGCCCTTCGATGTCGGGCGACGGCGCGCGCACCTCGGGGGTGAGACCACCGGGCGGTGTCAACGTGTTCCAGGTGTCGTCGACCGGCGGTGTCGGTGGCGGCGTTAGTGGAGACGGCGCGGCGGGGACAGTCGGCGCCTCCATCGGTTCGCTCAAGCTACCGATGCTGCGTTGCACTTCGTCGTCTTCGAAGAGGGAGCGCCAGAGGTTCTCCTCGGTGCGCTTCAATGCGACGCCGCTCAAGACTTCGCGCAGCGTCGGGTAGTCCGCCAGCAAGGGCATGAAGTCGTCGCGGTCGAAGAACAACAACGTCGTCTCACCTACGGTCCAGACCGATGCGGACCGCTTGCGGTCCGAGAGCATGGCCATCTCACCGAAGAAACCGCCGGCACCGATGCGGGCGATCCCCTGATTGTTCTTCTCGGCCAGCATGACCCGCACTTGGCCTTCGACCACGAGATAGAAACCATCGCCGGGACCGCCCTCGGCGATGACTTGCTCGTCGCTCATGCGAAGCTCGTGCTTGGCCATGGCGGCGATGCGATTGAGGCCCGGCTCGTCGACGACAGCGAGTATCGAGTTGTCGCGCTGAAAACGCTTCAAGGCCGCTAAAGCGAACACGCCTGATGTGGTGTACGACGCTTGCCCGTCGTTGGTCGGGGGAGCTGGTGCGCGTTCCGGCAGATCCGGGATAGCGGCGCGCAGCCCGTCTAACGTCAGCGGCTCGGTGATGGTCGGCACGTTGGCGGCGCTCTCGAGGTTCGCTGGCTCTTCCGGATCGATGAGGATGGCGACGCGGGTGCCCGGCGCTTGCGACTCGATCATGGCCGCGAAGCTCACGCCCGACAGGCCCGGGAGCTGGGCGCTGCACAGGACGAGGCCGGGCTCTTCTTCGAAGAAGCGCGCGAAGGCGTCGCCACCATCCGGTGTCGCGATGACCTCGAAGCCGGCCTCGCGCATCAAGTCGACGGCGCTACGGAGACGCTTCGTGTTGCCGTGGGCAACGAGCACTCGCACCGCAGACGCGGCGCGAGTGCTTTTGGCACTGTCTTCCGTGGCTTCGCCACTAGTCGGCCGCGTCTGGCGCGGCCCGTTGCCGGCGTTGCTGCTCATCGATGTGCGATTGGCTCCGCCGGGAAGCGTATCGCAAATTCGACTCGCTTACCGCGTACGCTTTTTGGTCTTGGTCTTCACCTTGACCTTGGTGGCTTTGACTTTCGTTTTGCTCTTGGCCCCGGCGGCGGCAGGCGTCGCGGGCTCGCCGGGCTTCATGCCTTCGCCCATGCCCCACTCGCGCTCCCAGACCGAGCCGTCGCCGTCTTCCTGAGCGGCACAGACGTTCACGAGGTCGGCGAAGCCGAAGTCACCGGTCGTGCGGCCATCGGCGAGCGTCAGGTTGACGTTGTGCACCTCTTCCGCCGTGACCTCCTTGCAGAAGAGCTTGAAGGGGATGCGATAGCGGAGCTCGCCGTACTGATAGACGCTGAACGAATCGCGCACGTAGGCATCGCCGAACGACTTGGACAGCTCGTCGCGCTTGGCGTCGACCTTGTCCGCGGGATAGGCGAACCACTGCGTCAGGGGCGTCTCGAGCTTGCCCTCGGCGATGGTGCGGACCGCGCGCGTCGCATTGGTGGCGGTCATGCGAAAGGCCACAGGCTTGTTGTGCGAGCCGGCGCTGGGATCGTCGAGCATCACCAACTTACCGATGAGCGCGCTGCGCGAATACGAATAGACGTTGTCGAGCTTGCCGAAGTCGAGGGGCGCTTCGATGGCTTTGTCGACGCTCGCGGCGGCATCGCGTTGCTGGACGAACGCCTGCGAGCTCGGGTGACGGATCAGCGGTTGCCCGATGGCGCCTTTTTCACTGACCGCGTATTCGATGGGGAGGGCGTAGTTGAGCTTCGGCGTCAGCTTGAACTGCATGATACCGACGAGCTGGCCCGAGCGATCGAAGATGCCCGCGCCCTCGACGTTCTCGTCGACCACCAGGTCGGTCTCGAGATAGGCGCGCTTCTGGCTCGCCCGGAAGCCGGTGAACTTGGCGGTGAGGGCGCTGCCCTTGCCGTCCTTGTCGTAGACGAAGGCCGTGACCGGATCGCCGACCTTCAGGGCGCCCGAGTCGCCGAGTGACGCGCCTTCGAGGCCGCCACCCTTCACCTTGAGAACAGCGATGCCGCGATCAGCATCGCGATAGAGGACGTTGGCGTCCCGCGTCTTGCCGTCGGAGGTCACGACCTTCAGCAGGTCGGCGCCCTTCGTCAGGTCGATGTCGGTGACGATGTGGTCGCCGTCGAACGCGGTGCCTCCGCGATTGCGGAAGCCATCGGTGACCTGAACGGCGGAAAGGGTCGCGAGCTCAGCGGGTGATTTGGAGGGACAACCGCTGACCAGAAACGCGACCAGCGCGCCCGCCGACGACAAGGTGATTGTACGACGACGAGCGCGCTGGAACATGCGTTACTCTACTTCGTGCTCAAAGGGTCCGTTGGTCGTCCAGTCCCCCGGAGGAGATCAGGTCGACCAAGCCAGCTTGCTGAGCACACTGATTGGCGGTGGCCTCGCTGATGTCCTCGAGCGAGCCAGCGTTATCAAACAAGCATGCGAGGAAGTCGATGAGCGCGCAGAACACCGCCGCGAGCTCCGGGCTGTCCGCGAAAGCCTCCGCGAGGCCCTCCTGGAAGCGCGGGTCGTTGACGGATGCCCGGCACTGAGCCCCGGAGAAATCTCCGCAGTCAGCTTCGGCATCGGCGCAGATCGCTTCGACAATGTCGCAGATGGCGCTCAGGTCGCAGGAAGCACCGTTCAAGATCACGGTGCCGCTGAACGACGCGGAGGCCCCTGTCGAGCCCGAGAAGCCAACAGAGGTACCGGTGCCGCCGCTGAACGACGTGCTGCCTCCGGTGGAACCGCTGAAGCTCGCCGAGCCGCCGGTGGATCCCGAGAAGAAGCCACCACCGCCACCGCCGCCTCGCTCCTCTTCCTCGTCGACTTGGCCCTTGATGGCCATGTTGAGGACGGAGGTGCCGTCGATGCTGGCGAGGTGCAACCCGCGGTCAGCCGAGTAGCCGAGCGCTGCGGTTCCACCATTCGCTGCCCCGAAGGTCAGGAAGGTGACATCTTGCACCGGCTTTTCGTCGCCGTTGCATGCCGTGGCGCCGGCGAGCGCGAAGCCCGCGATAGCGACCAAGGCTAGTTTGGACCGTCGAAGCTTCATGCTTACTCCCAGTAGATATTGGCGACGAGCGCCGACTGGAAGGTACCGAGACGCACCGGCTCGCCGTTACCGGCCCGGATGATGTCGATACCAACACCGGCTTCACCACCGATGCTGAAGTTTCGCACGGGGAACCACTCGGCGCCAATGCCACCAGCGATGCCCAGCTCGGGGTCGTTGTCGCCGCCGGTGTCGTGGAAGCGCAGGTTGACCTGGCCCAAGAAGTACGGATTCACGACGCCTTTGGCCATGTAGTAGCGAATGGCCGGAGCGAGGAGGATGTCCCAGTTTGTGGTGGTGTCGGCACCGGTATCGATGCGGTCGATACCCAGACCGACATTGATACCGAGGTTCATGTCGTCGCTGATCATGTACCAGATACCAGCCGCGCCGTTTGCGTAGCGGTTACCACCGCCGGGGACCGCGAACGACAACGACTTGGCTCCAGCGACCAGAGCGTTGGCGCCGCTGGCGCTCGTCTCTTGGGCGCGTGCGGCCGACGCGGTCATAGTGGCGATCATGCAGGCAACGACCAAACCAATTCGCTTCATCCGTTCCTCACTTTAATGCGTGTGACTTAGTTGAGCGAACACGAACACACGCTTGGACGGGGGGTTAGCAGGGGCTCGCGATTCGAGTCAAAAGCAATTTTCGATGGCGCGATCGCGACTTACGACGCGTTGCAGCGATTTCTCATCATTTTTAGCAACGCGTTCGCTCCGCCATCGCGGTCAGTCATTGCACGACGCGGATGACGAAAATCGACGCCAAGGCTCTACCATCGGCGTCCTGCGCGGCGAACGTGCCGACGCCGATCGCGTCGCCGCCGGCGTCGACACCGACACGGTGGCCGCGCGCCGCCGTCGTGCTCGTGAAGCGTAGCCACTGTGGTGTTCCGTCGTTTCCCGCGAAGCGCGCGAGCGCCATGGAGGTGTCCGCGGTGCTGACGGCGTTTAGCGCGCCGAGCTGGAACGTGCCGCTGAAGGTGGCGTTGAAGAGCAGGTCTTCGGTGCCGTCCGCGAGGTCGACGACGTCGAGCATCGCGGTGTTCGGGAGGTTCACACGGGTCGTCCAGATGGTCTCGCCGGTCGCGCCCGACAGGCGCGCAAGTCGCAAGTAGATCGTCGGGCCGAGCGGGTCGTCGGCGTCGGCGGCATCGTCCGCGAAAGCGAAGATGCCGGCCATGGCGACGTCGCCGTTGGCGAGCGGGGCCACGACGATGCGATCGGCGTTGGCGCGCTTGCGCAGCGGCCGGCTCCACAATGCGGCGCCCGAGTCGCGGCCGATCTTGGCGACGAAGCCGGCTTGCTGTCCGGGGATCTGGGTGTACACCGCGGCGAGGGTGAGAGTGCCGTCGAAGGCGCCGCCGGCGAGCAGGTTCCCATCGGCATCGATGCCCACGCTCTCGATGAAGACGTTGCCGGTCCCCACACCGAGGGGTCGCGAGGAGAGCAGGGCGCCGTTACTCGGCGCAAGCCGCTCGATCCGCGCCTGGGTGAAGCCACTATCCGGGGGACCCGCGACCTCGCCGGCGACGACCGTGCTGCCGTCCGGGTCGGCGAGCACGAAGCGCGGCCGCTGATTGACGCTCACGCTCCAGCGGGTAAAGCCATCGGCGAGCGAGAGCTGAGCGACGATGCTACCGGTGTGCGGGCCGGCGCCGAGATCGAGCTCGCCGTCGAAATCGCCCAACGCCAGCAGCATGTTCCCGTCCGCGTCCGCCGCGAGCGCTGGTCGGGTGTTCGCCGCGAACGCCGCCGCGCCGCTGACGCTCCACATGGCTTGCAGTCGCTCGTTGTAGCGGCCGAGCACCGCGATCGGAGGTTCGTTCGCGGGCCGCCCAACCTCGCCGCGGCCATAGTCGGCGGGACCGCGTTGCAGCGCCGCGAGCAGGAGGCCATCGTGGGCGGGATCAAAGGCGACGTCGAGCGCCACCGCGTTGGTGCCGAGAAGGTTCTGCAGGCTGCGGATGGCGCCGCTGCCGAGCTCTGTGGGGTCCGGCCCGTTGCCGCCGCACGCGAGCGCGGTCGCGCAGGCGCA
>JBGGMJ010000150.1:0-41630 GCA_041288095.1 Myxococcota bacterium
GCGACGCCGCCCTCCGGCGCGCGCGCGGTGGCCGCCGTCATGAACCGCGAGACGTCGCCGTCGCTCGGCACGAAATAGTCGCAGCCGTCACCCGCGACCGTTTCGATGTGGCCACTTCGATCCACGGTATGCTCGGGATGGCTGGCCAGGGTGGCGAGCGTGTCGTCGTCGCTATGCAGGGCGCGGGTCCCGGCGCTCCACAACAAGCAAGCGTTTCGGTTGGCACCCGTGGACACCGCCTGGCGCTCGGGATTGAAGAGCAAAAGCGCCAGTAGGTCGGGTGACACCGCCGTGGCGCGTCGCAGGACGCGAGCCAGGGCCACCTTCTCT
The DNA here is from genome assembly GCA_041288095.1 of Myxococcota bacterium. Taxonomy (GTDB): domain Bacteria; phylum Myxococcota; class XYA12-FULL-58-9; order XYA12-FULL-58-9; family JALHOP01; genus JALHOP01. Next base: position 331 of record JBGGMJ010000150.1, read on the forward strand.
CCGAGGCCGATGTAGTGCGCCCCAGACGAGGCCGCGACCTTGGCGACGTCGTCTTGCTCGGCGGCGTTCCGGGCGGAGTGGAAAACCGCGACCGGGATGCGATGCCCATGCGCCGCGAAATCTCGCGTGAATGAGAGCAAAGCGCGACGCAGGGCCTCGGGGCGGTGCCCAGTGGGAATGGCAAGCAGGGTCGGCGTCGTGCTCATGCGTCAGAGGTCCGCGTGCAGCTCGCGCATGTAGGCGTCGACGAAAGCGTCGTCTATGTCCGCCGTCGCGGCCACCAACGGTGCCGTGGCCTTGCGCGCCCGCGCGGCGAGCTCGAGGAAGTGGCCGACGTCGGCGCGATAAAGGATCTCGCCGACCGGTAGGGCAAGACCCAACCGCCCGCGCAACCGGGCGAGGATGCGCATCATGCGCAGGGAGTCGGCGCCGAGAGCGTAGAGGTTGTCCTCGCGTTTTACCGGGCGCCCCATGACGTCGCCGATCACCGCCAAGACGCCGTCGTCGCCGGCCGCTAGTGGCTCGCTATCACCGATGGTCTCGACCGAGAGGTTCAACGCGCCGGCGAGCTCGAGCTGCGAGAGCGTGAGCGCGGCAACCGCGCCCCAGTCAGGTGCGCGCGCGGTGGTACCGCGAGGAGCCGCCTGCTCGGTCTCATTCGTGATCTCGAAGAAACGCGGCGCCGGTCCGATATTGCGTACATCGAGCTCACAGGCGAGAGCCTCGGTCTGGTGCGGCTGCGCTCCGTTCGCTCGTGCCACGGCGTCGAGGAAGCGCTGCGCCGGCAAGTTGCGGGGTAAGCGCTCGCACGAGAGCGCGAGCTGCTCCGCTCCTTGCTCGCGTGCCAAGCGCACCACGGCATCGAACACGTCGGCTTCGACACCGCGGCCGAGGACGCGGCAGCTCAGCAGCCAGCGCTCGAGCTGGAGCACCGCGCCGCGTCGCTTCAAGAAGAGGGCGCCGCTAGCGCCGTAGTCGCCGAAGCGGTCGCGAACGTTCAGAGACCACACCTCGCCGGCCGCGACCCGCGCGACCACCTCTTCGGGAGAAGGCCGACTCGCCGCCGTGTTGAACTGGTTGGTGCGCTGCGCCAGCTCGAAGACCCGCGTGGCCTCGTCGTCGCGGCAGAGTCGGACCTCCGTGCGCACCGCGAGGCTGCGAACGTGCTCGGAGTACGACGGCGCCGCACGCTGCGCTTGCCGGCGCTGGGCCTCTTCCTGGTAGAGCCGCGTGCGCGCTTCGCCCAGGGCTCCCGTGCGTTCACGGGTATCGAGCAGCCAGGCCGCCGCCAGCGCGCGCGCCGGCTCGAACGCGGCCCGCATCAGCACGGCGACCTCGGGCAGGGCGCTCGCGACCTCGGCACACTCCGCTGGGCTGTCGTCGATGAAGACGAAGGCATCGAGCCCCAGCGACAGCTCGGCGGCGAGCTCACGCAGAGCCTGCGACTTGGGCTGCCAGCTCACCTTGGCGGCGACGAAGTCGGAGCGCGACAGCCCCAGGTCATCGCGCTGGGCAAAGACCGCCTCGACGTCCTCGGCGACGTTCTTGCTCACCAGCGCGAGCAATCGACCCGCGCGTTTCTGCTCGCGCAGGAACGCATGCAGGGCCGTCTCGGCTGGCCCGACGATGACGCCGTGCGGGCCAGCTTCGGCGCAAAGGCCTTGCCAGAGGGTGCCGTCGCAATCGATGGCGAGCACCTTGGGCTCGGGCGCGAGGCGAGCATAGGCGCGGCGAAAGACGGCGGTGGCGAGAGCGAGATAGGCGCGCTCGTGAAAGGGCAGGCCCGCGAGGCGCAATCCCTCGGCATCGAGCGGTCGCGCGATGTCCGCCGCAGCGAACACAGCGGCCCCGTCGAGCAGGTCGCACTGAGCACCGGCGGGCGGCACGAGAGGCGGTGCATCGAGCGACGGCAGCATCACGAGTAGCGGCGGGCTCGCTGACCCCGACAGCGCCACGGGTACGCCCGCGACGAATGCCTCCGCCGCTGCCTTCGCGTCGAGCATGATGACCCGCAGCTCATCGGTCGCGACGGGAGACGTTAGGCCCCAGGTCAACGCTTCCGGCCGCTGCACCTCGATGGCGGAGAACAGCGGCACCCGCGCGTTCCAGTGTGCAAGCGCTCTCGGCAGCGAAGCGGGCTCGAAGGAGCAAAAGACGGCCATTCGCATGTGCTGAAAACCCCTGGCATTAAAGCACACATCGCGGCGAGCGACGATAGACTCGGGGCCTGGCGCGGCTAGCGCTTGCCAGAGCGGGTCGGAAGCGCTACTCCAACAGTCGGTTGCGGGCGTAGCTCAGTTGGTAGAGCATCAGCTTCCCAAGCTGAGGGTCGAGGGTTCGAGCCCCTTTGCCCGCTCCATTTTTTCCCGCACGCGTTGGATCGCGTGTGGCGAGCGTGTGTCCGCTCGGCGGGAGAAAACGGTTTCTTACCGCGCCGCAGGGCGGCGCTAAGGTTGGGTTCCGCAACGGCAACGCGGAACCCAACGCCGGTGGCGGCGCCGCATCGATGCGGCGGCGTTGCGGCTACGAGGCGGTTCGGGTGGCGGGTCACGCCACCCTCACTTGCGGTTGGAAACTTCGGTCGATGCCTGACGCGGACTCGCTTTTGCCCGCTTCATTCCAGCCTGACACTGCTTGGTTTCGGCAACATCATCGCCCATCTGCCGATGCCGTTAGGGGCGCTCCTTTCCGAGCGTTCCCACCAACCCCATGTCAGTCATCGAAACGAACGTGCTCCCACGGGCGTCCGTGGGTATTTCGCGTCCCGTCGCGGACCTCCCGGGCACCGGTGCGCTCAGCGTCGCGCGCCTCGTGACCGGCGATGATGACGGCATCGAGCCGCGTCGACCGCGCACGGTGCCGCGGCCTGCCCAGTGGGTTGGACCGACCGCTCCCGCGCTCTTGCCCATGATGCCCCGGGTGGCGAGCGCCTTCGCGCAGAGCCGCGAGACCCTCGAAGCGCTCAAGCGCGACCCGGCGAGCGAAGAGCGCTACTGGCGCGCCATCGGTGAGATCGCCGCCGACATTCGCGCCAAGCGCGACGATCGGGTCCCCTACGTGCGGGAAATTCTCGAGGGCCTGCGCGATCCCGAGTCCCACGACGGTCGTGGTGAGATCGCCGGCGACGTCTACCAGCGCATCGAGCCGGCAACGGCCGCCACTCCCGAGGGCGATCGTGAAGGCCGCCTCACCGACGAGGAGAAGCGGCTTCTAGGCGCTCGGCCGGCCGAGCTCCCGCCGGCGGCGGTGCCCAGCGTTGGGGGCCCGACCTGGTCGCGGTCGCTCGCGTCGTTCAACAACGTACGCATCGACGTCGAGCTGCCGCGCGGCGCTTCTGATTACATGGGCTACAAGCCTTTCCGCTACGGCACGGCCCGGACCATCGAGACGCTCAAGCGGATTGCCCAACGCCACCGCGAGCAGAGCGGCCTCATGCTGCGCGTGGGCGACATCGCCAAGCAAGGCGGCGGACGGATCCCGGATCACTCGTCGCACCGCGACGGGAAGATCTTCGACCTCGACTTGGCCTTCAACGATGGCCGCGTCACCGCCGAGCCCGACCGCGATAGCGTCAACGCGACGTGGCGCAGCCCCGCCTACGACCGCGCCGCCACGCGTAAGCTCATCAAGATCATCAAGGCGATCCGGCCAGAGGCGCAGATCCTGTTCAATGATCCGGTCCTGGTCAGCGAGGGTCTGGTCCGCTCATTTCCGAATCACGACAACCATATGCACGTGCAGCGGCTGAGCTGAGTCTTCGATAAGTTTCGCTTATCGCAACGATTGACCCTAATCATTTTACTTTATTGCTGGCGGAGCCTAGTTCAGGCGCTGCCTGAGGATGCCACCACGCCCCAGGCGAATGACCTGGAGCCGCCGATGTACACCGATTTCTCCGCTGCGACCGTCGAGACCCACAGCACGCTTTTCGCCGCTCCCAAGCGCTCCGCTCGAGCGGTCGCCTTGGAGATCCTGGGCCTCGTCCTGCCGCACCGCCGCATCGCCGCGGAGAGCGAGCCTTGCGAGCTGGGCTTGTGCGAGAAGTGCGCTGGTCCGCACTTGAGTCGCGTCATCGCCTCGGTGGAGCTCGGCGAGCCGGTCGTGTTCGTTCTGCCGGCGTTTCCTGGCAAGTCGCCGAACCCGTCGAAGGTCTTGAGCGCGCGGGCGGACATGGCCGAACGGCAGTCGCTCGCTTTCTTGAACGAGCTCTGCCGCCGTGTGCAAGCGGTGTACGCGCCTGGCGCGCGCATGGTGCTTTGCTCCGATGGTCGCGTCTTCAGTGACGTCGTTGGCATCGACGAGAGCGACATCACCACCTACCAGCGCGACCTCTCGGCCCTGATCGCCGACCTCGGCGCGACCGCGCTCTCGACCTTCAACCTCGACGACGTCTTCACTGATTGCTCGTTCGATGCCATGCGCGCCCGCCTCATGGCGAGCCACGGTCAACCGCTCGAGGCCCTGCAAGCCGCTGTCCGCGAAGGCGGTGAGCCCAAGCGCATGTACTGCGGCATCACGCGCTTCCTCTTCGAGGACGGTTTGCGACCGGACATGACGATGAGCAAGACCGCGCTGCAGAAGGATTGCCGCCGGCGCGCCTACGAAGTGGTTCAGCGCAGCAAGGCCTGGGACGGGCTCCTCGCGACCTGCTTTCCGGACGCGGTGCGTCTGTCGATTCACCCCCAGGTGTGCGGCAGCCGCAAGCTGGGCATCCATCTCATGGAGACGATGGACGGCTGGCTCACCCCGTGGCACGGCGTCGCGGTCGAGGTCGATGGCAGCTTCGTGCTAAGGAAGCGCCGCGAAGTCGAAGAGGCGGGCGCGACGCTCGTCTTCGCCAACGGAAGGCCAAGCCACTACGTCATGCAAGGTGCCGCGTCATGATTCTCAGCGACCTCAATCCGTTTGGTGTGCTGGTCGAGCCGTCCGCGGCCACGAATGTCCTCGATTTGCCCATTGAGAGGCTCCGTGCCCTGGCTCGCGAGCATCATCTGCTCGTCCTGCGGGGCTTCACCACCTTCGGTACCGCCGACGCTTTCGCGGACTACTGCGGCCGCTGGGGCGAGGTGAGCCTGTGGCCGTTCGGCAAAGTGCTCGAGCTGGTCGAGCAGGAGACGCCGGAGGATCACATCTTCGACAACAACTACGTGCCGCTCCACTGGGATGGCATGTATCGCGAGCAGGTCCCCGAGTTTCAGATGTTCCACTGCGTCAGCGCGCCGGCGGGCAACCAGGGCGGCCGCACCACCTTTTCGAACACCGTCAGCGCGCTCGAGCGAGCCGCGCCCCGCGCTCGTGCCCTCTGGGACAAGGTGACCGGCGTCTATCGCCGCAAGATGGAGTACTACGACAGCAAGACCATCGCGCCGGTGGTAACAGAGCATCCCGCGCGCGGCTTCTCCGTCATTCGTTATAACGAGCCACCCGTCGAGGGTGACGAGACCTTCGTCAACCACCCGACGCTCGCCTTCGAGGGTGTCGCCGAGACCGAAGCGCGCGAGTTTCACCGAGGCCTGCGCGAGGCGCTCTACGCGCCGGAGAGCTTCTACGCCCATTCCTGGCAAACGGGTGACATCGTCGTCTCGGACAACTATACGCTGTTGCATGGCCGCGAGGCTTTCACGCCGGGCGCGCCACGGCACCTGCGGCGGGTGCACGTCCTCGGCGATCCGCCGCTCGCCAATCCGCATCTGGTCGCCCAAGGATGAGGACGCTGGAGACCGACGTCGTCATCGTCGGCGCCGGGCCGGTAGGTCTACTCTGCGCCTACCTGGGACGACTCCGGGGCTTACAGACGGTCATCGTCGATAAGTCGTCGGCGCCCCTCCAAGTCGGACGCGCGGACGCACTGAACGCCCGCACCTTGCAGCTGCTCGAGGTCGTCGACCTGTTCGCGGAGCTCCATCCCTTGGGTAAGCCCTGCAACACCAGCTCCGTTTGGGCGGACGGCAAGTTCGTCTCGCGCCAGTCGTCGTGGTGGGACGCGCTGCAAGGCTGCTTTCACAAGCACTTTCTCATGCTCGGGCAGTCATTCGTGGAACAGCTCCTCGATACGAAGCTCACGGAGCAGGGCGCGGCGGTCCGCCGCGAAACCTCGGTCGCCAATATCGAAGTCACAGACGACGGTTGTCTCACGACGCTGTCGACGGGTGAGACGCTGAAGAGCAAGTTCGTGATCGGCGCCGACGGCTCGCGCTCCTTCGTGCGCGAGCTCTTCGAGGTCGGGTTCGAGGTCACGCGGCCTCAAATCATCTGGGCGGTGGTGGACGGAGTCATCGCCACCGACTTCGCGAAGGTGCCGGAGATCATCGTCTTCCAGGCCGATACTTCCGACGTCGCCTGGATACCGCGTGAAGGAAACATCGACCGCTTCTACATCCGGATGGACACCAAGGACTTCACGTTCGAAGAGGTGCTGGCGAAGATCAATCGGGCCATGCAGCCGCACACGCTGCGCTTCGAGGAAGTCACCTGGTTCTCGCACTTCTCGGTGAAGGAATCCGTGGCCGAGCGTTACTCGGTGCGGGACCGCGTCTTCTTGGCCGGTGACGCCTGCCACATCCACTCGGTGAACGGCGGACAGGGCCTGAACACGGGCTTAGCCGACGCGTTCAATCTCATGTGGAAGCTCGACATGGTGCTCGAGCACGGCGCCCCCGTCGAGCTCGCGCGCAGCTATGAAGAAGAGCGCAAGCCGGTCGCCATGAGCGTCATCGCCACGTCGGGTGAGCTTACGCGCTCGACCAAGTACTCCAAGGAGGGCACCCACGCCGAAGACTACGTGAAGATCGTCGAGCGGCGCGCCGGCAACATCACGGGCATGGGTATCCGCTATGGCGAGCATCCGCTGCACGGCCAGCGCTTGCTCGACTTCGCGGTCGGCGACGAGCGCATCTACTCGCGGCTCGACTACCGCTGCTTCACCTTGCTCGTGTTCGGCGACGCCAAGCCTACCTTCGACCCGCCGGCGTTCGTGAAGGTGATGACGATCCGCGACGCGAAGAGCTGCCCTTACGCCGACCAAGTGCTGCTCGTGCGCCCCGATTCTTACATCGCGGCGTCGTCTTCGCTCACCGACATGGCGCCGATCGCGGCTTACCTCGCCGGGGTCGCTTCGTCCCGCGCCCGCACGTCGAAGTAACCCGTCATGCGGTGGTTCGGGTGGTCCGTCGAGTGACGGCCGATGTGGCAATGGAACATCCAGCGCCCGGGGTTCGAGTGATCGACGAGGATCTCGACGGTCTGTCCCGGCGCGACCATCGTGGTGTCCTTCCACTGCAGGTTGGGATTGCGCTCGCCATTCACCGAAAGGACGAGGAAGCGCTGCCCGTGGAAGTGAATCGGGTGCTGCATCGGGCCACCACGTAGCTGAATGCGCGAGACGTCGCCCTGGTTGAACTGCCAGCGGATGTCTTCGTTGGCCCTGCCGGTGTCGAGATCGACGAGGCGCCAGATGGTGTTGTCGACGTTCGAGCGCTGATTCATCGGGGGAGCAAGCTCCTCCCACATGATGCCGTCCGTGCGCTGCCATAGCGGACGGCCGGTGGGCATCGGCGTGTTCGGGTCACGCGGCGCCGGCTCGCGCGGCCCCTGGCGCCGGCCATTCATCTCGAGCTCGACGCCCAGGCGAAGATCGGCGGGCCGGTCGAAGTGTCGGCGGAACTGGTCGATGTCGGCGCGCACTTCCGCGTTTTCGCGCAGACGCTCGAAGGCTTCGCGATGACTCTGTTCGACCGGCTCGGCCGCTACGTTGACGCGACCCAGGACGTTCGTCGCTCCAGCGGGAGTGCGGCTGACGATCTGATGCTCGCCGGGCGTGTCGAAGAGCGCCTCGATGGTGTAGCGCTCGGCGGGCGCGATCATGACGCTGTCGGAGAACTCCTCGCGCTCGTTCCTGCCGATGTCCGAGCCGACGACCTTGATGCGCGCGCCGGGGATCGAGAGATTGAAGACGCGCGTGTCGGCGGCGTTGAGGACGTGAAAGCGGACGACCTCGCCACGGCGCACGTTGAGCGCATAGTCGGTACGGCCGTTCACGAGCATGGTATCGCCGTGCATGCCGCCCCAGACGTGCGTCGCCGGCGAGCGACCGCCATCGCGGGCCGATGGATCGCGCACCGCGATGTCGTCGAGCGCGAGCACCTCTTCGCGATTCGCGGGATTGTAGTAGTTCGGGTCGGTCGGCTGGACGACGAAGACGCCGTAGGCGCCCTGGTCACGGACCGCCCAATCGCGGATGTGTGGGTGGTACCAGTAGACGCCGGCGTCGGGGAACGTGAGGCGGTAGTTGAAATCGCCGCCCGGCGGTACCGGATCCTGGCCGAGGCCGGGGACACCGTCGAAGCGCCAATCGAGACGCAGGCCATGCGGGTGCAGCGTCGTCTCCGCATCGGTGCGGTTGCGCAGGAGGATGTCGACGCTCGAGCCTTGCGGCACGCGCAGCACCGGCCCTGGGATCGAGCCGCCATAGGAGATGCCCGAGATCTCTTGTCCGGCGACTTGACGTCGTACGCGGTGCATATCGAGGGTCAAGCTGCCGCCGTTGGCGAGATCGATGGCGCGCATCGGCTCGACTTCGGGGACCGGGCCCTCCGCGACCGGGCCGGTCGGTGGCTCGCCGTGGTGCGGGCCATGGGCATGATGTCCGTGGCCCACGCCGTGTGGGCCTGCTGGTGGCAGCTGCACCGGCGTCGGGATGGGCGGTCGCACTGCACGGTGTGGCGTGCCCGGGTCCATACGGTCGACAGCCGCGGGCTCGTGCCCCGCGTGCTCGTCCGTCGTAGCGGTCACGCCCTGGCGCACGGGCGCGACGCGGACAATTGCGGCATCGACCGGCGCGATTGGATTGGTCATGGGTGTCTGCTCAGTATGGCGCTCGTGACAACATACGATAGCCGTCTTCGGTGACGACGAGAATATCTTCCACGCGCACTCCGAAGCCCTCGCGCGATAGATAGACGCCCGGCTCGACCGTGATCACGTCACCCACCTTCAATTTCGCGGGGTTACCCTGCGAGATGGTGGGGGCCTCGTGCACCTTGCGGCCGACGCCGTGGCCGACTGCGTGGGGAATCGAGAAGCCCTTGCCGCGCAGGAAGTCGCGCGATGCCTTGTCGACATCGCCGGCGGTGGCGCCCGGACGGACCTTGGCAAGGCCGAGCTTCTGGGCCTCGTGGACGAGGTTCCAGATTTCGCGTTGGCGGGCGGTAGGCTCGCCAACGAAGAAGGTGCGGGTCACGTCGCTGCACCACGGGCCGCCTTCGCCTTCGTAGCGGGCGCCGATGTCGACCATGATGATGTCGTTCTGTTCGAGCCGGCGGTCGGACGGAACGCCGTGGATATCGACTGTCCCCTTGCCGAAGACCGAGATGGTGGGGAACGACAGCCCCATGCGGTTGGCCTTGAAGTGATTCTCGATGATGGCCGCCGCTTCCTTCTCGGTCATACCTGGCCGCAGCGCCGCTTTGAGGGCCGCGAACGCACCGTCGGTCACCTTGGTGGCCTGCTCGATACAAGCCAAACGCTCCGCCGTATGGACTGACGGCGCCGAAATGGGCTCCCGGGAGCCGGCGAGGGCAGGGCCATTTTGCGCCGCGATCGACGCTGCGGTGACGGCGCGGGCTCCCTCAGGGCGAATAAGCTGCATGGGGCGTGCTTCCAGTTGGTCGACCGATCGACCGGTTTTGGGGCCTCCGAAGTATCGAAGGGCACGCCCCGTGGTTGCTAACGCCCGCTAATCTTTGCCCGGCGCCAGGATGCGCCATTACGTCGTTCGTCGACCAGCGCCCGTCCGTGGAGACGGGCGAGGCGTGGGAGATCGTCGTAGGTTGCGCGGCTGACCAGTATCTCGACCGCGCCGAAATCGACCGCGAAATAGGCATGCGGGGTCGGTTCGAGTGGGACCTCCGGCTCGGGACCACCGTCGCCCTCGTACCGGTGGATGGTCGCTGCCCAACGGGTCACGTCCGGAAGCTCGTCCCACATGCGGTACTCCTTCCTGTGATCCTAGGGAGCAGCGCCGCGGTTCGCCATGCAAATGAGGCGTAACCATGACGTGTCGCGATCAAATGCGATCTTGCAGCGGTGGTAAGCTCGGGACATGACTCCAATCACGGCGCTCATCCTCGCCGCCGCCTTCAGCGCTTCCCGCACCGATGTCACCTCCGAGGAGGGACGCAAGCTGACGCTCCTCGACTACGTGCAGTCGCGCTCCGATCTCCCGGACGCCGACAAGCAAGTCTGGGATACGGCGCTGCGCCAGGTGTTCGGCGGTAAGGCCATCAAGGACGGCAGTGACGAGGGCGTCACCGTCGCCAAGTCCGTCGTAGCGGCCAGCATCTTCTTCGGCATCGAGCCGGTGAAGGCGGCTCGCGCGGCGTACGATGCCTATCACGACACCTACCGCTGGGTACCGCCGCCGATCGCCATCAACTATCAGCTCATGAAGCTGCAAGGGCGCGCCCCCAAGGCGCAGCCGCGCGAGCTCGCCTACAACTTTCCGCGCCACTTCGATCCCGAGATCGCGCCGGAGATCGTCTTCTGGTGGGAGGAGATGCTCGGGCGCGGGGCGATCGCCAAAGCGGACATCGCTCGCATCACGGCGTCCCTCGAGAAGACGCGCGAGCTGATGCGGCCGCTGCTGCTCGAGCGCTTGTGGCAGGGGGTCGAGCTGGAAGCACGCGAGCAGACCAGCGCCGTGCGGGAGGAGCTTACGACTCTCGGACGCGAGCTTGCGCGCGGTTACGCCAACGTTGGTCGCCTGCGCCAAGGGACCTACTACGAACGCTACCTCGCGCTGGCGACCGAGCTGGGGCAGAAGGCCCGTGCCCGACCCGAGCCGCAGCAGCCCCGGCGCGTCGAAGCTCCGCCAAAGCAGCCACCTCGCGACGCGCAGCACGCACCGAAACGAGAGAAGGCGCCGCCCCCCATCGCAGGCGACGAGCTGGTCGTGGCCGAGCCCGGCTTCGCGGGGAGCTTGCGCAAGGCCGCGGGCGGTTGGTTGGGCACTCCGTATCTGTTCGGGGGCACGGATCGTCGCGGCATCGACTGCTCTGCATTCTCACGCGCCATCTACGACGAGACGACCGCCATCGACCTGCCGCGCAACAGCCGGGCCCAGTTCTCACTTGGCGCCGGCGTCGACAAGGCCCGCCTCGCGCCGGGTGACCTCGTGTTTTTCGATACCTTCGACCGCGGTACCGTCACCCACGTTGGCGTTTACGTGGGCAGCGGTGAGTTCGCGCATGCAAGCTCGAGTCGCGGTGTCGTCATCGACACTCTCGGATCCGCCTATTACGAGCGGGCATGGTGGGGAGGAAAGCGTCTGCTATCCCAATGACTTCGTGGCGCCGTTGTGGCCGGGAGGCGCGTTCTGTCGAGGCCAAAAGCCGCACCTACATGTAGGTCTGGATGTCTCGATGTCAGTCCCCAACAGGGGCTCAGACCCGCTTTACGACAACGGTTTTTAGACTCGCGTGCTAGTCTAAAAGGAGTCGTTATTGGAGCCCTCTGGGGCTCGCCTGCGAAGGAATCAGAGAGATGAACTCCACAGTCACGCGTCGAGTCGCCGGTGTCGTTCTGGGCGAAGCGTTGGAAGTCGGCACGGCTCGCGCCGGCCGTGAAGCCGCCATGCAGGCAGCGCCGCGCGCCGCGGCAACATTCGAGCGCGGTGGCCTCCGTGGTGCAACCGGCGCACCTGGCGCACCTGGGGTCCCTGGCGCGCTTCCGTCCGCCATCACCAACCCCATGAACGTCATCGGCTATAGCACACCAGCCCGAGCCGCCATGAGCGCCGAGCACCGGGTCGCCAGCGAAGCCGTGGAGAACCTGACGACGCGCTTGGGCCGCGCCAGCGCCGCTGATCGACCCTGGCTCCAGGGGCAGCTCGACACCGCGACGCAGACGCTGCGGGTACACGAGACGCGCGCCGCGGTCGAGCACATGACCCACGTCATCCGCCACACGCCGGCCGCGCAACCCGAGCGCGTGATTCGCAGTCTCTACCAGAGGCTGGCGCAGGGTCAGGCTCAACACGCCGACGCGCTCACCAGGGCTGGCGCGAGCGAAGCCGATATCATCGCCGCGCACCACGCAGCCGGACATTCGTTTGCCCGCGCCGCGCGCACCGACTTGCAAAGTGTTGGCCGCGCGTGGACCGAAGATATGGGCTCGGCACTGCGTCACTTCGCGGCGGCTGGCGATCATCGATCGGTGAGCGAGATGTTCCGCCGCGCCGATGCGGGGCAGACCGAAGCGGCGCTGGGCTTGCTGCGACGCACGACCGACAGGAGCATGCCCTATTGGGAGCGCACCAACATGGAGCGCACCGCTCGTGGAATGATCGATGACATGTTTAGCCAGCCGTACAGCGTTCAAGGCGCTCTACGCGCGGACGGTACGAGAGAACCAACGCGTCTGCTGGCCGCGCGCGTCCCGCTGACCGATGCCGAGCTCGCTAGCGTGGCGCGGCGGGCGCAAAGCAGCGATCTCGCTGCTGACGCGGCGACGTGGGTCCAGCAAACGCTACGCCTGGCGGCGACCCGTTAACCCATGACCCCACTTCCCGGCACCGTGCTCGCGGGGCATGTGCCTCGCGTGCCCGACAAAACGGCCGGGAGCGCGGTGGTGCGCAACAACGGTGGCCCACAGCCGCAGCCGCGGGTCGTGCTCGCGCAATACACGCCGGACCTGCCGCCGCAGCAGCGCCTACCTGGTGACCCAAGGGTCACGCCCCCCGAGCCACGCGGTGGACGAAGCGCCGTTGGTCCGCAATCTCGGACAGATGAGCGACTACCGCCTGGCTCGACACCGACTGCCCGCGTCGAGGAACTGGCGCGGCTCACCGTCGACCGCTTACGCGCCGGTGATCGCCGCGGCGCCCTCGATGCCGTCCACGGCCAGCGCGGCCGCGTCGGCGACGACCAGTTCCAGGAGCGCTTCATGACGGCGTTGCGTCGCGAGGCGGCCTCGCGGTCCGGCGGCGTGGGCGCCGACGCCATGCTCAGCACCATGTCGGTCGCCGAGCGCGCCCTGTTCAACGCATACCTGCGTAACCCCGGCGGCGTGAGCCAGCCGGAAGACATCGCCTTCATCTCCATGCAGGGCACCGGCACCGGCACGCGCGCGATCAACGACATCTACGCCGACCTGCGTGCGCGCTACCCCGACCAGGACGGCAACGCCTATCGGCAAGCGGTGCGCGCCGTCGACGAGCGCTTCCTCGCCACGTACGGCCGTGCACGTGGTAACCCCGAGTCGCTCGAAGCCGATCTCACCCGCGGCTTCTGGAGCGAGCTCGGCGGCGATGATCGGCGCGAATATCGAGCCGCGCGTATTCAGTCGCCGGACGCCATGGAAGTCTATCGGGCGGGCGATTCGCGCACCTTCTCCTTCGCGAACGGCGAGGTCATCCTCGATCGCATAGCCGCCAATGCGCACCGCCTCGACGAGTTCGCGGCCCAATACGGGTACGTGGCCGATGGTCGCGAGGGCCAGGGTCGTGAGCGCCTCGAGCAGCTCGTGCGCGACAACCTCCGTGGCCCGCAGGCCGAGCGGGCTCGCGCGCTCCTCGGGCAAGGCACGCCACAAGAACGCTCCGCTCGTTATGCGCAGCTGACGCTGCGCGGCTATCTCGACGGCAGCGTGAGTCGCGACGATACCGTGCGCGCCATTCGCACCCTCACGGCGCAAGGGGCTCCGTTGGCCGGTGGCGAGTTCGCGAGCCGCGTCGACCAAGACCTCCAGCGGGCCGTCGTCCAGCGCGGCCGCGATGGCGAGGTGCGAGCCGCGATTACGGAGCTTTCGTACAACAACTCGCCCACGAGTGGCACGGCGGCCGTTGCGGAGTTCGAGCGTCGGTTCACCGAGCGCGGCGGTCTGCCCGACCTCCGGAATTTCGCTCGCTACCTGGATGCTCTCTCGCCGGATCAGCGCCGAGCTATCCTCGCCGCCAATCCGAACATCGAGCAGCGCATCAACGAGCGCTACCATCCGCCGGAGATTCGCGAGCGCATCTTGCGCGCCGTCCGTGGCGAGACCGACGCCGTCGATCTCTTGCGCTATCGCCAGCAGAGCCTCGCGGAAGACAATGACGTGGTGAATGCGACCTTGGCGCTCGGCTTTGCCGATCGTGCGAGCTTGCGCGAGGTCTTCGAAAGCCGCTATCGCGGTCAACGGCCGAGCCCGAGCTACGACGACGCCATCGGCTCACTCGGCTCCGAGGCGCGGGCGCAGATGCGACTCGCGACGGCCGTGCCGCGCGGCCCAGAGCGGGCGCAGCTCGATCGCATGATCAGCGACATGCGCGACGTCTTCGCGCGTGAGCGCGGCGATGCCGGTTGGGCGGCGTTGTCGCGACGCTGGACCGACACCTTTGCGTTCTCGGGACCCGTGGTCGACGATGCCCTGCGCGAGGTCGTCAACGCAGCTCGCCGCGCCGGAACCGCCAACACCGCCGGGCGCCTGGATGAGTCGCACATCGACGCTCTCGTGAACGCGCAGACGCGACTGCAGCGGGCTCTCGGCACCTACACCGCCGACCGTTCGGATGTCGCCAACAACACCGCCGACGCCGCGCTCCTCATCGTCTCGGTCGCGACGCTTGGCGCGGGTCTCACGCCGATGGCCATGACCCGCGCGGTCGCCGGCGCGGCCCTGGCGAACCCTCTCGTTCATGGCGCCGTCGAAGGCCCGAACTACACGGCCGGCCAGGCGATGTACCACTTCTTCTCGGGTGCGGCGTTGGAGGTTGGCGGCATTGGGGTGGGCGCCGTTGGCCACCGTGCCCTCCGTGCCGGCGTATCGGTACTTCGTCGCTGATCGGCACCGCCGGCGAGGGCGGAATCGCTAGAAGTTCACGGGATGTACGTGCCTGCCTCGCAATCGGGTTGACTCGTGTCGCGGCTGCCACGATCCTAGTTGGAACCCAGGAGAGCCACCATGTTGCGCACGTGCAGAGCATGCGGGGCCCAGAACCGTGTCCCAGCCCGGTTCCTGGCAACCAAGGGGAAGTGCGGCAGCTGCAAGGTCGACCTTCCGCCGGTCGACTCTCCCATCGATGTCGATGCCGGTGCCTTCGACGAGCTGGTAGCCGAGGCCAAGGTGCCGGTGCTCGTCGACTTCTGGGCCAACTGGTGCGGCCCCTGCAAGATGGCCGCGCCGGAGGTGCAAAAGGTTGCTCGTGAGAAAGCTGGCGCCGCCTTGGTGCTGAAGGTGGACACCGACCGCTACCCCGAGCTCGCTGCCCGCTATGGCGTACAGGGTATTCCGAACTTCGTGGTCTTCCGCGACGGCACCAAGGTTTTCCAGCAGGCCGGCTTGGTGCGCTCGGCGGATATGAGCAACTGGCTCGCGACGCCGAAGAAGTAGACCTCTCTACTTTTTCGTCCAGCGCTTCAGCCAGGCCTCGACGGTCTCGTGCCATTGAGCGCTGTTCTGCGGCTTCAAGACCCAGTGGTTCTCGTTCGGGAAGTAGAGGAGCTGCGAGGGGATGCCGCGGCTCTGCAAGGCGGTGAAGGCGGCGAGGCCTTGCTCGAGCGGCACGCGGTGGTCGTTGCCGCCGTGGACGACGAGCATCGGCGTCTTCCACTTGGCGACATGCTGCACCGGATTCCACTGCTCGTAGCCTTCGGGGTGCTCGTGGTACTTGCCGCCGAACTCCCACTCCTCGAACCACTGCTCTTCGGTGGTGTAGGCCATGGAGCGGGCGTCGAAGATGCCGTCGTGGTTCACCAGGCACTTCCACGGGTCCTGCCACTTGCCGGCGATCCAGTTGATCATGAAGCCACCGTAGGAGGCGCCGGCGGCGCAGGCTCTGCCGGCGTCGATGAACTTGTACGTTTTGACGGAGTGCGCCCAGCCCTTCTGGAGATCCTCGAGAGGCTTGCCCCCCCAGTCGCGGCTGATCGAGTCGGTGAACGCCTGGCCGTAGCCGGTCGAGCCGTGGAAATCGATCGCCACGGCGACGAAGCCGGCGCCGGCATAGGTCTGCGGGTTCCAGCGATAGTGCCAGTGGTTGCCGAAGCTACCCTGTGGACCTCCGTGGACGAGCAACACCGTTGGGTAGGTCTGCCCGGCGACGAAGCCCGCGGGCTTGACGATGTGTGCGTAGACCATCTCGCCGTTCCAGCCCTCGAAGCTGAACTGCTCGACGTCACCGAGAGCGAGCTGCTCCATGCGTTCCGCGTTGTGGCGCGTCAGCTGCTCACGGGCGCCTTGTGGCACGGGAACGCGATAGAGCTGCGCCGGAGCGCGTAGGTCGTCCATCGCCACGATGACGGCGTCGCGGCCGACCGCCATGCTCGCGACGTGCCCCTTGTCGGTGAGCGGCTTGACGCCGCCGTTCACTGCTTCCACCGCGAACAGACGGCGTTGACCGACATCGTCTGCTATCGTGTACAGGGTCTTGCCGTCCGGCGCCCATGCCAGGGCGTCGGCCGAGCGATCCCAGCCACCGGCGAGCTCGCGCGCACTGCCGCCGCTCGTCGATTGGACCATGATGCGGTAGCGATCGGCCTCGAAGCCGGAGCGCTTCATGGCGCGCCAAGCCACCTGCTTGCCGTCGGGCGAGACCACCGGACCGACGTCGGTCGCCAGGTTGCCGCTGCTCAGGTTCACGGGTTTCCGAGTGCCCTCGAGCGCGACGCGGAAGACGTCGAGGTTGGTGCTCCAAGGCTCGGTGCGGCCGGCGATGCGCGCCGTGAAGTAGAAGGTCTTGCCGTCGGGAGAAAACGACCACTCTTCGTCGTCGCCAAAAGGCTTGCTGGGGACGTCGCCGTCGATGTCGCGTGACAAGCGCACGGGCTCCCCGGCGGCGCCCGGGGTCACGAGGAAGACCTGACTACGCGTGCCGTCCTTCCAAGCATCCCAGTGGCGCACGAAGAGCTGATCGTAGAGCTGGCCGCTGGCCTTCTTCGCGGAGCGCGCGTCGAACCGCTGCTTGCTGCAGGCGAGGGTGGGGCAGTCCGCGAAAACATCCATGGCCACGACGATGCGGTCGCTGCCGGGGGCGACCGCGAAGGCGGTCACTTCGAGCGGCAGTGACGTGAGGGCTTTCGCTTCGCCGCCGGCGAGGTCGAGCTTCCAGACTTGCTGCTTACCGTCGAGCGGCGACAGGAAGTAGACGGAGGCGCCGTCCTTCGACAGGCGCGGCGAAGCGCTCTCGACGCCCTGCGCGGTGAGGCGCCGCGTCGCCTTGGTGTCGACGTCGAGCAGCCAAACCGAGTGCACGCCCTTGTTCGCGTCCCAGTCGGTCTCGCGCAGCTCGTAGACCACGCGCTTGCCGTCGGGCGAAAGCGTCGGCTTCGCGACGCGCTCGAGGCGCACCAGATCCTGCGCGGTGAACGGCTTTTTTCCGGGGGCCGCCGTCGCGGCCAGGACCAGAGCGAGGATAACGTGCATGGTGCACGCGATAGCGCGTTCACGGGCGCGGGAACAAGCTCAGACCGCTTCGACCCTATCGCGTCGCTCATGCGCCCTCTCGCCTGGCGGCCCCAAGAACTATACACGAATGGCCACGCGTTCTGACCACGCGGAGGGTGACATGCGTATTGGCATCGACCTGGGCGGCACCAAGACCGAAGGAGTCCTGCTCGCGCCCGACGGCAGTATCGTCCACCGCGAGCGCCGCCCGACACCGGCGTCCGAGGGCTACGAGGCCATCCTGGGCACCATCGTCAGCCTCATTATCGACCTCAAGAAGCGCGCGGGCCGCCCATGCAGCATCGGCATCGGCACCCCCGGGTCGATCTCGGTCAAGACCGGCATGCTCAAGAACTCGAACACCGTAGCGCTCAACGGCATGCCGCTGCAGCAAGACCTGCAGGCGACACTGGTGCAGGACATCCGCATCCAGAACGACGCGAACTGTTTCGCGCTCGCCGAAGCCGTGAGTGGCGCCGGCCGCGGCCATCGCGTCGTCTTCGGGATCATCCTCGGCACTGGAGTCGGCGGCGGTATCGTCATCGATCGGAACGTGCACGACGGTCCCAACCACGTGGCCGGAGAGTGGGGGCACAACATCCTCGAGGCCGATGGACCTGACTGCTATTGCGGAAAGCGCGGCTGCGTCGAGACGCTGCTGTCGGGGCCGGGACTTGCCCGCGATTACGGACAAGGCATGGAGGGTCCGATGGTCGTCGAGCGCGCCGAGCGGGGTGAGCCGGCGGCGCTCGCCGCGATGCAGCGCTACATCAAGCGCTTCGGCAAGGCGCTGTCATACGTCGTGAACATCCTCGATCCTGACGTCATCGTCCTTGGTGGCGGCTTGTCGTCCATTCCGCGCCTGACCCGCGATACGCCCGAGGCGGTCGCGGGGGCGATCTTCAACGACACCTTCGCGACCCCTATCGTGAAGAACGAGCTCGGGGACTCTGCTGGGGTTATCGGCGCGGCGTGGCTTTGGCCCAAGCTCTAACGTCGGGCCATGAACCGCGTCGCGAACAGGTGGTGCGCGCGATAGTTGGGCGTGATCGCCGTGTCTTCGGTGCTCGCCCCGCGCTCGTTTTCCGCGGCGCGCCGGATGAGCGCCGCGATGGCCATGCGATCCGCCGCGGTAACCTTCATGGCTACCCGTGCCGCGTCGGCGTTGACGCGCCGTTCCACGAGGAAGCGGCCGTCGTCCATTTCGGTGAGGTCGAGGATCTGGCCCTTGCCGTCCGCTATAGCGCGATATTTGTCCGCCATCGCGACGAAGCGCGGATAGGCCGCGTCGAAGCCGTCCAGCGCCCCGTTCAGGACCGCTGGTGCAATACGTCCAGCGCCGCCGTTGCTCACGAAAGAATCCCCCGTACCTTCGCCCATTTGCATAGACGCCTCCGCTCCAATCCGACCTGACCTGTGCCACACGTACGCACGGACAGGTCGGGTCGGCTGAGGTTCGCGTCTAGAACTGATTCCAGAGGTATTGGTTCGTGACCTCGTGGTGGAACTGGATTTCCGGGACCTTGATGAGCGAGCCCAAGGCCTTCGGGCAGCGATCGGCCTGCGACTGCTTGAGCTCGGCGAACTTGGTCTGCACGACTTCGCCCAGCACCTCGGACACGAACTTGCTCGATTTGAACAAGCGGATGGAGTCGTAGATGTTGTCGGGCAGGAAGCGGGTGCGGCTGCGCTTCGACTCGTCCGCTGGAGCGTCCGCGCCCTCGAGCGCCGTCCGGATCAAGGTGTAGAACACCATGTACGGGTTGGCGTCGGGTGCGACGCTGCGTACCTCGATGCGCGCCGAGCGCTCGTTGCCGGTCGGGATGCGGACCATGGCGCCGCGGTTGTTCGGCGATGCCTTGATCTGATTCGGCGCCTCGTAGTGCGGGTCGAGACGGCGGTACGCGTTAACGGACGAATTGAGAATCAGGCAGATGTCATCGGCGCTCGCGAGGATGCGATCGATGGCGGTCCAGCCGGTCTTCGACAAGCCGTCTTGGCCCTTGGCGTCCCAGTAGAGGTTCACCTTGTCGCGCGAGAACGACATGTTGGTGTGCATGCCGTTGCCGTTCACGCCGGTGACCGGCTTGGGCAAGAACGACGCGGTCATGTCCATCTTCTGCGCCACTTGACGGCAGAGCAGCTTGTAAAGCTGCACCTGGTCGGCGGTGATGAGCGCTTCGCTGTAAGTGAAGTTCATCTCGAACTGCGAGGGAGCGACCTCCGGGTGATCCTTCTCGTTCCCGAAGCCCATGGCGCGCTGCACTTCGGCGGCCGCGTCGATGAAGTTGCGGAGCGCGTCGCCGGGCAGCGAGTGGTAGTAGCCGCCGGTCGAGACGTATTCGAACTTGCCGGTCTCGTTGTAGCGGCGCTCGGCGTCGCGGCCCCTGAACAAGAAGCCTTCGATCTCCGGCGCGACGTGGCAGACCGTCTTCTCCTTCTGCCAGAGCTGATCGCAGTAAGCCTTGAGCATGCTGCGCATGTCGGAAGCGTACGGCGCCCCATCGCGGCCCATGACCTGCGAGAAGACGAGGACCTTGCCGGGCCCGAAGACGTCGGCGGGCAGCCAGTAGAGAGAGCCCCAGTCGATCTGCAGGCGCAGGTCGGACTCGTGCTGCGCCGAGAAGCCGCGCACCGAGGAGCCGTCGAAGGTGAGATTGTCCTCGCTCTTCAGGAGGAACTTCTTGTCGTAGTCGAGCATCTGCAGGCGACCTTCGAGGTCGGTGAAGCAGACGGTGACCGCCTTGATGCCCTTCTCGTCGGCGAGCGCCTTGACCGCGGTCTCGCGAAGCTTGTCGGCGGACTGGTGGTCCAGGCGCGCCTGCTTGGTGGCGAGATTTCTTTCCTCGAGCTTATCGTAAGGGATTTCGAGGAAGTCGCGGAGGCCGGAGCTCAAATTCGTGGTCATCAATGGTTCCTTTGGGACGGACAACATTTCTTGGACCTATTTTTAGGGTAGATCAAGAGGGCGAAGGAACGTATGGCCTCGGCTCATGCAGATCGAGACCAAGGTCGTTCATGCCGGCGAGCGTCGCGTCGAAGGCGCGGTGGTGACGCCGATCTTCCAGAGCGCGACGTACGTGCACGAGGAGCAGAAGGGGTACCACGACCTTCGTTATCTCCGGCTCAACAACACACCCAGTCAGGTGGTGTTGCACGACAAGCTCGCGGCGCTGGAGGGGGCGGAGTCCGCCCTGGTGACATCGAGCGGCATGGCGGCGATCACGACGACGCTCTTCGCGTTACTCAAGAGCGGCGATCACATTCTGGCGCAGAATGTCCTCTATGGCGGAACCTACGACTTCATCACCAAGGATCTGCCGGAGCTCGGCATCACCTACGACTTCATCGATAGCAACGACCCAGCGAGCTGGAAGGCGAAGCTCAAGACGAACACCAAGGTCATCTACGTCGAGACCATCGCGAATCCGTTGCTTGCGGTGCCGGACCTTACCGCGGTGGTGAAGTTCGCGAAGGAGCATGGGCTCGTGTCCGCGATCGACAACACGTTCGCGAGTCCGGTCTTGTATCAGCCGGTCGTGCAGGGGTTCGACCTGTCGCTGCACTCGTGCACCAAGTACATGAACGGCCATAGCGACATCGTGGCCGGCGCCGTGATCGGCGGGCGCGCGCTCGTCGAGAAAGTGAAACACAAGCTCGACCACCTCGGGGGCTCGCTCGATCCGCACGCGTGCTTCTTGTTGCAGAGGGGCATGAAGACGTTGGCGCTGAGGGTGCGCGCGCAATCGCTGAATGCCATGGCCATCGCCAAGTGCTTGAGCGAGCATGACGCCATCGAGCGCGTTTACTATCCGGGGCTCGCGACGCATCCGTCACACGGCATGGCGGCGAAGGCCCTCAATGGCGGCTTCGGGGGCATGGTCAGCTTCGACGTCAAGGGCGGTGCCGCGGCCGCGAACCGCTTCGTGAAGCGCTTGCAGCTGCCCATCGACGCGCCGAGCCTCGGCGGCGTCGACTCGCTGGTGTCCCTCCCGGCCCAATCCTCGCACGCGAACCTGGCTCCCGAAGCACGCGCTCGGACCGGCATCGGTGACGGGCTAGTGCGTTTCTCGGTCGGCATCGAGGGCACCGAGGACCTGGTCGCGGACGTACGTCAGGCGTTGGGATGAGCACCCACCAGTCGGGCCACGGTATCGAGCAGCTCGCGATGCGTGAACGGCTTGCTCAGCACGCCTTGGTGCGGCGGGAGGCTGGCGGCGATGCCGTCGTATTCGGCCGTCGTCATCACCACGACCGGAATGTCGGCGAAAGCGGGCGTGGCGCGCATCTTCGCGAGCATCTCCGGACCGTCCGGTGAGGGCATCATGATGTCGAGGAGCACCAGGTCGGTCTTGTGCTCGGCGAGCCGCAAGAGACCGATGCGCCCGTCGTGCGCTATGGCAACGGCGTAGCCTTCGTCCGCGAGCGCGTCCGCGACGACCTGGGCGAGGTCGACTTCATCGTCGACGACGAGGACCAACTTCGTCTCCATCGCGACGCTCAGGCCTCCAGTGCCGTGACCACGTCACCCAAGAGGATGCCGCGGTCGGTAATGAGCAGCTCGCGCAGTGTCGAGTCGTGGCCGCTGTCGCGCATCTTCAGCACCGACAGGACGCGGCAAATGCGTCCACGCATACGCGCGTGTCGCAGCACGATCATGTTGTGCGTGATCGCGGACACACCTCGGAATGGCACCCGCATCGTCGGGCCGACGAGGTCAGCGCTCTCGGCGCTGTACAGGATGGTCACGCCGCGCCGCTCCAGCTCGTTGGCGAGAGCCGTCATGACCTCACGGACCCGATCATCGATGTCGACCGCGGTCGCCAGGCCGTCGAGGCCGTCCATGAACAGGCGCTTTGGCTCGTGGCGTTCGACCTCGTTCAACAACCGGTCGCAGACCACGTCGACGATGCCTTCGACCGGCCGCTGCCAGAGCTGATGCACGAGACCGCGCTCCACGCCCTCGACGAGGCCGACGCAGACACGCTTGCTCTTGGCGAGAATCGCCGGTGGTCGTTCGAAGAAGCCGAAATAGATGCCGGTCTCGTCGAGGCGCGCGCCTTCGGCGAGCCACTGCAGGCCGAGCATGGTCTTGCCGCTGCCTGTCGGTCCCAAGAGCATCGTCGCCGAGGCGTTCGGCACACCACCCTCCATCATCTTGTCGAGGTCCGCGATGCCGAACCCGAGCCGCTCCACGGACGGCACGTACTCATCGTCGCTCGCCGGCTTCACTCGGGTCTCGATGCGCGGGTGCACGGCGATGCCGGCATCGCTGATGTCGAAGCTATGCCGCCCGCTCACCTGCGCGGCGCCTCGCAGCTTGCGCACGTGCAGGTAGCGCCGCGAGTGCACGTTCTGGATCTCGTTCGATAGCTCGATGATGCCGTCGACCATCGTGTGGTCGGGCCGGAAGCCATTCGCGCGCTCGGCGTTCGAGAGGAGGAGGGCGGTCCCGCCCATCAACGCGAGGACGACTTGCAGCTCGTGCAGGAACTTCTTGTAGTCCTTCAGCGACGGCGCCGCGTCTTCGGCGGACACGAGCCCATCCAGCACGAGAAGGCCTGCTTTGTGAGAGGTCGCGGATTGCCGGACCACGTCGAGCAGTCCGCTCAAGCCGTCTTCCTCGAGCGGCCGGAAACCGCTCAGGTAGTAGAGGTTCTTCGGAATGACCGAGCTGTCGTAGAAACGCATGCGCCGCAGGTGCTGCAACATGCGAGCATGCGACTCGGCGAGCAGCGTGACGTAAACGACCTGCCCACCTGCCTTGGCGAACTCGAAGGCGATCTGATTGGCGAGGACCGTCTTACCGGCGCCAGGCACTCCCTGGACGATGTACACGCCACCGACGAGCAGCCCGCCTTCGAGCAAGCGGTCGAGGCCTGGTACACGCGTCGCTAAGCGCTCCGGTATGGTCGCTGGTCTCCCCATCCATGAATCAAGATGGGGTCCTGGAGGCACGAATCAACCCTTGACGGAGGGGCTTTAGTGCTTCGCGTGGTACGCTAAAAGACTCACGTTCGCGTCCTCGGCGACGAGCTCGAAGTAGCCGCTGGCGATGAGCTTGTCGCGGCCCTCGATCGAGAGCCGCAAGCGGCGCTTGCCGTAGAAAAGGTCGCGGTCGTGAACCACGTGCGTGACGCCGTGGCGATCGAGTGCCTCGAGCACGGTGTCGGTGACCTCGCCACGATTGAGGTCGGCGAGGGCCGCGTGCGCGTCGAAGGCGGCCTGTGGTCCGACCGGTTCGTAGCCGTTCACGAAAGGCTTGCCGGTGGCCATGATCAGTCGCTGCGCCGCGGAGCCGACGGCATCGTTCGGCGCGCCGTAGGGCAGATAGAGAAAGGGGCCGCCGCCGGGCGCGGCGATGTGCGCCAGCGGGCCGCGTGACAATAGTGTGGATGGAGAGATGACCACGAAATCGAGCAGCGCCGCCGCGACCGCTATAGCGGCAAGTCGTGGTCGGGCCGTGGTGCGCAGCTTGTCGATGGCCCATGCGGCGAGCAAGGCCACCGCGAACATGAGGATGAATGACAAGCGACCTTTGACCCGGACGAAGGCCCAGTACGGCACCGCGACCTTCAAGAGCGCGTACAGCGGTGGCAGCACCGGACTGAACATCAAGAGGAGGGTCACCAACACCGTCCAGCCGAGGACCCGTGCCTGTCCGTCGAGGGCGGTGGTTTCAACGCGCTTGCGGCGGTGGAGCGCGAGCCCGATGAGCACGAGAAGCGAAAGGCCGACGTAGTGCGAGCGGCGCTCGAGCTCATGACTGAACACGACGTCGCGCGTGAAACGCACCCAGGGAACGAAGAAGTCGAAGGGGAGGGGCGTCAGCGCCTCGGCTTCGTGGGCGCTGCGGCCGGCTTTGACCGGCGACATATCGAGGCCGAACTTCTGCACCCAGCGCACCCAGACGAGGCCGCAGAGGGCGAGGAATCCCGCGGGCGCGAGGCTCGCGACGCGAATGGCCGCCGCTCGCCAGCCCGCGCCGCGATGGCGGACAAGGGCCGTGGCGACGAACACACCGACGAGCAGCGTCGTGTAATAGAAGAGGTGCCACTCGCCGCACGCGAGGAACAGCAGCAAGGCGCCGAGGCCGACCGCGACGGCGGTGCGTTGCCAGAAGCGCGCCTCTCCGAGCCACGACCACAGGGCTAGCCACACCAGGGGAAAGGTCCCCAGGAGAAACCCGTTGGCGTGGCCACACGTCGCTTGCACCACGCGGAAGACGCAGAAGGCGTAGGCGAGGCCGGCGACGAACGCCGCCACCCTGGAGGCGCCGAGGCGCCGCGCGCAGAAGGCCATGACCACGCCGGTGGCGGGGAAGCTCACGAGGAACAGCGCGTTATAGGCCGCTTCAGCGGACAGACCGGCCGCGGCACCGAGGCCCCAGAGCGGCTGTAGCGGGAAGCCCCACGCGCCCATGAGGTGCACGCCGCTGGGATTGGCCCCGGCGAATTCCAGGTCGTTGGCGAAGGGGAAGCGGCCGTCGGTGACGTTCTTCGCGAATAGCCAACAGTAGAAGAGGAGCTGATGCGGATCGCCGGAGAGGAAGGCGACGTCGGCCCCCGACGGCGTCGTGCCCATCGGGATGGCGCTGGTGAAGTGCGCGATCAGGGGCCGGCTCACCCAGAGAGCGGCCACCGTGTACGCCAATGCGGACACGAGGTAGAACATCCGGGGCGCACCTTAGCCGTTGCCGGGCCGGCACGCGATCAGATCTTGCCAACTCAGTGGCGCCGTAAGCATATCCGCGCCATGCAAAAGGCGATCGTCGTCTCGCTGGCTTTGCTGGCGGCCTGTGGCGAGCTGCAGGTCCCCGGGGGGCCGAGCCAGAATAACACCAACGCCAATAACGGCACGCCCACCTGTAGCGGCCTCGAGGGCGAGACCTTCAGTACCGCCGAAGATCAGTTGATCGACCAGCGGTGCCAGTTCGACGCCGACAACAACTACCAGTGCACCGACCTCTACGGCGGCTGGGACATCTTCTTCGACGATGGCGACTTCTACTGGACCACCTTCCAGAACACCGTGGTCGGCTCGTACACCTGCCGTAACGGCACCATCACCGGCGAGGCCGACGGCATCGACTACGACGGCAGCTTCACCGGCAACGCCTTGACCTGGGAAGGCTTGCAGTACCGCCGCTGAGCGCGTAGGAGCGCCTCGCCGCCTCGCGAACGAGTCCATGGGTCGAACCGACCTGTGGCTCTGGCCGCTCGGGTTGGCTCCGTGCTAGCCTTTCGGCCGAACGGAGCGCCTTTGAGCACAACCACCGTCAAGCTCGGCCTACCCAAGGGCCGCATGCAAGAGGGCGTCTTCAAGCTGCTCTCCGACGCCGGCATTCAACTTCGCACCGGCAGCCGCGGCTATCGTCCGAGCATCAACCTCGGTGGCTTCGAAGTGAAGGTCTTGAAGCCGCAGAACATCGTCGAGATGCTCGAGGCCGGCTCGCGCGACGTCGGCTTTGCCGGCGCCGACTGGGTCGCCGAGCTCAACGCGCACGTGGTCGAGCTCGTCGACACGACGCTCGATCCGGTGCGGCTGGTGGCGGCGGCGCCGAGCGCCCTGCTCGAGGACGGAAAGCTCCCGAAGCGCACGCTGGTCGTCGCCTCCGAGTACCAGCGCCTGGCACAGGACTGGATCGCCAAGGCAGGTATCACGGCGCGCTTCGTGCGTTCGTATGGCGCGACCGAGGTGTTCCCGCCCGAGGACGCCGACTGCATCATCGACAACACGGCGACGGGCGCGACGCTGGTGGCGAACGGGCTCGAGATCGTCGGTGACGTCATGCGCTCGTCGACCCGCCTGTACGCCAATCCCCATGCGCTCGAAAACCGCGAGAAGCGCGAGGCGATCGAGCGCCTGGTGATGCTCCTGCGTTCGGTGCTCGAGGCGCGACGGCGCGTCATGCTCGAAGTGAACGTTTCGCAACAGGACCTCGAGCGGCTCGTCGCCATCTTGCCGTGCATGCGCGAGCCGACGGTGTCGCCGCTGCACGCATCGCGGGGCTACGCGGTGAAGGCCGCCGTGCCGCGCGAAGATCTGCCCAAGCTCATTCCGACCATCAAAGCCAACGGGGGCACCGACATCGTCGTGTCGAGCCTCGGGCAGATCGTGCCGTGATCACCCCGGTGCCGGAGGTCGCGGCACTCACGGCCTACGCATCGCCCTCGCTGCCCGCGGGTATCGATTTGCGTCTCGATGGGACCGAGCGCCCGTTGCCGCTGCCGGTGGGCGAAGCCGGTAGCTACCCGAAGGCCGCCGAGCTCGAGGCCGCGCTCGCCGAGCGTCTCGATGTACCGAAGGACCGCGTGCTCGTGACCGCTGGAGCGGACGAGGCGCTGGACCGCATCTGCCGCGCCTATCTGTCGTCGGCCCGCGTCGCGGTCACCACGTCGCCGACCTTCGAGATGATCAAGCACTACGCGCGCCTCGCGGGGAGCGCGCTGCGCGAGGTGCCCTGGTACGACGAGGAGCTCGAGCTCACGGCGCTGCTCGACGCGACGCAGGGTGTGCGCGGCATCGCCGCTGTGGCTACCCCGAACAATCCGACCGGCGTCGCGGTCGACCCCGCGCTGCTCGTCGAGCTCGCCAAGCACAGGCAAGAGGTGCTCGTCGTCGCCGATCTCGCGTACATCGAGTTCGCGGCCGCCGATCCGACCAAAGAGCTCGCGAAGCTCGAGAACGTGGTGATGACGCGGACGTTCTCGAAGGCCTGGGGCATTCCCGGCGCTCGCGTCGGCTACGCGGTGGGGCCGGCCGGCGTCATCGCCGCCATGCGCGTCGCTGGCGGTCCATATTCGGTCGCGCGCCCGTCGCTCGCCCTCGCGCTCGAGCGCTTGCGCGGCGGTGAAGCCGAGATGCGCGCTTACGTCGCCAAGGCGCGCGATGAGGTCAAGCGCATGAGCTTGTTCCTCGCCAAGCACGGCATCAGCGTGCCGATGTCGCAAGCGAACTTCGTACTGCTCACCGGCTCCAAGGTGCCACGTCTGGCCGAGCTGCTCGCCAAGCGCGGCATCGGTCTGCGCGCCTTTCCCAACGACCCGCGACTCGCTGACGCCCGGCGCATGGTCATGCCGGTGGACGACACGACTTATCGACGCCTCGAAGGCGCGCTCGGCGAAGCGTTCGCGGAGCTCGACAAATGAGACGAGGCGAGATCAACCGTAAGACGGGCGAGACCGACATCCGCTGTAGCGTTCAGCTCGACGGCGAGGGTAAGGCGGACATCAAGACCGGTATCGGCTTTCTCGATCACATGCTCGGCGCGCTCGCCAAGCATTCGCGCATCGATATCACCTTGAGCTGCACCGGCGATCTCGAAGTCGACGACCACCACACGGCCGAGGATTGCGCCTTGGCGCTGGGTGGCGCCATCGACGCGGCCCTCGGGGAGCGTCGCGGCATCTATCGCTTCGGTGACGCGCACGCGCCGCTCGATGAGGCTCTGGCTCGTGCCGTGGTCGATCTCGCCGGCCGACCCTCGCCGCACGTGGCGCTGGGCCTGCGCCGCGACAGCATCGGCGACATCTCGTCCGAGTCGCTCACGCACGTGCTCATGTCCCTTGGCACCGCGATGCGCGCGGCGCTGCACGTCGACGTGCTCAAGGGCGAAAACGATCACCACAAGGTCGAAGCCGCTTTCAAGGCGACGGCGCTGGCCCTGCGCCATGCCGTCGCTCACGACGGCTCGACGCAGGTTCCGAGCACCAAAGGCGTCCTGTGAGCCGCACCATCGTCATCGTGCGCACCGGCACGGCGAACCTGGCCTCGGTGCGCGCTGCTTTCGAGCGGCAAGGGCACACCGTCGAGCTGACGGAGGAGCCCGCACGTGTCGCTGAAGCGGACCGTGTCGTCTTGCCGGGTGTCGGCGCGTTCGGCGCCTCGATGGCGGAGCTCGTGAAGAAGAACCTGGCGGAGCCTCTCGTCGAGCGCGCCCGCGGCAACCGTTCGCTCCTCGCCATCTGCGTCGGCATGCAGCTGTTGTGTCGCGGGAGCACGGAGTCACCCGGCGCGCGTGGCCTCGAGGTGGTGAACGCAGAGGTCAGCCGCTTCGACGCACCTGGCTTGCGCGTGCCGCAGCTCGGCTGGAACGACGTCACGGCGCCGCCGGAGGCCCGCTTCGTGCGCAGCGGCGTCGCTTATTTCGCCAACTCCTACCGGGCGCGGCAGGTCGCGGATGGTTGGGTCGCATCGACCGCCGATCACGGCGGCACCTTCGTCGCCGCCATGGAGCGCGGCAACGTCCTGGCCTGTCAGTTCCACCCCGAGCTGTCCGGCGCGTGGGGCGCGCAGCTCTTGGCGCGGTGGATCGAGGGGAGCGGCTGATGCTCAAGACCCGCATCATTCCCTGCCTCGATTGCAAGGACGGGCGCGTCGTCAAAGGCGTCCGCTTCGAGGGCCTGCGCGACGCCGGTTCCCCGTCGGAGCTCGCCGCCGCCTACGAGAAGCAGGGCGCCGACGAGATCGTCGTGCTCGACATCTCGGCGACCACCGAAGGACGCAACGCCGCGCTCGCCACGGTGCGCGCGGTACGTCGCGAGCTGTCGATCCCGCTCACCGTGGGTGGTGGCGTCGGTTCCGCCGAGCACGCCGGAGTCTTGCTGGACGCGGGGGCTGACAAGGTCAGCGTCAACAGCGCAGCGGTGAAGGACCCCGCCATCGTCACTGCCATCGCCGACCGCTATGGAAGACAGTGCGCCGTCATCGCCATCGACGCCGCGCGCAAGGACGCCTCGTGGGAGGTGGTCACTCATAGCGGTAAGAACCGCACCGGCATCGATGTCATCGCCTGGGCCCGCGAAGCAGTGCAGCGTGGCGCCGGCGAAGTGTTGCTCACGAGCTTCGACCGCGACGGTACGCGCTCGGGCTACGATCTCGACCTGCTGAAGGCCGTCAGCGAAGCCGTGCCCGTCCCGATCATCGCCTCCGGTGGGGCGGCGCATGCGGCCCATCTCCTCGAAGCGCTGCGCGCGGGCGCGACCGACGTGCTCGCCGCCAGCATCTTCCACGACGGCGATCTCACCGTCGGCGACGTGAAGAAGTATCTCGCAAGCCAAGGCGCGCGGGTGCGCTTGTGATCATCCCGTCTATCGATTTGCAGGGCGGCTCGACGGTGCAGCTCGTCGGCGGCGAGAAGAAAGCGCTCGATGCCGGTGATCCGCGCCCCATCGCCACCAAGTTCGGCCGCGTCGGTGAGATCGCCGTGGTCGACCTCGACGCCGCGCTCGGCACCGGCTCGAACGCCGCGCTGATTCGCGATCTCTTGCCGCTCGCGCGCTGCCGCGTCGGCGGTGGCATCCGCGACGTGAAGACCGCCGTCGACTGGCTCGACGCCGGCGCCGTGCAAGTCGTCCTAGGCACCGCGGCGAAGCCCGAGATCCTGCGCGAGCTGCCGAAGGACCGCGTCATCGCGGCGCTCGATGCGAAGCACGGCGAAGTCGTCACCCATGGCTGGGTGCAAGGCACCGGTCGCGGCATCGCCGAGCGCATGCTCGAGCTGCGTGACTACGTCGCCGGCTTTCTCGTCACCTTCGTCGAGCGCGAAGGCCGCATGCAGGGCACGAACATGGGAGAGGTCGCCGAGCTCGTGAAAGCGGCGGGCAACGCGCGCCTCACCATCGCCGGCGGGGTCACGACCCCCGAGGACGTCGCCGAGCTGCATCGTATCGGCGCCGATGCCCAGGTCGGCATGGCGCTCTACACCGGTCGGTTCGATTTAGCGGACGCAACCGCGGCGCTCCTGCAGTCCGATCGGCCCGATGGCCTGTGGCCGACCGTGGTCGTCGACGAGCACGGGACCGCCTTGGGCCTTGCCTACTCCGACAAGGAGAGCTTGAAGGCGGCCCTCGATCGGGGCGTGGGCGCTTATCATTCCCGCAAGCGAGGTCTCTGGGTGAAAGGCGAGAGCTCCGGCGCCACGCAAGCGCTGCTCGCGGTCGACGTCGACTGCGACGCCGACGCCCTGCGCTTCACCGTAAAGCAGGCGCCGCCGGGCTACTGCCACCTCGCCACCGCTACGTGCTGGGGCGACACGCACGGCATCGACGCGACCGCGAAGCTCGTCGCGCAACGCGCGAAGGACGCGCCGGCCGGCTCGTACACCAAGCGCTTATTCGACGAGCCCGAGCTGCTCGCCGCCAAGCTCACCGAGGAAGCAGGGGAGCTTTCCGCCGCGCGCACCGCCGACGAGGTGGCCCACGAGGCCGCCGATGTCCTGTATTTCACGCTCGTCGCCATGGCGCGCCAAGGTGTGTCGCTCGCGGATGTGGCCCGTGTGCTCGACAAGCGCGCCTTGAAGGTCACGCGCCGTCCGGGAAACAAGAAATGACTCTGCGCCGCATCGCTTTCGCGGACATCGCCCGCACCCGTTTCGACCCCATCGACGAAACGACGCGCAACGGCGCCGCCGCGATCTTGGCCGAGGTCCGCGCGAGCGGAGAGGCCGCCGTACGCAAGCACGCCGAGCGCCTGGGTGACGTGAAGCCCGGTGAGCCCTTGCTGCTGGATGCGAAGGTGCTCGCCCAGGCGCTGGCGAGCCTGCCCAAAGAGGACCGTGCAACGCTGGAGCGGACGGCGGCGCGCATTCAACGCTTCGCCGAAGCCCAGAAGCAGAGCCTCACCGCGGTCGAGCTAACGGTCGAAGGCGGCAAGGCGGGTCACGAAGTGCGGCCGATGCGCGCCGCGGGTTGTTACGCGCCCGGCGGGCGCTTCCCGTTGCCGTCGTCGGTGCTCATGACCGCGGTCACCGCGCGCGTCGCCGGCGTCAGTGACGTCATCGTCGCTTCACCGAAGCCGACGCAGGTCACCTTGGCCGCCGCTGCTGTCGCCAAGGCGGACGCCTTGCTCGCCGTCGGCGGCGCTCAGGCCATCGCCACGTTCACCTACGGCGCCGGCCTCATGACCCCACGCGACGTCATCGCCGGCCCGGGTAACCGCTGGGTCACCGCCGCGAAGCAATTGGTCGCGGGCGTCGTCGCCATCGACATGCTCGCGGGCCCATCCGAGCTCGTGATCATCGCGGACGATAGCGCCAAGCCGGACGTCGTCGCGGCCGATTTGCTCGCCCAGGCGGAGCACGACGACGACGCCCTGCCGGTGCTCATCACCACCAGCACGAAGCTCGCCGATGCCGTCGACGCGGCGCTCGCGGAGCAGCTCGCGACCTTGCCGACCAAGGCGACGGCTGGGGCCGCCCTGAAGAACGGCTTCTGCGTGGTGGCGCGCGACTTCGACGAGGCGGCCGCGGCTTCGGACCTCCTTGCGCCCGAGCACTTGGAGCTGCAGGTGCGCGACATCAATGGCTTGCGGGCGAAGCTCAACGCCTACGGCGCGCTCTTCGTGGGCAGCGCCGCCGCCGAGGTCTTCGGCGACTACGGCGTCGGCCCCAATCACGTGTTGCCGACCGGCGGCAGCGCGCGGTTTACGGGTGGCTTGTCGGTGCTGACGTTTCTGCGGGTGCGCACGTGGCTCGCCATGGATGCCGCTCCTGCTCACCTCATCGACGACGTCGCGAGGCTAGCTCGCTTGGAAGGCCTGGAAGCGCACGCCCGAGCGGCCGAAAAGCGGCGCTAGAGCCTCCTGCGTCGCCTGGTGGTGGCTCCACGCCCCACTCAACTGCGCGGAACAAAAAGCGAAAAACCGCGAAAACAATACCCTTGCCTCGCGACGTTCTTTTCGTCATGTCGCACCCACCGCAACAGACCCGATTGGTTTACGGATTGCTTCGGCACGCTTTCGTCATGTCCCTACGTCTCATTCCCTTGGTTTTGGCCTCGTGCTTCGCCGCCGCGGCTCCGGTTCA
Source organism: Myxococcota bacterium (assembly GCA_041288095.1). Classification (GTDB taxonomy): domain Bacteria; phylum Myxococcota; class XYA12-FULL-58-9; order XYA12-FULL-58-9; family JALHOP01; genus JALHOP01. Next base: position 32,555 of record JBGGMJ010000150.1, read on the forward strand.
AGCCGGCTCGCGCGCCATCGGCGGCAACGGCAAACAGTTCAGCTTCGATTGGCTCAAGAACCAAGCCAAGCAGCTCGCCAAGAAGGACTACGAGAGCCCCGGCGTCGAGCTGCCGGACTCGCTGCAGAACCTCACCTACGATCAGTTCCGCGACATTCGTTTCCGCCATGAACAGGCGGTCTGGAAGAAGGAAGGGCTGCCGTTCCAGGTGCAGTTCTTCCACATGGGCTTCTTCTACAAGGAGCCGGTGTTCGTGCACGTGGTCACTGGTGGGCGCACCCAGAACATCGACTTCTCGACCTCGATGTTCGACTACGGTCACAATTCGCTAGGCGATTTGCCGCGCGATCTCGGCTTTGCCGGCTTCCGCATCCACTACCGTCTCAACAAACCTGAATACATGGACGAGCTCGTCGTCTTCCTTGGGGCGAGCTACTTCCGCGCCCTCGGGAAAGGCCAGCTCTATGGTCTGTCGGCACGCGGTCTCGCGCTCGATACGGCCCTCCCGTCCGGCGAAGAGTTTCCGTCCTTCCGCGAGTTCTGGATCGAAAAGCCCGGCCCACAAACCAAGGAGCTCATCATCCACGCGCTCTTGGACAGCCGCAGCTACGTGGGTGCGTATAGGTTCATCATCCGACCGGGCAACGCGACGGCCATGGAAGTGACTGCTACACTCTACGCTCGTCGCAACGTCGAGAAGATCGGCGTGGCGCCGCTCACCAGTATGTACCTTTTTGGTGAAAACGATCACGCGGGCTTCGACGACTTCCGGCCGGAGGTGCACGACTCCGACGGCCTCTTCGTGTGGACGGGCCAGGGCGAGCAGATCTGGCGGCCGCTCGTGAACCCGCAGCGCCTGCGCGTGTCCGCTTTCTCGGTCGAAGACCCGCGCGGCTTCGGTCTCTTGCAGCGCGACCGCATGTTCACGAGCTACGAAGACCTCGAGTCACGCTACGAGAAGCGGCCGAGCGTATGGGTCGAGCCGTTGCAGAAGTGGGGCCGCGGCCAGGTGCAGCTCGTCGAGATCCCGGCGACCGAAGAGTACCACGACAACATCGTCGCCTTCTGGACGCCCGACAAAGTCCCGGCGCCGGGCGAGCCCATGGCGCTCTCTTATCGCTTGTGGTGGGGCGACGGCCCGCCGGACTGGCAGTCGGGACAGCACACCGTGGCCACCCGCATCGCCGCGGGCAGCGAGCCCGGCAATCGCCGCTTCGTGCTCGACTTCTTGCCCAGTGCCGCTAAAGCGGACGAGGCCGTGGTTGCCAACGCTGAACCGGTAATCAGCGTTTCCAGCGGGCAGGTGATTCGCCCGATCGCCCAGCGCAACGAAGTCACCGGCGGCTGGCGTGCGTTCTTCGAGTTCAAGCCGGCGAGCGACGAGCCCGTCGAGATGCGAGCGTATTTGCGTAGCGGTGAGAAGAGCCTCACCGAGACCTGGAGTTATTTGTGGAGCCCATGAGTCGGTTGGCGGCATTTTTCCGGTCCTTTGGGTTCGACGTCGAAGCCTGCATGGCCTTGGCCTCGCGTTTCGAGAGCGCCGATGATCCGGTGCGTCGCGCGCAAGACGCCGCGACCGCTTGGCTCGTGAAGGCGACCGGGCCATGGGCGGGCGACTCGCCGGCGGGCTTTGCCGCGGCGCGCCTCGCGTTCGTGCGCGCCGATATCGCCAAGCGTTTCCCCGAGGCCTTCCTCGCCGACGAAGCTCCGGCCGCGGTGCGCGAGGCCTTCGCGGGTCATCGCCCGTTGGCGCTGCCGGCGCTGGTTCCGAGCCAGATGGTGCCGCAGGACGTGCGCATGTTGCCAGTCATCGACGACGTCTTGCGCTCGGTGTTGCCGCTGGCACCGCGCCGCTCCTAGCCGGTGCTGATTCCGGTCCAGTCGCCGTACGATTGGCCGTCCATCCTGGCATTCTTCACGCTGCGGGCGATTCCCGGCGTCGAGTGCGCTTCAGCGGACAGATACGAACGTAGCATCGTGATGAACGGCGAGGTCGGGAGGCTGGCCGTGGGACCCGCCACCGGCGGTCTCGAGGTGACCTCGAGCCTCCCCGGTGTGATCGACCGGGTGAGCCGCATGTTCGATACGGAGCACGACCCGGCGCGTCTCGCCAAGCACTTCGCGAACGACGAGGTCATGCTCCCGTTGGTGACAGAGCGGCCGGGCCTGCGCATCCCCAACGCCTGGGACGGCTTCGAGCTCGCGGTTCGCGCCGTACTCGGCCAGCAGATCACGGTCATTCAGGCGGCGAAGCTCGCGGGCAAGCTGGTCACCCGCTATGGCAGACGCATCGCCGACACCGGGCTCGTCACGCACCTGTTTCCGGAGCCCGCGGCCCTCATCGACCAGGACATCGCCGCGTTGGGCATGCCGGGGAGCCGCGGTGAGACCATTCGTAATGTGGCCCGGGCGGCGCTCGCGGACCCCACCATCTTTGCTCCCGGTGGTACCGCCGAGCGTTTACGCGGCATGCGTGGCATTGGCGACTGGACGGCTCAGTACATCGCCATGCGCGCCCTGGGTGATCGTGACGCCTTTCCCGCTTCCGACGTCGGGCTGCTCCGCGCCATGGCCGGCAAGGATAGGGTGCGGCCAACCCCGAAGGCGCTCCTCGCTCGCGCCGAGCTCTGGCGTCCATACCGGGCCTACGCGGCGCAGCACCTGTGGGCGGCCGATGCGGTCACCATGGGATGACATCCTTTCACTGCGTTGGTTGGCCAAGCCTGCCGATACACCCGCCACAACAAACTGGGCGTGGTGTGGCCGCGTCTTTGATGGAGAGCAAAATGTCGGGAGAACGAGTCGGTTCGAAGGGTGCAAAGACGGTCGGCTGGGAGAACGAAGGGGTCGTCGAGCGCGGCAACGACAAGCGTGTACGTGACAGCTTCGCCCAGGCGAAGGCGAGCGGGGCCGTGAAGCTCACGCCGCTGCAGCCGCACCAGGTGACGGCGCTCAAGGCCGAGATGAACAGCGGCAGCAGGACGCACGGTGATCGCAGCGTCGACTTGGGTAACGGCGAACAGCTCATCCAGCGCAACGGCAAGGTCTATCTGCGCGCCGGCGAGCAATACAGCAGCGTCAGCGGCTATTCGTTTCCGCCGCTGCCCATGGCACAGGTCCGCTTCTAGGGGCGGGTAGCGCTCGTCGGACCACCGAAGAGATCGCTCAAGGCGGTCGGGTCCCACAAGAGCGCCATTTTCTCGCGAGGCGTCAGAGTAGCGACGCCTTGCTCGAGCGCCTTGCGGCGCGCATCAGCGGCGAGCGGCGGCGGCGCGGTGCCGTCGAGCTCGTGCTGCGCGACCACCGCGAGATGCAGGGCGTGCGCCAGCGGATCGGTGATGACCCGCTCGAGACCCGCGGTCGGAAAGGCCGGCGGTGTGAGCTCGCGCGTTAGCGCCGCGACGCGCGCCACGACCGGCGGTGGCTCGGTCTCTTCGGGGATCAAGAAGAGCTTCAAGCGCTTGGCGGCAAGCCCCCACGAGGTGCGCGACGTGAACACCGACAGCGGCACCGAGAGCGCGAGTCCGGCGAGCACCGGCACCACCCAACCGATGAGCACCGGCGCCACCTTGTAGGTGATGTAGCCGAGACCGGCGCCGAAGAGCGTGTGCCAGCCGTGGGTGCGAACGGCCGTCCACCAGCTCGTGCTGTCTTCACCTCGGTTTTGCGTGCCCCAGCTCACGCTCACGCCGAGGAGCGTCGAGACCACGAAGAAAGTCTGGAAGAGCATCATCGTCGGCGCGAGCAACACCGAATAAACGCTCTCGACGAGGAAGCTCGCGAACGCCGCGAAGACACCGCCGACCTGGCGGCGCGTCGTGCGGTCCTTCAAGATGACCAGCAGACCAAAGAGCTTCGGCAAGAAGAGCATCGCGAGCGACACGAAGAACAACGCTATAGCGGTCGAAGCGTCGAAGATCGGCCAGTCGGGGAAAAGGGTGCGCTGGTGATGCGGGAAGTAAACTGGCTCGATGCTCTTGTCCTGCTGCGCCACCAGCACGCCGGCCGCGAGAAACGACAGCCAAACAGGCGACGCGACGTATGACATGATGCCCATGATGAAGTGCATCCGGCTCATCGCGCGCATGCGGCTCGCGAACACCAAGCGAAGGTGCTGCAAGTTGCCCTGGCACCAGCGCTGGTCCCGCTTCGCGTAGTCGATGATGTTCGGCGGCATCTCCTCGTAGGAGCCGCCCATCTCCGGGATGAGCCAGACGGTGAAGCCGGCGCGGCGCATGAGCGCGGCCTCGACGAAGTCATGGCTCATGATGTGGCCGCCGAACGGGGGCTCGCCCGAGAGCACCGGCAGACCGCAGTGCTCCATGAAAGGCTGCGCGCGGATGATGGCGTTGTGTCCCCAGTAGTTCGAGTCGGAGCACAGCCACCACGACAGGCCGGCGGAATTCACGGGCCCGTAGATGCGGCTCGCGAACTGTTGCACGCGCGCGAACCAGGTGTTGCGGTTCACCACCGCGGGCGACGCCTGGATGATGCCGGCCTGTGGATTCGCGTCCATCAAGCGCACGAGATCGGAGAGCGCGTCACCCGACATGATGCTGTCGGCGTCGAGCACCAGCATGTAGGCGTAGCTCTTGCCGAACTGCTTCAAGAAGGACTCGATGTTGCCGCTCTTCTTGCCGACGTTGTCGCGACGTTTGCGATAGAAGATGCGTCCGTGGCCCTGGACGCGATCGCAGAGCGCCGCCCAAGCGAGCTCCTCGGCGACCCACGCGTCGGGCTGCGTCGAGTCGCTGAGCATGAAGAAATCGAAGGACTCGAGTGTTCCGCTATCGCGGACGCTTTCGTAGATCGCCTGCAGCTTGATGGTCACCGACAGGGGATCTTCGTTGTAGACCGGCATGACCACGGCGGTGCGCCCGACCAGGGCTGCCCTCGGAACCGCCCGGTCGGCCCGGACCAGGCCGGGGAGGCGGGGGCGGGTCATGAGCTGGAAGAAGCCGAACACCGAGCTCCAGAAGGAGAGGACCACCCAGGCGAAGCTCAGGGTGAACAGGGTGAGCATGGCCAGCTCTAAGTTCGTGATTCCTTTGACTTTAAAGAGGGCGTGCAGCTGCAGGGCCGCAGCCAAGGTCGAGACCGCTGCCAGGGAAAACACGACGAGACGGCGAACCAGCACCGGCAGCGCACGTTCGGTTTGGGCTGGATGGGGAGTCGGCGTCACCCAGTGCATTTAACAAGGGGCCGGGCGCCTGTCAGTAGGCCGCGAAAACCTGACTCTCGTAAGCTCGTTTTGCCCCGGAAACCTTTGCACCTGACCCCGTGTGCAGGGAGAATTCGCGCTGCGAAAGCGATGATCCCGACAGTCATTTCTCGGTTCGAATCTCAGGCCGACCGTACCCCAGACGCTCCTGCCGCCACGTTCCAAGGCGCGACGCTGAGCTATGCCCAGCTCGACGCCCGCGCCAACGGGCTCGCGGCCACGCTCCGCGAACGCGGAGTGGGACCTGACGTCGTGGTCGCCGTGTGCGTCCCGCGCTCGCTCGAGATGGCGGTCGCGGTGCTCGGCGTCTTGAAAGCCGGCGGTGCTTACGTGCCGCTCGACCCGGCGTATCCGCGCGAGCGCCTCAACGCGATGCTCGATGACGCCCGCGTCGAACACGTCGTGGGCCACAGCGCCACGGCGGAGCTCTTCGCCGGGCGTAACGCGATTCTGATGGACAACGACGCGCCGTATCCGCGGCGCGAGCGCTTGCCCATCGTCGCCGGGCTTTCGCACCTCGCCTACGTGATCTTCACCTCGGGATCGACCGGGCGCCCCAAGGGCGTCGCCATGATCCATCACCCGCTCGCCAATCTCATCCAGTGGCAGCTCGAAGACTCGAAGGTCGGCGTTGGTGAGCGCACCTTGCAGTTCTCGCCGCTCGCCTTCGACGTCTCTTTCCAGGAGCTCTTCGGCACCTGGTGCGCGGGTGGCGAGCTCATGCTCGTCGACGAGGCCCTGCGGGTCGACACCGTGCGTCTGCTGCGCTTCATGAAAGAAGAGAGCATTGCCCGCGTATTCATGCCGTTCATCGCCATGCAGGCGCTCGCGGAGATCGTGCCGTCCCTCGAGCTGACGCCGTCTTCGCTACGCGAGATGATCACCGCTGGTGAGCAGCTGCAGGTGACGCCGCAGCTCGTCCGCTTCTTCGAGTCCGTGCCCGGCGTCACGCTCGCGAATCATTACGGCCCCTCCGAGACGCACGTGGTGACGGCGATGACGCTCGCCGGCGCGCCGTCGTCGTGGCCGAAGCTCCCGTCGATTGGCAAGGCGTTGCCGAACGTGACGACGCCCATTCTCGACGACAAGCAAAAGCCGGTGCCGGCGGGCGAAGTCGGCGAGCTCTACCTCGGCGGCGTGCATCTGGCGCGTGGCTATCTGCATCGGCCGGAGCTCACCTCCGAGCGCTTCGTCACCGTGAACGGCGAGCGGCTCTACAAGACCGGTGACCTCGCGCGCCTGCGGCCCGACGGTGAGATCGACTTCTTGGGTCGCGCCGACGGCCAGGTGAAGATTCGCGGCCATCGCGTCGAGCTCGGCGAGGTCGAGATCGCGGTCACCGAGCATCCCAAGGTCCGCCAAGCGGCTGCCGCTGTCCGCGATGGAAGACTGATCGCATACATGGTCGGCGACGACGACGGCACGCTGGCCGCGCAGGTCCGCGAACAGCTCGCGGGCAAGCTGCCTGCCTACATGGTGCCGACGAGCTTCGTCGTGCTCGCCGAGCTGCCGAAGACACCGAGCGGCAAGATCGACCGCAAGTCCTTGCCAGAACCGCCGCGGGTGCGGCCCGACCTCGCGACGCCGTGGGTGGCGCCCGAAGGTCCGGTAGAGGCCGCGATCGCCCAGCGCTGGGCGGACATCCTCAAGATCGACACCGTCGGCCGCGACGACAACTTCTTCGATCTCGGTGGCAACTCCCTGCTCGCGGTCCGCGCTATCGCGGAGCTGCGCGAGTCGCAGGGCGTCGACGTCCCCGTGGTCAAGCTCTACGAACAGCCTACGGTACGCGGTCTCGCCACCGCGGTCGCGGGGGGAAGCGGGTCCGAGCGGCAACCCGCCAAGGCAAAGAAGCGCCAGGTGACCGCCGAGCCGATTGCGATCGTGGGCATGGCGGCGCGTTATCCCGGTGCGCGCGACCTCGATGCTTTCTGGAAGAACCTCGAGCAGGGGGTCGAGTCCATCGGACGCTTCGCGGAGCACGAGCTACCGCCCGCGCATCGCGGCCTGCCCGATTACGTGCCGGCGCGCGGCCTGCTCGAGGGCGTCGACCAGTTCGACGCCGCCTTCTTCGGGGTAACTCCGGGTGAAGCGTCCGTCCTCGATCCGCAGCAGCGCTTGTTGCTCGAGCTGGCATGGGAGGCGCTCGAGCATGCCGGCCACGCCCCGGAGCGCATCGCCGGCAGCGTCGGCGTGTTCGCGGGCACCCACGTCAACACGTATTTTCAGAATAATCTTTTCAAGAGACCCGAAATCGAAGCGCGCATCGGTGCGTTCAACGTCATGGTCGCGAGCGAGAAAGACTACGTCGCGACGCGCATCGCCCACCGCCTGTCGCTGACCGGCCCCGCCATCAGCGTCCACACCGCGTGCTCGACATCTCTCGTCGCCATCGCGCAAGCCGTCGACAGCCTGCACCTCGGCCATTGCGACGTGGCGCTCGCTGGCGGCGCCGCGGTCACGGTGCCCCAGAAGGTGGGCCATGTCTTCGCCGACGGCGGCATCATGTCCAAGGATGGCAGCACGCGCTCCTTCGACGCGCAGGGCTCCGGTACCGTATTCAGTGACGGTGGCGGCATGGTCGTCTTGAAGCGCCTCTCCGACGCCGAGCGCGACGGTGACACCATCTATGCCTTGCTCGTCGGCACGGCGCTGAACAACGACGGTGGCGAGAAGGCGAGCTTCATGGCGCCGTCGTCGAGCGGCCAATCGGCGGTCGTCTCGTTGGCTCTCGATAACGCGGGCGTCAGCGCGCGCGACATCGATTATGTCGAGACCCACGGTACCGCGACTCCCATCGGCGACCCCATCGAGGTCGACGGACTCACCAAGGCCTACCGCAAGCACACCGATGACGTCGGCTATTGCGGGCTCGGCTCGGTGAAAACCAATATCGGGCACACGGTCGCCGCTGCCGGTGTCGCAGGTGTCATCAAGACGGCGCTGGCCTTGCATCACCAGCTGATCCCCGCGTCGCTGCACTTCGAGAAGCCCAATCCGGCGATCGACTTCCAGAGCAGCCCGTTCACCGTGGTGGCCAAGGCCAAGCGCTGGCCCCGCGGCGAGCGCACGCGCCTGGCCGGAGTCAGCTCCTTCGGCGTCGGCGGCACCAACGCGCACGTCATCATGCGGGAAGCGCCGGTGGCGCCGGCCCGTGCGACGTCGTCTCGCAGCTACGTGCTGCCGCTCTCCGCGCGCAATGCCGAAGTGCTCGGTACCATGACGAACAGGCTGGCCGCTGCTTTAGCGGACGATTCGACGCCCATCGCGGACGTAGCGGCGACCCTTGCGCTCGGCCGCCGTGCCTTCGCCGAACGCCGCGCCCTAGTGGCGAGCACCCGCGACGAAGCCCTGACAGCCATCAAAGCGGGCGAAGCTCGTCGCATCATCACCCGCACTTTGCCTCCCAAGGCGGCGCACGTCGTCTTCATGTTCCCGGGACAGGGCTCGCAGACCGTGGGCATGGGCAAGAGGCTCTATGAGCGCTTCGGGGTCTTCCGCGCCGTGGTCGACGATTGCGCCGAGCGTCTGAAGTCGCACCTGGGCCGCGATCTTCGCGAGCTCATGTGGCCCGCGGCGTCCGTCGCGGCGGACACCGCGGCCGCGACCCTTCGCGACACCGCTGTCGCGCAATCGGCGCTCTTCACCATCGAGCTCGCCACCGCCAAGCTCTGGATGGACTTCGGTGTGGTTCCGACCGCGATGGTCGGGCACAGCGTCGGCGAGTTCGTCGCCGCATGTCTGTCGGGCGTCTTCTCCCTAGACGACGGGCTGCGCTTGGTCGCGACCCGCGGCCGTCTCATGGCCGGCATGCCGCCAGGCAGCATGATGTCCGTGCGCATGGCCGAGGCCGAC
>JBGGMJ010000151.1:0-25335 GCA_041288095.1 Myxococcota bacterium
GGGCGGCGAGCACGCGCACTACATCACCATGGAAACCGAGCTCAACACGGCGATCGCCACCAAGATCGGTGAGCTCGCGCTCACGGGCAGCGTCTCACGCGTCACCGGCTTCGATGACCCCAATGACTACGTCTACGAAGACACTCTGCGCATCATCGTCGGCTCGAGCTTGGTTTGGCGCACGCGCGCCGCGTTCTCGTTCTACCCCTTCTCGAACTACCACCAGTTCGCGATCGGCCCGGCCGTGGACGTCCTCGGGGTGCCGACGCGCGACGAGATCTTGGTGCGCGCCGGCCTCGTGACCCGCATCGTCTTGAACAAATCGATCGAGGTGCGCGGCAGCTTCGTGCCGACGCTCGTCAGCCGCGACCGTTTGGGCCTCATCACCAGCGACTTCACGGAGCTGGGGGTACGCTGGCGCTGGGCGAGCGAGTAGACGCTAAAACGGAGGCCGCTTCCGACAGGCTCGCCGCCATCGCATCGGCGAGCTCGGCGGTGATGCGGGAGAGCGCCTCTGACGTGCTCGCGCCGCTGCCGTCGACGACGGCGCTGTAGCTCGCCTGTCGTCGCTCGATGGCCCGCGGCAGGTCGCTGGCCATCAAGCTCCAGCTCGCCTCGCACTCGAGCTTGCCGGAAACCTCACGGAGCGTCAGGACGTCGACGACCCAGGCGAGGCTCCCGCGTGGTCGCGGCGCGTCGGGAAACACCACCACGCCCTGCGGTAAGCGCGTCACCAGGTTCTGTGCCAGCGTCTGACGCATCAAGAAATCGAGCTCGTCCGTCCAACGCTCCAGCGAGCTGATGGTCACCTCGTGGTCGTTGCTCCCGTGCAAGATGCGGTGTCCCGCGACGCTCGGCGGCAAATGCACCGCCTCGAGACGGACGGGCGCTCCGGTGTAGCTGGTCCGGTTCGACGCCGCTTTCGGCGCCAGCGTGTAGAAGCGCGTGGGCTCGCTGTGGCCACACGCCGTGGCCAACAAGGCGATGAGCAAGAGAGCGCGTCTCATTGTTTGTCCTCACTCTTTCCGAAGAGCAGCGACTCCGGGTTGCGCTCGATCGAGTCCGCCAAAGCGCGCAACGACCGCGCTGCCTTGGTGAGCTGGCGCATGGCTTCGGGGAAGCTCGTCCCCTGCGCCGCGCCCTCGCCCGTCATGACGGCTCGCGCTTCGACGGCCGTCCCCTGCACCGCCGTGGCGCTCGCGCGCAGCTCGCGCAAGGTGGGCTCCAGCTGCGGCTCGATGGTGGCGAGCGCGCGGTTCAGGCGCGCCGCGGTGCCCTTGAGCTCGTCGCCGATGTCCTTGATGGGCACGCTGTCGATCTTGGCTAGGATCGAAGCGGCTGTCGACGTGAGGGTCGCGAGGTCGCCCGTCGTCGTGACCGGCAGCTTGGGATGAAGCGCGCCTTGCACGAGCGATGCGCGACTGTCGGTACGCACGAGCTCGAGGCTCGAGGCTCCAACCAGCGGTGGTGACTGAGTGACGCGCAAGCGATAGCCCCGTTCGAGGAGCTTCCGCATGAAAGCGTCCATCGCGACCCGGTCCTTCTCGTCGAAGCCGAGTCGCCGTGGGTGCAACGCCACGGTCATCGGCGTGCTCACGGCGCCGGTCTCGGCGTCGGCGTGCAGGGTGCTGGAGCGGACACGGCCGATACGAAATCCGAGCAAGGTCACCGGGGCTCCCGCGACCGCGCCCGAGCCGCTGTCGAAGGTAGCTTCGTAGAGCACGTCGGGACCGTCGTTGCCGTCGCGGGCACTGCTCTCGTCGGCGAACAGACGGAAGCCCGCGCCATCGGGCGCGGGGGGCAGCTCGAACGCGCGCGGTGGCGTGTCGAAGGCAATGCCGCCCGCGAGGAGGTCACTGGCCGCCGGCAAGTTGGTCGTCACGCCCTCCGCTGACAACGACAACTGAACGCCGCCGCTGATCCAGAAGTAGCTCTCTTCGCGCAATGCCTGGGCGAATGGCTCGATGACGAAGGCGTCGATCTCGAACCCGTTCGGCGCGACGAAGCGCACCTCGGTGACATTGCCGGCGTCGTCGCCGTGATAGGCGACCCGCGCGCCCGGTTTGAGCGAGCCGCGCTGCTCGGTGCGCAAGACGATGCGTTTGCCGGGCGTTCCAGGATAGATGACGGGCGCGCGGTCGAGTCCGCTGAAGCGGGTGGCACGCTCGCCTGGCCCCGGCGCCATCTCGATGGACAAACCCGTCACGGCGGCTGTCAGCGACGAGAGATCCGATAGCGACGGGTTCGCGCCCACCAGCCAGAACTGCGTGCCGGTGGTGAGCAGCGGCGAGACGCTGCGCGACATCAGCAGCGTCATCTCGACGTGCTCGTGGTCGTCAGCGAGCTCGATCTTGGTGACGCGGCCGACGGTGAGTCCCTTGTAGTTGACCTCGGTGTCGCGCACCTTGGCGCCGGCCGCGTCGTCGAACGTGACCACCACCTCGACGCCACGCTCGAGGACGGCATTGATTGCGAGGTAGCCGACGACGATCAGCGCCGCGGCCGGTACCGCCCAGACCACGCCGGGCAGCCTGCGCTTGATGCGTCGCGCCTCGGGGATGAGCTCAGCCATCATCGCCGCGCTCCCGGGCTACGTCCCACATGAGACGCGGGTCGAAGACGCGCGCCGCTATGACGGTCAAGAGCACGACGGCGGTGAAAGCGGGCGCCGCGGCCTCGGCCCGACTCGACATCGCGGCGTTGTATTGCGTGACCGGCACGAAGCACGCGAGGACCAACGGGTCGACCATTGACCAGCGACCGATGGCATCGACCACGTGGTAAAGCTTCGTTTTCAGGCGTAGGCGGCGTCGCGAGCGTCGCACCACCGACGAGATGCACCAACCGAGGCTTGCGAGCTTCAAGAACGGAATGGCGAAGCTCGCGACGAACACCAGGAGCGCGAGGCCGATCATGCGCACCTCGATGAGATCGATGACGCCGCCCATGACGGTGTACGAGACCTGGCTGAACTTGATGGGCAAGGTCGCCATCGGGAGGATGTTCGCGGGGATGTAGAGGATGACGCTCGCGATGACCAAGGCGGTCGCGCGACTGACCGATTGCGGCCGCCGCAGGCGCAGCCGCGCGCTGCACCGCGGACAATCACTGCCCAGGAGCCGCGTCTGCTCGACCCGGCTACACACCATACAGGCCACGGCCGGCGGCTCCACGTGCTCGCTGTCGGGCATGATGGCGCGCCAGACGGTCGCCTTGTCGAGCGCCGCGGTGAGAATGAGACTGATGAAGCCGACGACGACGAAACAAACCCCACCCGCGCCGAGCGTCGTCGACACCGTGGCGTCGAGCCGCTCGTAGGCCACCCAGAGCGCGACGAGCAGCACGTCGGTCATGGCCCAGACCTCGAACCAGGTGGCATAGCGGAAGGCGCGTCCGAGCCATGGACGCCGGCGGTTGTAGAGCACCGACCCGAGAACGGCGCTGAGCAAGGTGAACCGCGCAAAGGGCGCGACGATGACCACGAACCCGATGACGGCGGCGAGGGTTGGCCAGCCATCGTTCGTCATCGCGGACACGCACGATGCGATGACGCTGGTTCGCTTGGCCTGCAACACCGAGGTCGAAAGGAAGGGCAGGAAGTTGGCGGGGAAGAACAAGAGCAGGCCGGCGACGCTGCAACCGAACGCAAGCGTCATGCTACGTCCGGAGCTCCGCCAGAGCTCGGATCCGCACGCGACACACTCGACGACATTGGCGTCGTCGCCACGCTCCACGCTTTGAAGCGTGCCGCAGCTCCCACATTCCATCATATTGGCGTCCGCCCCCCTGCTTTCGCCGTGAATTAAGGTAGGTAGTGCGAAGCCCAATGCGCAACATCACCCCCTTCCTTCTGGTTTTTCTCGCCGCTTGCGCGCGCCCCCCCCTGAAAGTGGGCACCACCGGTGATTACCGGCCATTCAGCCTCTGGCAGGGGTCTCAACCCGAAGGTGCCGACATCGCCATGGCCAAGGCCTACGCCAAGGCGCAGGGCCGAGAGGTCGTCTTCGTGCGCACCAAATGGACGACCCTCCTCGAGGACCTACACGCTGGTTGGTTCGATCTCGCCATGTCGGGCATCACCATCACCGAGCAGCGCGAGCGCGAAGCGGCGTTCAGCAGACCCTATTTTCAGGGCTACAAAGTGGCGGTCGTCCGCTGCGGCGACACTCAGCGCTTCGCCAGTTTGGCCGACGTCGATCAGAAAGGCGTGCGCGTCATCTACAACAACGGCGGCACCAACGAAGCCTTCGCGCGGCGCACCATCAAGACGGCTTCGCTCGAGAGCGAAGCCGACAATCTGCGTGTCTTCGCGAGGCTCGTCGATGGCGACGTCGACGTCTTCTTCACGGACAACATCGAAGCGACGGTGACGACCGGCGACAAGCACAAGGGCGTGCTCTGCACCGCTTTGGCGCACGAGAAGCTCGCGCCATTCGTCATCGCGGTCCTCGGCCGGCGTGGCAGCAAGGAGCTCGAACGCTTCGACGCCTGGCTCGCCGACCCGGCCAATCAGAGCGCGATCGAAACCGTCTTGGTGGTCACGAACTCGAGCAAGCCGTAGCGGGATACCTCGCGGCCGTAGCCGCTCTCTTTGACGCCGCTGAACGGTAGGCGCGGGTCCGATTTGACGTTGTGGTTCACGAAGGCGAGTCCTGCCTCGAGCTCACGTGCCGCGATGGCTTCGCCGCGCGCCAAGTCACGGGTGAGCACAGCGGCACCCAGACCGAAACGCGAATCGTTGGCGATGCGGACCGCGTCGTCATCGTCGCGCGCCGTGATGATGGCCGCCACCGGTCCGAAGATCTCTTCGTCGTATGCCGGCTGTCCGGGCCGCACATCCGCTAGAACGGTCGCGGGATACCAAGCGCCGCGCTTGCGCGGGATCTCGCCGCCCAAGAGGAGCTTCGCGCCCTTTTCGATGCTCTCGGTGACCTGTTTGTGCACACCATCGCGCGCGCGCATGTTCACCAATGGACCCAGCTTGGTATCGGGCTCACTCGGATCGCCCGCCACCCACTCGCCCATCGCTTCGACCATGGCCTTGGTGAAGCGCTCGCGGATTGGCTCGCTGACCACGAAGCGCTTGCCGGCGATGCAGCTCTGGCCGCCGTTCACCATGCGCGCCGTGGCGCAGACCTTGGCGGCATGCACCGGATCCGCGTCCGCCAAAACGACGTAGGCATCGCTACCACCGAGCTCGAGGACACACTTCTTCAACACGGTGGCCGCGGCGGCGGCGACGGCCTTGCCCGCATTGACGCTGCCGGTGAGCGATACGGCCGCGATGTCCGGGTTGGTGATCAGCGCTGAGACCTGCGGCACGTCGACGAGCAGCGTCTTGAAGACGTTCTCGGGAAAGCCGGCATCCTTGAAGATCGACTCGATGGCGAGCGCGCAGCCGGGGACGTTGTCGGCGTGTTTCATCACCACGCAGTTGCCGGCCATCATCGCGGGCGCGGCGCAGCGAAAGAGCTGCCAGAACGGAAAGTTCCAGGGCATGAGCGCGAGAATCACACCAACGGGCTGGAAGCTGACGAAGGCGCGCACCTTCGGGTCGCCCAGGTCCACGGGCTCGTCCGCCAGCATCGCCGCGGCGTTGTCCGCGAAGTAGGTGCAAACGAAGGCGCATTTGAGCACCTCGGCACGGCCGTCGCTGAAGGGTTTGCCCATCTCGCGGGTCATCAAGCGGGCGAGCTGGTCGGTGCGCTCGGTGAGGAACTTAGCGGCGCGACGCATGAGCTTCGCCCGCTTTTCGAGGTCGGTGCGGCGCCAAGCGGGAAACGCGTGGCGCACCTCGGAGATCGCCGCGGCCGCCTCCTCGTCGGTCAGCCCGTCGTACTTGGCGAGCGGCAAATCGGTCGTCGGATCGATGACGGTGAAGGCACCGGGTCGGCTCATAGAGCCCAAGGGTAACCTAATCGAGGGCGATAGCAACACCCACGCTGAAGCGGTATTGGCGATATCCGAACGGTACGCCGCTGATCTGCGGCAAGGGTATCGCAACCCGCATCGACTCGATCAGGACGCTGACCCGCTCGCTCACACGCACCTCGGCGCACAGCGGGGTCAGGCCGAAGTATGGACCGACCGAGCCCTTGGGCACGCCGTAGAGATCGAAGAGCAGCCACGAGGCGCCCAGATAGCCAATGGTCGTCAGCGAGACGCGGCTGGACTTGAGCCAGCGGTAATCGATGGTCGCGAAGAAGTTGGCGCTACCCCTGCGCAGCTTCAGCCGCGTCACCGACCCATAGGGGTTGTATTCGCCGCCGAAACCCGCGTGCCAGTCCTTGGCGAAGCGAAAGCGCATCCCGAGCCCACCGGCGAGCGCCGCCTTGTCGAACGAGCCACCGAGCGTCGCAGTGAGGTCGACGTCTTTGTCCTCGAGCTGCGCATGCGCGACGCGCGGTACCCCGAGGAACAACCCTAGGGCGACGACGAGCGCTTTACCGAATGATCCCATTTTTTCCCCCGCCTGATTCCAAGAAATCCGAGCGCGGACAGGAGCAGCCATGGGCTCAACCCCGCCGCCGCGCAGGTAGTCGCTGCGGCATAACGGCTGTCCGCTGTAGCACACCAGCCGTTGTCGAAGGTGCAGCTCTCGTCGGTCTGCGTGGCGCGCTCGAAAGCAGCGCTCGCGTTGTCGACGCGGGCAGCGGGGTCACCTTCGAGCATGGCGAGCAGCAGCTCGACCGAGGCGTTGGTCGCGCGCTCGAGGCGGAGCTGGCGCCGCGCGTCGATGTTGACGCACTCGTCGAGCTCGCTGCGGTGCTCCGGCCCATCGCGCTCTTCGCTGGCGATCTCTTCGACGTAGTCGACCCAGTTGAGCACCGTGGTGATACGCTCGGCGCCTTCGTCGCGGAAGGTGTGGCTGAAGCCGTCCTGGAGCGCGTGCAGCGCTTGGCCCATGTTCAGGTAGAAGCGGATGAGCGCGAGGTCGACCTTGCTGCGCAGGGGCAGGCTCTGCTCGACGACGGCGAGCTCGTCGGCGTTGACGCTGCCGTCTTCGAACAAGCCGGCCGCCGCGCTTTCGAGCGATGCGCGAGCGCTGACCTGGCAAGCGAGCACCGAGCTGCTCGAGCCATTAGGCTCGTCGTCACCGGGGCCGCGCAGGCAGTGGTCGTCTTGTCGGCTGGGATCGCCGTGGATCAAGGCGAGCGAGGTGATGTCGACGCTGGCGTTCTCCCGAATGTCGGGACGGCGGACACCCAACAGGATGGCGGCCGACGCGACGTCTTGCATGTCACCCGGAAGATGAAACGGCATGTCGTCGAGCAGCGCTTGCTCGTCGTCATTGCGCGCCGGGATGGGCTCGGCGAGCCCCAGGCTTCGCACATGACGCAGCGCCTCTTCGGTGATGCGCTCGTGGCAACCGTTACTGACCGGACTTTCGATCGTGTAGGCGTGGGCGACGCCCGAAGAGAGCAGCACGAGCCCGAGAAGCCATAGCCGCATGCTTCAACAACTTAGGGCGCTTTGGTGACCTGTCCACATGGCACGGCTGAATATTCCGCGATTGTGTTACCGTGGACGCGGGGTGAGGTGTCGGGAACGGTCGTGGTTCACTGGCGATATTCTGCTCTCTTCTTGCTGGTCTTCGGCGTCGGGTGCGACGGCGCGGTCGAAGGGCCGAACCTCGACGACGAGCAGACCGACGAGCAGACCGATCAAGACACCATCGACCTCACCGACCAGGACCAGCAGGCGACGGACACCGACACCAACGGCGGCGACACCTTGTTATCTGGTGATGGCGGCGATGGCGGTGACAGCAACGGTGGGGATGGTGGTGGCGACAGCATGGGTGGCGGCGATGACGAGCCTCCTACCGACGACGATCCTCCCCCGCCGACCCCCGTCGCGACGACCTTGATTGCGATCAGCGACACCACTCAGTCTGCTTTAGCGGGCACTGCTGTCGGCGCCGATCCCGAGGTCGAGGTCCGCGATCAGCTCGCCGCCCCGATGGCCGGGGTCACCGTGCACTTCGAGGTCGTGGCCGGGGGCGGCACCATAGCGCCAACGACGAACGTGACGACGGATGCGCAGGGTCGGGCGAAGCTCGCCTCCTGGACGCTCGGCAAGAGCGCGGTAGCCAACGCGGTGCGGGCGTCGCTGCCCGATCACGCAGGGCTGGGAAACGAGCAGTTCGACGCCACGGTCGAAGGTGACTTCAAGATCGAGCTCATTTATCTGAGCGCCGTCAGCGACACGCAGCGCGCTGCCTTCGAAAACGCCGCGGCTCGATGGCAAGCGGTGATCGTCAACGAGCTACAAGACGTGCTCTTCACGCGAGACGAGCTCGATCCGGCGTGCGGCCATACCAGCGACACGACCGAGATCATCCTGGACGACTTGCTCATCTTCGCCGGGGTCGTCGATATCCCGGATCCCGGACCAGGCAACACCTTGGCGCAAGCGGGCCCCTGCTATCAGCGTGGGGATGGGTCGACGATCATCGGCATCATGGCGTTCGATATCGAGGACATCGCTTCGCTCGAGCAGGGCGGACTGTTCGAAGCAACGGTGCTCCACGAGATGGGTCACGTCATTGGGATCGGCACCTATTGGACGGACCCACCAGGTCTGGATTTGATCGACAACCCATCGGTGCCCTCGAGCCCAGGAGTCGACACCATCTTCACCGGCGCATCCGCCGTAGCCGCCTATCGAACCCTGGAGCCCGGAATGCCCACTGGAGTACCGGTCGACAACACCGCCATCGAAGGCTCCGCTGATGCTCACTGGCGGGAGTCGAAGTTCGGTATCGAGCTGATGAGTCCCAGCATCACGACCGGCCAGACGGCGCTGCCCATGAGCGTCGTGACCATCGGCTCGCTCGATGATCTAGGGAGCTACGAGGTCAACATGGCGGCGGCCGATCCATTCAGCTTCGATCCGGGCCTGCGCTTGGAAGCTCCCAGCGGCCCGCCCATCGAGGACTGGTGTGTGCCGCTACGGCCCTTGCCACCGGTGCCGCTTTTCGTGATGCCGTAGCCCATGGACGAGCTGAACGAGCTGCTGCATCGCGTGCTTTTCCGTATCTCCGATACGGACGTCACGCCGATCTCCCTTCTCATCTTCTTGATCACCCTGCTCGTCGCCATCGGCGTCGGCCACATCGGCCGGCGGTCGGTCACGCGCCTACTCGTCCGCTACAGCGGTCAGACGAACGAGGGCGTCGCCTACGCGCTCGGCCGCATCGCGCAGTACATCATCGTCGGCCTCGGCCTGGTGATGGCGCTCGACAACGTCGGCTTCTCGCTGAAGTCACTCGCCGCGCTCGGCGCCATCCTCGCGGTCGGCATCGGTTTCGGCTTGCAGAACATCGCCCAGAACTTCGCGAGCGGCATCATTCTGCTCATCGAGCGCCCAGTGCAGAAAGGCGACTTCATCGATGTGGGCGGCGCCTCCGGCACCGTGGAAGACATCGCCATGCGCGCGACCCGCATCCTCACGCGCGACGGCATCCAGATCATCGTCCCGAACAGCGAGCTGGTCTCGAGCCGCGTGGTCAATCGCAGCGCGCCCACGCCGCGCGCACGAGCGCGCATCGGCGTCGGCGTCGCCTACGGCTGCGACACCGAGCTGGTGCGGACCACCTTGCAGGCAGTCGCTGGAGCGGACGCGCGTGTGCTGAAGGACCCACCCCCGAAGGTCTACTTTCGCGACTTCGGCGACAACGCGCTGAAGTTCGAGCTGGCGATCTGGATGGACGCTCCCGAGCAGGAGTCGACCATCACCAGCGATCTGCGCTTCGCCGTCGACAAAGCATTCCGCGGCGCAGGCATCGAGATCGCCTATCCGCAGCGTGACTTGAACATTCGTTCCGGGCTCGAAGACCTCGTGAAGGCTCTCGAGAAACGTAACGACTAGAGACGTTGCTTCAAGAACGTCCACGCCAGCGCCCGCATCAGCGCCGCCTGCTTGTTGTCCGCGGCGCCACCATGCCCGCCCTCGATGTTCTCGTAGTAGAGCACGTCGTGCCCCTGCTCCTCCATGCGCGCCATCATCTTGCGCGCGTGGCCGGGATGCACGCGGTCGTCGCGCGTCGAGGTCATGAAGAGGATCGGGGGATATTTCGTATCCGCTTTGACGTGGTGATACGGCGAGAAACGCTCGATGAACTGCCAGTCAGCGGTGTCGGGGTCGCCGTACTCCGCCATCCAGGAAGCGCCGGCGAGTAGCTTGCTATAGCGTTTCATGTCGAGGAGCGGCACTTCGCAAACCACCGCACCGAACAGCCGAGGGAAGTGCATGGCCATGTTGCCGACGAGCAAACCGCCGTTGCTGCCGCCCCAAATTCCGAGGTGTTTGGGCGTGGTCACCTTGCGGGCGACGAGATCCTCGGCGACCGCCGCGAAATCCTCGTAGGCGCGGAAGCGCTTGTCCTTCAGAGCGGCCTGATGCCAACGCGGACCGTATTCGCCGCCGCCGCGGATGTTGGCCACGACGTAGACGCCGCCGTGCTCGAGCCAATCGCCGAGCGCGCCACTGTAGCCGGGCGTCAGCGAAACCTCGAAGCCGCCATAGCCGTAGAGGACGGTCGGGTTTTCGCCGCTCATGACGATGTCCGCCTTCGCGACCATGAAGTACGGCACGCGCGTTCCGTCCTTCGACGTGACGAAATGCTGGGTCACTCGCATGCCCTTGGCGTCGAAGAACGCCGGGAGCTGCTTGAGCGGCGTGAATTTCTTGCCGACTGTACCGAACGCCAGGGTCGTCGGTGTGAGGTAGTCAGTGACCGTCATGAAGACGTCGTCCGACTCCTCGTCGTCGACGGGATCGACCCCAACGCTGCCCAGGGTTGGCGCGTGCGCGAGCGTCGAGCGCGCCCAGGTACCTGGTGTCAGCACCTCGATGCGGTTCTTCACGTCCTCGAGGATGTTCAAGAGCATGTAGCTCTTGGTCCAGGTGTAGCCCGCGAGCGAGGTGGTCGGTGTCGGGGTGAAGAGCGCGCGCACCTCACGCTTGCCGCTCATGAACGCATCGAAGTCGGCGACGAGCAGCGAACCCTCCGGATAGGTGGTGCCGTTCAGCGTCCACGGCTCGCGCAGCTCGATGGTGAGCCACTGGCGGTGCACGCCCTTGCTCGCGGAGTCGGGCAAGTCGACCTTCGCGAGACTCCCGTCCTTGTTCCGCAGGTAGAGCTCGTTCGAATAGAACGCGATGGAGCGCGTGACGAAGTCGCGTTCGAAGCCGGGTGTGTCGTCGTGCCCGGCGCCGACGGCGAGATCTTCGTGTTTGCCCTCGTAGACCGTCTTGGCTTCGGCGAGGGGTTGAGAGCGCCGCCACTCCTTGGCGACGCGCGGGTAGCCCGACGAGGTCATCGAACCGGGCCCGAAGTCGGTCGCTACGTACGTCGTGTTCTCGTCGATCCACGAGACACTACCCTTCGCCTCCGGCCGAATGAAGCCGTTCTCCACGAAGGCGCGCCGGCGCAAGTCGTACTCGCGCGTGACATCGGCGTCGGCTCCGCCGCGTGACAGCGATAACAGACAGTGCACCCACTCGTCCTTGCGACTCTTCGGCCGCAAGCAATCGGCGCCGTGCCAGACCCAATTCTCTTTCTCGGCGACGTTCAGCGCGTCGACGTCGACGATGACGTCCCACTTGGGTTGGTCCTTGCTGTATTCCGGAAACGTCGTACGTCGCCAAAGGCCGCGCTGGTGCGCGGCGTCGGTCCAGAAGTTGTAGTAGTAGTCTCCGCGTTTGCGGACATAAGGGATCTTGGCGTCGCTATCGAAAATGGCGAGGAGCTTGGCGCGCAGGGGCTCGAAGCCGGGGTCGTTCTCGAGCCTCCCCAGGGTCGTGCGGTTGCGCGCGCGCACCCAGTCGAGTTGTTTTTCACCGCTGACGTCTTCGAGCCAGAGGTGGGGATCTTCCTCGATGGTCTTGGGCACGGAGGCTCCTGCGGCGACGGGTGGAGTCGGTGCGTTGCATGCTGCCGTGAGCAGCAAGAGAACGACGGCACGACGAGGGAACATGCCCTCTGGTAACCGAGCCGGAGAAGGAAAGCGAGGAGACGCGCCGGCCTCTATCAGGGCCGGGCCATGGTCCCCGTGCTCTGGCCGAGCTCCACGATGCTGTCGTAGAGAAGCTGCGTCACATACGAAAAGTTGTGCGCGTAGGCGCCGTGGTCTTTGCGCGATAGATTGTAGTTGTGCGCGGCTCGCAGCAGCGTCGCCGGCCAGGGGCCAAAGGCGTTGTTGCGCGTGGTCTCGGACGCGTCGCACGCAGGCCCGCTACCGTTGGTATCCCTGAAGAAGTAGGGGTTGCTACTGCTGAAGCAAGGCTTCAAACCGACCGTGACCGAGTCGCGCATCGCGGTGAGCAGGCGCGCCGCGGCGCCGTCGAGCTCGGCCTGCAAGCTCTCGGTGGTGTTGGCGTCGCCGTCATAGTCGCCGGTGCGGTCTATCGGACGGATATCCTCGGGACCGTCGGCATCGGCGTGACAGCCGCCGCATGTGGTCTCCCACACGTCCGCTATAGCAAACGTATGGTTGCTCTGCACTGGCCGGTGACACGAAATGCACTCGGAGCCGCCCATGTGCGCGAGCGGACCGGCGTATGTCTGGCCGACTGCCTCGGCGCCGACATGCAGACTGCTACCCGCGCGGGTGCCCGCCGCGGGGTCGTAGTGAACGTTCAGGAAGCTCGTGACGTTGCCGGGCGAAGCCGCCGCGATTGCCGCTTCGATCGTGGCTTGGGATTGACGCCCGATGTGGCAGTTGGCGCAGAGGTTGTCGACGTTGTCGCTGCCGGGATTGGACGCGGGTGTCGGGTCGAAGGTGGTCGTCGTACCGTTGGCGAGCCGCACGACCGCGGGCACGAAGGCTTTCCATTCCGGCGCGAAGGTCTCGTGACAGGTGTAGCACTCGAGGCCGTTGGCCTGCTCTTCCACGACGTCACCGACACCGTACTGGGCAAAGAAGCGGAACCCCGAGGCGCCGCCGTGACAACGTGAGCACGAGGCGCTGACACCGTCGTTCGCATCCCAGTTGCGCGCCGCGGCGCTCGCGCCGTTGAAGTGGCCTTGATCGTTGCGCACGAGGTCCGTGGTATCGAGCGGCGGAGCCAGCGCGCCGCCGAGATCGACGGTGGAGTCGTGCAAAAGCTGGATGGTGTACTTGGCGTTGTGCGCGAAGTTGCCCGGGTCGGTCGTCGAGAGCTGATAGTTGTACGCCGCCTTGAGCGCGCGCGGAGTCCAAGCGCGATAGGCGTTGGCGAAGGTAGCCTCGCTCGCCTCGCAGGTGCCATTGGCGTTGCCGTCGGTGAACCAATACGGGTAGCTGCCACTGCCGTAGCAGAGAGCACCGCCATGCGCGGCCGCGTAGCTACGCAACGTGGTGAGCAGAGTTTCACGCAGTCCTTGCAGCTCGAAGGCGATGCCCTCGGCGGTGTTGCCGTCGCCGTCGTAGTCTTGATTGCGCGACGCGATCATGCGGATGTCACGAAGCTTGGCATTGTCGGTCGCGCCGGTGTGGCAGGTCGCACAGGCGTCGACCTTGACTTGCAACGAGTGCGCGTCGTGACAGCCGACGCAGGTGTCGAAGCCGGGCACGTGGCGGAAGCGCACGTCATAGACCTGGTCGTCGTATTGATAGCCGCCGGCTGCGACCCCCGCGTAGAGCGTCGCTCCGGCGGGATAATAGTGCACGTTGGTGAAGCCGAGAGCCGGATCGACCGTGTCATCGCCGACCGTGCCGGCGGCGCTGATGACGCTGTCGACGTCGGCTCCGGAGGCGCGCCCTTGATGGCAGGTCATGCAGCGAGCCTCGGGACCGAGCCCTTCTACGGTGGCGCCCGAGGGGAACGTAGCATCCGTCAAAGCGGACACAGCGGCGTTATGGCAAGTCTTGCAGTCGATGACCGAGCCGGTCGGCGCGGCGCTGTCGACCTGACCGGTCGGGGAGCCATCGCCACCTGCGTAGTCGATGAGGCCTTGCGAGCTGTGACAGCGCGCGCAGGTCGTGGGGATCTGGCCTTCGTCGTCCCAGTTGGTGAACGCGGGTGCGCCGGCGTCCGCGTGAGCGGAAGCCTGCCAGGCGTCGAAGAAGGGAATGGTGGCGTTGACGTCGGTGACGACGACGAGGACATGCCGCCCAGCCGCTCCAGTGTCGGCCCCGGTCGCGGTGATCACGGTCTCGCCGGACCCCAAGGCAGTGACCGTACCGTCGGCGGCGACGGTGGCGATGCTCTCGTCGGCGCTCGTCCACGCGTAGCTCGCGTCGCGGCCGTTCGCGGTCGTGGCCGTGAGCAGCGCGCTCTCGCCGACATCGAGTAAGCTCGGTCCGTCCGTCGTGATGACGGGCAGGCGCTCTTTTTCGAGCTCGGCGCAAGCGCCGATGAAAGCGAGCCCGCACACTGAGGCAAGCGTGAACATGTGGCGTGAGCTCATGGCGATGCCCCTTCAGTAATCCATGCGAGGATGGTGCTGTAGTCGTCCGAACTAGTGGCGATCACGGCGCCACCGCCATGGCTCTCGCCGGTGGCTTCGCGCAGGAGCGTGCTCGTCGCCGGACTCGCGACGTTCACGAGAGCCAACACGGTGTCGTGGTCCGTCGCGGCGTCACCGCTGAGGTGATAGGCCGAGCCCGCGGCAAGGCCGCCGCTCCCGTGACAGGAACCGCAGCGCGCCATGAGAATGGGCAGCACGCTGGAGGCGAACGAGGAACCACCATCGTCGTCGCCGCTCGTGTCGCCGTCGCCGCCGCTCATATCGTCGGGTGAGGGATCACCGCGCTCGAAGCCGCCGCAGGCAACGAGTCCGAGCAGCATCAGCGCCAGGAGCCTAGAACTCATAGATCACCTGGAAGCGCAGCACGTCATCATCGACCTCGTCGCGCTTCTCGAGATTCCAGAAGTGATAGATGGCGCCCGTGAGATTTCGGTAGCGCGCAACGACGGCGAGGTTGTGGCTCGTCGTGTCACGCAGGTCGTAGCGGGTGTCGTCACCAAGCACGCCGCGTCGGTTGTCGAGCAGCTTCAAACCGGTGCGCGCCTGCACGTAGAGCCAGTCGAACGCGTAATAGCGGATCTGCAGGTAGTCGGCGAAGTGGTAGTAGTCCTCGCCCGCCCCGCCATAGCCACGGCTAGCGCCACCCGAGACGTCGGCACGAAGGACGCCGAGATCGATCGTGAGGCGATCCAAGATCGGCACGCCGTAGACCCGCCACAAGCTGATGTCGAAGGCTTGCATGAAGAGGCGGCGGCCGAAGCCGAGCGCGTTGTAGTAGGCGGAGTAGTAGACCGTGAACGGCGCGTAGGAGAGGGTAATGCGGTCGCCAAAGCCGAAACGCACGTCGCGCGCCGGCGAGAAATCGGACTGCAGATTGATGACGGCGTCAGGCCGCGCCAACGCGTAACCCTGCACCGCGTAGATGTCGTTGGCGACGAGCAATGGCCCGACGCGCGTCTGCACGTTCACGGTGCCGCCGTGTTGCGCCCAAATGACCGGCAAGATTTGCTGATCGAAGCCGGCGCGGCCGCCGTAGGCATGGTGATAGAGCGGGTCCGGGCCGAAGGGCACGAGGATGCGTCCCGCACGCGCGCGCACGCGCACGCGGCCCTCGAGCACGGTCTTGCGGTAGGTGATCTCGTACCAAGTCTGGCCGATGATCTCGAGGTTGAAGCTGAACGGCTCGTCTTTGACGTCGCGCTCGAGGAACAACAGGCGGTGATAGTTCTGAAGCGCGTCGCGTCCCTTGAGGAAGTTGTCGCTATAGCCGACACGCTCGTAGTTGATGTCGAAGCGGCCGTGCAGGCGGAGATTGCCCGGAAGCGCGAGGCCCCCGAAAATGTCACCGCCGCCGTGCGGAGAACCGCCGCCGTGGGGCGCGGCCGCGGGTGGTGTCTCGGCGGCTGGTGTCTCGGCGGCTGGTGCCTCGGCGGCTGGTGTCTCGGCGGGCGCTGTCTCGACGGACGCGGGCTCGACGACCTCCTCGGGCCCCGCCAGCGCCAGGAGT
Organism: Myxococcota bacterium; assembly: GCA_041288095.1. Classification (GTDB taxonomy): domain Bacteria; phylum Myxococcota; class XYA12-FULL-58-9; order XYA12-FULL-58-9; family JALHOP01; genus JALHOP01. Next base: position 15,966 of record JBGGMJ010000151.1, read on the forward strand.
AAGGCGACTAGTTGCGGTGACATGTTTCACAGTCAGCGTCGTCGAAGGACCAAGCCGATTTGCCGTCGTGGCAAGAGGCGCAGAACTTCCCCGCGTCCATGTCGTCATGGGTGAAGCCCATCCGCTGTTGCGGAAACAGCGTCGGATGGCAGACGTAGCAAGCAAACTGGTCGTGCGACCAATGCGAATAGAGCGCAGCCTGTGGCGGGTCACCTTTGCCGTGCGCGCGGACGATGGGAATGCGTACTGTCGGCGGCATGCCGAGGCTCGCGTTGGCGCTCTTCTCGCGCCAGATGGCGAGCATCGCGGCAGAGGCCAATACCGCGATCACGATGCCCTTGTAGTGCCGTCCGGTCACGTCACGCTCCTCCGCGCAGGGCGAGTCGCACGACGTGCATCGCGAAGTAGCCGACACCGAGGGCGATGAGAGGGATCCCCAAGAGAGCGAAGGCGACGAACGAGCCCGGCCCGAAGGAGGCCAGCTCGATAGTCTCGAGAGCGAGACCAACACCGATGCACGCAGTGAAGAATCGTGTGTTCATTCGACGCGCGCCTCCGTCGGAGTCCAAATCTCGGCATCACCGAGTGTCTCGGTCGCATGCACCACGTCGTGACAGCCGGCGGCCACGCACGACGTCGACCCAGCACGAAGCGCGGCAAAGCCTCCGTCATCGACCTTCGCGTGTGCCTTCACCTTGAGGAACGCTCGGGTTCCATCGTGACAGTGAAGGCAGTTGGCGTTGGCGTAAGGGGCGTAGAGCTTAGGGTGCTCCGGAATGGTTCCGAGATAGTGGACGAGGACGTGACGAAAGCCGTTGAGCTTCGCCTTGAAGCCACCGAACATCGCGTAGTCGGTGTGGCAGGTGTAACAAGCGCGGTCCCGCGGTACGAGGCCACGCTGCACGTGCGTCGCCGCGAGATACTCCGAATCATCCACTGTGAGGCTGCGCGCGAAAGGCTCCATCTCGTGACATTGGCTGGTGCAGAACTCGGTACGCTGCGATCGCTCGATGCCACTCGCGACGCCAACCACAGCGGCGCTCGCCGGCAACAAGATCGCGCACAAGAGCAGCAACAGTGGTCCGCCGGTCGCGGCCCGCAGCTGCTCGTAGCGTGCAAACACCAGCACCAAGCCGGTGAGCGCGAGTCCCACCACGATCCAAGCGAGCCAGTCGAGCATCTGCTGTCACTTCAACGAAGCGAGCCAGGCGACGAGCTTCTTCAGATCGTCATCCGAGCCCTGATACTTCTTCTTGTGCTTCTTGCCGTTGAGCTCGGCCTGCTTGGTGATGAACTTCTCGATGGTGGCCGCGTCGTGTTTGGCGCCGACCTTCGATAAGTCGCCCGCGTCACCGTCGCTCTTGATGCCTTGCTCGGTGACCGAGTGACATTGAGGGCAGCCAGCGGCGACGAAGACCGCTTTCCCAGGTGGATCGTCTGCGTAGGCCGCGCGCGACGCGAACATCACACCGAGCAGGCAGGCACCCATTAGGATGGAGCGCGCGAACGACCCAGTCCGCGAAAAAGCACACATCATCATCGCCCTCCGGCGAGGCAGAAGATGGGGCCGATGTGCACTCTTGTCGAGCGAAAGTTTTTCGCGCGTCCGCAAAATTTGCGGCGACAGGTAATCCGCTACAGCGGTCAAGTCGACATCAGAAGCCGCACGAGCAAGCGCACCATGTCGGATTCGGTGACTATCCCGACAAGCACGCCGTCATCGACGACCGGCAGACAGCCAATGCCGGCCTCGAGCATCAGTGTCGCCGCGTCGCGCGCCAGCATGTCGCGAGTCGCCGTACGCACGCTGGTCTGCATCAAAGTACGCGCCGGAAGGCGATGCTCGAGCGCGACGGTCTCGCGCGCCGATAGGTGCAGCGTCGAGCTAGGACGCGCAGCCAGAATGTCACGATGGCTCACCAGACCCACGAGCTTGCCATGCTCGACGACCGGCAGGTGGCGGATGTGCTTGAGCGCCACGATGGCGGAGGCAGTCGCGAGGTCATCGTCCGGCCCGAGACTGACGACGGGGCTGCTCATGAGATCGGCGACGCGGGTCTCGGCGATGTCCATGAGGAAACCCTTGCCAGACGCGCGGGCTTGCGCAAAGGCGTTGGCATGAGCGTCGACGTCCCCGCGTTGCAGAAATTGGTCGCGACCATCGCTAGCGGGCTGGGCACGGTGGCGAGCACACCCACTCGCGAGAGCACCGCCGCCGCCTTGCAAGAGGCGCTGGCCGCGCTCGAGGTGCTGGTGACGACGTTGCGCGACGGCGAGCTGTTGCGTCGGAGCGGCGAGCTCCCGACCATCGAAAAGCTCGAGCACCAATATGGCCGCGCGCTCGCGCGTATCATCGCCGCGCTCGGTGGGCTCCCCGTCCTTGCCGACGAGCGCAGCGCGACGCTCGCGCGCTTGCTCGTCGAAGACGCAGGCGCGCGCGCCGCACTCCTCTCGCTCGATCCCAAGCGCGACGCCGAGCTCTTCGAGACGCTCTACGATCTCTTCGTGCCCAGCCGCGCAGCCAGGAGCGCCGCGGCGCGACCCGCATACGTGATAGCGGCCGTCACTCCACCGCCGCCCGCGAGCGAGCCCGATGAGCCGGATCCCGACCTTGCACCTGAGCACCATGTGAGCGGCGTGCAGCGCGTCAGGCCGGGCGCCAAGCCACGCAAGCGCTAGTCCGTCGCGCACCAGCGCAAGAATTGCGACGCGGTAACGTCCAGGCGCGAAATGTGCGCGGCCCTGACGCCAAGAAGATGCTGACGCGCGGGCTCCAGCCGTCGGCATCGCTATTGCAAACGTTGGTGATCGCTTCACAGCAACAGGAGACCATCAATGAGCAAGCCCGTCCCACAGATCCGCAAGTACATGACCACCACCCCCATCACGATGGGCGCCGAGCAAACGCTCGCCACCGCGTCCGCGAAGATGACCGAGCATCGTGTCCGACATCTACCCGTGCTCAAGGGCGGCAAGCTCGTGGGCATCATCTCCGACCGCGACGTCCGCCTGGCGGAGAGCTTCCAAGGCGTCGATCCGAAGGTCGAGCCGCTCGACTTCGTCATGACCAACGACGTGTACACGGTAGGCCCGGAGACCCCGCTCGATGAGGTCGTCGGTCACATGGCTGAGACGAAGGTCGGCTCCGCGATCGTCGTCGATGCCGGCCACGTGGTTGGCGTGTTCACGACGACGGATGCATGCCGCGCGCTCGCCGAGCTATTGGAGACGCGCTTGCGCAAGTGAGCAGCCGTTACCGGCTACCGTATTGGCCGCGGGGTGCTCATCATGCGATGCGGTCTCGTCATGCGCATCCTCGTCGTCAATACGGGCAGCTCGTCGGTGCAGCTGCAGCTCGTGGTCACGGGCGCAGCCCACGCAAGCGCGGATGACGCCAAGGTCGAGCTCGCGGCGAAGGTCGAGTCGTTGAAAGGCGACGCGCACCTCGTCGTCGACGGCAAGCGCCGACCGGCGAAGGCAAGGCAACACGCGGAGGGCGCGCGGGAGATTCTCGACACGCTGGGAGAATCCCTGCGCGAGGTTCACGCCGTCGTTCATCGGCTCGTCCATGGCGGTGCCCGCTATCGCGAGCCCGTGCGCATCGACGAAGAGGTCATGGCTGCGATCCGCGACCTCGAGACGCTCGCTCCCCTGCATAACAGGGTAGCGCGCGAGGTCATCGAGGCGCTGCGCGAGCGTTTGCCCGACGTGCCTCACGTCGCGGTGTTCGACACCTCATTTCATGCCCGGCTACCCGAGCAGGCGTTCACGTACGCCATCGCACCGGAGCTCGCGCGCGCCTACGGCATTCGCCGCTACGGGTTTCACGGCACCGCCTACCGGTACATGGCGAACCGCTACGCCGATATCCGCGAAAACGGATCATCCCGACCCGCGAAGGTGGTGGCGGTGCACCTCGGAGGCGGTTGCTCGGTCGCGGCCATCGATGGCGATCACTCGGTCGAGACGTCGATGGGGATGACGCCACTCGAAGGCCTGGTTATGGGAACCCGCGCCGGCGACATCGATCCCGGCATCATCGAGCTACTGGCAACGCGCGAGAACAAGTCGGCGGCCGAGGTCGTCGATCTGTTGAACCGCGCCGGTGGCCTCAAGGCGCTGTCGGGACTGACCGAAGATACGCGCGTGCTCGTCGAAGAGATGGCGACCAACCCCCGCGCCGCGCTTGCTCTCGAAGTGTTTTGCCATCGCATCGTCAAGTACGTCGGCGCCTACCTCGCGGTGCTCGACGGCGCCGAAGCCCTCTTGCTGGGCGGCGTCATCAACGAGAACACGCCGTGGGTTCGCGAGCGTGTCTGCCGACAGTTCGCGTGGTGCGGGCTCGAGCTCGACGCCGGGCGCAACGCCGACACCATCGACCGCGAAGGCCGCATCAGCACCGACACCTCACGCCTCCACGCCTGGGTGATTCCGGCAAGAGAAGATCTCCAACTTGCCTTCGAGGCCGCGTGCCTCATCGAAGGCACGAGGACCTGACGATGGAACGGATCCTGAGCAGCGAAGAGCTACGCCGTATCGATGCCTATTGGCGGGCTTGCAACTACCTGTCCGCGGGCATGATCTACCTGCGAGACAATCCGCTATTACGGAAGCCACTCGCGGCGGAGCACATCAAGCGCCGCTTGTTGGGGCACTGGGGGTCCGACCCAGGCCAGTCGTTCATTTGGGTGCACCTGAACCGAGTGATCAAGAAGCATGATCTCGATATGATCTTCATCTCGGGTCCGGGTCATGGCGCGCCCGCCATGCTCGCGAACGCGTATCTCGAGGGCACCTACTCCGAGATCTATCCCGACTGCGGTGAGGACGAAGCGGGCCTCACACGCTTCTTCAAGCAGTTCTCGTTCCCGGGTGGCATCGGCAGCCATTGCACCCCCGAGACGCCGGGCTCGATCCATGAGGGCGGCGAGCTCGGGTACAGCCTGTCACACGCCTATGGTGCCGCTTTCGACAATCCCGAGCTCATCGTCGCGGCCGTCGTCGGCGACGGGGAAGCTGAAACCGGGCCGCTCGCCACCTCGTGGCATTCCAACAAGTTCTTGAACCCGATCCGCGATGGCGCGGTGCTGCCCATCTTGCACTTGAACGGCTACAAGATCGCGAACCCGACCATCTTGGCGCGCATCCCACACGAGGAGCTCGAGCAACTCTTTCGCGGCTACGGTTACACGCCGCACTTCGTCGAGGGTCACGAGCCGGAAGCCATGCATCAAACCATGGCGGCGGTGCTCGAGCGCTGCGTCGCGGAGATTCGTGGCGCTCAGCGGCAAGCGCGCGGCTCCGGGCAAGCGACGCGACCCCGCTGGCCCATGATCGTCCTGCGCTCGCCCAAAGGCTGGACGGGCCCGAAGGAAGTCGCCGGCCACCGCGTCGAGGACTACTGGCGCTCGCATCAAGTGCCGGTCGCCGATGCCGCGACCAACGCGAAAGGCTTGGCTGTCGTCGAACAATGGCTGCGCAGCTACCGGCCGGAAGAGCTCTTCGACGCCTCGGGCCGGCTCGCCGTGGAGCTTCGCGACCTAGCCCCCAAGGGAACGAGGCGGATGAGCGCCAATCCGCATGCGAACGGAGGGCTACTCCGCAAGCAGCTCGACCTTCCAGATTTTCGTGAGTGCGCTGTAGCGGTCAAGAAGCCGGGCCGAGAGCTCGCGTCACCGACGCAGGTGCTCGCTGGTTACTTGGGCGAAGTCATGCGCCGCAATATGACGAGCTTTCGCCTCTTCGGCCCCGACGAAACGGCATCGAACAAGCTCGACGGGGTTTACGCCGCCTCGAAGAAGACTTGGCTCGGGGACTATCTGCCCGAGGACGCGGACGGTGGCGAGCTCGCGCCCGACGGCCGCGTGATGGAAATGCTCTCGGAGCATACGCTCGAAGGCTGGTTCGAGGGTTACGTCCTCACCGGCCGCCACGGGCTCTTCTCCACCTACGAAGCCTTCGTCCACGTCATCGACTCGATGTTCAACCAGCACGCCAAGTGGCTGGACAAAGCGCGGCAAGGCCTCGACTGGCGAGCGTCGATCTCGTCGGTGAATCTGCTGATCACCTCGCTCGTCTGGCGGCAGGACCACAACGGCTTCACCCATCAAGATCCAGGCTTCCTCGATCTCGTCACCAACAAGAGTCCCGATGTCGTCCGCATCTATCTGCCGCCCGACGCGAACTGCTTGCTCTCGGTAGCGGACCACTGCTTGCGCTCGCGCGACTACGTCAACGTCATCGTTTCCGACAAGCAGCCGCACTTGACGTTTCTCGAGATGGACGCCGCGGTGAAACACTGCACCAAGGGGATCGGCATCTGGGATTGGGCGAGCAACGACCAGGGCAATGAGCCGGACGTCGTCCTCGCGTGCGCCGGCGACATCGCCACGATGGAGACGCTGGCGGCCGCGGCGTTACTCCGGGAGAAGCTCCCGGAGCTCAAGGTGCGGTTGGTGAACGTCGTCGATCTCTTCCGCTTGATGCCCGAGAGCGAGCATCCGCATGGGTTGTCGGATCGCGACTTCGACTCGCTCTTCACGACCGACAAGCCGGTGATCTTCTGTTTCCATGGCTATCCCGCGCTGATTCACAAGCTCGCGTACAGGCGCCGCAACCACCAGAACATCCACGTTCGCGGCTACAAGGAGAAAGGCAACATCAACACGCCTTTCGAGCTCGCAATCATCAACCAGGTGGATCGCTTCAACCTCTGCATCGACGTGGTGAACCGCGTGCCGCACCTGGTGGAGCGCGGCGCGCATTTGAAGGAATGGCTCAAGAATCAGATCATCGACAGCCTCGAGCACGCGCATGCCGAAGGCATCGATCGTGAGGCGATCCGCGATTGGGGCTGGCCCGGGTAAGCGCCGACTCGCGAAATTTCTGCGGAGGAAGATTGCCTCGCCCGCAATTGCTGCGCGTCAGCGAGCGCATCGGTGCGCGATTTCACGGCTCCGGCGACTGGGAACGGCATTTGCAACTGGAGGGTCACGAAGCACACGCAGGAGGACCCCATGGCGCACACATACGAAATCCCCATCGAGCTCGTCAGTCAGCAACGCATCGACGCGACCGTCCACGGCCATTTGATCCGCACGGACCAACCGATCGGCCGCGGCGGCCACGATGCCGCACCGTCGCCGTTCGACCTGTTTCTCGCGAGCATCGGCACATGCGCGGGACTCAGCATCCAAACCTTTTGCGTCAAGCGCGACATTCCCTTCCAGGGGATCGGCATCATCGAGGAGATCGCTCTGGACGACCATGGTGTTCTGACCGGCGTGGAAGTGCGCATCACGCTCCCGGAGGGCTTCCCGCCCCGCTACGTAACGGCGCTGCACAAGGTCGTCGCGCAATGCGCCGTCGCGCGCTCGGTGCTCGCGCGCCCCAACTTCACGGTCACCACGCACAAGAGTGACGCATGACGCGTACGGGTCTCGATGCCGTGCTCGCTCCACGTTCGGTCGCTGTCGTCGGTGTGTCGCGCGAACGCGGCGGCATCGGTGCCGAGATCTTCCACAACCTCATCGCTTCCGGGTTTCGCGGGCCCGTCTATCCAGTCAATCCGCATGCCGATTGGGTGCAATCCGTCAAAGCGTACGCGAGCGTCGCGGAAGTCCCCGGACCGGTCGACCTGGTCGTCATCACCACGCCAGCGTCCGCGGTGCGCGGCGTGGTCGAAGCTTGCGCGGCGAAAGGCGTCAACGGGATCGTCGTCATCAGCGCGGGTTTCGCCGAAGGCGGAGGTGATGCGCGCGCGCAACAGCGAGAGCTCGCCGAGTATTGCCGCCGCGCCGGCATGCGCATGGTCGGGCCCAACTGTCTCGGAGTCTTGAGCACCGCGCCGGACGTTCGCCTCAATGCGACCTTCGGTCCGATCAATCCGCCACGGGGCAGCGTCGCTTTCGCTACTCAGTCCGGTGGTCCAGGGCTTGCGGCGTTCGACTACGCCGAGAGCCTCGGGGTCGGCATCAGCGAGCTCGTCAGCATGGGGAACAAGGCCGACGTCTCCGGCAACGATCTCATCGAGCGCTGGCGCGACCACCCGGCGACGCGCGTCATCCTCTTGTACCTCGAGAGCTTCGGCAACCCGCGACGCTTCCTCGAGCTGGCGCGCGAGGTGAGCGCCAAGAAGCCGATCATCGCCGTCAAGGCAGGGCGCACGCCAACCGGAGCGCGCGCGGCAAGCTCACACACCGCGGCCCTCACGAGCTCAGACACCGCCGCCGCGGCTCTCTTCGCCCAAACCGGAGTCGTGCGGGTCGAGAGCATGCGCGAGCTGCTCGAGACCGCGAGTGTTCTAGCTCTGCAACCTGTCCCGGCCGGTCGACGCACCGCGATCATCACCAACGCCGGCGGCCTCGGCATCATGGCTGCCGACGCGTGCGAAGCGCGCAATCTCCTGCTCCCCAAGCCCGACCCATCGACCCGCGACGCTCTGCGTGGTTGCTTGCCGGCCGCTGCTTCCGTCGAGAACCCGATCGACATGGTCGCCAGCGCCTCGGCGCAAACTTACGAGCAGACCCTGAGCACGGTGCTCGCCAGCGATGCGTTCGATTCCGCTATCGTGTTGCTAGTGCCGACGGCCGTGACCAACACCGAAGAGATCGCGCGTTCCATCGTTCGCGCTAGCGCCGGGACGAGCAAGCCGGTCGTGACGGCAATCGTGGGAGTCCATGGCGTCGCCGAGGGCCGCAGGCACTTGTGTGCGTCGGGCTTCCCCGCCTTCGCGTTCCCCGAGGATGCCGTGAACGCCCTCGGTCATGCGACGGATTACGGCGTCTGGCGTGCAGCGCATGCCGAGCGCGAGGCGGCGCCGGCGCCACGCGACGCTAGCTCGGCCCGAAGGATTCTCGACCAGGCCAAAGCGAGGCTCCGCGCGAGCGCCCCGGATGCCGCGAGTGGTTGGCTCGATCCACAAGAGACGCACGCTCTTCTCGCGGCGTGCGGGATCGCGATGCCGCGCAGCGCCTTCGTCACTACCATCGAAACAGCCATCGCCGGCGCCGAGCGCATTGGCTACCCGGTGGTCGCGAAGGTCGTCGCGCCGCATGTCCTCCACAAGACGGAGGTCGGCGGCGTGCGCATCGGGCTCCGGGACGCGGCGGCGGTGCGGGCAGCCTGTGGCGCCATGGTCGACCGCTTGAACGGAGTGGTCGACGGCTTCGTCATCCAGGAAATGCGCGAAGGGGGTACGGAGCTACTCGCCGGCGTCTCGCGTGACCCGACCTTCGGCCCGCTAATCGGCTTCGGAGCCGGCGGCACGCAAGCGGAGCTGCTGGCTGACGTGGCCTTTCGTATCGCGCCTCTGACGCCGGGAGACGCGCGCGCGCTGATCGAGGACATCCGCTCGCAGGCTCTCTTGAAA
>JBGGMJ010000152.1:0-38077 GCA_041288095.1 Myxococcota bacterium
GACCGCAAGATTTGCGGCGGGAGATGCGCATGAGCCGGGGCCGAATACTCATCGTCGACGACGAAGCCAACGCGCGGACCGCGCTCGCAAACCTCCTCGCCGACGACGGCTACAGCACGGAGACCGCGGCCGACGGCTTCAAGGCGCTACCCAAGCTCGACGAGCAGAACCCCGATGTCGTGCTCACCGACCTACGCATGCCGGGCATGGACGGCCTCGAGCTCATCAAGCGTGCCAAGGAGCGCGACCCCGACGTCGAGGTGGTGGTGATGACCGCTCACGGTGCCGTCGAGACCGCTGTCGCCGCCATGCAGCTGGGCGCGGCGAGCTACCTGACCAAGCCCATCAACGTGCCCGAGCTCGGCATCGTCATCGAGCGCGCCATGGAGCGCCGTCGCCTGCGCACCGAGACCAATCAGCTGCGCGAACGCCTCGCGGACCGCGACAGTCTCGACAACATCATCGGCTCGTCGCCGAGCATGAAGTCTCTCGCCGAGCTCATCAGACAGGTGGCGCCGTCGCGCGCCTCGGTGCTCGTGACCGGCGAAAGCGGCACAGGCAAGGAGCTGGTGGCGGCCGCGCTACACCGCCATAGCGGTCGTGCGAACGGCCCCTTCGTCAAGCTCAACTGCGCGGCGCTCGCCGAGAGCGTCCTCGAGAGCGAGCTCTTCGGTCACGAGCGCGGCTCCTTCACCGGCGCCATGGCGCGCAGGGACGGGCGCTTCCAACAAGCCAACGGCGGCACCTTGTTCCTCGACGAGATCGGCGAGATCTCGCAAGGCTTGCAAGTGAAGCTGCTGCGCTTCCTGCAAGAGCGCGAGTTCGAGCGCGTCGGCGGCAACGAGACCGTGAGCGTCGACGTCCGCGTCATCGCGGCGACCAATCGCAACCTCCAAGAGGCGATCCGCGAGGGCAAGTTCCGCGAGGACCTCTACTACCGCCTCAACGTCGTCACCATCGAGATGCCGCCATTGCGGACACGCGAGGGGGACATCACGCTGCTGGCGATGCACTTCCTCAAGCGCTACGGGAGCCTCAACGGCAAACCGGTACATGGCTTCAGCGATGACGCCTTGATGGCGCTCAACGAATACCGTTGGCCGGGCAACGTCCGTGAGCTCGAGAACGTCATCGAGCGCGCCGTGGTGCTCGCGAAACGCGACAGCATCGAGCTCGCCGACCTGCCGACGAGCGTGCGCACCGAACGGACACCGGGAGTCGGTATCCGCATCCCGGGCTCGCGCCTCGAAGAGATCGAGCGGCACGCTATCTTGAGGACCCTCGAGCACACCGGCGGCTCGACGTCGAAAGCGGCGGAAATCCTCGGCATCTCGCCGCGCAAGATTCAATACAAGCTCCAAGAGTATCAAACGGACGGCAAAGCCACCGCTGAAGGGGCGCGCATCCGCTCGGACGATTGACGATCGACCCTTGTGTCGCGGCGTCTTTTTCTGATGAGTGGCGCCTATGGTGGAAACGCTGTTTGCGGAGCTCAAACGCTACGTGGGTTTCGGACCCGACGATGAGCACGCTCTGCGGCGCCTGCACACCCTCGTGTCGCCCGACTTCGTGCGCATCGCCGAGATTTTCTACGACCGTATCCTGACGCACGAAGGGGCGCGCACCGCGCTCGAAGGCGGTGAGAGCGTCGTTGGCCGCCTCAAGATCACGCTAGTCGCGTGGATGGACAAGCTGCTCAGCGGGCCGTGGGACGAGGAGTATTTCGATCTGCGCTGCCGTATCGGCCGCGTGCACGTTCGCATCAAATTGCCGCAGCACTACATGTTCGGTGCCATGAACGTACTGCGCCAGCAGCTGAACCAGCGCGTCGACGAGCACTACTCCGCGCATGCCGACGATCTGCGGGCGGCGCGGCTCGCCATCGGCATGATCCTCGACCTCGAGCTCGCCATCATGCTGCACACCTACCGCGAGGATCTCTTGGCGCAGCAGTCGCGGCAGGAACGACTCGCGACTTTCGGTCAACTCGTGGGCTCGCTCGGCCACGAGCTGCGCAATCCACTCGGCGTCATCGAATCGTCGCTCTTCATCCTAAAAGGACGCATGAGCCCCGACGAGCGCTACGACAAGCACGTCAAGCGTATTGGCGAGCAGCTCGACATCGCGAACAAGATCATCACTGACCTGCTCGACATGATCCGCGACAAGCAACTGAGTCGCGAGAAGTTATCGCTGTCCGAAGTCGTCTATGGCGTCGTCGCGCGCGTCAACCACCCCGAAGCGGTCGAGCTGAAAGTAGGGGGGCTGGAACATCTTCCCGAGATCCAGGGTGACTCCGGTCAGTTGCAGCAGGTCTTCCTCAATCTCATAGAAAACGCCATCCAGGCCACTGCGCCGAGCGGCGTCGTCGAGGTAACGGGCGCCCGACACGAGAACTACATCGAGGTCGTGGTCGCGGACGACGGCCCCGGCGTGGACACCGACACCCGCGAACGCCTCTTCGAGCCCTTGGTCACCACAAAAGCGAAAGGTGTCGGACTCGGCCTCGCGCTCGTCAAGCGCATCGTCGAGCGTCATGGCGGACAGGTCCGGTACGAACCGAATCAACCCCAGGGGGCGCGCTTCATCGTTCGTCTGGCAACGGGCGAATAGCCATGCGTCACTATCTGATCGTCGACGACAACAAGGCGTTCGCCGAAAACCTGGCTGACATTCTTCTCGACGGTGGCGCCAAGGCGACCATCGCGACGAGCGGTACAGAGGCACTCGAGATCGCCGCGCGCACACGCTTCGACGCTCTTCTGTCCGACATGCGCATGCCGGGCATGGACGGCGCCGAGCTGGTGCATCGCATGCGCCGCATCGATCCTGGGCTGCCCGCCATCGTCGCGACCGCTTACACGAGTGACGACGACTTGACGCGGGCCCGTGCCGAAGGGCTACTGGCGGTGCTGCCGAAGCCGCTGCCGATTCCGGCGCTCCTGACCTTGCTCACCCAGGCGCGCCGCGACGGCTTGGTGGCGTTGATCGAGGACGACCTCGCGCTCGCCGACAACATCAGCGAGCTGCTCCGCGATCGCGGCTTCTCGACGGTGACCGCCACGTCGGTGCTCGAGACCGAGCAGCTCAGCTCCGTGAAGCCGTTCGCCGCGCTCGTGGACATGCGGATTCCGGGCGGCGCCGACGGGGTCGCGATGCTGCGACTCGCGAGCCGCTATCCCGGACTACCGATCATCGTGATGACCGCGTATCCAGATGCGCGTCCACCGGTGGAAACGCAAGCCTACCTACCGAAGCCCTTCAACACCGCGCTGCTCATCGAGACCGTCGAACGGCAGTATCGCGCCGCCATCTCATGAAGACGCAGCGAGTGCTCATCGTCGACGACAACGCGAGTCTCGTTGACAACCTCAGGGACGTGCTGGCCGACGAAGCCTACGACGTCGTCGCCGTCTCGAGCTGCGCCGAAGCCCTCGAGGCCGCGCACAAGGGGTTTCAGGTCGCGGTGGTCGACGTGCGGCTGCCCGATGGGAACGGGACAGAGCTTGCCGGTCGACTCAAGGAGACGAGCCCCGACAGCGAGGTGATCTTGCTGACCGGCTTCGCGACGGTCGAGTCCGCCGCCGCGGCGGTGAGCGCGGGGGCATGGGCTTACCTCGTCAAGCCGTATGCCACGCCCGACCTGCTGCTGGTCATTGGCCAAGCGATGCGTCACGTCGAGCTGCAAGAGGAAAAACGCGAGCTCACGCAGCGCACTCAGATCGCCGAGCGGCTCGCCATGGTCGGCACCATGACGGCCGGCTTGTCGCACGAGATTCGCAATCCACTGAACGCCGCGCTCCTGCAGCTCACGCTCGCCGAGCGGCGAATCGGCCAGCTCGACGCGTCCAAGCGCGACCCGATCCTCGAGCCGCTGGGCATCGTCCGGAGTGAGATCCAGCGCCTCAACCGTATCGTCGACGACTTCTTGGCCTTCGCCCGGCCCCGCGAAGTCCAGCGCCTCCCTGTCGAGCTCCACACGCTCTTCGACAAGTGTTTCGACCTGCTGACCGCCGCGGCGAACGAGCAAGGCATCGCGCTCGTGAAGGACGCGCCGTCGTCGCTGCGCATCGTTGGAGACGAGGGCCGCTTGCATCAGGTCTTGATGAACCTCCTGCTGAACGCCCTCCAAGCCACCCCCCGTGGGGGCACGGTGACCCTACGCGCCGAAGCCACCGACCGCGAATGGGTCACGATCAACGTCGACGATAGCGGCCCCGGGGTCCCGCCCGACAAGCGCGACCGCATCTTCGAGCCGTTCTTTACCACCAAGGACACTGGCTCGGGTCTCGGCTTGCCGCTCGTCCACTCCACAGTTTCACAGCACGGTGGCGTCGTGCGGGTCGCCAGCTCCCCGGAGGGCGGAGCACGCTTCGCCCTGACGCTTCCGCGCGCAGGCTCCTAGAGCGCAAACGCCGGCGGCGCAAAATCTGCGTCTTGAGCCCAAAGGCGCGCAACTGCTGCGCCACGAGCGGGCAGGAACCCTGTTTCGACGCGCCTGCGATGTCGGCACGTTCGCTGCAGTCATGTTCGATCATGATGATCACCGCACTTGCTTTCACGGACCGGGACGACAAGCCCATCGCGGCAACGCGTGCCATCGCCAAGCGCCTTGGCGAGCCGGTGCTGCTGGTTCATGCGCTCGCGCCCCTGAGCCGCGCATCCGACGCCGCGGCCGACCGTCGCGCCCAAGCGGTCGACCGCCTGCTCGCTATCGCGGAAGATCTCCGACGCGGCGGCATCGACGTGCAACCCGAGCTCCTCGACGGAGATATCGTCGGTGCGATCCACGACTGCGCGAGCCGCGTCCGCCCGAGCATGGTCATCATCGGCGGCCGTGACGGCGAGCCCTACCAGGGCACCAACCACGTCGCTGACCGCCTCTCGCGTCGCCTGCCCTGCCCTTTTCTCGTGACAGGTCGTGGCGGCGCACTGGTCGACGGGAGCCCCGCGACCCAGCGCCTGCGTGCCTTCGTCGCTCTCGACCGGACCCCGGCGAGCGATGCCGCGATCGCCCAACTGCGCGAGCTGCGCGCCCTCATGCCGCTAGACGTCGATGTGGCGAGCTTCTACTGGCCGCCGGACGAGCAAGCGCGCCTCGACCTTCCGCGCTCGATGAACCTGGAGCCCGACCCCGTGGCTGAAGGCCTCATCGCGGGGGAGCTGCGCCAGCGCATCGGCGAGCTGCCGGGCGAGGGTCGGTTGACCGTCAAAGTGATTCCCCTGCTCGGAACCATCGGTCTGCAAATCCCGCTGGAAGCCAAGAAGCACGGCGCTGACTTCGTGCTCGTCGGCTCGCATCAACGGAGCGCCTTCGGCGGCATCCTGCATGGCTCCGCGACACAACAGCTGCTGCGCGATTGCGAAACGCCCGTCCTCTTCGCGCCACTCGCGGCCCGCGGCCCGCGCGGCAAGGTCTCGGAGCCCCGCCGCATCTTGGTGGCGACCGATCTCTCCGACTTCGGCAACCGCGCCATCGCCTACGCCTACGAATACTTTCGCAACGACGGCGGCAGTGTCGAGCTGATGCACGTGCTGAGCTCCGATTCCGCGACGCGGCTGCGCGCCACGATGGATCGTTCGCAGCGCTTCCTCAGCCAGCCGACCGACCTCGCGACGACCATGTTGCAAGGGCTCGCTCCCGAGTGCGCCGACACCTACGACATCAGCTCGCAGGTGCGCGTCGAAGCCGGCGAAGATGTCGCACGCCATATCGTCGACCGCGCCACGGCCATCCACGCCGACGCCATCTGCATGGCGAGCCACGGCTCCGGCTGGGTTGCCGGCGCTCTCGGCGGTTCGGTCGTTCACGAAGTCTTACGTTTGGCGGACCGCCCGGTCCTGTTGGTGCGGTGATGAAGAAATACTATCTCCGAAGCTTTCTGGGTCTCGTCCTGCTCGCTGGAGCAGTGTTCCTCCGACTCACGCCGCGCTCCGGTGTCGACGCCACGGCGTCGGTGATGAAGAGCTACACGCCCTTCTCCCAACACAGCGTGCATCGTCGCGGCTGCCTCGACCCAGCCTCGAGGGAGCTCGACCGCGACGTCGACGTCGTACGCCTGTCGGTGAACGAAGAGACCACCCTGCTGATCACGCTGCGCGGCAATGACGGGCTCGAACCAGGCTTCGTGGTGACAGCCGACGAGGGCGCCGCCGCGACCCAGAGCTGGATGCGTGAAATCGGTTCGCGCACGGGAGAGTCTTTCTCTGCGACGGTCGTGCTGCCGACGGCCGGCGCGTATTCGTTCGTTATAGCAGACCGGCGCGAGCTCACAGGCAACGAGATGACGGCAGGCAAGGGCTGCTTCACGGCCGACTTCCAGCCAACCGCGCCGCCTTCGATCCAAACCCTGCCCTTCGTTTGGCGGGGCACGCTCGGCGTCCCGGCGGCGTTCTCGGTGCCACGCCGTGGGCGTGACTTGACGCTCGTCGAGGTGACGCACACGGGAGGCGACGGCGTGATCTTGGTGTCCGTTTTCGAAGACAAGCAATACATGCGCAGCTTGACCGTGGCGCCCAAGCGCAACGCGCGGGTTCTGGTCACGAGCCGCGCCGAAAACGCCCGCATCCTCGTGGAAGAGGCGGCCAACTGGGGTCGTGAGCCGCTGCGCGCCATGGTGCGTTCGGTCCCCCATTCCATTGCGCCCGACGCGGAGCCGGCGGGCACCGCGCCCGATCGCTTCGCGACCGCTGAAGGCGAGTAGACAAACGGAGGAGGAAGTCATGACGAAGGAAGACAGCGCACGCGTCCTCATCGTGTTCGCGACCTGGCATGGACAGACCGAGCGTATCGCGCACAAGCTCGCCGCGTCGGCGCGGCGTCGGGGCTACGCGACCGAGGTGCAGTCATCCGAAGACGCCTGGTCGAGGCAGGACCTCGCGTGCTTCGATCGCGTCGTCGTCTGCGCGGGCGTCCACATGCAGGAGCATCATCGTGAGGCGGAGACGTTCGTGACCACGCACCTCGCCACGCTGGAGTCACGGCCGTCGGCGTTCGTGTCGGTGAGCCTGGCGGCGGGGGCGCCGGCCGGTACGTCGGATCGCGTCGGGATCGAAAGAGTCGTCAACGCGTTTCTCGACCAGACGAGCTGGTCACCGGAGAAAGTCATCCTCGCCGCGGGTGCTTTGCACTACACGCAATACGGCTTTCTCACGCGATGGTTCATGCGTCGCATCTCCGCGAAACACGGCGGACCGACCGACACGTCCCGCGATCACGAGATGACGGATTGGGCGCTGCTCGAGCGCGACGCGGCTTCGTTCTTTCCGGAAGTGACCCGTTCCGAGCCGACGTCGCTCGCCGCCGGAACGTGAGCAAGCTCGCTCACGAACAACATCGGCTTGGCGGCCTCCGCGAATGGCCAGGCCGTCCGCGCTTCGAGCAGGCGGGCATCGAGGACGACGAGGTCATGGTCGTGCCCCTGGTACGAGGCCGAGACATCACAGGCTAGAACCCGTTGCAGCGCCTGCGCTTCCCGTAGCATCGCGTCGTCCGCTTTGGCGTTGAGGCCGGCCGCGACCAAGACGCGAAATGGCTCGTGCTCGAGTAACACGCGCAGCAGCTCGCCGGAATGCGGGACACACAGCACTGGGACCCCCAGCGCGTCGACCAGGTGGCGTGCCTTACGGCGCTGACCGAGGCCTCGCGCGTCACTTGGAGCGGGTCCGCCGATGATGACGAGCCTGGGACACACGCGTCGCGCGTAGTCGGTGAGCGCCGTCGTCGGATCGCCGCGCAAAAGCACGTGGTAGGCATCGGCGCCGAAGCGGGTGATCTCGTGTGTCGCGCGGTCGAGCATCTCGCGCATCACTTGCGGCGACGGTTCGTCGTGCTCGAGCACGTGCGCCAGGATGATGGTCTCCCCCATGCGCTTGGCGAGCATGCCCGCGAGCTCGCGCGCCTCGTGATCATGGGGCTCCAACGCGGTTGCAACGATGATCGCCATGGCTCGTCTCCAGAGTTTCGTCGCTTGGGTTTCGCGCAGTCTCTGCGCGCCGCCACCATGACGACGCGAAGTCTGCGCGGATCCAGTCGCGGAAGCCGCTGCTTCCTATCGGTATGCATGCGGCACGCCACGTGCCATGGACGTCAGACCCGCAGTCGATCACCGCGCGCCGGAATAGTGACGGGAGCGAATCCGCGGCTCACCAGCAGCTCGCGAAGCCGCTGCTGCGCCGGGAGCTCGCCATGCACCAGCGCCACCGGCCCCACTTTACCCTCGGCGCGCACGGCTTCCGCGAACGCGATCAGCTCACTTTGATCGGCATGAGCGCTGAAGCCGTTGAGCACGACGACCTCGGCCTTGCGGTCGTGCATGAGGCCGAAGATACGAACCTCATCGCGGCCTTCGACGAGGCGTCGTCCGAGAGTGTGCTGCGCTTGAAAGCCAACGATGACGACGATGTTCTTGCGGTCGGAGATGGTCGCGCGGAGATGATGCAGAACGCGCCCTGCCTCACACATGCCGCTCGCCGAGATAATGACGGCTGGATCCGACGACGCGCTGAGCGCCCGCGACTCCTCGACATCGCTGACGTAACGCAACCCGGGGACTTCGAACGGTCCGTCGGCTTTCTCGAAGAGGCGCGATGTCTCCTCGTCGTAACAGTCGGGATGAAGCTTGAACACGTCGGTGACTTTGACGGTCAGCGGCGAGTCGATGAAGATCGGGACCTCGGGCAAGCGTCGGGCCACGTGAAGCCGATGAAGAACGTGAATGAGCTCCTGGGCCCGCTCCAACGCGAAGGCCGGAATGATGACCTTGCCCCCGCGTGTCACGGCACGACGGATGACGATCTCCAGCTCGTCTTCCATGGCGGACAACGGCGGATGCAGGCGGTCGCCATAGGTGCTTTCGAGGATCAGAGCGTCGGCGCCGCCGGGGATCTCGGGATCTCGAAGAATGGGCATGCTGTTGCGCCCCAAATCCCCGGAGAACACCAAGCGCCGGTGACCCAAACGAGTGGTGCAGTCGAGCGCGATGCTGGAGCTACCCAAGACGTGCCCGGCATCGTGAAAGGTGAAGGCAACGCCGTCGCCTATCGCGTGGCGCTTGCGGTAAGGGACGCTCACCATGGCTTTCACGGCGGCGGTCGCGTCGTGTCGACTATAGAGAGGCTCGACGGGCTCGACCTCGGGGTTGAGACGCGCGATGCGCGCGACGGTACGTGCATCGGCCTCCTGGATGACCGCGGCATCTTCCAGCATCACCGCGCACAGGTCGCGGGTCGCGGGAGTCACGTAGATCGGCCCCACGAACCCGCGCTTCACTAACAACGGCAGGGCGCCCGAGTGGTCGATATGCGCATGCGAGACGATCACCGCGTCGATGCGCAATGGGTCGAGCGGTAGGTTTCGGTTGCGCTCGAAGGCTTCGCGGCGACGCCCTTGGAAGAGACCGCAATCCAAGAGCAGCGTCATCGATGCCGTATGCACGAGGTGCATCGAGCCGGTGACCGTTTGCGCGGCGCCTAGAAATTCGACTTCCATGATGTCACCAGATCATTCAGTTGCCGTCTTGGCGTCCGGAAGTAGCATGGCAGTAGAGACAAGCCCCAGTGACCGAGCGCGCCAAGCTCACGTCTGGGACCGGCGCTTCGACCTGGGAAAGGGAGAGCTTGATGTCGCGGCGGAAGGTATCGGCCCGCTCGGCCAGCATCGGGTGATTCGTCGCCGTGGCGATGGGCAAGCGAGCGGCCGCCTCATCGAGCTCGCGCAGAGCCACGATGACGGCCTCGCGATCGACGGCGCTCCCGTCTTTCGGGTTCAAGCCGCGATCGAGAGCGGCGACGCCGGCGGCGAATCGCCACATCACGGTGTTGAGCTCCCGTCGCTCGACGTAGACGAAGCTCGGCGGATAGGTGATCCGGCGAAACTCGGGCGCTCCGCAGGCAACGACCGCTAAAGAAGACAAGATCAGCCACGGTTTCACGTGCGCCCTCATACCGCCACGTCGCGCACGACTAGCACCGGGCATTGGGCACCTTGGGTGACCTCGGTGGCCACCGACCCGGCGAAAGCTCGCTCGATCGGACTTCGTCCTCGCGATGCGAGGCAGATCGCGTCGGCGTTCCAGCGCGCCGCGGCCTGCAAGATGGCATCGGTCACTGGACCGCCGTCGACGACAAAGCAGCGCGTCGTCACCGTCATGGGGTCGATCTGCGGCGGCACCAAGCGCTCGAGCTTCCCGATGAGATGCTGTTTCTGCGCGGGCGTCAGACGACCGGCATCGCCCGGCGGAGAGGTGCTCAAGACGTCGGCGGCCGCTCCCGCCACGTAGACGATGTCCACGGCTCCGGTGCCCTCGGCGAGCAGGTCGTAGGCGTAGCCGATGGCGCGGTTTCCCAGTTCGCTCAAGTCGGTCGCGACCAACACCTTGTGAATTTTCTTGGTCGCCGGCCGCGGCAGAGTGTCCGGACCGACACAGACGACCGGCACGTCGCTATGGCGGATGATGTCACGCGAGACCGACCCGTGCAGGAAGCGTGAAACACCACGCCGCCGGTGTGTGCCGACGACAATCACGTCGGCGCCGTCGACACGCGCCGAGCACAGCGCTTCCACCGAGATGGAGCCGAAGTGGGGCTCGCACCGTACCGACAGCTCGCCTTCACCGCCCAGGCCCGCGAAACGTTGGCGTAGCTCGCGCTCCAGCGCCGCCGTGACCTGAGAGTTGGGCACGAAGGGCTCGACGCTGACGGGAATGCCGAAGCGGCGGTGCTCGATGTCGGGCATGTAGAAGTGGTGCACGAATATGTCGCAGGGCAGCCGCTCACGTAGTGTTTTTACCCAAGCGATGGGCGCGTCACTGGCGTGCGACCTGTCCATCGCCACCACGACACGTAGGCGCCGGTTGCCCGCCAAAGCGAACTGCATGCGATCGGTGACCGCGCGCACCACGAGCACTGGGCACGCCATCGACTCGGCGAGCTTCTCATCGAGGCCACGTCCGACGGTGCCGTCGCTGCTTCCCGCTCCCACGACCACGAGACTCGCGTGCTGGCCACGCGCGGCGGCACCCAGCGCGTCTTCCACGAAGCCGGTGACCACATCGATACCGATGGTCAGACCATCGGTGACGAGCTTGCCGCGGACGGACTCGAGCAGCCGTTGTGCGGCGTGCAGCCTCTCTACCTCGACGTTGGCCCCTCCACTCCCCACGTCGAGCGGGAAGTTCGTCGAGGGTTCGAGCACGTGGACGAGCGTGAGACGGCCGCCCATGGCGCGCGCCAAGTCAGCGGCGACGCGACTGGCCTGAAATGCTTCGGGAGAGAAATCCGTGGCGGCAAGGATGTTCATGGCAGCGCTCCTCACCCTGTGAAGAGCATCAATCGCGCCAACGCCCATTTCGCGGGCAATTGCCGCGCGCGGCCACGCGGCGGTGCGGCTCCGACGCAAAGGTTACGCGTTTCCCCCCAGGTGGCGAAAACTTTGCGCGGCCCTAGACGGCGGCCCTGCCAAGGTCGCGAATCGTCAGCACCGGGCACTCGGATGTGCGGACCACCTTCTCGGCGATCGAGCCCATGAGCGCGTGGGTAATGCCGGTTCGACCATGCGTGCCCATGACGATGAGGTCGCAGCCCTTGTCCTTGGCGTAGCGAACGATCTCGCTCGCCGGCACACCTTCGACGAGCTCGGCGTCGACACGGAGCACTCCCGCTCGCTCGGCGTCCGCTTTTTCGGAGCGCACCATCTTCTCGAGGTCGTCGAGGATGTCGGTGAGCTGGACGGAGCTCTGCATGACGAAGCCTTCCGGCAGCAGGTACGCCACCGACTGGAAGACATGGATCAAGCAGAGGCTCGCGTCGTAACGCTTAGCGACATCGACCGCCATGCGCACGGCCTCCTTCGCGTTCGGCGAGAAGTCCGTCGGCACCAAGATTTTGGTGAAGGCCATGTCTCTGCAAACCACAGGCGGCGCGTCGCCGCCAGTGCTGCTCAGCTCACCTGCATGAGCACCTTGCTGAGCTCGATGGCTTCCTTGGAGGCCATCCTCGCGATCGGGCGGGGGTCGAAGATGCTCACCGGCGCGTCGTCGACGATGGCGAGGCCGAGTGTCCGCTCTTGCGTACCATTGCTGACTTGCGCGAGGACCACGCAGTCCGGTTCCACACCGGCAAGCTCGACGAGATCGATGACCAACGAGACCACCGGCGGCAGCTCGTCGATGCCGGTGCACTGCCAGCGCCCTTTGGAAAACCGCGCCAATTGCTCACGTGTCGCCTCTTCACCGAATAATTTGCCGCCTCGCTCGATGAACGCCTCGATGACTGCTTGGTCACCTTCGGCGAAACACTCGAGCATCAAGCGCGCGGCCTTGAGCGCCGGCTCACGCCGGAGTCGCTCCGCTCTCAAATCGAGCGTATTCATGACCCACCTCCGCCGCCCTTCCCAAAAACATCCCGCGGGTCTTCGGCTCGAATGCGTGACGATGCATGGGCGAGCGCCAGGAGCTGGGGGTCAACCGCGAGCCGCTCCTCCGCCAAAGCGGACTGAGCCAGCGAAATCGGCTTGAGCCCATGTCGGTCGAGCTCGTCGGTCTCGCGTGGGACGCCGCCGACCTTGCCCTCACCAACATGGGCGAGCTTGTCCGTCAGCTCCCTGTAGGCGACGTCGAAAGTAGGCGGACGTTGTTTAACACTCGAAGACATACACGTCTCACATCATCAAACATCTTGATGTGGCTGTATCGGCAGGCTGGAAGGGGAAGTTGCGAAAAGCTGAAAATCGCTGGTTGGGACGAGGTTTGCGCGTCCTAGTGGCGGCGCGTTTTTCGGCCGCGCGCGGCGTTCGCCTCGTGTTCCGCGTTCTTCTTGATCTCGTCTTTCAAGCGTCGCTCCAGGTCCGCTCGAGCACGCAATTCATCCTCGAGCTCCACCGCCTTCTGCGCCAGCGATGCGGTGAGCCTGACCCTCGCCGCGTCGAGGTTGGCGTTTTCACCGGCGAGATCTTCTTCGTGGGTGTGCGCCGCCTTCAGCTCGGCGGCAAGCTTCTGCCCCTCGACGCGCAACGCTTGCAGCTCGTCGTACATCGGTAAGGCCACGAGCAGCACGGTCGCGGTACATGCGGTGATGAGCAGGCTGAAGAGGATCCAACCGACGATGCCGCCGCTCGACGTTTCGGCCCGGAGCTGCGCGGGCGTGACCTCGACATCACTGTCGTCGTCGACAATCTCGAAATCCTCATCGACCATGATCGGCTCGTCGCCGGGATCGGTCATCTCGGAGAAGCGCTGAGGACTCGCCATCCCAGCAAGGGTAGCGCACACGCCCGCGGGCTTCCCGCTCCTCGAGGGAAAAACCTCTCGGCCGCAGCCACTTGGGACCACACGATCTTACAGCGCAACTAATCGCGAGCAGGCCGGTTGAAGCACGCATGCGGAGCTATTGGCGATTGCTCACGATGGCCAGTTTCCTGGTCGGGGCGTGCGGCGAGGTGACGTCCGGTGACTTGGTGAACGTTCACGATGACGACGCGGCCGCCGACGGTGGCGGTGACAATGGTGACATTGACGGTGACGCCGCCGGCGGAGACTCGGACGACGACAATCCGAGCGACGAGGAGCAGTTGCCCCCTGGGCCGACCGACGCCGAACGCACCGCCGCCGCCACCGCGACGGCACAAAGCACGACCAACGCCTGCGCCGACATCCACCCCTTCTACTGGGAAGTTGGCCGCTCGAGCGGAGCGACTGCGTCCGGTTCGGTCGGCGCCGGCTATGACGCGAACACCGAGCTCACCATCGCCTCGGCCTCGAAGTGGTTTTACGGCGCCTATGTGATCCAACGCCGTGCGGGGCTCCCCACCGAACAAGACATCCACTTCCTCACCTTCAAGAGCGGTTACACGGGCTTCGGGGTGGGTGCCTGCCCCGCGGCCGGGACCATTGATGGCTGCCTCGCAGTGGGATCGAATGGTGACTACATCGCCGAAGAAGACGGATTTTTCCGCTATGGCGGTGGCCACATGCAGAAGCACGCGAGTCTCATCGGCCTCGGAGCCATGAAAAACGCCGAGCTCGCGGCCGAGGTACGCGGGCAGCTTGGCTCCGACGTGCCGCTCTCCTACAACAATCCGCAGCCGGCCGGGGGAGGCTCCATCACCCCGGCGGGTTACGCCGTCTTCCTGCGCAAGCTCGTCGGTGGCGAGCTTCATCTGGCTGCGCTCCTCGGAAGCCACGCCGTCTGCACCAACCCGCTAACCTGCGACGAAGCCTTGGGTGCGCCGGTGCCCGGCGACGAGAGCTGGCATTACTCGCTGGGGCATTGGGTAGAAGACGACCCGGTGGTCGGCGACGGCGCCTTCAGCAGCCCGGGCGCATTCGGTTTGTACCCGTGGGTGGATGCCGGCAAGACGACCTACGGCATCATCGCCCGCCAGGCGCTTGGCGGCGCGATCAGCTCGGCCGACTGCGGACGTCTGGTCCGCAAGGCCTGGCTGACCGCGCTCCCGCAATAGCGGACGCGCGAGCTACTTCCGCGCTTCGGCCGCGAGCTTCTCTTTGTGCTTCTTGATCATTTCTTCCTGCTCGAGACGCGGCAGGGGCTGATACTTCGCGAACTCCATCGTGAAGTTACCCTTGCCTTGCGTACCGGAACGCAGGTCGGTCGAGTAGCCGAACATCGAGTTCAGCGGCACCTCGGCGACGACCGTGAAGTCACCGTCTTGCGTCGACGTCTCGAGAATGACACCGCGCTTCTGGTTGACCTGGCCGACGACCGCGCCCTGGAACTCCGAGGGTGCGACGACTTCGACCTTCATGATCGGCTCGAGGATGACCGGCTTCGCGCGCTCGTAACCTTCGCGGAAGCCCATGAGAGCCGCCGTCTTGAAGGCGTTTTCCGACGAGTCGACCGCGTGGGACAGACCGTCGTTGATGGTGCAGCGCACGCCGACCACGGGGAAGCCGATGAGCGAGCCCTTCTTGATCGCTTCCTTGAAACCCTTGTCGCACGAGTTGATGAACTCGCGTGGGATCGCGCCACCGACAACGTCGTCGACGAACTCGTAGGCCTCGACCGCGCCCTCGGGCAACGGCTCGACGTAACCGCAGACGCGGGCGAACTGACCCGAGCCACCGGTTTGCTTCTTGTGCGTGTACGCGAACTCACCACGCTGGGTGACCGCTTCGCGATAAGCGACCTGCGGCTTGCCGCCGATGACTTCGCAATTGTACTCGCGCTTCATGCGCTCCATGTAGATGTCCAAGTGGAGCTCGCCCATGCCGCTGATGATGGTCTCTTGCGACTCTTCATCCTGGTGGACGCGGAAGGTCGGATCTTCCTTGGTGAAGCGATTCAGCGCCTTGGAGAAGTTGCCTTCGCCGGCGCGATCCTTCGGCCGCACCGCGAGCGAGATGACCGCCGCGGGGACGTGCATCGACACCAGGGTGACGTTGATCTTGCCGTCGGTGAACGTTTCACCGGACGACGACTCGACGCCGTAGAAGGCGACGATGTCACCAGGCGTCGCCTGCTGAATCTCTTCGCGCTCTTCCGAGTGCATGCGGAACATGCGCGGCAGGCGAATCTTACGCATCTGGTTCGAGGTGTTGATGATGGTGTCGCCGCTCTTCACGGTACCTTGGTAGATACGGAAGTAGGTCAGCTGGCCGTACTTGTCCTGCGTGAGCTTGAACGCGAGGCCGACCATGGGCTTGGCCGGATCGGACTCGAGGATGATCTGCTCTTCGCCCTTCGACTGGTCGAAGGCGACGTTCACGACTTCCTTGGGATTCGGCAGGTACATGCAGACGCCGTCGAGCAAGAGCTGCACGCCCTTGTTACGAACCGCGGAACCGCACATGACCGGCGTCATCTTGAGGGCGAGCGTGGCTCTACGGATCGCGGCGCGGAGCTCTTCGTCAGCGACAGCCTCACCGGTGAGGAACTTCTCGGCGAGCTGGTCGTCGACCTCGGCAACGCCTTCGATGATCTCCTGGCGGCGGGCCTCGGCGACCTCTTTGTATTCGGCCGGGATCTCTTCGACGCGGATGTTCTCGCCGTTGTCGCCGTCGAAGTAATAGGCCTTCTGAATCACCGCATCGATGATGCCGGCGAACTTGTCTTCCTGGCCGATCGGCACCTGGAGCTTCACCGGGTGATGGCCCAGCTTCTCCTTGAGCATCGCGGCAACGCGGTCGTAGTTCGCGCCCGGGTTGTCCATCTTGTTGACGTAGGCGATGCGCGGGACCTTGTAGCGCTTCATCTGGCGGTCGACCGTGATCGACTGCGACTGAACGCCCTTACCCGAGTCGAGCACCAAGATGGCGCCGTCGAGCACGCGCAGAGCACGCTCGACTTCGATGGTGAAGTCGACGTGTCCGGGGGTGTCGATGATGTTGATGTTGTGCTCGCGGAGCTGGTCCTTCGAGCCCTTCCAGACGCAGTAGGTCGCCGCGGACTGGATGGTGATGCCCTTCTCGCGCTCGAGATCCATCGAGTCCATCTTGGCGCCGACACCGTCTTTGCCGCGGACTTCGTGAATGGCGTGAATACGACCGGTGTAGAAGAGGATGCGCTCGGTGAGCGTCGTCTTGCCCGAGTCGATGTGAGCCGAGATACCGATATTACGGATGTATTCGATGGGGATGTTCGCCATGGGACGCGCCCGATACACGAATCCGAGGACTTTGAATAGCCCTTTGACCCGAGCGCGTGAAAAACGCCGCCCCAGCCCAGTTTTGGGCAAAGTGGGTACGGGTTTCCGATGGTTTCCCCGGGATTACCAGCGACTTTTGCCGACAATTACTCTCGGCTCTTCGTGACGCGAAGTCGTGTCGACCGGAGAGCGCTGGTAGACCTGCCAGCGGCCGCATTTCGGGCAGAGCTTGGTCTGGTCACTGATTTTGCACCGGCAGTCGTAGCAATCGATAAGGTACATCGTCGTCCTCGTTTCGAAGGCATCATCAGGGCTGCGGATCGAACGGTCAAAAATTCGGTGCGCGAGACGTAAGACATGACCGACCCCAACGGACGTCCAATCACTCAAGGCCTCTACGGCGTGCGCGGCGCCGGCGCCACGACCGCGCAGCGCACCATCAACCGCTCGGAGATGCTGTTCATCGGCGACAGCCACACCTGGGGTTTCCAGATGGCGATCGACAACAGCCGCGTGCCGCGCGGAGCCCCGCCGCAGCTCGGCGAGCCCGGGACCCATGTCGATCAATGGGCCCGCGGCTCGATGGCAAGCCGCCTCGCGCAAGGGCTTGCCGGTCGGCCACGCGAAGTATTCATTTCCCTCGGCACCAATGACGGCATCCATGGGCGCCACCGTGATCCGGATCAGCTACGCGCCGACATCCGCAGGCTGGTCGGCACCATCCGCGATAGCGGTACACCGCCGCCGAACATCACCTGGATACAGGCGCCTCACGCGACGAGCGACGAAGCCGGCATCAGCGCGACGCGTGCCATCATCCGCTCGGAGCTCGCCCAGCTCGGTGTCGGCATCATCGACCCGTCCCGCCGCGAGCTCGGAGGCGAGCTGCGGCGCAACGCGCATCACCCGAGTCACCCCGCCGGGTACAAAGCCCTCATCGACGAGTTCTTCAGGCCGCGCTTCGACGTCGCGCGCTGAGCGCCGCGCTAGTCGAGGCCGGTGAAGAAGTATTCGTCGGTGCCGACGCAAGCCGGTACCGCCCGCGTGTCGCCGTCCATGTCTTTCGGTGATCCGTTACAGAGTTGCTGGTGGTTGGGGCCGCAGAACGGCTGCGTTGCATCGATGCCCATGGTGAAACCGGCGCTCGCGAAGAGGTGCCAATCGTTGTCCGCCATCGCGTACGACGTGTCATCGGGACCACCGAAGCTCGCGAAGATGGCGTCGGGCACCGCGCCGAGCTCGTTGAAGTTACCGGAGAACTGGGGTCCGCCAGGCGCGTTGAGCGACGGGAACATCGCGTTCGTGCGCGTCTGGTAGATATCGACGGGCACCGCGTTCTGCTCGCCGATGTAGTTGTGCTGGATCGACGCGACGCCGAAGCTCGCTTCGCCTTCGCGGACGGCACAAACTCCGACGCCGATGCCGCAGGTCGCGAAATCGCCGATGACGAGGTTGTTCGTGAAGGTATAGGTCCCGTTGCCGCCGAAATAGAGCGCTTCGGTGGTGCCGGAGAGCGCGACGTAGATGCTGTTGTGGACGATCGAGACGTTGCCAGGCGCGAAACCACCACGGATCCCGGATCGTGCACCGGCCGCGGCGCCCCCGGTGTGAATCCAGTTGTCGCGAATCACCACCTGGCCGACGTCGCCGATATCCACGACGCCACCATCCGCGATAGCGAACGAGGCAACGGGTCCGACCAAGCGATTGTTCTCGATCCAGGCGTAGGTGCTGCCGGGGCTGCCCGAGATCGTGATCGCCCACTCTTGGCTCGTGCCGTCGACGACGTCCGCGGCCTCGATGATGAAGCCGTCGACGACGGCGTAGGCGCTGACACCGATGTCGATGGTGCCGGGAGAGGAGGCAGCGGTCGGGCCCTTGAGCGTGGTGGCGTAGAGCTGTGGGTCGCGCTGTAGCGGATCGAAGCTGCTCTCGTAGCCGCCGAGGAGCTTCACCGTCTTGGTGATGGTGATGGCCTCGCCGCTGTAGTCACCGGCCGCCACGTGAACTTCACCGCCGACGTTGACGGCGTCGAGGGCTGCTTGAACCGAGCCGACGGGATTCTGGAAGTCGCAGGGGTCGACGCCGCTGGCGCCGGCTTGCACGTACGTTGTTGGACAACCGCCGGCGTTGATGAAGACCGCCGAGGTGCCGGCGCCGTTGACCTCGAGGACGGGCGGGTTCACCTGAAACGAGATGGTCGCCCCCGTCGTGCCACCGTCAATCGTGAGACCAGGATAGGTGAGCAGGTTGCCCACGTAGACTGGCGTGATGCCTAGGAGGTTGCGGCCAGGCGCGTCGCCGAGAAGAACGTCCACGACGGTGCCGCGCGGATCAGCCGCGTTGCCGTAGCTATCGGAGAGCTGCACCGTGACGCTGAAAGGTTGATTGGCGATGGCGGCCGGTGGCGGCTGTTGCACGACGCTAATGGCGTACGGACTCCCGGCGCTGACCGGCAGCGGCGCGCTCTGGCCAAAGTGAGCGGCGGCGTAATCGGCCTTGATGACCCAGGTGCCGGCGAGCGTGCAGTAGATCTGCTGCGTGAGCACGCCGCTCATCGTGTAGTCGATGTTGAAGAGGCCATTGCAGCCGCCGTCGCTGAAGACGGTGACCACGCCTTCGAACGTAGTGGCTACGTTGCTCGCGGCGTCCACGGCACGCACGGTCACGTCGAAGTTTTCGCCGGCCTGCACCCCGAGGGTCGCGAGAATGACCTCGAAGTGGTCGAGCGTCCCAGCGTCGGCGATAGTGACGTTCACCGGATCGGAATCGAAGGTGCCGTCGCCGGCGACGACCACGCGCGCGCCGATCGTGCCGAACTGAGCGGCGAAGTCGAAGACACCGTTGTCACCGGCGCTGAAGGCATGCGCCCCGCTATAGGTGAAGTCACCCGTGGGCGTTTCGTTGAGGCTCACCGTGCCGCGATAACCGACAGCGACGTTGTCCCACGTGTCGCGCGCGATGACCCGGAAGACGATGTTCTGGCCAACGATGTAGTTGCTGGCTGTGGTGCTCAAATCGAGCCGCACGGTCGACGACGGAACGACATCGACCGTGAGCACGCCGAAGATGCCACTGTCGGCGCTCGAGCGCGCGGTCAGCGTGTGGGTGCCGGCGCTGAACAAAGTGAACGGGGTGGTGCCACCGCCAAAGCCGGCGATCACGGCGGCGGCGGTGCGCGAATCGGTGCTGTCGATGATCAGACCGGCTGGCGTCGCCGTCGGGTTCCCGAAGCTGTCGACGCCGACGATGCCGACGTCGAAGGCGATGCCGGCCATCGTGGAAGCTGGCCCGGTCAGCAGCAGGTGCGTGTTCGGCCCAGGGATGACTTGAATGTTGCGCGTGTCGGTCGTGAGCAATACCCCATCGACGTCCGCTTCAGCGCGCATGAGCAAGGTGCCGGAGGTGGTGAAGGTCACCCCGTTGAACTGGGCGCTGCCGTTCGCCATGACGACACTGCCGTTACCGAAACCACCGTGGATCGTGGGACTCTCGGCCACCAGATTCACGGTGACGTCGCTGCGAGTTACCGGCTGACCGAGCTCGTCGACCAAGCTAACGGTGAAGGGACCGAAGACACCGCCGACGTTGTGCGGGCCCGGCGGGCCCACCGTGAACACCAAGCTGTTCGAGAGGTTCGCGAGGCTGAGGGTCGACTCACCGCCGAAGGTGACCGCGACGGCACGCGTCGTCGCCAGCGGGCCGCTGAAGTCGCACGTGTCGACGCCGCCACAGGTGTCCGCTGGAGCGCACGAAAGCGACACGCCGTTGACCGGCAGCACCTGCTCGACCGAGGCGCCGGGATTCAGGAGAAAGCTGCCCTCGAGCTCCGGCGAGCCGGGGGCGCTGATGGCACACACCGCGGCGTAAGTGTCGTCATTGAGGATGCTGACCGTACCGACACGGCGGACCGGCACCGAGAGCTCCGTCGACGGCGGGCGGATGGCGGCTTCGACGACACCGTGCAGCGCCGGGCGCGCGGCGCTGGTCAAGCCGCGAAAGCGGACACTGGCTTGCGGGCAGTTGGGAACTTCGGCCTCGAAGGTGCCGTCATCGGCGATGTCGCCGGTCTCGGTGACTCGCGAGCCGTCGACACACACAATCGTGAGCTCGAAGCGATCGATGCTGACGCTGTCGACGGTCAGCGCTTGCAGCGTGTCGCCGAGCGAGACGCGCAGGGTCGACTTGTCACCGGATGAATTACAGGCGGAGAACGCGAACGCCGTGACCGCGATGGCCAACAGACGATGGCTTGGGGGCATGGGGCGCAGCATGCCACGACTCAGTGGCCGGCGCCCGTGACCGGCATCACTGGAGGGGCATGTGGGTCTAACCGCCGGCGCTGACCGACCCGTACTCGTCGGCTCCTGGTGAGGAAGTCGCGGAGCGTCCGCCGCCGTCGATGTCGAGGATGCTACCGCGGCAGGGCTCGTTGGGGGTCGGATCCGAGAGGCCACACAACGCTTGGGTCGCGTCGAAGCTGGTGCGGCCGACATCGGCGGCGAGGTGCCAGTCGTTGTCCGCCATGGTGAGCAGGTCGTCGTCACCACCGTCGGCGTCGACGACGGCCGCGCCGAGGCTCTGATTGAACAACGTGACGTTGCCCTCGAAGCTGTCGGTTACCGGACCGTCGAGACTGCTGTACTGCTGCGAGCCGACGCCTATGTAGGTGTAGGTGGCTGCAACGCTGTTGGTGCCGAGCACGTAGTTGTAGAGCGACGAGCGCAGCGCCGTGGACGACGCCTCGACGACCGCGCAGACCCCACCGCTCGACGAGCAGCTCGCGAAGTTGCCGACCACGACGTTCTTGGTGAACGTCGCTTGCGCGGAAGCAGCCCCGAGATAGAGCGCTTCGCTCCGTACGGCGGCGGCGAGCACGATGGTGTTGTGCACGATGTCGATGCGAGGCCCGGCTACGCTGTTCACGATACCGGAGCGCGAGCCCAAAATGGTGCCCGAGGGCGCGCCGCCGGCATGAATCCAGTTGTTCGCGAAGAGAACATCATTGGCGTCGCGGACGTCGGCCGCACCACCGGGAGAGTTCATGTCGGTGACCGGACCGATCAGCCGACAGTTCTGCACCTTGAGATCGGCGCCGCTCGCGGCGCGCACCGCCCAACGTGGATCGCCAGGAGTGAACGGGTCGGGAGCGCGAACGACGATGCCGTCGAGGGTGACATCCGCCGCGCTGGCGGACTCGACGCCAATCTGCGCCATCGAGCTGGGAGCGATCACCGTCGGGTAGGCGAAGGCATCGCGCGTACCGAAGCCGGTTGCGTAACCTCCCTCTAGGGTCACTCGCTTTGCCGTGATGTGGACGGGGTTCGAATAGACCCCGCCCTCGATGCGCACCAGTCCGCCATCGTCGACCTTACCGACGCCGAACGGAATGTCCGCGATCGCGGCGCCCGGCGAGCACCCATCCGTGCCCGAGCCGCTCGTCGAAACGTAGACGATGGGACAGCTACCGCCGGGGATCACATCGAAGGGAATGCTCGTCGCGATGCCGCCCGGGACCCCGGCGTCGACGGTCAACGACACCCCCGTGGATGGCGCGTCGATAGACATGCCGCCGAAGGTTCCGATCAAGCCGTTGACGCTCGGTCCAACCGGCACGTTCTGCAAGTTGAGCCCCGCCGTGCTCAGACCGAGCGCATAGGTGAAGCCGCTGGGATCGATCGGATTGCCGTAGAAGTCGGTAACCTGAAGGTCGATGCCGAAGAGCTCGCCCACGACGAGCGGCGACGGAATCGTCGAGAGGATGACGACGTAGTGCGCGGTGGTCGGCGTGACATTGACCGACGAGCTGACACCGCTGATGCCCATATAGTCGATGTTGACCGTGTGATCTCCCGCGACCGTCATGGTGCAGCTCGCGGAGCCGCTGCCGTTCATGATGTTCACGGTCTGGCTGCATCCACCGCTGCTCGTCATGAAGACGAGGTTGTTGTAGCTGCCGACGACTGCATCACCCGCGTCGCGCGCGCTGACGTTCACGGTGACGCTGCTGCCGGCGACGATCATCGGCGGCGAGACCTGCACCACGAAGTGGTCGATGGTCCCGGCGTTCACGATGTCGAGAGTGAGGCCGGGGGAGGTCAGACCCGCGACATCGGTGGCGCTCAAGACCACCTGGCCGAGGGCACCGAAGACGACCGACGTGAAGACGAAGGTCCCCGCGTCACCGGCGGTGAACACGTGCGACCCCGGATAGCTGAAGCCAGTGGCGGGCGACGCCAGTAGCGAGACGTCGCCACGATATTCCGGGTCGATGTTGTTCCAGTCATCACGCGCGCGCACCGTAAATGCCGCCGCTTGACCGACGATGAAGCTCGACGGACCGCCGCTCGTGAGCTCGAGCTTGGTCGCTGCCGCGGCGTCGACGTCGACTTGCGCGGTGCCGATGACCGACGGCAGCTGCACCATGCGCGCGGTGAGCGTGTGCGTTCCAGCGGTGTAGTGCGTGAAAGGCAGCACACCCGCCCCGACGTCGATGAAGCGCGCCGGCGAGGTTTGCAGATCGTTGCTAGAGAGGCCGATGTCGCTCGGCAACACCGTGGGATTGCCGAAGCTGTCCGCCGCCGTGATCGTGAAATCGGCCGCGACGCCCGCGGTAACGCTCGGCGGGCCGCTGACCCGGAGCTGCCCGACCAAACCGGCAAGAACGGAGACGGTGCGGCTCTCGGTGACGAGGAGCACGCCATCCACCGCCGCCTGCGCGTGGAAGGTGAGCGAGCCCGCGGTAGTGAACCGAGCGTTGGTGAAGCGAGCCACTCCGTTCGCCAGCGTGACCTGCGCTCCACTGAAGCCGCCAAACGTCGTCGCGGTTTCGGGCACGAGCACGACGTCGACGTCGCCGCGGGTGATGGCCTGGTTGCGCTCGTCGACCAGGGTCACCTCGAACGGGCCGAAGGCGGGACCGGCGGTCACCGGGCTCGGAGGTCCGATGTTGAAGATCAGGCCGTTCGAGAGATTAGCCAGGCTAAGCGTCGCCGAAGCGGCGAAGGGCACCGCGACGGCGCGGGTGGTCGCTAGCGGTCCATTGAAGTTGCAGGTGTCGACGCCACCGCACGTGTCCGCTGGAGCGCACGACAGGCTCACACCGCTCACCGGCAAGACCAGCGCGGTCGAGGCGCCAGGGTCGAGCACGAACGCGGTCTCGAGCTCGGGGGCGGTGGGCACTCGCACCGCGCACACGGCAGTGTAGGTGTCGTCGTTGACGAAGCTCACGGTGCCGACGCGGCGCACCGGAATGGTCACGTCGGTGGACGGCGAGCGGATGGCGACGTCGGTACGACCGTCGAGCGCTGGATTGTCGCCGGCGGTGAGCCCGCGAAAATGGATCGTGGCCAGCGGGCAGCGCGGCACGTCCACTTCAAAGGCCCCGTCGGCGCCGACATCGCCGCGCTCCGTGGTCTCGCTCCCGTCGAAACAGGAAACGGTGAGCACGAAGCGCGTGATGTCGACGCCTTCCAGCGCCAGGGCACCGGCGGAGGAGCCCAAGGACACTGAGAGGCGTGCGTGGTCACCATTCGCATTGCACGCGGTGACCAGAAGCACAGAAACGACCGCCAGTCGGCGTGCGACCACCATTGCGGCAGTCTGCCACGAGCACCATGGGGATGCTCGTTACTGGCGGGAGGCGGGACCCGAGTCAGGTTTCTCGAGGCGCGCTCGCTTGGGAGACCGAGCGCGCCCCGAGAGACTGATGATGCATGCGCCTTTCGGCGCCGGGCTCATGGCATCTTGGTGGTGGGTGCTTTGTCGATAGTTACTTTCCGAAGCGCTCGACCAGCAGCTTCGCAGCGGCTTCGAGACGAATGTCGCCGGCGCCTTCGCGGTTCGCCGGAACGCTTGGGTTGTCACGAGCCGAGTCGCGCAAGACCTTCTCGAACTCGCCGCTCTTCACGAGCTCGCGCGGATCGACCTTGAACTTGCCGGCCTTGAACAGCTCCCAGGCCTTACCGAGCAAGCACGCGGCGGCGCCGGCGGTGACCGGAGTGGCCATCGAGGTGCCCGACATCTTGCCTTCTTTGTTGCCCGGCAGAGTCGAGACCTGATTGACACCGTCCGCCGAAACGGATGGCTTGTTGGCCGACGAGTAACCCGACGAGAAGTTGGCGATGGTGTCATCACCCTCTTCGGTCGTGCCCTTGTGATCGGTCGCGCCGACCGTGGTGGCGAGCTTGGCGCGGCCCGGATCGCTCTCGGCGACGCCGGGGCCCGAGTTGCCGGCCGCGATGGCGAAGAAGATGCCATGGTTCTTGATGGCATCGTTGATCAGCTTGTTCATCGGCAGCGCATCGGGATCGCCCGAAGCGCGCGCGCCGAGGGACATGCTGCAGACCGCCGGACCGTCGTGGGTCTTGGCCCACTCGATGGCGCGCTCGATGCCCTTCATGACGTCGGCCAAGGTGCCCGAGCCGCGGTCGTCGAGGACCTTCGTGCCCTGGAGAGTGGCCTTGGGCGCCATGCCGCGGATGCCGCCGGCCGCGAGATCGCCGCGAGCAGTCGCGCTGCCCGAGCAATGCGTGCCGTGACCGTGGCCGTCGCTCGCCGGATCTTCCGGCTGCGCGGTCTTCACGTCGTCGAACTTGGCCGGCTTCATGAGGCTGTCGTGAGCGCCGATGCCGGTGTCGATGATGGTGACGGTGACGCCTTCGCCTTCCCAACCGGCTTCCTTCGCTTGCAGCGCGGTGGCCTGGTGGACATCACGGAAGAGGCTGGTGCGCGGAGCTTCGAGCGACGCAGTGGCCTCGGGGGGCGGACCAACGTCGACCTTCTTGTTCGGATAGACGCCGACGCCACCGGCGCGGAGCGCGGCGACTTCAGTCGAGGTCAGCTCGAGGACGCGCCAACCGTTGCCCTGCTGCAGGTTCGGGTTGAAGGGGCGGAAGCCCAAGCGGCTGCCGAGCATCACGCGAGCGGCCATCGACTCGATGACGATGTACTGCGCCTTGTCCGCGGCGAAGTTCTTCACCATCGGCGACTTGCGGATGGCGGCCGCGTCGGTCTTCGAGAGGCCTTGGGCGCGGACGGGGGTTGCGCCTTGCGCGCTCATGGCGCCCGAAATGGGCATAGAGGTACGTACTTGCGGGCGTCCGGCCCGCGAAATCGCGTCGGTCATAACTGGTGGCTCCGTGGATTTGAAACGCTGTGTGCTCAGGACGAGCACGGGAGACTGGAGCCTCCTACATCGGCAACCGTCCTAAACCGTTGCGGCATTCGTCACGAAACTGTCGCTGCCAAGATGCAGTCGATCGCGCGCTGACTAAGGGCCGCCGCCGTCACCGCCGCCGTCGGTCCCGCCGCAGCCGCCGCCGCAAACGCCGGCGCAGCAAAGGAAGCAACCGTCGGAGCAATTGCACGGCGTGCCGTCGGCGACGTTGCCCCCGCTCGGGCAATCGTGGCTGACGCCGTTGCAGTAAGCGGCGTTGGTGCACACGCTGCCGGCGTCGCACTGGGTGCCGTTGCGGACGGCGTCGGGACACGCGATCGACGATCCGTTACAGCGGTCTTCGAGATCGCACGCCCCGTTCAGAGCACGGCAGATGGTGTTCGCCGGCTTGATGGTGTTGGCGGGGCAGGCGTTCGTCACGCCGTCGCACAGCGCGTTGGCCTCGCAGAGCTGGCTGCCCGCGCGGCAAACGAAGCCGTTCAGTTGCTTGCCG
The DNA here is from genome assembly GCA_041288095.1 of Myxococcota bacterium. Classification (GTDB taxonomy): domain Bacteria; phylum Myxococcota; class XYA12-FULL-58-9; order XYA12-FULL-58-9; family JALHOP01; genus JALHOP01. Next base: position 26,272 of record JBGGMJ010000152.1, read on the forward strand.
TCGCCGGGACAGGCGGCTGCGGCACCCGTGCAGGTCTCCGCACGGTCGCAAGGACCGCCCACGGCGCGACAGGTGAACGTATTGGCGCGGAAGGTGTCCGCTGGACAGGACGGTCCGCTACCGCAAACCTCCTCCACGTCGCAGACACCAGCGGCGGCGCGACAGAGTTGCCCAGTGCGTAAGGCATCGCTCGGACAAGTCAGGCTCGAGCCCGTGCAGGTCTCGGGCTGATCACAGTCGCCGGCCGCCGGTCGGCATACCGCGCTCGAAGACGCATACAGGTCGACTGGGCAGACGGGGCTCGCGCCGGTGCACATCTCCGCCGGATCGCAGGCGCCGAGCGACGGATGGCAAACGGTGGCCGGGGACAGGAAGACGTTCTCGGGACAAAACGGCGTGACGCCGGTGCACGACTCGGCGATGTCACAAGCCCCGGCGGATGCCCGGCAGACACTTCCCACTTCGAGGAGCGTGTCCGCGGGACAATCGAGACTCACACCATCGCAGCGCTCGGCGACGTCGCACGCTCCAGCGGACGCACGGCAGATGGCGCCGGCGGCGCGCCCTTCGCAGGCATGGGGCGTCGCGCAATCGGCGCTGCACACGTCGCCACAGCAAAGTTGTCCGTTTTGGCAGAGCGGCGTCGTCTGGCACTTGCCGTCGACGCACTCGGCGATCTCGCAGGCCGAGCCGCGGCAAGTGTCCGCGTCACAGGGAGGCGGTACGCAACCGCTGACCGCGTCGGCGGCCTTGGCGAATGGCTCGCAGGTCGCGGCGCCGCAGGCGCTGTCGTCGGCGATGTTCAGACACCTTCCGGAGACGCAGCGGTCCTGTGTGCAATCGATGTAGTCATGACATTCGCCATCGACCGCGCATTGCGGCTGCGGAGCGACGCAACCGACGCCCAGTCGGCACACCGTGTCCGTGGTGCACTGGGTGTCATCTGGTCGCTCGACGCACAAACCATCGACGCAGCTGGTGACGCCGCAGGACGTGATCGGGCCGCAATCGCCGTCGAGGGCGCATTGGGGGATGCCGCAGCTCGCGAGGTCGAGCGAGCTGCACGAGGCAGGCACGCATCGTCCGCCATGACAGACAGTTGGCTCGGGGCCGCTCGACGGACAGGACATGCTGACGCAGACCCGGCTCAGCGCCAGGTTGATCTCGACGTCGGCGATGACGTCGAGCTCCGCGTGCCGCTCCATCACCGGCAAGCCGCCCAAGGTCAGCGTCACGCTGACGCGCCGCGCGCCGAGCGTCACGTCGTTGAAGACTCCGACCGGCCGGGCCTTGTCGAAGTGCGTCGCCGCGGTCAGCTGAAAGCTCGTCTCGGCGCCGTCGTCGATGCGCGTGGTGAGGCCGTCGAAGTCGAGCTGGGGAGTGAGATCGCTGATCACGCCGACGGTGATCATGGCCGTGAACGGATTGCCGCTTCGGAAACGTTGATCGCGCCCTTCGCAGTCGGCGCGACAGGCTCCATCACAACAGATGAGCCCCGCCGAGCAGTTGCCGTCGTTCAGGCACGCGTCGCCGTCGCTCGCGACCAGCTGGCACGAGGCGAGGCCGCACGCGGCGATGAGCAAGGGGCCGCACCGCATCCTCGAAAGGGTAGCACAATGTGCGCCCAGCACCCCGGCGTTGCGCGGTTTTTCAGGCTTCTCGGGTAGTTAGCTTGGCGATGTAGTCGGTCTTCCCGAGGTCGACTCCGTTATGACGGAGGATCGCGTAGGCCATGGCGATATGGAAGTAGAAGTTCGGCACGGCGAACTCGAGGAGGTAATCGCGACCGCGCAGCACCTTGCCGGGCAGCCACCCGAGCTTCACCTGCCGATCGTCGGAGCCCGAGAAGTCGGCTTCGCCGAACCCGTCGAGGATACGGACGACGGCGGCGATGCGCGCCTTGAGCTCCTCGATGGTCTTCTCGGTATCGGCGTGCTTGGGCACTTCCTTGCCGGATAGACGCCCGGCGGCGAGCTTCGCCGAGTCGCACGCGGACTGCACCTGACGGGCGAGCTCGTATTGGTCGGGAGCGAGGCGCGAGCCGGCGAGCACGTTGACGTCGAACTTACGGGAGGCGGCGTAGGCGATCGCCTTGTCGAGGCAGTGATCGAGCTGGCGGAGGCTGCGAGCAAACTGGACGATCTGTGCGTACATGCGAAACCCCTTGTGGCGGCGCTTCTCGCATGAAGCCTCGCGCCCAGCAAAGTGGGCCACGAACGCACCTGAGCGCGGAGCGCGCCGATAACCCCCGGCCTCCGCATGCGCAGCGTCATCGTCGTTTTCGGCTCGGCCACCTTGCCCAACGGGCAGCCCGGACGGTCACTCACCGCCCGCCTGCAGCGTGCTTTGCGCGAAGCACGGCTCGATCGCAAAGCGCCCATCGTCGTCTCGGGCGGCCCGGTCCTTGGTCCACCGGAAGCGCGGGTCATGCAGCGCTGGCTCGTAACGCGTGGCGTCGCACGCGAGCGCATCGTCGTCGAGGATCAGGCGCTTTTCACGCTCGACAACGTCAGCCGCGTCGCGCCGCTCATCGCCGGCCTCAAGGCCGCGCAAGTGAAGCTCGTGACCAGCCCCGCGCACATGCAGCGCAGCAGGACGCTGCTGGAGCGCGAGCTGCGCTGCGTGATCGGGCATCCAGTGCGGGTGACGGAGCGCCCGTCGCGCGACACCCAAGGCGCGGGTGAGCGTGAGCGAGAGCAACAAAAGTTGGTGCGCGACCTCGCGACCCAAGCCGCCCGCGGTTGCCGCCCTCAGTCGCCGAAGATTGTCCGCGCCCACGCCTGAGCCGGCTCGATGAGCACGCAGAGCACGAGCCAAGCCGGCGCATAGTCGAGCCGGATGAGACCGTGCACCGACCAGCGGCGCACCCCGTAATCCCAGGGACAGCGACCGAGCAAACGCCGCAGCACGTACCCGCTCGTGTACTCGGCGACGTAGACGGCGCAGAGATAGACGAACAGCCGCAATGCCAGGGGCAGGTCGGAAAGCGCGCGGTAGAGCGATTCCATCAACAGGCCGGCGACGCCGTAGATGGGATGCATCCACAGCGAGGTCCGCCCCATCGCCGTACGATCGCGGTGGAAAACGATGGCGCAGGCGCCTGTGAAGACGATCTCCACACACCAGCCGAGCGCTCCGTACAGCAGGAAGTGTGAGAGGAGTGTGACCATGACTTCAGCCGTTCCTCTTTAGATTCTACGCATGCTCCTGTAAGGACGCGAGTCGCGACTCAATGGTTCACGACGTTTTTACATTTACGTTACTCGCGTTTTCGGCCGTCTTTTTCGTCGTCGACCCTTTCGCGGTGGTGCCGGTCTTCGTCTCGATGACCGAGGGCGACGATGACGCAAAGAAGGCCCGCATGGCCGCCCGCGCCTGCCTGCTTTGCGCTGGAGTTCTGACCTTCTTCGCGTTGGGCGGGGGCGTCATTTTCAAGCTCTTGGGCGTCACCTTGGCGGCCTTCAAGGTGGCCGGCGGGGTCCTCCTGATGCTCACCGCGCTGGACATGCTACGGAGTCAGCCCGCAGCCACCCGCACCAGCCCACAAGAGGTCGCCGAGGCCGCCCGCAAGCCCGACATCGCCATCGTCCCGCTCGGCATGCCGCTCCTCGCCGGCCCCGGCTCCATCGCCACCGTCATGGTCCTCGCGGGCAGGTCGCAGCGCTGGTGGGAGCTCATTCCCATCGTGCTCTCGATCATCATCACCGCGTTCATCTCGTATTTGGTGTTGCGCGCGGCAACCCGGGTGGATCGCTACATGGGGCACACTGGCCGCGCGATCCTCGAGCGCACCATTGGCCTCTTGCTGGCGGCGCTCGCGGTGCAGTTCATCATCGACGGTTGGCGCGAGGCCTTTCCGGCGGTGGTCGCGGGCGGCGCATGAACGAGCCGTTCTACCGGGGCTGGCGCAAGCCCGGGCCGATTCCTCCGAGCGTGGGTGAGGCCGGCGAAGGTGAAACACTCGACGCGGTCAGCGGCCATTTTCGCCTCTTCCAGCTCCGCGATGGCCACCGCTTCTCGACCGACGACGTGCTGGCGGCTTTCTATGGCACCGCCTGGTGTCCGTCCGCGCGGACGATCCTCGATCTCGGCAGCGGCATCGGCTCGGTCGCGACCATCGCGGCGTGGCGCTGCCCAGGGGCACGGCTGGTCACCGTCGAGGCGCAAGCCGAGAGCGTCGCGCTGGCACGCAAATCAATCCGCTACAACGGACTCGAAGACCGCTACGAGATCCGCGAAGGCGATATTCGTGACGCCTCGCTGTTCCGCGACGACGAGGTCTTCGATCTGGTGTTGGGCAGTCCGCCCTACTTCGCCATGGACGCGGGCAGCCACGGCGACCATCCCCAGAAGATCGCTTGTCGCTTCGAGATGCGGGGCACGGTCGCGGACTACGCCATGGCGGCGGTGAAGCGCCTGGCCCCAGGCGGGCTCTTTGCCTGTGTCTTCCCGGTGCAGCCCGACTTCCAGCGTGAGCGCGTGCTCGCGGCGGCGCGCGACGCCGGTCTCGTCATCGTCCGCGATCGCGACGTGGTGTTCAAAGAAGGCGAGCCGCCCCTCGTCGGCCTCTTCGGCATGATGCGAGCCGATGATCTACCAGACTGGTTCCGCGCCCAGACCTGGCACGAACCGCCGCTGGTCATCCGCCGCCGTGACGGCAGCGTGCATCCCGAATACTCCGCCGTGAAGCTCGCCTTCGGATTTCCGCCGTGAGCGCGGTCGTCACCGTTCAGAACCTCTCGAAGGCTTTCGGCATTCACGAGGTGCTCCGCGACGTGTCGCTCGCCGTCGACGAGCAGGATCGCGTCGCCATCGTCGGCGTCAACGGCTCCGGCAAATCGACGTTGCTCAGGATCATCGCGCGCGCGCTCGACGCCGACGATACGAGCGAGCTCGACGTCGCCGACGCGGGCGTCATCACCAAGCGGCAAGGCGCGAGCTTCGTCTACGTCGCGCAGGAGCCGCGACTCACCTCGAACCTGTCGGTGATGGCGACGCTGCTCACCAGCGGCGCCGAGCGCCATGCCTGCGAAGCCATGGCCGATTCGTTGCACCTTCGCGACGTGAATCAAGCCGTCGGAACGCTGTCCTTGGGTGAGCGCCGCCGTGTCGCCCTGGGCTGTGCGCTATTGCGTGCACCCGACATCCTCGCGCTCGACGAGCCGACGAACCATCTCGATGCCCGCACCATCGATTGGCTCGAAGGCCGGTTGAAAGCGCACCGCGGCGCCATCCTCTTCGTCAGCCACGACCGCTACTTCTTGGATCGCGTGGCGACGCGCATCGCCGAGCTCGACCGCGGCCGCTTCTACGCCTACGGCCCGGGCTACGCCGACTTCCTCGAGAAGCAAGCGGAGCGCTTCGCCAACGCCAGCGAGCGCGAGCGCATCCGCCGGTCATTCGTGCGGCGTGAGATCGAGTGGATCCGCCGCGGCCCGGCGGCACGCACCACGAAGCAGCAAGCGCGCATCGATCGTTTCGACTCCGCGGTGAAACAAGGCGGCGACAACGCCCTGCTCGTCCAAGACGACCGCGGCGTGAAGCTCGTGCTGCCGCCGGGTCCGCGCCTGGGCAAGACCATCCTCGAGCTCGACCATCTCGGCATCGACGACGCCGACGGGAGCGCTTTGGTCCGCGACCTCACGCTCGTCATGAAGGCCGGTGATCGCATCGGTATCGTCGGCGCCAATGGCGCCGGCAAGACGACGCTGGTGCGCGGCATCCTCGGCGAGCGTGAGCCGCAGCGCGGCAAGGTGACCGTCGGGCAGAACACGCGCTTCGCGTATCTCGATCAGGGACGCGCCGACCTCGACGACGAGAAGAGCGTCCTGGAAGAAGTCGCGGAAGGCAGCGAATACGTCCAGCTCCCCAACGACCGCATTCACGTGCGCACGTTCCTGCGCATGTTCCTCTTCGACGACCGCTTCGCCGATACGCCCATCGGCAAGCTCTCGGGTGGCGAGCGCAATCGCGTCCAGCTCACCAAGCTTTTGCGGCGCGGTGGCAACGTCCTGGTGCTCGACGAGCCGACGAACGATCTCGACCTGATGACCTTGGCGGTGCTCGAGGAAGCGTTGGTCGATTTTGCCGGCTGTGCGCTGGTGGTCTCACACGACCGCTGGTTCCTGGACCGCATCGCCACCGGCATCCTGGCCTTCGAGGGCAACGGCGAGGTCGGCTTCTACGAAGGCAACTACAGCGACTATCTCGCGAAGAAGCCCGCGTCCGCCGCCGTCCGCGCGAGCGGTACGAAGGCGGCGCCGGAGCCGGCGCAAGGCCAGACGCAGCAAAGCAAGAAGGCCAAGAAGCTGTCCTACAAGGAGCAGCGCGAGCTCGACGGCATGGAGACGGCCATCGCGGCGGCGGAAGCGAAGACGGCCGAGCTGGAGGCCAAGCTCTCGGCGCCTGACCTCTACACGGCGGGCGGCGCCGACGTGACCACCATGGTCTCCCAGCTCGAAACCGCGCGAGCGGACGTGGAGCGGCTCTACGCGCGCTGGCAAGAGCTCGAGTCGCTGGTCGCCCAGCTCTAGCTGGGCTAGCATCGCCGGATGTCCCCTTGGGTCTCCGACCGCCGCAACAGCCCGCCTCCCCCACAAGCAGCCGCACCGAACCTCGCCAATGCCACGCGCGAGCGTGTCACCCTGGTGATGAGCCAAGCTCAAGCCGTGTCGTCGTCGGCCCTGACGCTGACCGCCATGGTGCAACAGCTGCCCGACGCGACCCGTGAGACCGCCACGCAAGCCAGCTCGGTCGCCCACGCCAGCAATCAGGTGCAGGCAGCGGTCGAGACCGTCGCCGCGGCGAGCGAAGAGCTCTCCGCGAGCATCACGGAGATCGCGCGTAACGCCATCAACGCCGCCCAGGTCGCCCAACAAGCCGTCGATGTCGCGCAGCGCACCAACGACACCATCCAACGCTTGGCCGCCGCGAGCATCGAGATCGGCAAGGTGGTGAAGATCATCAACGGCATCGCCGCGCAGACGAACTTGCTGGCGCTCAACGCCACCATCGAGGCGGCTCGTGCCGGCGAGGTCGGCAAGGGCTTCGCCGTCGTCGCCAACGAAGTAAAGGAGCTCGCCAAAGAGACGGCGCGTGCCACCGAGGACATCAGCAGCAAGATCGTCGCCATCCAGAACAACACCAACGACGCCACTGCCGCGATGGGCGAGATCGGCCGCATCATCCAGCAGGTGAACCTCATCCAAAACACCATCGCGACCGCCGTCGAGGAGCAGTCGCTCACCACCAGCGAGATCGCCCGCAGCGTCAACGACGCCTCCGGCGGCATCGAGGACATCGCCAAAATGGCTAGCAGCGTCGCTGAGGCCTCGGGCCATGTCGCGACTGGGGCCGTTGCCGTGCAGACCTCGGCGCAAGACCTGGCGCGGCTGGCGGCCGAGCTGGGGAGCCTCGCGCGCGACCTGGACGCCTAAAATGCGTCATCTTGTCCGGCACCTAGCGAAGTCTTGCCAAGTGGGTCACGCAAGTATTACCTGACCCCCAAATGCTGAAGAACAAAGCCGACCTGCGCACCCTTGCCTTCATGGTGGTGATCACCGGGCTGCTCATCTACCAGTGGTCGCTGCCCGCGATGTCGTGGCCGCTCTTCTTGTTCGCGAACTGGATGGCCGTGTCGGTCGCGGTCATGGCGCACAACCACAACCACGTGCGCATGTGGCGCAACGACACGCTGAACATGATCAGCGACTACTGGATCACCTGCTTCTACGGCTATCCGGTGTTCGCGTGGATCCCGACGCACAACACCAACCATCACAAGCACAACAACCGCATCCCCGATTACACGATCACGTATCGCGTCACCGAGGGTAACAACCTGTTCTCGCTGCTCACGTATCCGACCGTCAGCGGCTACTACCAGCAAGAGCCGAACCGCCGCTTCATGCGCGAGACCTTCCGCAAGAACAAGAAGCGCTTCGCCCACTACATGGCGCAGTTCGTAATCCTCGTCGCGTTCATCGGCGTGGGCCTGCTCATCGACTGGAAGAAGGCGCTGCTCTACATCGTCATCCCGCAGCAATTCGCGCTCTTCATGGTGCTGGTCTTCAACTACATCCAGCATGTTCACGCCGACGAGGAGTCGGAGACCAACCACTCGCGTAACTTCACCGGCGCCATCGTCAACTTCTTCTGGTTCAACAACGGCTACCACACGGTTCACCACGACATGCCGGGCCGCCACTGGAGCGAGAACAAGAAGGCGCACGAGGCGGTCGCCCAAACCATCGATCCGGCGCTCAACGAGAAGAACTGGGCTTGGTACATGCTGCGCGCCTACGTCTTGGGCCTCGTCATTCCGCCGCTCCGCACCCGGTCGATGCGTTTGGCGCGCCTGGCGCGTAAGGGTGACGGGACGCCGGTGGCACAGTCCGTGGTCGCCGACGTCGCGCCTGCCGTCTAGACGGCGACTTGAATCGCTCGCACGTCCTCGCTGGAGTCTTGTGCTCCGTCTTCATGACGGCGGTCGAAGCGACCGTCGTGGCTACCGCCATGCCGTCCGTCATCGCGGACTTGGGCGGTGTCACGCTCTATGGTTGGGTCACCGCGGCTTATTTGCTCGCTTCGACGGTGACCGTACCGCTGTACGGCAAGCTCGCCGACATGCGCGGCCGCAAGCCGGTCATGCTCTTCGGCTTGGCCGTCTTCCTCATCGGCTCGGCGGCGAGCGGCGCCGCCACGAGCACGCTCTTCTTGATTGGGGCGCGCGCGGTCCAGGGTCTCGGCGCCGGTGCCATCGGCCCGGTCGCCATCACCATCGTCGGTGACATCTACAACATCGAGGAGCGCGGCCGCGTGCAGGGTTGGCTCGGCGGCGTCTGGGCGATCGCCGGCGCCGCGGGGCCCCTGGTTGGCGGCTTCTTCGTGGCGACGCTGTCGTGGCGCTGGGTCTTCTGGTTCAACATCCCCTTCGGCATCGCGGCGTTCGTGGTCCTGTGGAAGGTCTATCACGAGAGCCACGCCGACACCGCGCGGCCGATGCGGCTCGACTGGGTTGGCGCCGCGTCCCTGACCGTTGCCTCCGTTGCCCTGCTCGTTTTAGCGGAGCGACGAGCGGTGATGGTCACCCTGCCGCTCACCTGCTTCACACTCGCGGTCTTCATGGTGAGCCAACGGCGCGTGCAAGAGCCGGTCATCCCCGCCGAGTTCTTCCGCAGCCGCTTCATCAGCATGACGCTGTTCTTGGGCGCCGCCGTGGGCTGCGTCATGCTCGGCTTTCTCACTTACGCGCCGTTGTACGTGCAGGGGGCGCTGGCGCGCTCGCCGTCCGAAGCAGGATCCGTCGTGACACCGATGCTCGTCGCCTGGCCGCTGGCGTCGTTCCTGGTCGGACGCAACCTGCGTCGCTTGGGCTTTCGCTTGCCGGTCGTCGTGGGGCTTGCGGTGACGACGGTCGGCGCCGTCGCGCTCGCGGTCTTCGTGCCGGGGACCGACGCAATCTGGCCTTGGTGGCTCGGCAGCTTCTTCCTCGGCACCGGCATGGGCATGTGTGTCGTCACCATCACGGTGGCGATGCAGTCGAGCGTGCCCTGGAATCAGCGCGGCGCGGTGACGGCGCTCGGCATCTTCACCCGCAGCATGGGGTCGGCGCTCGGCGTCGGCGGCCTCGGCGCACTGCTCATCGCGCGTCTCGAAACCACGCTGGACCCGGAGCGCATCGGCGCCCTGCTCGCGCATGGTGAGAGGGGCGCGGTGCAAATCGACCACGCGGCGCAGGTCGCGCTCGCTGGGAGCTTCGGTCCTCTATTGTGGATGATGGCGGCGGTCGCGGCGGCGAGCTTCATCGCCGCCCTCACCTATCGCCCTCCGCAGGTTCAACCAGTCGTCGCGGCGCCCGTCCTGGCGGAGTAGACTCAGCTTCGTGGTCCGCCGTCCCATGCGCATCGCTCCTCTGTCGCGCCCGAACCGCGAAGAGGTCCTCGGCTGGTTGAACGACCCGGCGATTGGCGAGATCCTCGACATCAAGTTGCCGCTCGGCATGCATCACCTCGTGCAGCGCGAGTTTCCGGTCTATGACCGCGATCGCGTACTCTCGATGGAAAGCGTGTTCGTTTACGAGGTGACCGACGCCGACAACGTGCTGGTCGGCTTTTGCCTCTCGTACGCCTACGACGACGACATGCCGGACGTCCGCGAGCTCGACTACGCCCTGCCCGGCCTCAACAAGGGCTCGCCCGCCGCCACCTATGAAGCCATGGTGCGCATCGCCCACGCGGTGTTCTCGACGGAGAAGCCCCGCGAGCTCCGCGTCTACATGCGCAACGGCTCGACGGTGCCCGGCCATGTGCGCGTCTTCACCCGCTTCGGCTGCGAGGTCGTCGACTACGCGCCACGCAAGAATCTGCGCGGCGTACAATTCAAGCTCGTGCCGGACGACTACTACGCGTCGGCGATCATCCAGCGCTACGGTATCAAACGATCGTGATGCCGACGGAGCGCATCTCGTCGAGCGCGCGCCGCGAGTCTCCCGGCGTGATGTCGACCCCGCGGCAACCTTCGCTGATGACCCGCACCTCGAAGCCGAGCTCACGAGCGTCGAGGGCCGTGAACTTCACGCAGTAGTCGGTCGCGAGCCCTACGATGTCGACGCCGTGGACCATGCGCCGGCGCAGCTCTTTCGCCAGATCGGTCTGCTTGCGATGACCGTTATCGAAGAAACCGCTGTAACTATCGATGTTGGCGTCGGTGCCTTTGCGAGCCACATGCACGAAACGACTGGTGTCGAGCGCCGGGTGGAACTCGGCGCCGGGCGTTCCCTGCACGCAATGATCCGGCCACATCACTTGCTGTAGGCCATCGAGGTCACGGATGTCGTGGACCTTGGCGCCGCGGTTGTTCGAGGCGAAGCTACGATGATTCTTGGGGTGCCAGTCCTGGGTCGCCGCGACGAGCTCGTATTGCGGCATCAACCGATTGGCGACAGCGACCACGGCATCGCCATCGGGAACCGCTAGGGCGCCGCCGGCGCAGAAGTCGTTTTGGACATCGATGACCACCAAGGCGCGCATCGCACATCCATAGTCCAGTCCCCGGGGATACCATACGAGGCGGCGGGCACGGTTGGATCACGACGCAGAGCGTCGAACGACCACTTTAGACCAGCTCGAAGTCGAATCCGCGCGACACCAAGGCCCGGTAGCTGCTCTCGTCGAAGCGGTAGAGTCGGGCGGCCCGGTGGGCGACGGCGCGCTGGGTCTCGCCGGCGTCGTGGATGAAGCCGAAAGAGAGCACCTTCTTGCGGAAGTTACGCTTGTCGAGGTCGCGCTCGAGGACCAGCTCGTAAACCTTCTGGAGCTGCGACAAGGTGAACTTTTCCGGCAGTAGCTCGAAGCCGATCGGCTGGTAACGGACCTTACCTTTCAGACGATTGAGGGCGACGGCGACGATGTGCGCGTGGTCCAGGGCGAGGTCCGGGAGCTCATGGACGTCGAACCATGCGCCCCGCGCCGCGCCGACCGCGTTCACCAGCGCATAGTAGGCCACGGTGACTGTCCGCTCTAGCGGATGACGGTCGGCTTCACCAAAAGTATAGAGCTGCTCGAGATAGACGCGCGTAAGTCCGGTGCGGTCCGCGAGCTCGCGGCGCGCCGCCTCATCGAGCGATTCGCCATCGGGCACGAGGCCGCCTGGCAGCGCCCAAACCCCATCGTGCTCGACCAGCAGGACGCGTAAGGCTTCGCCGCCGGTCCCAAAGACGACGCAATCGACGCTGAGTCTCATGGTGCGCTCGTCTTCCCGTGCAGCTCGGCCAGCTCGACCTTGAAGCCGGCGGACAGGATGGGGA
>JBGGMJ010000153.1:0-28961 GCA_041288095.1 Myxococcota bacterium
CGCGCAGCCGGGCGAGGCGCGTGTAGTACGAGCCGATGTCGCCGGCGGCGATGGGGGTGCGCGCAAGCTGCGCAGCTTCGTTGCCTAGAGTCTGCGCGATCTGCTGGTCGACGCGGCCGATGGCGGCGAGGTTGGTGCGCAAGAGCGCGTCGAGATCGCGCGCGGCGATGGGGCCGAGCTCACGCTGCATGGCGGCGAGCGACGCCCTGCCCTGCTGCGTCTCGAGCATGTTACGGACTGTGACTAGCTCCTGGCGCGCGTGCAGCGCCGCCTCGAGTGGCATCGCACGCGTGCCGGCATTGCGGGCGTGGACATTCACCTGCGCCCAGCTGCGAAGCTCCACGGGTGGCCGGTTCGAAGCGTGCAGTAAGCGCACGCCACGCTGACCGGTCGGCGCGCCACTGCCGGGCGTCGGGCCGGGAGTCGGTCGTGGCGGTGGCGGGCCGCGGAGGATCTGTTCGCCATTGCGGAGACGCTCAGCTGTCCGCTCGAGCAGCGTACGTGCCTGCGCCTCGGTGAGCCGCGCGCCAGCCTCGGCAACGCCCATGCGCTGCAAGAGGGACATGGCGTGTTGCAGAGCCTCGCCTTGGATTTGGACACCGCTGGCATTGGCGTAAAGCGTGAGCGTCGTCAGCCAGCGCGCCTGCTCCGTCATCGCGGCCACACTGGTCGCTGGGGTGCGCGCCAGAGTCGCGAGGTGACGGTTGATGCCTTGCGACAGCAGCGCGCGTGCATCGTCGGTCAGCTCGATGACGACGCCCGGCGGGGGCAGCTGGCCGCCCGAGAGATTACCGAACGCGCGCTCCATGCCGCGTAGGTCACGCGCGCCGATGTAGCCACGGAGATTCTCGTTGAGCTGTTCCCAATGGTTCGCGGGCACGCTCGCCATGCCGCCACCGGCGCGGATCATCCATTGCGCGAGGCCCATGACGCCGGCGAAGCCCAAGCCGAAGACCGCGCCGCGCAGCGCATCGCCACCGACCTTGCGGAGCATGTCCTCGGTGCTCTCGAACTCGACGCCGATGTTACTCGAAGCAGACAGGCCGCCCATCACGGTGGCCATGACGACGCCGTTACGAGCGGTGCTCGCCAAGATGCCGGCGCCCGGAATCACGCGCGCGAGAATAGCGTTGGCCTGTGGCGAGGCCGCTCCGAGGCCGGCGAAGGCGCCATAGGCGAAGCCGCGTGCGCCGCTCGTCAGGTAACGGTTGTCGCCACCTTGCAGGGGCGCGGTCGCCAGACCCGCGACCGTGCCAACCGCCGCCACCGCCGCGATGCGCGTCGCGACCGTCGTCCACAAGGCCGCGCTCGGGGCGGCGCCGAGGCCGAAGGTGCCGACGCTGACGGCGATCGAAGCGACCGTCGTCGAGACCAGAATGGTCGTGTCCTGGATCGTCCGCGCTAGCGCATCGCGCTCGACTTCGAAATTGCGGCGCTGACCCACCAGGCGGCGCACGGCTTCGCCCAAGCGGATTTGCTCGTCCTCGGTGAGCTCCGTCGCCTGACCCGACGCCTGGCGGCGCTGCTGCACGGCGGTGAGCACTTGAGCGAGGGTCACCTCGAACTGCATGAGGCGCTCTTCGAGGGGCTCGCGCTCGTGATCGAATTGCCGCAAGAGCCAAGCGCAACGGGACTGCAAGTCGGCGGTCACCGCGGCGGCGAGCTGGGCGCCGGTTTGATTGGCGGCGTCGGCGTTGGTCGCATCGAAGCCGGTGAGGAATTGCAAGGCGCGTTGGCGTTCTTCGCCGCGCAGCGCCCCGCGAACCGCGGCCCTGATGTCGGCGGTACCACCAGGTGGCGCAACGCCGGCCTGCGACATGTGCGCAACCACCTGCTCATAAGCACGTTCGACGCCGCCCAGGGCGACGAAAGGCGTCCGCGATAGCAATGTGCTCACCGCGGCGGCATCACTTCGCTGCAAAGCGAAGAAGAGCTGCGCGGCCGGAGAAAGGCGACCATGCTCGTCGTAGAGGGGTGCCTCGACGCGTGGTCCGCCGACCCGCTGGACGATGAGAGCGGCTTCGCTGTTGGCGCCACAAAGCTGTGCCACATGTTGGTAGAGCGCACTGGGGTTGGCCGCGGGGTCACCGCCGCTGAGCTGCGCCGCCGTCTGGTTCATGATGGCGAGCTCTTGGTCGTTGAAGAGCTCACCGTCGGTCCGCTTCAGCAGACGCGCGATCTCGCGCGGGTCACGGCTCCCGAGGATGCGCCGGGCGATCCCCGCCGGCTCGTCCGGACTCGCGTTGTCGCGGCGGACCACGTGCACGATCGGGTCGTTACCGAGGCGTTGGAGAATGGAATCGAGGGGCGTGCTGCTCGCGCGCGCGGGGTTCGTGCGGAAGTCGGCGTCGACCACCTGTTGCCAGGTGGGAGTGCCGGTCTCGGTGCTGCCGACGAGACGCAGAGCGGCGCGCAGGCCATCGTTGTCGCGAGCGCGGGCGCGGAGGGTCAAGGCGATGTAACGAGCCGCGGCGGTCGGATCGCTGCGCGTGCCCAGAAGGAGCGCCTGGTAGCGCAGCATCTGATCGCCGTCGAGCATGGAGAGGGCGCGGGCGTCGAGACTGCCGCCGTGATCACGGCCAAAGCCGGCGTTGAAAGCCGCCGTGATCGCCGCCATCTGCTCACGGCTGCGACCCTCGAAGAGCTTGAGGAAGTCCTCACCGGTGGCGACCGTCGCCTGCGAAGCGATCTCGAACGCGCGGCGCTCGGTACCCGGCGGCATGCGCAAGATCGCGAGCATGCGGTCGCGCTGAGCTCCGCTAAAGCCGCCGGTGACGTTCTTCCAGCGCGCGTATTCGCTGTTGACCATGTCGGCCAGCGGATTGCTGCCGGCCGGTGCCGCTTGAACGGCGCCGTCGAGGGGCGCGGGTCGTCGATGCGGATAGACCATGTCGGCGATGCGGCCGACGATGCCGGGGTTTCCGGGGTCATGGCTGAAGCGCGCGTTCGAAACCATGCCCGCGGGATTGGCGCCCGCGCGGCTCGCGATGACCGCGTTGGCGGCGTCGACGCCGATGGTTTCGACGATCTCCCAGAGCGCGTCTTCGAAGCTCGCGTCAGCGGTGCCGACGCCGGCATCGAGTTGCATGAAGCCGCGCTCGCGGTATCCGATGGCGGCGAGGACGGCGCGGATCGGCGGGCTCACCTGACCGTCGAAGGGCGTCGATTCGTCGTTCCACACGTATTCACTGGCGCGCAGGATGTCGCGGCTCGAGAGACCCGAGGCGCGGAGATCGGCGATGAGCTGCCACTCGTTCTGGGACTGCGCGGCGGCGGCATAAGCGCGGCGCGCGTCCTGGTTGGTCCAATCGCCGCTCGCCATCATGGCGTAGACGATGCGTAGGACGTTGTCGCGGTTGCCGGCGCGGAGCTCGGTCACGAGGCCCGCGGCGAGCTGTTGCAGCTGGCTCGGCTCCGTGGTCGGGCCGGCGGGAGCGAGCGCCCTAGCGGCTGCGTCGGGCGCCAGGGCGGCGGGACCTTGAGGGCCGGCGGCGACGACGTTCGCATCGGCGACGACGAGATTGGGGTCGGGGACCACGGTGTTCGCATCGGCGACGACGAGACTGGGGTCGGGGACCACGGCATTCGCATCGGTGACGACGGCAGCCGGCGGCCGCTCGGCTGCCGGGACGTCGAGCGGGTCAACAGTCAGGTCTTGGGTGGGCACCGATTGCGGTCGAGGTCCACGCGCCGGCGGCGTCGCGATCCGCGGACCATCGGTTGGGCGCGCCCGAACCGTGCCACGAGCACGATCGCTGTCGACGGTGGCAAAGCTATCCGGGGTCAGCCCCCGATAGGCTTCGCGCCAAACCTGCGCCCGCTCCCCGCCCAGCGATTCTCGCTTGGGCAGCCAGAGAGCCGTCCCAGCGGCGATGCGACGAAAGTCACGGATGCCGTTGACCTGCGCGATCGCGGCCAGGACCTCACGGGTGACGGGTACACCGCGGGCGCGCAGAGCCTCGATGACCGAGCTACCGCCGGCCAAAGGCACTGATTCCCAGTCCGCCTGTCCGGTACTGCCTAACGTCGGAGGCGTTCCCGCGGTAACGGCCCGCTGACTCATCCGGTCTCCCAGTCGACCCGCCGGTCGGCTTGGTGTGTTAAACAATTCCCGGGACACTTCGGACGTTTGGCCGTAGTGACCCCGTCCGCATTATCGGCTGCCGAGGAGTGATGTCGCCTAAGACCAAGAAATCGGGTGTGACACGAAAACAGCCGAGAAAAGCGCGACTTAGCTCGCGCGAGAGCTTGGCGGAGCAACTCGCCGCCGTCCGGGCCATTGGCGAATCGCTCGCCCACACCGTCGGTGTCGACCAGTTGCTGGCCCAAGTCGTCGTCCAGGTGACCCGCCTGATGCGCGCCGCCCGCACCACCCTGTTCATTCACGATCCCGAGGCGAACGAGATCTGGAGCAAGATCGCCGAGGGCATCGAGGTACGTGAGATTCGCCTGCGGGTCGGTCAGGGCATCGCGGGCTGGGTGGCCATCCATCGCAAGCCAGCGATCGTCGTCGACGCTTATGCCGACGAGCGCTTCAACCCGGCCGTCGACAAGGCCACCGGTTTCCGAACGCGCTCGGTCGCGGCTGCTCCCCTCCTCGATCCCGAAGGGAAGCTCCTGGGGGTGGTGCAGGTGCTCAACCGCCGAGGCGGACCATTCAACGAGCAAGACATGGGCTTGCTCACCGCGATCGCGGCCCAGATCGCCTTCGTGCTCGAGAACGCCCGGCTGTCCGAAGAGCTGCTCAAGCGCAACCACGAGCTGGATCTGCTCTACGCGCTCGAGCAAGAGGCGTCCGCGAGCCACGAGGTGCGCGGCCTACTCACTTCGGCCCTGGGGCTGGTGTGCGACCAGCTGAACGCGCGAGCCGCCGCTGTTCTGCTGCGCCCCGCGCGTGGAGCACCGGTCATCTATCGCCTCGAAGGCAAGCGCGAGCTGTCCGTCGCAGCGGTCACCGCCGACGAGCCGCTCGCCCTAGTCGCCGACTACGGCGCTTCCATGCCGGAGCACAGCATCTTGCGCGTGCCTCTGGTCTGGGACCGCCGCATCATCGGCGCGTTCGAAGTGTCGCAACCGGAGCCGCGCGGCAACGGTCGCGCCGGCTTCGAAGACGACGACATCAAGACGATGACCGTGGTGGCCGCGCAGCTATCGCGCGTCATCACCAACGCCGACGAGCGACTGCAGCGTAACACCAACGAGCGCTTGGCGGCGGTGGGTCAGATGCTCGCAAGCGTCGCCCACGACCTGCGCACGCCGATGACCGTGGTGTCCGGCTACGCACAGCTGATGGGCGAGGAGGAAGACGATCCGTCGCAGCGGACATATCGCTGCAACCGCATCCTCACGCAGATCGACGAGATGATGGCGATGATCGGCGACCTGCTCGCTTTCGCCCGTGGCGACAGCCGCCTGCGCGCCGGCGACGTGAAGCTCGAGAGCCTGGCCGCCGACCTCCAGGAGACCCTACGCCATGCCTGCGACCCACGCGGCATCAAGCTGGCAATCGAGCGCAAACCGGGCGTAGCTGTCGTGGATCAGGGCCGGGTGAAGCGCATTCTCCACAACCTCGCCAAGAACGCGATCGACGTCATGCGCCGCGGCGACGGCCTGTTCATCGATCTGCAAACCTCCGACGAGGGGCTTCACCTCACCGTCCGCGATCAAGGGCCAGGCATGAACGAGGCCACACGTGCCCGTATTTTCGAGCCCTTCTTCACCGACAAGGCAGGTGGCACGGGCCTCGGCCTCGCCATCGTCAAGCGCTTCGTCGAAGATCATTCCGGGACCATCGCGGTAAAAAGTGCGCCCGGGCAGGGTACGACGGTCGAGGTGCTCTTGCCGCACGCCGCCCGTTCTGAGAACGATACGGCGATGGGTGCGACTTGACCACAGCCGAGGCTCCTGCCGAGCTCCGCGAGCGCTTCGGTCCTTACACGCTTGTCCGCAAAATCGGACAGGGCGGTATGGCCGAGGTCTTCCTCGCGTACCGTGATGGTCAGCAGCCCGGTACCGCGCCGGTCGTCGTCAAGCGCTTGCACCAAGAGCTCGAGAAGAACCGCGACGCCGTCGACCTGTTCCTCACCGAAGCCGACGTCACCCTGCTGCTCGAGCATCCGAACGTCATCCGCGTGCACGACTCCGGCGAAGCCAACGGCCGCTACTACATGGCGATGGAGTACGTGCACGGCAAGGATCTCGGGCAAATCACCGACCGCATGGTGCAGCTCGGCCGCCGCTTCGATGTCGACATCGCGGTGCACATCGCCATCGAGATGCTCAAAGGCCTCGACTACGTGCACCAGGCGAAGACGGTGTCGGGCCGCGCGCTCGGCATCGTGCATCGCGACGTCACCCCGTCGAACATCTACATCTCGGTCACCGGCCAGGTGAAGCTCGGCGACTTCGGTGTCGCCAAGCTCGTCGGTGTCGAGGGCTGGACGATGGCGGGCTCCTTGAAGGGCAAGCTCGGCTACCTATCGCCGGAGCAGATCGCCGGTGAGTCGCCCACGCAGGCCATCGACTTGTGGAGCGCATCGATCGTCTTGTTCGAGATGCTTGCGGGCGACCGCGCCTTCGTCGGCGACAACGAGCTCGAGGTGATGCTGCGCATCAAGGCGGCCAAGGTCCCGAACCTGCGCAAGCTCAACCCGGATGTGCCCAAGCCCCTCGCGAAGATTCTCGAGAAGGCGCTGCACCGAAAAGAGCGCAAGCGCTTCCAGACCGCGCGCGAGCTGATGGACGAGCTGGTGATTTATCGCACCAAGAACGGTCAAACGTTCGGCGAGGCGCAGCTGGTGCAGTTGCTCACGCAGCGACTGTCGTAGCGAGATGGCGAAGAAGGAGAAGGCCGGGTTCAATTCGCCGTTCGCGAAGCTGAAGACGCTGCCGCCGGAGAAACCGAAGGCCGAGAGCCGATCGGTGAAGGGCGATGGGCGAAAGCCGATCGCCGATGGCCGATTACCGAACGCCGACGGCCGAAAGCCGATGGCCGAGAGCCGTTCGCCGAAGGCCGATTCGGCCGTCAAGGCGGATGTCGGGGTCAGCGCCGCCGAGTCCGATGAGTTCTTACGGGCGATGAGCGACATCGCCCCGATTGCGGCGCCGAAGAAGCGCGTCGAGCCCGAAAAGCGCCTCGAGTCCGCCCTTCCCGACGACGACACGCTCGCCTTGGCCGAGCTACACGCGTTGGTCGAAGGCGATACGCCCTTTCATGTCGTCGAGTCCGAGGAGTTCTATTCGGGCGCGGCGCCGGGAGTCAGCCACGAGCTCGTCGACAAGCTGCGCGAGGGTGCCTTCTCGTTCCGCCGCCACGTCGACTTACACGGCTACACGCGCGACGACGCCAAGACCGCTTTGACGGACTTCATCGCCGCGGCTCGGCGTGACGGCGAGCGCTGTGTTCTCGTCATCACCGGTCGAGGGAAGAGCTCGCCCGGAGGCATCTCGGTCCTGCGCGAAGCCCTGCCCCGCTGGCTCGGCCGCTTTCCCCTGCGCTCACACGTGCTGGCCTTTTGCACCGCGCGCTCGGTCGACGGGGGGCCCGGCGCCTTCTATGTGCTGCTGCGCCGCCTGGGGTCGCGGCCGTACGGCGGTTCATGATCGGCGTCTTGGTCCCATGGCTGCTGCTCGCGGCCGCCGTCGCGGAGCTCTTGTCGCGCGGCTTCGTCACCCGACGTGTGGTCGCGCTCATCGGCGTGTGTCTCATCAAGCTCGACCTCGCCGCCCAAGCCTTGGTGCGCGCGGTCGCGCCGCCGAGCCACGTGCTCCTCGGCAGCTGTCAGAAGTGCGGCGCCTGTTGCCGCAGCCTCGTGGGTGACCCTCCCGGCGTCGTGAAGCGCTCGCCCCTCCTCTTGCGCGGCTTCATCGCCTATCACCGCGCCACCCACCGCTTCGAAGCCTACGCCCGCGGTCCAAACGGAGAGGTGCTCTTTCGCTGCGGGCACCTCCAAGCCGACAACACCTGCGGCATTTACTGGCGCCGGCCGTTGGTCTGCCGCACCTACCCGATGGTGCCTTCACGAGGGGCGCCGAGCCTGCTTCCGGACTGCAGCTACCGCATCGCCGCGCGCCCGGTGGCGGCCATGAAGGCGCGCGCGGGCCTGCCGATTCTGAACGCGACCGTCGCGGTGCATCACCCGACACCGGACCACCCGGGAGAATCACTCCCGGAGGACTACGAGCTCGTGGCGCTCGACGAAGAGGCCTACTTGAAGCGCGACGGAAACTGATCGTTGAACGACTTGTCTGGGTGCAGCGCCTTGGCGCGCTCGATCAACGAGTCTTCGGCTTCGTTGTTGTTCGGATCGGTGACGCAGCAATCGACCGGGCAAACCGCGGCGCATTGTTCTTCGTCGAAGTGGCCGACGCACTCGGTGCAGCGCAGCGGATCGATGACGTAGATATCCGGACCCTCACTGATCGCCTCGTTCGGGCACTCGGGCTCACAGGCCCCACAGCTAATGCACTCTTCGGTGATCATCGTCGCCATGAGGGAGGCAACTACAGAACGCCTTTGGACGTGTCAACGTGGGGGGGGGCTAGCTCTCGCGAACGTCGGCCCAGCGGGTCACCGTGTTGCGGCTGCGCTCCTTGGATTTGTAGAGGGCGCGGTCGGCGTAATCGATGAGCTTGCGGCCGTCGCGGGAGTCATGGGGGTAAAACGCCACGCCAACGCTGATGGTGAGCTTTCCGTTCGGCTGGGTCTCTTCCCGCGGGAAGGGCTGCGCCTCGACGACCTGTTGGAGCTTGTGGGCGGTCGCGTAGCCCTCGTCGGCGCCGGTGTCGAGCAGGAGGACCACGAACTCCTCGCCGCCATAGCGCGCGATCACATCCGTGCCGCGCAGGTTCAGCGACAAGAGGGCCGCCATGCGCTGTAACAGCTCGTCGCCGGCGCTGTGGCCGTGCGTGTCGTTGTAGCTCTTGAAATGATCGACATCGAGCAGGATGAGCGCGAACTGGTGCGGATTGCGGGCGCCGCGGCGGAGCTCGAAGTCGAGCTGCTCCATGAACTGGCGCCGGTTGTACAACCCGGTGAGCGGGTCCGTTTTAGCGAGTCGCTCGAGCTGCTGATTGACCTCCACGAGCTGGGAGTTTGCCGCCGCGAGCTCGTGCGTGCGCTCGTCGACGCGCTTCTCGAGAGACGCGGTGTAGTCCTCGATGCGCTGGGCCATGGCGTTGAGCTGCTCGGCAAGCTGGCCGACCTCGTCACGGCTGCGGATGGCCACGCGCGCGGTGAGCTCGCCGCGACTGACTCGCGCCGCCATGCCCTGCATCTTCTCGATAGGGCGCACGACCAATCGATGCAGCGTGAGGAAAGCGATGAGGCCGGGGATCGACATCATGACGAGCGCGAACACGAAGACTCGCGTGCGTCGCGCCGCGATGGCGCGCTCGACGTTCGCGAGACTGAAGGAAGCTCGAATCGTGCCCCAGCGTAGGCCGCTCACCACGGGGACCGCGACTTCGAGGACCGGCTCGCCGCCCTCGACGAGATCGCGGGTTTGCGGCGCTTCAGCGGCGAGCGCCGTCCGCGTGAACGGATCGTCGTAGACCTTGCCGAACTCCCCCTGGCGCGTATGCGAGACCACGCGGCCCTGGAAATCGAGGACCGCCATGTGACGCAGATCGAGGCTGCTGGCGGCTTCGGAGAGCTTTACGACGTAGTTGTCGAGCGTCGGGGTGTCGTTGTTGGCCATGGCGACCCCGCAGGGGATGGCGAACGCCCGGAGCAGTGCCACGGCGCGACTCTCGGTTTCCCGCTGGAGCACGCGCTCCTCGTGGCGGATGGCGGTGAAGCCATAGGCGGCCACCGCGACCATCACGACGGAAAGGACGGCAAATGCCAATTTCGCCCGCAGACCCATGGTCGAAAAACCTGGGCCCCCCATTAGCTCGATCCGCCTTCGTGTAGCTACCAAGTAAAATTGTCGGCCTCAGGGGCGTTCCTTGGCCGCTAGTACGTTCGCGATGGCGGAATGCATCACCTCGCGCAGCTCCGCCTCGGCGAGCGGCATCCAACCTCCACCAACCTGCGGCTTGCTCCCGGCGTCGATGAGCGACGCCCTCTCCGGGAATCGTCGGACCGCCGCGCTCTTGACCGCGTCGGTCATCTCCATCGCGTCGCTGTGCGCGTAGGAGCGCAGGAAGAACCGGGTACCGGCGATGCCCGCGAGGTTGGCCTCGGGAATCATCGCGATGATGACGTCGGAGTGCTGCGCATGGCCGTCGAGACGGTCGAGCAAGAACCCCTTCAGATCGCGGTGGTGGTCGAGGCCGGCGCGCTTGCCCTCGAGGCGCTCGAGCAACGCGAGCGAGCTCGTGAAGTCGTACTTGAGCTCCGTCGCCGAACGAGGAGCTCCCGGCCCGTGGTCGAACAGACGGGTCGGGCCGCCGCGCCCACGTCCCCCGCCGTAGAAGTTGTGACTACCGTAGTTGTTAGCGAGCGCGCGCCTCACCTCGAGCGGAATCTGACCACCGAGCTTCGTGAACGCCGCGGTGGCGTCCACGCGGGGCGACAAGGCACGGAAGAATCCCAGCGTCGCCTCGTTTGCGTTGGCGAGCGGGCGCGCCGCCCCACCCCATACGTCGGTATAGGCCGCGACCAGGAGGGGCTCGATGATGTCGCGAGCGCCGCGGCCCTGCAGCCCGACGCTCTTCGGCGGTACGTTGAACTTCCCCGCGTAGACCTGTCCGAGGTGGGCAACGAGGTCGCCGACCATCTGGCCCGACGACTGCGCTTTCGGATCGACCCAGCTGGCGCTCATTGGCCCCGTGTTCGACCACGGAGGCAGGTCGGCCTTGTGGTGGTCGATACGCAGCATCGGCGTTCCCTGCGGGAGAGCCTCCGCCGCCCGACCGAAGAAGTAGACGCTATCGACGCCAATCGCGAAACGGGGCGGATGCGTCGGAAAGATCGTCTGCGCGTTCTCCAGGACCTCGTGAGGCCGCGGCGCGTGGTCGCGTAGATTGCGCGGCAGAGGTTGGCTCATCGCCATGTACGCCTCGACCCCCATGCCGCGAAGGGCGCGCACTGTCGCGATAGCGGACATGACCGAGTCGCCATCCAGAGGATGGGCGGGGAACACCGCCGCGTAGTCTTTCCCCGGTGTCGTCACCGAGGTCGTCGGTGCCTTGAACGGCTTGGGGCGCATCAGCGGCTCGATCAAGCCGCGGGTCGCGTCCGCGAAAGCGGTGGGGACGTTGTCGGCATGAGGCGGCCGCATGGGAGCTCGCGACTGCGCGATCACTTCCGCCGCGAGCTGTGCCGCCCGACCCGGCATCGCCTTGTCGCTCACGCTGTCGAGCGCCGCGAGTGCCTTCTCCATGGTCTCTCGGCGCTCTTTGACCGCCGTCGCCGGAAGCTGACGGTAGTCGCGCAGGTGGCGCTCGACGCGGACGACGGCCTCGGGGACGACGACCTTGTTGCCACCGAGCTTTCCGACCGCGCCCATCGCCACCAGGAACTGGAGGTTCGCCGTCACGACCTGTTCGGCGGCTGCGAAGTCGCCGGTGCGAAGGTAGGCGGCTCCAATACCGACGGCGCTCATCCCCGCGACCTGCTCCGCGGCCTGCTGCGCGATGAGCCTGCCGTTGTGCAACCGCAGCCCGAGACTGCCTTGTACCGCGGGTGCGCTTTCGATGTTTCGCAGGAAGCTTCGCGCCCGCACGACATCGAACATCGTCGAAGCCAAGAGGTTGGTCGTGAACGCCGCCGGTGACCAGTCGGCGAAGCGCTCCTGCCCTATCGCGTCGAGCGCCAGGTTGTTGAGCGACGTGAAGGTGACGGCGTTGCCGACCGTGGCCGGCAAGGTCTTGAACGCCGCACTTCGAGCGGCAGCGGTGCTCAGACGGCCGGAGCGATATGCGAGCAGCAGCTCGCCCAGCTGAGGCATCCCGCGCGCGAAGGTCGCTGCGCCGATGCCGCGCGTCGCCATGGCGGCGCCCGCCATCACCCATGTGTTGACCGAATCGAACACGTCGGCGACGCCGCGACCGAACTTCAGCAGCTCATCGGCGGTCGCCGCGCTCGCCGTGCGCCGTGTGAGCTCGTCGGCGCGAGCGAGCGCCGCGCGACCGCCGGATTCGAGAAAGGCCAGATGCGGCTCGCTCGTCTCCACCGCCCGCAGGCGCTCGACTTCTCTCGTGAGCGCGGCGGTGACCTCGTCGCGCGCCCGGTTCTGGCGCCGGCCGCGCTGCGCGAGCGACAAGGTGTTCGGATTGACGCTCACGGAGGGCTCCGTGGCCTGAAGGCTGTCGTGCCGCCGCTTGAGCGTGGCCAGCTGGGTCTCGGATAGGCGAATCGCGACGGCGGCGAGCTGTGCCGACGAATGCACCAATTCACGCTTGCCGAGCACGCCCTCGGCGATGAGCTGATTGAGCGCCATGGTCAAGCTCGGCCGTCCCGCGACACCGGTCTCCCCTGGCAGGCGATGCATGCTGCCGCGCGCCCCCGAGCTCATCTCGAGATAGGGCTGGAGAGCCGCCGCGTTCGCAATCAAGGCGCCGCTCACGCTGCCGCGCGCGAGCGCCGCTTCCGCGTTGTCGAGGTAGATACCCAACAGGGTCGCGGCGGACACGTGCTCGCCAAGCTCTTCGCGCGCCAACGATAGCACCAGCGGATCGCTGCTCTTGCCGGCGAGCTTGGCGAGTCCCGCGCCGCCGGCGACATGGGCACTCGCTGCTCCGACGTCGATGAGCTGCGCGTCGAGCGCCGCCAGTTGAGCGCGGTACGCCGACTCCACCGGATCCAGATCCGCGATGAGAGCGGAGATGCGCAGCGGCTTCACCTTGAGATGCGCCGCGAGGCCCTGCTCGAGCTCGCGACGCTGATGCGTGAGGTCGCGATAGCGGCCCTGCAGGGTCATCACGCGCTCCCAACGATCACGTTGCGCCGGATCCGCCATGGCGGCGCGCAGGGTCGCATCGAAGGTCTCGGCGCCTTTCCGCAATAGCGCACGCATGGTCTCGGTAGCGACCGCGGGCGGCTCGGAGGCCGTCAGGTTTGCCTCGGCTTTCAGAGACCAAGTGACGTCGAGACCGTGCTCGACGACGGCGGCGTTCACAGGGTGGCCGTATTGCCAGGCGACGCGGCTGCGCAGCACGTCGCGATCCACACGCAGCGTCGTCCCATAACTGCGGGAGGTGAGCTCGAGCTGCTCGCCCGTGATGCGCGTCAGCTCCAAGATTTCTCGCGAATAGCCCTGACCATCGCGGTCGCGCCGCTCGACGAGGACGCCCTGGCCGAGCCGGAGCTCCGGCCATTGCGCCTCGGGTCTCGCCATCGCGACGAGCTCACGCTCGAGCCGCTCGCCCGACACCGTGTTGGCCGCGTTCTCGAGCCCATTCACCGCGACCGGCGCTGGCGGCACCGCGGCGACACGCGGCGTTCCACGATCTGGCGCGGCGGGACGGCCACGCTTCATGACCTCAGCCGCTTGTTCCCGCCGCAGGCGCTCACTCTCCGAGCCGTCGCCGACCGGACTGTGTGCCTCGCCGCCGTCGAGCGTCTGCACCGGCGCCGGCTCGCGCTTGCGTTCTGTAACGACGCTGGTCATGGAGCGTCGATCGCCTGCAAGCATGGTACCACCATGTCACACATGGAGAACCGCTTAGACCGTCGAAAGAACGCGAGAATCCTCGCCGCATGCTGAGGTACCCACGCCACGTCTTGTGGGCTATTGCCGTCAGTGATCCTGATTGACAGGCCAGAAGTCACTTGCTATTTGCGCGCGTCACCAAGCGGTAGTGGCGGAATTGGTAGACGCACCAGCTTGAGGGGCTGGCGGTCGAAAGACCGTGTGAGTTCGAGTCTCTCCTACCGCATTCGACATATTGTTTTTGCCCGCCACCTGAGGCGGGACAGCAAGGCCTCCGATGAACACGCTGATCACCATCATCCATGTCATCACCTGCGTGCTCCTCATCCTGGTGGTGCTCCTGCAGTCGGGTAAGGGCGGCGGTCTGAGCTCGACATTCGGCGGCGCGAGCGCCCAGATCTTCGGCGGCCGCGGCGCGGGCGACTTCATGACCCGCGTCACCTCGGGCGCGGCGATGGTCTTCTTCGTGACCTCGTTCACCCTGGCGACCATCAGCTCGAGGCAACGCTCGGCGGTCGAGCGCGCTCTCGAGAGCAACAAGCCGGCGGCAACCGACACCACGAGCGACGGCAAGCCGACGACCGATGCAGGCAAAGACGACGCCGTGAAGGCCAACGAGGGCGAAGCGCCCAAGGCCGAGCCGACGAGCGCCACCGGCACCGCAACGCCGACGACCGACAGCAAGACGGACGCTCCAGCGGACAAAGGCCCGGCGGCCCCGCCCTCCAATCCCGACGCCCCGCGCTGATCGGGAAGCCGTACCGATGACCGACCTGCTGAGTCTCGCTCCCGATCGCGTCGCGGCGATGCTGCGTCAGGAGCGCGTTGCCCTCGCTTGGGCGGTTCTCGACGGCGATACCGTACGCGTCTCGCACGATTTCCTCGCGCCTCTCGTCGGGTTCTTCGCGGATCCGCGCTCGGGCTTTTCGAAGCACGAGGCCGTGTTCTTGCGACCACACGCCGAGCTGGATTTGCTGCTCGGCGCTTTCGTGCACGACACGACGCGCGGCGCCGGCGCCGGCGGCACGCGCTTGTGGGCTTACGATGATCTGCGCGGCTATCTGCGAGACGGCCTGCGCCTGTCACAGGGCATGACTCGCAAGAACGCCCTAGCGGGCCTGTTCTGGGGTGGTGGCAAGGGCGTCATCGGTATGGGACCGGGCGGCAAGCTCGAGGATCGCGCCCAGCGCGACGCCGCCTTCAATGCGTACGGCGACATGATGACGGCCCTGCGCGGCTGCTACGTGACCGCCGAAGACGTCGGTGTGTTCACCCGCGACATCGCGGCGATCTTCGCGCGCTCGCGTTTCGTCACCTGCATCCCTCCCGAAATCGGCGGCAGCGGTGACCCATCGCCGCACACGGCGCGCGGTGTGATCGCGGGCATGCAAGGGGCGCTCGCCTACCGCAAGATGGGGACGCTCGCCGGCAAGACCATCGTCGTGCAGGGCGTAGGCAACGTTGGAGGACCACTGCTGTCACTGCTCTTCGAGCAAGGGGTCGCCAAGGTCATCGCGAGCGACGTCTCCGAGACCCTGATCGACAAGCGTCGCCACGAGCTCGCCGGCAAGCCCTTGGAGC
The DNA here is from genome assembly GCA_041288095.1 of Myxococcota bacterium. Taxonomy (GTDB): domain Bacteria; phylum Myxococcota; class XYA12-FULL-58-9; order XYA12-FULL-58-9; family JALHOP01; genus JALHOP01. Next base: position 15,180 of record JBGGMJ010000153.1, read on the forward strand.
TACGGTTGCTCGCGCGTGGTGACCAATCGATTCTCGCGACCGAGTGCGACGTACTCGCGCCCTGCGCCTTGGGCGCCATCATCGACGCCAAGACGATTCCGCTGTTGCGGACGAAGGTCATTTGCGGCGCCGCCAACAATCAGCTCGACGACCCGGCGCGCGACGGACGCGCCCTCCGCGAGCGCGGCATCACCTACGTCCCCGACTTCCTCACCAACCGGATGGGCATCGTCAACTGCGCCAACGAGCAGTACGGCTATGTGACGCCGGACCCCGCCATCGAGCGTCACTTCGGCGTCGATTTCCGCTACTCCATCCCGAACATCACGCGTGAAGTGCTCATGCGCGCCGAGCGCGACGGTATCCCCGAAGGCGACGCGGCAATCGCCCTCGCCGACGAGTTGGCGCTGGTGCCCCACCCGATCTTCCCCGGCCGGTCGCGGGCGATCATCCAGGCACTGACACGCACTTGATCGTTTCATACCGCTGTGGCTTGACCGCGGTATGCTGCGAATCACGCTCGTCCTCTCTTTGTTGGCTCTAGCCTGCGCCTCATCGAAAACCACCGAGCCGCCCGCCGTCGACGAGCCGGCGGCCACCCGCGCTCCGGACGTCAAAGAAGAAACGGCGCAAAGCTATAGCGGACATGGCCTCGAGAGCGTCTCACAGGCGGTCCTCGAGAAGTTCGCTCCCAAGGCGCCGCCAGCCGACATCGCCAAGCACGCCCAGCAAATGGTCGAGCTCTATGGCCCCGGCGCTGGCGTCCTGACACCGGACGCCAAGCGTCTCGTGTTCACCTGGCGCGTGAGCGGCCAACAGCAGGTGTGGCGCATCGATGGCGCCAAGCGCTTTCCGGTGCAGCTCACGAGCGGCGAGGATCGCACCTTCGTCGAGGGCGTGACGCCGGACGGCAAGACGCTGGTGCTGAGCCGCGACGTGAACGGCGAGGAGAACCCGGGCATATACCTGATGCCGGTGAACGGCGGCGCCCTGAAGGCCGTGCAACACGTGAAGGGTGTGCAGACCCGCTATCACGTGATGAGCCGTGACGGTGGCTCGCTGTACTTCACGAGCAACGACCAGACCAAGGATAGCTACGCCGTCTATCGCCATGTGATCGCGACCGGCGCCCGCGAAGTCCTCTATAGCGGTCCTGGCCTGTGGTCGGTCAGCGATGTCCGCGATGACGGCACCCTGCTCTTGCGCAAGGCCGTGGGCTCACTGCCCTCGGAATACTGGGAGTTGGCACGCGGCGCGACGGAGCCCAAGCACCTGTTCGGGCAGGGCGACAACGTCGAGTACGAGGCGGTCTATGGCAGGCCTGGCGAGATCATCGTGCAGACGCCGAAGCTCGGTGAATTCCGGCGGCTCTACGCCTGGAAAGACGGCACCCTGACGGCGCTGTCCGCTGAAACGGCCCATGACGTCTCGGGCTTCGCCGTCGACGAGGACAAGAAGCGTCTGGTCTACCATGTGAACGACGGAGGCTTCACGCGGCTGTTCACCATGGTGGCACGCGCCAAGGGCTGGCAGGCCGAGGAGACGCCGTTCTTGCCGAAGGCCGATCACATCCAGGCGGCCTCGCTGACGCGTGGTGGCCGCTACGCTACCGCGAGCGTCGACTACGGTGATCGCCCGCCGGCGACCCTGGTCATCGATTTCACCGCGCGCAAGGCGGAGGCCTGGCACGAGCAGAGTATCCCGGAGATCGACACGGCGAGCTTCGTGGCGTCGAAGCTCGAGAGCTACCCGACGCGCGACGGCAAGTCGGTGCCGGCGTTCGTGCGCCGCCCCAAGCAATGCGTGGACACCTTGTGCCCGGTCATCGTCGAGTTCCATGGCGGCCCCGAGGGTCAATACATGGGCGGCTTCAACGGCACTGCCCAGCTCTTCGTCGACGCGGGCTTCGTGCACATCGCGCCGAATGTTCGCGGCAGTGACGGCTACGGCAAGACGTATCTGGCGGCCGACGACGGTGCCAAGCGTCTGAGCATCATCACCGATATCGAGGACGCGGCTGTCTGGGCGCGCAAGACCTTCGCGGTCGGCGGCGTCCCGCCCAAGGTCGGCATCTACGGCGGCAGCTACGGTGGTTACTCGACACTGGTCGGCATGACCATGTTCGCAGGCACCTACGACGCAGGCGTCTCCGTCGTCGGCATCTCCAATCTCGTCACCTTCCTCAACAACACGGCGCCTTACCGTCGGGTGCTACGCATCTCCGAATACGGCGACCCCGAGAAGGACCACGACGCCTTGGCGCAGCTCTCGCCGTCGACGTACATCGACCGCATCCGCGCGCCGTTACTCATCCTGCAAGGCGCCAACGACCCCCGCGTCCCCGTCGGCGAGGCGGTGAGCATGTATGACTCCATGCAGCTGAAGAAAGTGCCCGCCGAGCTCATGATCTACGCCGACGAAGGCCATGGCGCGTCGAAGCGCGGCAACCGCGTCTCGATGATCGGCAACAGCATCCGCTTCTTCACGCAGCACCTGAAGTAGCGTCGTGTGACCTTAGGCCTCTAGTGCGTACCCCGCGTGGCGCGCACGATGGCGATGAAATCCGCGGCCTTGAGCGAGGCGCCGCCCACGAGTGAGCCGTCGATGTCCGGTTCTTCGTTGAGGTCGTGCGCGTTGTCGGGCTTGACGCTGCCGCCGTAGAGGATGCGCATCTTGTCCGCCATTGCGGCGTCCTTGGCGCGCAGGCGGTTGCGGATCATGGCGTGCACTTCTTGCGCTTGCTTGGGCGTCGCCACCTGACCGGTACCGATGGCCCAGACGGGCTCGTAGGCGATGATGGTGCGGTCGAGGTCGTCGAGCGAGAGCCCGGCGATGCCGCCGTCGAGCTGCTCGGCGACCACCTTGTTGGTGTTGTTCTTCTGACGGTCATCGAGGGTCTCGCCAACGCACAAGATCGGGGAGAGCCCGGCCTTGAGGGCCGCCTTCACCCGCTTGTTCGAGGTCTCGATGGTCTCGTGAAAATGTTGGCGGCGTTCGCTATGGCCGACAATGGCGTAGGCGCACCCGGCGTCCTTCACCAGCGGCGCCGACACCTTGCCGGTGAACGCGCCCGAGTCCTCGAAATAGATCTCCTGCGCCGACAGCCCGATGTGCGTCCCTTGGAGACGTTCGTGCACGGACCACAAGGCGGTGAACGGCGGCGCCACGACGACGTCGACGTCGCGCACCGACGCCAGGGCGTTCTTGAGCTCGGTCACCAGCGCCAGGGCTTCTGGAATCGTCTTGTTGAGCTTCCAGTTGCCCGCGACCATCGGCCGACGTGCCATGCTTTAGGCCTTCCCCAGAAGAGCTTCGATGCCGGGTAGCGTCCCGAGCTCGAGGAGCTCCAAAGAAGCGCCGCCACCGGTCGAGATGTGCTTGATGCGCGATTCGACGCCGGCTTTTTCGATGGCCGCGACCGAATCACCGCCACCGACGACGGTGTAGGCATTCGAGGCCGCCACCGCTTCCGCGATAGCGTTCGTGCCTTTGGCGAACTTGTCCCACTCGAAGACGCCCATCGGTCCGTTCCAGAAGACGGTCTTCGCGTCGTCGATGACCTCGGTGTACCGCTTGCGCGACTCGGGACCGATGTCCAGACCCATGCTCCCCTCAGGGATGTCCTCATCGGCAATGATGGTCGCTTTGGCGTTCTCGTCGAAGACTTCGGCGACCACGTGGTCGACCGGCAGTAGGACCTTCACGTTGCGGTCCTTGGCCCGCTTCATCACCTCGGTCGCGTCGCGCAGCTTGTCGCCCTCCCACTTGGATGCGCCGACCTCGACGCCACGCGCCTTGAGGAACGTGTACGCCATGGCGCCGCCGATACAGAGCACGTCGACACGCTGGATGAGCGCCTTCAAGACGCCGAGCTTGTCGGCCACCTTGGCGCCACCGACGACGGCGACGAACGGTTTCTCGGCGCCTTCGAGCATTTTGCCCAGGGCCTTCACCTCGGCCTCGAGCAGGAAGCCGGCGCACTTCTGTTTCACGAAGTGCGTCATGCCGACGATCGACGCGTGCGCGCGATGGGACGCACCGAAGGCGTCGTTGACGTAGATCTCGAAGGGAGCCGCCAGCTTCTTCGAGAAGTCGGTGTCGTTCTCCTCTTCCTGAGCATGGAAGCGCAGATTCTCGAGGAGAATGACGCTCCCCGCCCGCGCGTCGCGGACGAGCCCGGTGACGCCGTCGCCGACGCAGTCTTCGGCGAAGACGACGTCCTTGCCGAGCAGCTCGCTCAAGCGGTCACCAACCAACTCGAGCGAGAACTCCTTGTTGCGTTTCCCTTTCGGGCGACCGAAGTGCGAAGCCAAGGCGAGCTTGGCGCCAGCGCCGAGCGCGTGCTTGATCGATGGCAACGCCGCGCGGATGCGGGCGTCGCTGGTGATCTTTCCGTCTTCGACCGGCACGTTGAAGTCGACGCGCATGAAGACCGGGCGGCCTTCGAGCTGCACGTCGCGGATCGACGGCAAGGTTTTCATAGGAACTGAATTCCTTGGGCGAGCGGCAGCGCCGTCGACCAGTTAACGGTTTGCGTTTGTCGGCGCATGTACGCCTTCCAGGAGTCCGAGCCGGCCTCGCGACCGCCACCCGTGTGCTTCTCACCACCGAACGCGCCACCGATCTCGGCGCCGCTCGTACCAACGTTCACGTTGGCGATACCGCAGTCACTGCCCATCGCCGAGACCCAACGTTCGGCGTTGCGCATCGACTCCGTGAAAATGGAGCTCGACAAGCCCTGCGGCACGTCGTTGTTGATGCGGATGGCATCCTCGAGCGAATCGACGGTGATGATGTAGAGGATCGGCGCGAAGGTCTCCTCGCGAACGATCGCCATGTCCGCCTTGGCGCGCACGATGGCCGGCTCGACGTAGCAGCCGCCGGGGTACTTGTCGCCCGACAGGCGCTTGCCGCCACGCAGGAGCTCGCCGCCCTGGGCTTTGACTTGCTCGAGAGCGCGCGTGTAGCTCGCCACGGCGTCGGTATCGATGAGCGGCCCCATCAACGTGCCTTCGCTGAGCGGATTGCCGATCTTCACCTGGTCGTAGGCCTTCACCAGCTTGTCGACGAAGCCGTTGGCGATGCTCTTGTGGACGAGCACGCGGCGGGTCGAGGTGCAGCGTTGACCAGCCGTGCCGACGGCGCCGAAGAGCACCGCGCGGAGAGCCAGGTCTTGGTTCGCGTCGTCCATGACGACCAGCGCGTTGTTGCCGCCGAGCTCGAGCAGCGACCTGCCGAAGCGCTTCGCCACCACCTGACCGACGTGCTGGCCCATGCGGGTCGAGCCGGTGGCCGAGATGAGCGGCACGCGCTCGTCGTTGATCAGCTTCTCGCCGATGGTCTCGTTCGCGCCGATGACCAACGACATGACGCCTTGCATGCCGTGCTTGGCGAGCACTTCGTCGACGATCTTCTGCACCGCGATAGCGCACAGAGGCGTCTTGAACGACGGCTTCCACACCATCACGTCACCGCACACCGCGGCGAGGAATGCGTTCCACGACCAAACCGCGACGGGAAAGTTGAAGGCGCTGATGATGCCGACGCAGCCCAGAGGGTGCCATTGTTCGGTGAGGCGGTGCAGCGGACGCTCGCTGGCGATGACTTGCCCGTAGATCTGGCGCGACAGACCGACCGCGAAGTCGGCGATGTCGATCATCTCCTGAACCTCGCCTTCGCCCTCGGCGCGGATCTTACCCATCTCGAGCGCGACCAGGGCGCCCAGCGCCTTTTTCTTGGCGCGCAAGGCGTTGCCCATCTCACGGACGATCTCGCCGCGTAGCGGGGCGGGCGTGGCGCGCCATTTTTCGAAGACACCGAGCGTCTTCTTCATGACGACCTCGTAGTCGTCGAGCGTCGCCATCTTCACGCGACCAATCTTCGAGCCATCTCCCGGAGCGAAGCTGTCGAGCCAATCGCCATGGGTTTCGATGGGGGCGCCCGCGGAGGCACCGAAGCTGTCGGCACCGAGGCCCAGCTCGCTCAAGATTTCGCGCATGTTTTCAATCCTCGAAGGCCGGCACGAACACCGGAGCGCGGACAGTGCAGCCGCGTCTGCGCAAGGTCAAGGTCACCGCGGAGGTTGCGCGGCCCTGCGTCAAATCGCGCAAATGTTTCGTTTGCGAGGCCGCCATTCCCTCGCCTAGGTTTTGCGCATGGCTCCCCGAATCGCGCTCGCTCTCGCCGTGGTGCTCACCGCCTGCTCCAAGCCGCCCGAGCTCACCGACATCGGCCCTCGTCTCGTCAGCAACCAAACGAGCCAACCGCTCGCGCTGGTTGGGAAAAACTTCAAAGAAGGAATGCAGCTCGAGCTCGGGCCGCCCTTCTCGAGAAAGTTCCTGGTCACTTCGCTGGACGCGACGCATGCCTATGTTCGACTGCCCGCCGACCTTACGATCAGCGCCGGGAGTGACGCACAGGCGGTGACGGTGACTCTCGTGGGAGCCAAGGTGGCCGCTCAACCGCTCCGGCTGCGGGTCGTGAACGACGCTGCGTTTCCGGATTTGACGGCGTTGGCGGTTGGCGACGGCGGTGTCTTCGCCGCCTCGGGGACGACGGACACAATCTACCGCTACGACGTTGCGGAGGGGACGGTCGAGGCGCTGCCCGGTGGGGACGGGCCGAGCGCGCTCGCCGTCTTCGCCGAGAGCGATGGGGCCAAGCGTCTCGTCATCGCGCATCAGTTCGAGCCGACGGTGTGGATCTGCGATGGCGCGAGCGGCAAGAAGCTGCGCGAGCTGCCTGCTCCTGCCTACGCGAGCGCCGTGGCCATCGACGGCGACGGGGTGATCGTTGCCGAGCAGGCGCGCGACACGGTCAGCAAGATCGGACTCGCGGACGGTGCCGTGCGCTGGACCACGTCGGTCGATCCGAACCCGAAGAGCCTGACGATGACCTCGAGCTCGGTGGCGGTAGGCAGCGCGCTCACCGGACGCATCGAGCGCCTCGACCGCGAAAGCGGAAAACAGACATCGACGATCAGCCCCGATCCCGACACCCGCATCGTGGGCGGCCATACCGAGCCCTATGGGCCGTACGTCATGGGGGGCAAAGCCCAGCGCGATCTCGTCTGGCTCGCCAAGGCGGACAAGCTGCTGTCCGCCAACATCGGCCCCAACATCGGCCCCAATCCCGACAAGATGGAAGTGAGCATGAACGGCGGCATCAGCGTCGTCGATCTCGCCGGGAATCGCGTCACCTCCCACTTGGGTTTCGGCTTCGGGGTGCCACAGGGACTCGCGGCCGACGAAGAAGCCGGGCGCGTCTATGTCGCCGACGTCGCCACCGGTTTGGTGCGCGTGGTCGAGCTCGCGAAGCTCCTCGCCGGCGAGCAGGCTTCCGTCACCTCGCTGCCCATCCCCCCGCGCAAGGACTTCCCGCTCACCCGCGTGGCCTCCGATTTCAGCGTCAATCAACGTTCCGGAGTCGAGCTGCACTCGGGTCCGCAAGCGCTGGCGCTTTCGCCGGATCGCAAGACGCTCTACGTTTTGAACCGCTTTAGCGGAACACTTGCCGTCATCGACGTCGAGAAAGCGCCGCAAACGCTAACGACCAAACAAGTGCCGCTCGTGAACACGCTCGGCCAGCGCGAGAAACGACTAGGGCAGATCCTCTACTACACCGACCTCGGTCGCACCGGCATGTCCTGCGACGCCTGCCATCTCGACGGCCACGGCGACAGCGTCCTTTTCGAGAAGACGACGCCATTGCGCATCTACCGCGTCCCGACCGTGCGCGGCACCGCCGAGACGCCACCCTACTTCGTGCCCGCGAGCACCTTCAGCATCGCCGAGACCAATCGGAAAGTCGGCGACCGCAACCGCTTCCAAAACCCCGTGCAAACCAACGACGAGGTCACCTGGCTCACCATCTTCGCCAGTGAGGTAGCGACCCTGCCCAATCCCTTCGTCGGTGCCGACGGCGCGCCACCGCGGGAGCTCGCGCTGCCCGACGGCGCCAAAGGCTCGCCGCGCGCGGGCATGGCGCTGTTCGAAGGCAAGGCCGAGTGCGCCTCGTGTCATCCCGCGCCCTACTTTACGACCGATCAGGTGACCGCGACGCGTAACCGCTTCATCGAAGTCGGCACGCCCCACCGCTTGCCACTCCGCGAGGAGATGCAGAGCGAGTACTTCACCGGCTTCTCCATCCCCGCGCTCATCGGCGCCTGGGACGTCTGGCCCATGCTGAACACTGGGCTCGGCGGCTTCGACGTCAGCGCCGACAAGAAGGTGCTCGAGGTCCGCGATCGCTTCGCGCTCCGCGCCGTCGTCGAGCGCTACGCGAGCCCGCCCCACGGAAAGGCGAACACGCTCACGCCTGACGAGGTCAACGATCTCTTGGCCTATTTGCTGACGTTGTAAGGCGTTGGCCAATGCCGTTCGGCGTGCCATGACATCCAAGAATGTTCCTGGTGCTTCCGAAGGGGCAGTCTTTACGGGCGATCGCTGAGCGGCTCGGCGTCGCCGTCGAAGAGCTGCAGAAGCACACCCAGGTCAAAGACGTGGATGCGCCGGCGCCGATCGAGCAGCGGCTCGAGGTTCCGGACGGGTTCCTGCGGAGCAAACGCGACAAGGCGGAGCTCACCGACGCCATGTCGTCGCCGTCGGGTAAGCGCGGCGGCATGAACATGTGGCTGGCGCTCGACATCGAGCAAAAGCGCACGCGCGCCGCCGGGGGGATGAGGGCCGGCAAGCAACGCGACAGTGAGGCGGAAGCTTTGGCCGAGGCACGGACGGCGTATTTGCGCTTCGAGGCTGCGAGCAACGATCTGGCGGCTGACCTCTATCAGCAAATCACCTCGACCATATCGACCGACGTTCGTGGCCAAGCCTTCGCCGGCCTCTCCTGTGCCCAGGCGCAACGCTCCCTCATGTTCGCCGATGTCGCGGAGCGCAATCGCGTCGTCGCCTTGAGCACCGCCAAGGCCGCTCAGCTCGCCGATCCGAAGCTCCCCGAGTCGCACCTGGCCATGGCCCTGGCCTTGCAAATCCAGGCGAGCGCCGCTGATCTCGAGGAGGCACGCGCCGAGCTCGATCGCGCGGTCGAGCTCGATCCCCACGGACACCTCTTATTCGCCGAACGGGCGCGGCTCGAGCTGCGCGCCGGCAACCACGCCGTTGCCCAAGAAGCCGTCGATGCCGCCCTGGCCATCGACTCGGCCTCCGTGCTCGCCCTCGAAGTGAGCGCCCACCTTCGCTTACATCGGGGCGATCGCGACGGAGCATGGGTTCACCTGCGGAAGGCGACCGAAGCGACACCTACCTACGCCGACACCTGGGCGCTCCTCGCCACGCTCGAAGAAGGTGACGAGCGGGTGAAGCTGATGGAGACCGCCCGCTCTCAAGCGACCTCGGAAGCTCACCTCGCGCACGTTAATAGCGCGATCTTGCGCGAGGGCTAGAAACCCCACTCAGATCTGCGTGGTATTGTCCCCACAAGACAATGTGTAGACTTTTGTCAACACGTTGGTCCTACTGACTTGTTTTTACTCGGAATTGGATCCGATGGCGAAATTGTGGTCGCCACGCCACAGTTCTCCTTGCATCTGTGCAACCATGAGTAATAACTAGAGAATAATTGAGCGTGGGGTATTGCCCCCGCACGACCGTGAGCTACGCAATTCGGAAAAGACGCAGTAAAATCAGGACTTTGCATCGGTACAGCAGGGCCGATGGTCGCTGTGGCGCCCACATGCCCGTACGAACCCCTGCGGTCTTGGCCCCCCACGCGGAAGCGACCAGGAACCTTCTTGGAGCGCCCCATGGGCCGTAACTCCGCGGATTTACAACTGACGTGCTGTCCACAGCGGTCTTGGCACAACACTAGCAATGAACGTTCACGCGCTGCGCAAGCAGGCAGCAACTGATGTCGAACCTGAATGAAGGAGATTTACAGATGAGAGCACTAGGACTTATCGGACTGTGTGGCTTGGCGATGGCCTTGACGGCCTTCGTTCCCAGCCAGGCGGCGGCGGGTGAGTGCGTGTCCGGTAACTGCGGTACCCCAACCCAATCGGGTGGTGGCTGCGGTTGCGGTTGCGGCTGCAGCATCCTCGTTGCCATGACTGACCGCGGCGTTACGTATCAGTTCGCCGACGATCAAGACGGCGACGGTGTCGAAGACGACTTCGACAACTGCGCTTTCATTTCGAACTACGACCAGAGCGATGCGGACGGCGACCAGGTTGGCGACTCGTGCGACAACTGCTCGGCGTCTGCCAATCAGCTTCAGGGTGACGTCAACCTCAACGGCATCGGCGACGCTTGCGACGCTGACGCTGACGGTGACCTCATCCCGAACACCACGGATAACTGCCAGCTCGTTCCGAACCCATCGCAGGGTAACAACGACGGCGACACCGAAGGTGACATCTGCGACACCGACGACGACAACGACGGCCTCTTGGACACCCAGGATCCGTGCCGCCTCGTTGCTGGTGCCGGTGGTAGCGCCGCGTGCGACGACGACCCAGACGGTGACGGCCTCGTGAACGACGCCGACAACTGCCCGGACGCCGCTGACGCGACCGCGGCCGACATGGATGCCGACGGTGTTGGTAACGCTTGCGACCAGGACGCCGACGGCGACGGCCGCGAGAACTTCCGCGACAACTGCGTGTTCGTTGCGAACCCGGGCCAAGTCGACGCCGACAACGACGGTGTTGGTGACGCCGGTAACTTCAACACGAACGGTCAGTACGAGTCGTGCGACAACAAGGAGTGCTTCGTCGTCGACCGCGCTGCGTACGCAACCATGTCGGACAGCGAAAAGTCGTCGTCCTGCTTGGACCCGTCGCACGCCTTCGAGACGCGCCTCGCGATCGCTGGTAGCAATGATCTGACCCGCCTCCAGGTTGGTGACATCATCGAGATTCGTTTGTTCACGAACCGCGGTGACGAGATTCACAACTGGACGGCGACGTTCACCGAGCAGCCCGGTGGCTCGAATAGCACGCTGGACAACGCGATCGGCAGCGCCGCGACTTATCCTGGCACGTTCCAGGTCGGCACCGACCCGCGCTTCAGCACCATCCGCTTCAAGGCGGACAAGGAAGGCGCTTACTCAATCAAAGTTACGACTGAGCTTGTCAACGGAGACCCCCTTGGTCTGCCGCTGAGCCAGTCGACCCAAGAGATCAAGGCTGAGGTTGGCGAGGGATCTGGGGATTCGTCGGGCGGCTGCTCGTCGACTCAGGCGGAAGGAAGCCTTGCGGCTCTGGCAATCGGGCTGTCGATTGCGGCCGTGTTGCGCCGACGCCGGGCCTAACAGCTTCAAAGCGTAGGAGCTTTGTTAGGACCCGTGTGATCAGGTGAGACATCTCGAGGCCCCTCCTACTCCGTGCAAATCGGAGAGGAGGGGCCTTCGAGTTGGTGATAAAACCTCGGGGTACGGAGGAAATGTAATGAACCCCCTCTGGCGCTGTCGTCCCGCGCTTCTTGCTGCCGCTCTGCTATCGCAGACGACTTGCTCCAAGGTGCGCCTCGAGTTCCCCGAGCGTGAGCAAGAGCTGGTCGGTGTCGACGACAAGCTCCGCATCCAAGGCGAGTTCTGCACTTCCCCCGCCGCCAACGTCGTCTACCCCGTCAAGATCATGTTCATCGTCGACGGGTCCGGCTCGCAGCAGTTCTCCGACCAAAATCGCCAGCGTGTCGTCGCCGTCTCAGAGACCATCCAGGCGCTCATCGGCTCCGGCGCGACCTTCTTCAAAATCATCGTCTTCAACGCCTCGGTGACACCGACCCCGCCCATCGCCGACGACGAGCCCGTCTTCACCAACGACCTCGCGCGCATCGCGCCCGGCCTCGACAATGTCGCTCAAGCGGACACCGTCACCGACTACCAGGGTGCGCTCTCAGTCGCCTACGCGGAGCTCGTCCGCGACATGGAGAGCGTCCGCAACGATCCGCTGCGTGGCTTCGCCGAGCTCGGCCGCACCAAGTACGTCATGGTGTTCATGTCAGACGGCTTCCCCGACCCGCAGTGTAAGGTCGGCCTCGGCAACGACTTCGATCCGAACTTCGCGGACGGCATCAATCGCCTCTGCGAAGACCCCGACTACATCGCCTGCATCATGCAAGCCGGTTCCTGCACCGACGGCACCCTCTGCCGCGACGACGCCGACTGCATCACCGGTGGCGGCTGTTCCGGCCTCCCGACCTGCGGCCCCGATCCAGGCAACGGCGGCGCCTATGTGTGCACTTCAGCGGACGGCAACACGTCGTGCTTCGCCCCGGAAGATTCGAGCACCCTCTTCGGCGGCCTCGGCAACATCACGCTGCTCGGCGGCAACGACTACAACCAGCCGTACCAGATCCTCAAGCTGGTCCAGGACATCATGGACCTCGAGGATCGCTACCAAGTCGGAGAGATGCGCTTCAACTCGGCGCTCGTCCTCGATCCGCTCGCCGATCCCGCGATCATCGCCATCTTCGGCGACACCACCCAGGCGATCCCGCTAATGGAACAAATCGCCGAGGTAGGTGACGGCGACTACCTCGAGTTTTACGGCGGCGACAGCATCGACTTCGGGTCGCTCAACTTCGATTCACTCAAGCAGACGCGCGTCGTCCGTGGCTTTTTCGTGCAGGCGGTCTCGAACCGGCTCACCGAGGGCGGCAATCTCGCGGACACCGACTTCGACGGCATGGTGGACGAGGACGAATACGACGCGGGCACCAACCCGCTCCGGGCGGACAGCGACGGCGACGGCTACGGCGACTTCATCGAGCACAAGAAGCGCGGCTTCGGCTTCGACCCCAACGATCCCTGCTTGCCCGCTATCGTGGACATGTCACGCGGCGGCGACGCCACCCTCTGCGACGAGGACGATGCCCGGACCTGGGTGAACTGTGATCACGACGGCTTCGGCGCCGGCGCCAACTACTTCGACGACGACTTCGACGGTCTGAAGAACTGTGAGGAGCGCGCCGTGGGCACCGACCCACGCATCCCCGACACCGACGCCGACGGCCTCATCGACACCGTCGACACGCAGGCCGGCTTGTCCCCCGTCGAATGGGACTACGATCGCGATCTCGATCAAGACGGCGTTCCGAACGGCCGCGAGGTCGAATGGCACTTGAATCCGCTCGTCTTCCAGAGCGATGTCGAGAGCCGTGAGCACTACCGTTACGTGCGCAATGAGATCGGCAAGACGCTCGATAGCCGCACCTGTTACTCCTACGACGTGCGGCACGTGCATCTCGCCGCGACCGGCATGAGCGAAGACCTCGCCCCACCAATGACTGGTATCAACGAGATCCGGCTCTACATCCTCGAGAACATGTCGGACAACTTGTCGGGCGTCCCCTTGGTGCGCGTCGCCTGCTTGCGCCCACGTTACGTCCCGCCGACCTTGAAGATCCCGGCCAGCGGCGACGTCAACGGCCTCAACGGAGATCTCGTGGACCGCGACGGCAACCCCACCGACGCCTTGCAGCGGCAGCGTGAGCAGCGCTTCTTCCGCTACCTGGCGACACAGGATCCGATCGCCAACGACCTCCAGGACGTCGACTACTTCAACCCAGCGGTCGATTGTCAGGTGTTGCAGTGACGTCGTTCCGCCATCGCGGTCTTTTGGCCGCCGCTCTACTCGTCGGCACGGCGTGCACGAAGGACGAGCTCTTCGTGCCGCCCGGTTCCACCGACATCGTCCTCGACAACCGCGTCGAGCTCAACGGCAGCTTCTGCGCCGAGAACGCCGACGACCTGCGTTCGTTCTTGAAGATTGTCATCATCATGGACCGCTCGAACTCGATGAGCGTGAGCGACCCGAACAACCGC
>JBGGMJ010000154.1:0-5395 GCA_041288095.1 Myxococcota bacterium
CCCGAGGGCCACGAGGTCGCGGCGCGCAAATGAGTAGCCCCGAACGAGCAGCGGACGTTCTCGCGACCCTCGGAGCCGATGGCTCCCGGCGGTGGCTGCGCCCCAAGCTCGCGCGGGGCCGCTACCTGACGGCGCGCTCGATCGTCGGCTACATCCTCGTCGTCTTCTTCGTCGCCATGCCATTCGTCCGTATTGGCGGACACCCGGGCATACGCATCGACGTTCCTGGCCGCAAGCTCTACGTCCTCGGGACGATCTTTCACGCGACCGACACGTTCGCGCTCATGGCGTTCCTCATCAGCGCCTTCACCACGGTGTTCCTCGCCACGGCGCTGGTCGGGCGCGGTTGGTGCGGTTGGGCCTGCCCACAAACCGTGTACCTCGAGCTGGTCTATCGTCCGCTGCAGCGGCTCTTCGAAGGCAAGGGCTATCACCGAGGCACACCGACGGTCGCGGCGCGAATCGTGACCCTCGCGGTCTACGCGCTCATCTCGTTCGGGCTCGGGAACGTCTTCGTCGCCTACTTCATGGGCGGCGAAGGACTCGGCCGCGCCCTCTTCGAGTCGCCGCGGCTCGCGCCGACCGAGTTCACGGCGATGTTGGTGACGAGCACGTTGGTGTTCCTCGACTTTGCCTGGTTCCGCGAACAGATGTGCCAGGTCGCTTGCCCCTATGCGCGCCTGCAGTCGGCGCTCGTCGACAAGGACAGCTTGGTGGTCGCCTACGACGCCGAGCGTGGCGAGCCGCGCGGTAAGCCGAAGGCGGGCATGGGCGATTGCGTCGATTGCTCGGCCTGTGTTCGCGCTTGCCCAGCGGGCATCGACATCCGCAATGGCGCACAGCTCGAGTGTATCCAGTGCGCTCAGTGTGCCGACGCCTGCGACATCGTCATGGTGAAGCTCGGCAAGCCGCGTGCCCTCGTGGGTTACAAGGCGCCGCCGGCGCGTCGCGTCCTGCGGCCGCGCGTCTTGCTCTACACGGTGATCATCGCCTCAGCGGTTACCTCCCTGGCTCTGTTCACGCGCGGGCGTGAAACGTTCGACGTCACCCTCCTGCGGGTCAACGGCTTGCCCTATCAGACGCTGCCCGACGGCACCGTCGCGAACGCGTATCGTCTCAAGATCGAAAACCACGGCGAGCAGTCGCTGAGCGCGCGTCTTGCCATCGAAGACCTAGCGGCCCGACTGATCGCGGAGCAGCGCGAGGTGACCATCGCCGCGGAGGATGCGCGCACGCTC
The DNA here is from genome assembly GCA_041288095.1 of Myxococcota bacterium. Classification (GTDB taxonomy): domain Bacteria; phylum Myxococcota; class XYA12-FULL-58-9; order XYA12-FULL-58-9; family JALHOP01; genus JALHOP01. The sequence continues at coordinate 1,239 of JBGGMJ010000154.1, forward strand.
AACATCGTCGTGGCGCTCCCCGCCGAACGCTTCGAGCACGGCAGCGCGGCGCTCACCCTGAAGGTCACCGCGGGCGAAGCGGTTCGAGACGTGCATCTCCGCCTCATCGGACCCATGCCGGGAGCAACGCCATGAGCTTCATCAAGCGACTCGCCGTTCCCGCGGTGCTCGTGGGCATCGGTATCATGGGCGTCATCGCCGATACCTTGCTGGTGCGCTCGGCGACGGGCGGCAGCGGCCCTGCCAGCGACAGCGGCTACTACGAGCGCGCTCTGGCGTGGGACGATTACATGGCTGCGAGTGCCGCCGCGACTCGCCTCGGCGTGAGCATGGAGGCAAGCCTCACCCGAGTCGGCGCCGCCGACGCGCGCCTGTGCGTCACCCTCCGCGATGCGGCCGGCAAGCCTCTCGGTGCCCGCTCGGTCACGACCGCCGCGTCGGCGAACCTTTGCCCGCGTGCGCGCCTGGAAGCGACACTCGAGCGCTCGGGCGAGGCATACTGCGCGGCCATCGCGAACGCGTGCGCCGGCGTGTGGATCGTCGACGTGCGCGCCGAGGTGGCAGGCGAGGTCATCGCCGGGACTGGCCGCGCCGAGCTGGGAGTCACGCGGTGATCACGCTACTGGCCACGACCCTGCTGGCGAGCTTCGCCGGCAGCCTCCACTGCGCCGGCATGTGCGGCCCACTCCTCGCGCTCGTGCAGGGAGGCCGGAGCTCGCGCGCGCTCCACGCGGCCTACCAGGGCGGCCGCCTCTCCGTATACGGATTGCTCGGCGCCGGCGCCGGCGCGCTCGGCCACGGTGTCGAGTCGGTGGCCGCGGCCAAGGGGCTCGAGCATGCGGCGCTGGTCACTGCAACGTTGGCCTTGATCTTCGCGGCGGTGACACCCGCTCTGCGCAACGGTCACGGTCGCACCAGCGCCGGACTCCAGGCGATGCGCGCCGCCTTGGGCACCACGACGCCGCTTGCACGCGCCGGCCTCTTTGGCGCCGCCACCGGCCTCATGCCCTGCGGTTGGCTTTACGCCTGGCTCGCCGTCGCGGCGGCAGCCGGGTCGGCGCTCACCGGCGGACTAGTGATGGTGGGCTTCGGGCTCGGCTCGGTGCCGGCCTTGGTCGCGACCAACACCGTGCTCGCCAAGACGAGTAACCTCTTGCGCCGGCGCTCGCGCCGTCTCGCGCCGCTCCTGCTGGTTGCGTCCGCGATCGCGGTGCTGGCGATACGCGGCGCCGTGATCGATCGCTTGCATGATGCGCTGGACGCCGGGAGTCGCGAAGACGCGCCTCTCGTCTGTCACGGCGGTTGAGTTGGAGTCTGTCATGACCTCCTTGCAGACGATTTCTCTCGAGCAAAGCAGCAGGGCCTGCACCTACTGCGGCACCCGCACCAGGCGCGCAGCCTCGGCGAGCGGCCACCTCTTCTGCTGCAATGGTTGCGAGACTGCGCATCGGCTCATCCGCGAAGCCGGCTTGAATGACGGATTCGCGACAGTGCTCGGCGAGGCCCGGCCGGCGCGACCGCGCGAAGATGCGCAGAGCTTTCAGGCTTTCGACGACCCGGGCTACCTGGCCGAGCACGGACGCGAGCACTCAGCGGGGGTGTACGCCGTCGACCTGGTGCTCGAAGGCGTACATTGCGCGGGCTGCCTTTGGCTGCTCGAGAAGCTGCCGCGCCTCTGTCACGGAGTCTCTTCCGCACGACTCAATCTCGCCCAGGCTCGCCTGACGGTCGTCTTCGAGCCGGCGCGCGCGCCGCTCTCCAAGGTCACCGAGACCTTGTCGCGCTTGGGCTACGCCGCACACCCCGCGCGCGATGCTTCGCGGCTCGACATGCGCCGGCGCCAGGATCGCGTCATGCTGATGCGCATGGGCGTCGCCTTCGCCGTCGCGGCGAATGTCATGCTCATGGCGGTGGCGCTCTACTGCGGCGACCGATTCGGCATCGCGCCGGAAGTCCGCCGCTTCTTGCGCTGGGCGAGCCTCGTCGTCACCCTGCCTTCGCTCCTCTTCTCGGCGTTGCCCTTCTTTCGTGGCGCTTGGGCCGCCCTGCGTACGCGCACGGCCCACATCGACCTCGCGCTCGCCTTGAGTCTCGGCGCCGGTTACCTACAGGGCATCGTCAACACCGTCCGCAATAGCGGCGCAATCTATTTCGACTCGGTAACCGCGCTCGTCTTTGCCCTGCTCGCCAGCCGCTACGTGCATCAGAGAAAGCAGCGTCAGGCCGCGGACGCCACCGAGCTGCTGGCGGCGCTCGCACCGAGCGTCGCGCATCGTCGCGGCGAAGGTGGAGCGGTCACGGATGTCGCGAGCGCCAGCGTGGTCCTCGGAGACATCATCGAAGTGCGCGCCGGCGAGGCTTTTCCCGTCGACGGCGAGGTGCTCGCAGGCAGCGGCTGCGTCGATACCGCGCTGCTCAGCGGTGAGTCCGAGCCTGTCGACGTGCGCGCCGGCGACGCGGTTCACGCGGGCACGATCTGCGCGGGCGCGATGTTGCTGGTGCGTGCCACGGCGACCGGCGGCGACACCCGTCTCGCACGACTCACTCGGACGATGCAGGCCGCGGCCACGACCCGCGCGGAGATCATCGAGCTCACCGACCGCTTCGGCGCCTACTTCGTCATCGGAGCGAGTCTGCTGGCGGCGGCCACGGTGATCGCCGCGTGGCCTCTCGGTGCCGACATCGCCATCGATCGCGCCATCGCATTGCTCATCGTCGCATGCCCATGCGCGCTCGGACTCGCGACGCCGCTCGCGATGAGCAGCGCCATGGCCGCGGCGGCGCGCCAGCGCATCCTCATCAAGACCTCGGCGGCGCTCGAACGGCTGACGCGCGTCGAGACGGTCATCTTCGACAAGACCGGAACCCTCACCGAAGGCCGGCTCACGGTCGCGCATTGGTTCGGTGAGCGGGATGTGCGCGATGCGGTTCGCGCCCTCGAGGGGCATGTCAACCACCCGGTGGCTCGTGCCCTTGAGCACGGCGGCGAGGCCCGGCCGCTCATCGCCTCCCAGGTGAAGCAGCACCCTGGGCTCGGCGTCACCGGGGTCGTCGGCGGCGCTCATCTGATCATCGGGGCTCCGCACTGGGTCGCGGCGAACACAGCCAATGGCAAGCTCTGGGAGGAGATGGCGGGCGATCTCGCGCAGCAGGGGATGACCCCGGTCCTCGTGGCCAAAAACCACGAGGTCGTCGCGCTCGCCGGACTCGCCGACCGCCTTCGTGACGACGCGCGTGAAACCGTCGCCGCGCTGCAAGCGCGAGGCCTCATACTGAGCCTGGTGTCCGGCGACGATCCGCGGGTCGTCAGCCGCGTCGCGCGCCAGCTCGGCATCGAACGCTTCGAAGCTCTCGCGAGCCCCGAGCGCAAGCTCGCCATCGTCCGCGACCTCGAGACGCATTCGTCGGTGGCCATGGTGGGTGACGGTGTCAACGACGCCGCCGCGCTTGCCGCCGCCACCGTGGGCATCGCCGTTCACGGCGGCGCGGAAGCAAGCATGGCGGCCGCGGACGTCTACATCGACCGCCCGGGATTGGCCGCTATCGCGGATACATTCCAAGGGGCGCACCGCGCCGGGCGGGTCGTGCGCATCGGCATCGCCTTTGGTTTGATCTACAACGTGATCGGCGTCTACTTGGCCGTGAGCGGCGTCGTGACACCATTGATGGCCGCGCTGCTCATGCCCGCGGCGTCACTGACGGTGGTCACCCTCGCGCATACGATGCGGACGTTCGGAGCGCGCCGATGAGCACGCTCTACGTGCTCCTGCCACTCGCGCTCTTCGGCGCGGGTGCCTGGACGATCACCTTCCTCTGGTGCGTGCGAAATGGACAGATGGACGACCTCGAGGGCTCCGCTTGGCGCATGCTCGGCGACGACGATGAAAATGCGCAATAATTGCGCGTCCATCGGGGTGGTCGCGCAAGAGATGCGCACACCCTCCCACCAACGGGCTCCAAATCGCGAATCAAAGGTGTTTCGTCGCTTTGGCTTCGACTTTGCTACGGTAGATGGTGACCGCAAGATTTGCGGCGGGAGATGCGCATGAGCCGGGGCCGAATACTCATCGTCGACGACGAAGCCAACGCGCGGACCGCGCTCGCAAACCTCCTCGCCGACGACGGCTACAGCACGGAGACCGCGGCCGACGGCTTCA
>JBGGMJ010000155.1:0-8515 GCA_041288095.1 Myxococcota bacterium
CATCCCGGCTGGGTGCAGACGGAGATGGGCGGCCGTAGCGCGCCGGTAAGGCCCGACGAGGCGGCGGAGAACATCGTCGCTCTCATCGAGCGCCTCACCATGGATGCGACCGGCAAGTTCTTTCACGCCAAGGGCCACGAAATCCCCTGGTAGCAGCGACGCGCTGAAAACTGACGCGCTGTCCGCGAAAGCGTCTAGGAGAGTGCCCGCGATTTTGCGTATGCTCGCGCCATGCAAAAGGCGTTGCTGGTTGGGTGTCTGTGTCTGGCGGCCTGCGGGCCGGCTTCGGTTCAGGAACAGGTCAAAGGCTACAGCAACCAGGGTCGCGGGTACCGCGCGGGGCAGCTCGACTCGAGCTTGACGGCCATCGACGGCCACGACTCCGCACGAAGCGCGAATAGCGACTTTCCGCTTTACTGGGCTGGCTACGACGGTTCGCGCATGTGCGTGAAGTCGACGATGGACTACCAGGTGTTCAATACGCCGCCGTCTGTCATGGCCAAGAACTACGCCGAAGGGGTGAAGAAGGTCCGTTTGAGCGTCGCGGTGTACGACACGTACGAGGACGTTGCCGCGGTGCCTCCGCCGCCGCAGCCGTCGGACAATCGCGTCACTATGGATCGGCCGTACTGGGTGTCCTTCGACAACACCGACGACAAGCACCAGCGCTGGGAGACGGCGTCCGAATATTGCGTGGACGCACCGCCAATCGCGGCCTCGAGCCGTCTGGTCGTGGTGACGACCTATCAGCCGGATCGCAACAACGTTTACGTCTTCGAGATCCAGAGCGCCCCCAAGGCGAGCGCCGGCGCTGCTGCTTCACCCACGGTGGCTGAGTCATCCACGTCGGACGCAACGCAGGCGCCGGCCGGTGCGACGCAGAGCACGAGCAACCTCCTCGAGACCTTGAAGGAGCAGAAGGGCTACCTCGCGTTTCTCACCATCGTCGATTGCGCCGGCAAGAACGACGAGCTCGCGAACGGCGCCTTTGATGTGCTCGCCTTCAGCGACCCAACCGTCTTGCGCGTCATGCCCAACAAGAAGGAACGCCTTGGCCTGAAGAAAAAGCCGGAGGCCTGCCTCGCCATCTACAACGCTCATGTCGCCAAGCAGGTGAGCAACGAGGGCGACACGGCGAAAGCGCTGAGCCTCGACGGGAAGTCCCACAGCGCGAGCCTCGATAGTTCGCTGGCGGTCATCAAGACGACCAACGGCACCATCTATCCGGTCACAGAGATGTGGCGGCCATGATCGGCACCTATGTGAGCAAGCTCACCCTTGCGCTGTTTTGCCTGGCTGCCTGCGCCCCGGTCACGCTGCAACATCAGGTAAAAACCATAGGCGGCGACGACTCCATGGGCACCTTGGACGCGAGCCTGCGCGCCTTGCCGAAGCCGGAGTGGTCGCGTCGCGACCGCAATCCTCGAGACCCAGCGATCGCTTTCAGCGGGAAATCGGACAAGAAGTTCGTGAGTTGGCGGGGCTACGATGGACGCGAGATGTGCGCCTACTCCGAGCTGAGTCGGATCATCGAGATGGACACGACCTACGCGCGCGAGGTCGAGCAGCTCGAGGAGATAGTGAAACAGGCGCGGGTCGTCTTCGGCGCGTACGACGCACTCGAGGCCATCCCGCAGGACTGGCCGGCGCCGACGACGAGCTCTCGCAACCGGATCACCAAGAAGGAAAAGCGGGTCGAGAAATACCAGGACGGCGAGGGCGACTGGCACGATTACCACGTCATCGATTTCGAGATGGAGTATTGCGGTCCAGCGCCGGCGGTTTCGCCATCGACGCGCGTGGTCACGTTGATGGGGTACGGCGCGACCCCGGAGAAGAACAGCCTCTATGCCTGGAAGATCGAGGGGACTCCGCAAGCGCGTGACAGTACGCCCGCGCCAGTCGCGGCACCCGCGTCGCCGGGGCCCAGCACAGGTGCCATCGGGACCGTCGCCGGCAGCGCTTCCGTCGTGAGCAAGCGCAGCATCCCCGTCGCGATGAAGGACCAGGGCGGTTACCTGGGTTTTCTGAGCATCGTGGACTGCGCCAAGAAGTACAACGAGCTCAACGGCGGCAAGCTGAGCGTGCTCGCTTTCACCGACCCGACCATCATGAAGCTCCTCCCGGACCAGAAGGCACGCACGGCCCTCAAGGAACGTGGAACCTGCTCCGCCATCTACAGCGCGCATGTCGCCACCCAGGTGAGCAACGAAGGCGGCGTCCTGAAGGCCGTGACCCTCGACGGGCAGACGCGCGAGGTGAGCTTGGACCCCTCGGTGCCGATTATCGAAGCCAAGAACGGCACGATCTACCCGGTCCAAGCCCTCTGGAGGCCATGAAGCGAGGCTGTTTGCCAAAGCGCTTCGGCGACCGCGGGGTGCGAGTCCGCTAAAGAGGAATGCTCATGCCCAGCACCAGCCCGCCGCCGATCTGCTTCTGGCCCGGGTGCAACAGGTAGTTGAAGCCGAGGTCGACCTCGCGGTGCTTGCCGAGCGCGAGGCCGGCGCCAACGGCGATGTGGCCGAAGACGCCGCTCGAATCGATGTCTTCGCGGTCGACGACCATCGTCTTGATGGTGCCGAACGACAGGCCGCCGCCGGCTTCGAGGTAGGGACCGATGTACGGGAAGGGCGCCATGGCGCGCGCTTTCACGCCGACGAAACCGATCTTGTTCGAGACGTCGCACGGCGCCTGGTCGGCGCCGCAGGAGTCACGCTCGGGCCAGGTGAGCAAGGCGCCGCCATAGGCGCGGGGGGAGAACCAGTCAGTCACCTGCCAGCGGTGCTCGAGCTGCAGATAGACCCCGCCGGACGTGGCGTCGGGTTTGTGGTTGTAGGCCGAGAAGCCATAGCCCGCCTGGATGACCAGCGCGGTGGGAATGCCATCAGAAGCAGACGCGTCATCGGCTGCCACCACTTGCAGGGCTAGCAAGAGGACCGTGCTTGCAATCATCAACGCGTCTCGGAGACCCAACGGAGCGAAACAGGGCGCGTCTCGACTTCATGGGCCTTTTCCGGACTGTACCACCAGTGGGCGGGAAAGCTCATGGAAACGATAGGTTAGGGATGACACGCGGCCATAAGCGGCAGGACGGCCGGAATGAAGACGGTGGGCGGGGCTGTCACCGTCGCGAGCTGCATGCCTTGCATCTTGGCGAGGAGACCGTTGCGACGGTCGCGTAGGCGATCGAGGTCGCAGCGATTGGGGCTCCAAGAGAGCGTGAGCAGGCTCGCCGCTTCGTTGGCATCGAGGAGGGCGGCGGGTTTGCCAAGAAGCTGCTCGGCGGCGACATCGAGGCCGACCATGCCGCCTCCGAAGGACGCGGACTCGGCGTAGATCGCGGCGAGCGTGTCGACATCGTAGCGCTCGAGCAGTGCCTCGGTGCGCAAGAGCTCGCGAAAGACGACGAGCGCCTTCGGCGCATCGGTATCGTCGGGGTGATGCTCGAGGAGGGCGAGCGAGCGGGCAGCCACCGACGCGACGAGGAAGCCCTTGCTGTCGTGCGCCTTGTTGGTCGCGGCGGCGAGCAGCAGCGACGCGACGCTGACACTCCGATCGAGCTCGACTGGGGTTTGCCGCTCGACCTGGGCCCAGAGGGCGTCCGTAAAAGCGGAGCTGTAAACCGCGGGGCGCGGGTGGTAGCCCTGATCGATACGCGCGGTGACTTCGTGGCGCACGCGGCTCACGACGACGGACGCAGTCGCGAGGGTCGCAGCGATGACGAGCACCAGGATGAACAGGACGGTCCGCAACGGGACAGAACCATAACGCAGTGAGGCCGGCGGGGCGAAAGGGGGACACGCGAAAGGGGGACACACACCATTTTCCCGCTGGGCGCAGCGGGAGCGTTTGGAAAATGGAGTATGTCCCTACGCAGTGAGGCCCGGCGATCGATGCGCGTCGATGGCCGGGCCTCAGGCGGCGAACCGCCTTGTTTCCCTACTGCGTCTTCAGAAACGAACGGTTAGGCCGTGGCGGTACCGTTGGCCTTGGTCTTGTTGCGCTTCATGTCGTCAGCCTTGGCGTCGACCTTGGCTTCGGACTTGTCACCGCTCTTGGTGATGGGCTCGCCGGGCGTTTTAGCGGACGGGGCGGTGCTCGGAACCATGCCGAAGTGCAGACGGACCCGCTCTTCGATGTCGTTCGCGATGGGCTCGTTGGCTTTCAGGAAGTCGCGCGACTGATCGCGGCCCTGACCCAAGCGCTCACCACGGTAGCTATACCAAGCGCCCGACTTGTCGATGATGCCGATGTCGGTCGCGAGATCGAGCAGGTCGCCCGCCTTGCTGATGCCCTCGCCGTAGAGCACGTCGAACTCGTGCTCGCGGAACGGCGGTGACAGCTTGTTTTTCACGACCTTCACGCGGGTGCGGTTGCCGATGACCTTCTCGCCGTCTTTGATGGCGCCGATGCGACGGATGTCGAGACGGACGGTCGAGTAGAACTTGAGCGCGTTACCACCGGTGGTGGTCTCGGGGTTGCCGAACATGACGCCGATCTTCATGCGGATCTGATTGATGAAGATGATGCTGGTGCGGCTCTTGGCGATGACGCCGGTGAGCTTACGCAACGCCTGGCTCATCAAGCGCGCTTGCAGACCGACGTGCGCATCGCCCATTTCACCTTCGATTTCGGCGCGCGGCACCAAGGCGGCGACCGAGTCGATGACCAGGACGTCGATGGCGTTCGAGCGCACCAGCATCTCGGTGATTTCGAGCGCCTGCTCACCGGTGTCGGGCTGCGAGATCAAGATGTCATCGGTGCGAACACCGAGCTTGCGCGCATAGGTGACGTCGAGAGCGTGCTCGGCGTCGACGAAAGCCGCGATGCCGCCGCGCTTCTGCGCTTCGGCGATGACGTGCAGAGCAAGCGTGGTCTTGCCGCTCGACTCAGGGCCGTAGATCTCGACGATACGGCCACGGGCGAGACCGCCGACGCCCAAGGCGACGTCGATGCCGATGGAGCCGGTGGGGATCGTCGCGATGTCGGCGACCAGGGGCTCACCCTCGCCGAGGCGCATGATGGAGCCTTTGCCGAATTGCTTTTCGATGGAGCCGACGGCGAGCTCGATGGCCTTCTCGCGATCGAATGAATTGGAGCCGGGATTCGGGGTGGTAGCCATGGTGGGAAGCCGCGCCTTTCGTTAGGAAGCGTTACTGAACATACTGAACAAGTGTCCTGGTGTCGATCTATGCATGATGGGTCTGACAAGAAATTCGAGAGGGCGCGTACGCGGCGCTATCGTGATGGGAATGGCACCGGAAAAACCGGGTTTCGCGCGAGCGCAGGTGCCCGATCGCGAGACCTGGCTAAAGACCTTGGGCGGGGTGTTCACCCGCGTCGTCCTCTTCGGCATCGAAGGGACGAACGCCAAGATCACCGGTGTGCGCGGCCTCTCCGACCTCTTGATAGGTCAAACGACGTCACTCGCCGATCAGACCCCGCTGCGCTGGGCGATCGAGGCGGCGTCGCCGGTCGTCGGCGCGGGTCGCAGCCCCTCGGGCGAGATCATGGCGCACATGCTCAAGCTCGCTGTGCCACGTGCCTTCGCGGTGGTGCCGCTGATGTCGGGCAAGAAGCTCGCTGGTCTCGCGTACGGCGATTGCGGCAACCAGGCGCTCCCCCTGGCGAGCGTGTCGGAGGTCTTCTCGGCGTGCGAGAAGCTGCTGAACCCGTCGCGCGACAAGTCCGCTTTACCGGACAAAGGCTCGATCCGCTCGACCTCGCGCCGTGATTCGCGCGACCTGCGCAAGCCCAAGCCTCGCGCGAGCCGCCGGCTGGACGTGCAGGTGCTCTTCCTCAGCGAGGTCATCGACGAAGAGCCGCCGTCGGCACCCCTACCTTCGCCGCGGGACACCGTCGAATCGCCGCCACCCATGGTGCTGCCACCACCACCGCCGGCGCCGGTCACACGCGGCCAGCCGCGGGAGCCCGAGCCTTCGCCACGCGAGCGCGGTTTCCGCCGAGGCAAGCGACGCAAGACCAGACCGGTCGAGCGACCGTTCCTCGAGCCCGAGGTCGCTCCGCCGCAAGCCTTGGCGCGCCCGCGTGAGCCGCTCCCGCAACGTACGCGCTCGCCCGCTCCCACGAAGCCCGAAGCCAAGCCGGCGCCCGCTCCTCGGCCGAAGCCCGCGGCCCACCTCGCCAAGGCGCCTCCGTTCGCGCCTCCAGACGCATGGTCGAACCCGCCCGACCTGGACAGTCCCGAGACCCAGCTCTATTCGCTCAAGGCATTCGAAGCCGCCGAGCTCGTTGGCGCCGAGCACGCGCCCTTCCCGCCCCCACGCGGCGACGCGCGAGTCATCCAGGCGGTTCGCTCACGCTATAGCGGACCACACCCGCTCGTGGTCTTCGCGGTCACGCTGGCGATGTGCCTTGCCATCCTGGCGGTGTTATCGCCGCCGGCGAGTGAAGGCATGCAGGAACGCGTCGTCACCGTGCCCAGCGGTGCCTCGGCACAAACCATCGGCGGCGCGCTCAAGGAGGCCAAGCTCGTTCGCAGCTCGATCGCCTTTACGATCCTGGGCGAGCTCACGCGGACGCGCGGGTTGCGCGCCGGCAGCTATCGCGTCACCACCGGCTCCTGGCCTTGGCAAGTCGCGGCGCAGCTCCGCGGCGGGCAGGACACGTTGCTCGACCTGGTCATCCCCGAGGGCGCGAGTCTCCCCGAGGTCGCCAAGCGCATGGAGGCCGCGGGTGTCGCCGACGCCACGGCATTCACCGAAGCTTCACGCGCACCGCAGCTCTTGTCGCGCCACGGCATCGTCGCCATCGACTCACAAGGGTGGCTCGCACCAGGCGCCTACGCCATGGCGCGTGGCATCTCGGCGGTCGACGCGATGAGCGTCATGGTGGAGCGCTTCAAGGCGCAGCTCGCCACCTTGCCCGAGACCAACGCCCTGTCCGCCGAAGCGTTGAACCAGGTCATGGTGCTCGCCTCGCTGGTCGAGAAAGAAGCCAAGGACAAGAGCGAAGCCCGCCGCATCGCCGGCCTCTTCCATAACCGTCTCAAGCTCAACATGCGCCTCGAATCGCGCGCCACCGTCCTCTACATCTTGGGCGAGGACAAAAAAGAGATGACGCTCGCCGACGTGCGCGCTCCATCGCCTTACAACACGTACTTGAACGCCGGCCTGCCGCCCGGCCCCATCGCGACACCGAGCATCGAAGCGTTGCGCGCGGCGTTGCATCCCGAGGAGCACGGCTACTTCTACATGACTGACCGCGATGACGGAGCGGGCGCGCACGTGTTCAGCATCACCTACGAGGACCACTTGAAGGCGCAGCGGGAGAACCGCTAGTCCCGCTTGCTATCGCCACCCCGGACTGCATACGACATTCCTCCCCCGGTGTTCCCACCGTTGTTGACGCCGTGGTCTTTTCTGGAGACCCCCCATGTCCTTGCAACACTGTCTCGCAGTCGTCCGAGAGTCTCGCGCATTCTTCGCATCCCTCACCCTGCTCTTCATGTTCGCGGCCTCGCCTGCTCGAGCGCAGACGGCGACGGCGGGACAGCTCGTCATCAGTGAGTTCCGTGTGAGGGGGCCAAACGGCGCCAACGACGAGCTCATCGAAATCTACAATGCCAGCGGCGCCTCCCATACGGTCACGGCGGCCAGCGGTACCGGCTACGGCGTCGCCGCCTCCGACGGCACCACGCGATGCAGCATTCCGAACGGCACCGTCATGCCCGCGCGCAGTCATTACCTTTGCGTGAACAGCCTCGGCTACTCTCTCGCGTCGTACGCCGCCGGCGACGCGACCTACACGACCGACATTCCCGACAACGCGGGCATCGCCCTGTTCAATAACAACGCGGGCGGCGGCAGTTACGTTCTGGCGAATCGGCTCGACGCCGTCGGCTCGACGTCCGAGGCGAACACACTCTACAAGGAGGGCAGCGGATACCCAGCCCTCACGCCCTTCTCGATTGATTATTCCTTTGCCCGCGACCAGTGCGGCAAAGCGGGCTCCATTAGCACCTTCGGAAGCTGCTCTTCCCTTGCCACGAGGGACACGGGCAACAACGCGGCGGACTTCGTCTTCGTCGACACGAACGGCACCAGCGCTGGCGCCGGTCAGAGGCTCGGGGCGCCGGGGCCACAGAACGCGGCTTCTCCCGTTTCAGGCTCTGGGATTTCGGTCGCTCTCCTGGACGCGACCGTGAGCCCCTTCGTCCCACCCAACTACGTTCGCGACTTCACCTCCGACCCGGCGAACAATTCGACCTTCGGTACCAGCTCCATCCGCAGAAGAGTGACCAACAATACCGGAGGCAACGTGACACGCTTGCGCTACCGGATCGTCGATCTGACTACGTTCCCCGCGCCGAGCGGTATTGCGGACTGGAGGCCGAGGACGTCGTCGGACGTCGTGGTGGCCGGCATCAGTGACGCCACTACCTGTGCCTCGACCGGTACGCCCACGACGACGCCGTGCACCGTGACGGTCCGCGGTACGACCCTCGAGCAGCCTCCGTCGCAGCCCAATGGTTCTGGCTTCAACGGCTCGCTGA
>JBGGMJ010000156.1:0-19056 GCA_041288095.1 Myxococcota bacterium
TCACCGTTGCTGGCCGATGCCTTGAAGCACCGCCTGCGTACGACACGCGAGCGCATCCTCGGGCTGGTGGCGCTCCTCGGACGCGACGCCTCCGTCGACGCGGCGATCCGTAACCTCGCCAGCAGCAAGGCGGCGGTGCGCGGCAACGCCCTCGAGGTCCTCGACAACCTGCTCGAGAAGGACGACAAGAATTTGGTGATCCCGGTCGTCGATGACACCACCGTCGAGCAGAAGCTCGAGATCGCGGCGAGCGCGTTCAAGCTGCCGCGGCTATCGCGCGATGCCCGCGTCAAGACCCTGCTCACCAGCGGCGACACCTGGCTCGTCACCTGCTCCGCTATCGCGGCCGCCGACATGGGCATTCAGTCTCTCATCAGTGATGTCGAAGCCGCGCGTGAAAGCGCCGACCAAGTGTGCCGCGAAGCAGCCATGCTCGCGGTTGCCCGGCTCAACGCCAAGCGGCCTTCCATGAACGTAGCGAGTTGATTCCATGAAGCTCCGTAGTCTCGGTCTCGTCGTCCTCGTACTCGGCAGCACCGTGAGCTGCACACGCCCGAATCAGCAGGTGAAGGTGCCACCGCCCGACGGCGCGGGTCCCGAGCGCCCGAAGCCGCCATCCGCCGACGAGGAGACGCAAGCGCAGGCGGCGAGCGCGCAAGGCAAGAGCGACGAGGTCCTCCAGAGGTACCCCGGCACGAGCGCCGCCGCCGACATCTACATCGCGCGTGGCCGTGCCGCCGAAGCGGCGAACAAGACCGACGAAGCCATCACCAACTACGAGAAGCTCCTCTACTATCGCCCGACCCATCCGGGCGTGGACGCCATCCGCGAGCCCTACGCGAAGCTCCTCATTCAAGCCGGCCGGCACGCCGACGCGGCCACGGTCTTGCAGCCGATGTACAAGAACGGCGCCTCCGCCGATCAGGCCAGGCTCGCGAGCATGCTCGCCGAGGCGTTACGCGGCTCGGGTCAAGGCGCGCGCGCCGTCGAGCTCTACGTCGACCTCAAGAACCAACAGGCGGCCCTCGACACCGTGGCAAGCGGCTTGTCGGTCAAGGACTCCGAGCGCGTTTGGAAGGATCACCAGAGCGATCCCGCTTACGAGTTCCTGCACGCCGCCATGGCCTTCAAGCTCGCCAAGATGTACCTGCATGTCCGCGATTACGAACACGCGAACGAGATGGCGCAACTCGTCACGAGTCGCTTCGGCACGAGCCCATACGCGGCGCAGGCGCAAACGCTCATCGACGGTTTGAAGGCTCGGAGCCGCGTCAACCCGAAGGTCATCGGCGCGGTCCTGCCGCTCTCCGGAAAGTTCCAGCAATACGGCGAGCGCGCGGCCAAGGCGCTCGACATGGCGCTGACGCGAGCCGGCTTCGAGCTGGTAGTGAAGGACAGCAAGGGTGATCCATTGCTCGCCGGCAAAGCCGTCGAGGAGCTGGTCCTCAAGAACAACGCCATCGCGGTCATCGGCGACATGTTCTCGGCGCCCGCGCTCGCCGCGGCGCAGAAGGCCGAAGAGCTCGGCGTGCCGATCTTGAGCCTGTCGTACGCCGAAGGCATCCCCGAGGTTGGCAGCTACACGTTCCGCGCGGCGCTCACCGTCGAGGCCCAGGCAAAGGGCCTAGTCAAAGTCGCGATGGAACAGATGGGAATGCAGCGCTTCGCGCTCTTCTATCCCCGCACGTCCTACGGTGTCGCGTTCACCACGGCCTTCTGGCGCGAGGTCGAGGCAAAGGGCGGTGAGATTCGCGGTGCGCAGCCTTACGACTACGACCAGACGACCTTTAGCGAGCCCGCGAGCAAGCTGGTCGGCCGCTACTACCGCGGTGCCCGTCACGACTATTACACGTCGGTGCAGGAGCTGCGTGACCAAGGTCTCACCGGGCAACGCTTGCAGTCCGCGATCGAGAAGGCGGAGAAGAACCTCAAGCCCGTCGTCGACTTCGACGCTATCGTCATTCCCGACGGCGCCACCAATCTCGGCCTCATCGCGCCGGCCTTGGCTTACGAAGACATCGTCATGGAGCACGACCAGCGCCGCCTCGAGAAGATGCGCAAGGCGACCAACGACCGCAACCTCAAGCCAATTACCCTGATGGGCGGCAGCACCTGGAACACGCCTCAGGTCGTCGAGAAGTGTGAACGCTATTGCGAACAGTCGATCTTCGTCGACGGCTTCTATGCCGCGAGCACCGATGCGCGCGTGCGCGACTTCGTATCGGGTTTTCGCGAGAAGACCGGGGCGGAGCCCGTGCTGTCCGATGCGCAGGCCTACGACGCCGCCGGCGTGCTCGTGCAGATCATGGGCAGCGGGCAAGTCACCGATCGCGAGGCGCTGCGTCGCGCGCTCGAGTCGTTCCCCGGCTACCCCGGCGTCACGGGCACGCTGAAGTTCGACACCAACGGTGAGACGATGCGCGATCCGTTCGTGCTCACCATCGAAGACCAAACCATCCAGGTGTGGCACCCGCCGAAGCCGCAGGGTTGACGCTTGGGGGTACGCGGACGGCCTTGGGTCAACGTCGTGCTCTTCATCGCGACCTGCTTCACGGTCGCGACCATGCACTTGCCGGTGACCAAGATCGATGATCTGGTCCGCGACCCGGGGCTGCTGCTCGCCGGCGTGCCCTTTGCCGCGACGTTGATGAGCATTCTCGCGGCTCACGAGATGGGGCACTACCTGACGGCGCGCCGCAACGGAGTGCGCCAGACCCTGCCCTATTTCATCCCGGCTCCGACGCGCTTAGGGACCCTGGGCGCGCTCCTCTTCTTGCGCTCGAAGCCACCGAACCGTGGCGCATTGCTGGATATCGCCGTCATGGGTCCGTACGCCGGCCTCGTGCTCGCGATCCCAGCGGTTGCATGGGGGCTCGCCCATTCGGTCGCCACGACGCAGCCACCGTCGGACATCCTCCTCGGTGACTCCCTGCTCTTCGGCGCGCTGCGGGCGCTGTTCGTGCCCGAAGCCCGCTACCTTACGCTGCATCCGATGGCCGAGGCCGGCTGGTACGGGCTGTTCATCACGTCACTCAACCTGATTCCGGCGGCACAGCTGGATGGCGGCCACGTGACCTACGCCATGTTCGGACGCGCCCACGGCATGGTCTCGCTCGCCGCGTCGGTGGCGCTGCTGGTGAGTGGAGCCCTGATGCTCGGCATGGATGGCTTGGCGCCGGCGCGGCTCACAGGGGGGTTATGGGTGAGCTGGGCCGCTCTCCTCTTGCTATTCAGCGCGGGTCACGCCGAGGTCGCCGATCGCGCGCTGCCGCTATCGCGGGCGCAACGGGTACGTGGGATCGGGGCTTTGGTGGCATTTGCCTTGACGTTCATCCCCGTTCCCTTCTTCATCGTTTCGCCGTGACCCAGGTCGCCGAGCTGTTCAATCCCGATGGCCCGCTGGCGCGAACCCTCGCCGGCTACGAGAGTCGCGTCGAGCAATCGACGGTCGCGGCGCGCATCGCCGCGCACCTGCAACGGTCCGCGCAAGCCTCCGGCCACCTGATCATCGAGGCCGGGACCGGCACGGGAAAGACGCTCGCTTACCTCGGGCCGCTCCTCGCCGCCGGCAAGAAGGCGGTGATCTCTACCGGCACCAAGGCGCTCCAGGACCAGCTCGCCGACAAGGACCTGCCGCTCCTCGCGAAAGCGCTCGGTCGTTCGATCGACTTCCAGGTGATGAAGGGACGCGGGAACTACCTCTGCATGCTGCGCGCCGAGGAGTACATGAAGGCACCGCCGCTCCCCGGTACGCCGCAGCGGACGGCCTTCGATCGCCTCCGCATCTTCGCGGCTAACACGACCGACGGCGATCGCGCCGGGCTGTCCGGGCTCGGCGACGACGCGGTCGAATGGCGTGAAGTCAGCTCGACGTCGGAACAATGCCGGGGCCGCGCCTGTGCGCATTACGAGCGCTGCCACGTCACCCAGATGCGAAGGCAGGCGCAAACCGCGGAGCTGGTGATCGTCAATCATCACCTCTACTTCGCGGACCTGACACTGCGCGCGCGCATGCCCGACGCTCAGGTGACGCTGCTTCCCGAGCACGACGTCGTCGTCTTCGACGAAGCTCACGAGCTCGACGACGTCGCCGCCCAGCACTTCGGCGTGCAGGTCTCGGAGCACCGCATCCACGAGCTCTTGCATGACATCGCCCGCGCGGTTCGCCCCGAGCCCGCCATCGTCGCGCGCTTCTCGCGTATCGCCGCCGAGATCGAGCTACGCAGCCGTGAGCTCTTCGACGCCTTGCCCTACGAAGACGGACGCGGGCGCATGTCACGCGGCTATGGCGAAGAGGTCCTGGCGTGCCGCGAGCGACTCGACACGCTGCTCGCGGCGCTCGAGAACGAGCTCGTCGCCAGCAGCCTCGATGATCGCGGCCCCCTCGCGCGCCGCGCCATGAACATCGCCGGCGAGCTGGCGTTTTGCGTCGGCGACGTGGCGCGTGCGTCGCTGGTCGCGGAGAACGAAGACGCGCCGGCGGAGACTCCATTCGTCCGCTATACCGAAATGAACGGCCGCACCCGCGCCTTGGTGGCTCGCCCCATCGATGTCGCCGATCTCTTCGCCTCGCACCTCAAGGCACCAACGGCCGTCTTCGTCTCGGCGACTTTGCGGGTAGGTGACAGCTTCGGTCACTACAGGGACCGCCTCGGCCTGAACGACGCCCACGAGCTCGCCGTCGGCTCCCCCTTCGACTACGGCAACAACGCCGCCCTCTACATCCCGAACGACCTTCCCGAGCCCGACGCTCCGGACTTCGTCGAGCGCGCCACCGCCCGCATCACCGAGCTGGTCAACGCCTCCGGCGGCGGAACGTTCGTGCTCTGCACGTCGCACCGCATGCTGCAGATCGTGCGCGCACGTTTGGCGAGCGACACCCTCGTCCTCGTGCAAGGCGACTCACCCAAGGCCGAGCTCATCGAACGCTTCCGCCAGGACGGCAACGCCGTACTCCTGGGGACCATGACCTTCTGGAGCGGAGTCGACGTCGCGGGACGAGCCTTGCGCTCCGTCATCATCGACAAGCTGCCGTTCGCGTCTCCATCGGACCCCCTCGTGGCCGCGCGTGTCGCGCACATGAAGAGCCGCGGTGAAGATGCATTCCGCGGCTACCAGCTACCGCAAGCGGCCTTGCTTCTGCGCCAGGGCTTTGGCCGCTTGATCCGTCGCGGCGACGACCGCGGCATGGTCACCATCCTCGACCGCCGCATCACCCAGAAGAGCTACGGCCGCGTCTTCCTGCGCAGCCTGCCGCCGTGCCCGCGCTTTTCTGACTGGCAGCCGGCGGCCGACTTCCTCGAGACGCTCTAGGAGTGCTCTAGGGGCAGTCCCTGATTTCGGAGGTGCGCAGGGCGGGGCGATCGCGGTAGGTCCACGACGAGCGGCACATCCGTGAGGCCCTGCTGTCGTGCTTGAAAGAACGCTCCATAAACCCCCCGCCCGGAGCCTGCCGTCGCCGCTCCACCAAGATGCGCAGCTGTGCAAAGCAGGCATCGGGTTGCGCGTTGCCGTTGCGCAACCCGATCTCTAGCCTCGCACGCGCGCGCACTGCGCCCGCGCTCCGGGCAACCTGAATGCGAGGCGAAAAAACGGCTAGGGGGTGGCCTCAATTGAGGACATCCCCTAGCGCTTGAGGAGCTTGCCCAGCAGGCCACCGCCTTGCGGCGCCTTGGCTAGCTGGTTCTGCACGAAGCGCAGCTCGCGCTCGGCCTCGCGGTTCTTGGCGTTGAGCTCGAGCGCCTTCTTCAGATGTTTCACGGCGAGGTCGAGCTTGCCTTCCACGCGCGCGATCTTGCCGAGGTACTCGTAGGCGCTGTCGAGCTTGGGATTCATCTCCAGCGACTTGTTGATCTGCGCGATCGCCTCCGCGGCAGCGGACTCGCCCTTGGCCGCGAAGATCGAGTACCCGTGATAGGCGTAGAACTCGGCCTCGCCCTTGTTCATGGCGATGGCTTGCGCGAGCAGGGGCTCGGCGGCGGCGGCCTGGCCGCGGCGCACGAAGATCTGCGCCTTGCGGAACAAACCTTCCGCCTCCAGCACGACGTTGACGTCGGTCGGCAGGCCTTGTTTCAGGCGGTCGAGGGTGACGTCGTAGTCGCCGCGTAGCTGTGGGTCACTCAAGACCTTCTGGGCTTCGTCGGCGCGGCGAAATAGCGCGTCGGCCTGCTCGCGGTGCTCGCCGAGGTCGAGGCCGGCGAAGCGGTCCGTGTGCCAGCGCTTGGCGTGGTCGAAGTACGCCTTACGGATGTCATCCGCTTTAGCGTTGCGACCGACGCCGAGAAATTCGTAATGGTCTTGAAGGGCCATCTCGGCGTGCGCGGTGGCGATCTCGAGCAACAGCGCCGGGGGTTTCGCAATCAACGCGCCCAGGACGAACGCGATGACCGTCGCGCGGTCGTTCGTCATGGTCGTGCCCGGTGGACCGCCGCTGACGCGGGCGATGGGGTCGCGCAAACGGTCGTACTCCGGCGACGGCGAAACCTCCTTGTAGGCTCCACTGATGGCGGCGACGTGTGCCGGCGTAAGCCCCCGGCCGAGCTCGACCAAGACTTCGCCCAAGGTGTCGACCGTGGACTCGCCGCTCACGGCGCCTTCGGTGAGCTCCAGCACGCCATTGTCCGCCAAGGCGAACGCGCGCAAGGTCCTGACGACGGCGGCCCGATCATCGTTCGCCTGGCCCGAGGCGCCAATGGCGCGAACCGGCCGTCCCTGCGCGAGCTCGAGAGCATACGCCTTGCCCTGGACGGTCCAGGTGAGACGGCCGCTCTTCTTCTGGCGGGCGATGCCGACCAGATCTTGCGCTCCCAGGCGCGACGGCGAAAGTTGGGTCAGGGCACCACCTCGAAGGTCTCCGGCATGAGGGCCAACGGCTCGTGCTCCCACCGTAGCAGACGTCGGTGCAAGGCTTCCACGTGCTCGAGCGGCGACGCCGTGATGCTGGCGGCCTTGCTCACGGCATTGCCCAGCGAGAACGCGGCGGATGGCATGTGCACGTCCACCTCACCGGTCACGTGCGCGCGGCGTCGAACCTCGTCGACGGCGTCGGCGAGCCCGCCCAGGCGGTCCACCAGCCCGACCTGCAGGGCCTTCAAGCCGCTGTAGACCCGCCCCTCGGCCAGCTCACGCACGCGCTCGATGGGGAGCTTGCGGCCCGCGGCCACCTTGGCGAGGAACTCGTCGTACTCCTCGCTCAAGATCTGGGTCAGCCGTGCACGCTCGTCGTCGTTGAAGCCGTGGGTGGTGTAGCGCCAGTCGGCGAGGGGCCCGGTTCGGTAGGTGTAAGGCTTGATGTCGGTGAGCTTGTAGAGGCCGGAGAGATCGAGCTTGAGCTGGAAGATGCCGATCGAGCCGGTGAGCGTGTTCGGCTCGGCGAGGATCGTATCGGCGCCCGCGATCACGTAGTAGCCGCCCGACGCGGCCGTGTCCGCCATCGAGGCCACGATTGGTTTCTTGCGCTGGACCTCGAGCACGGCGCGGTAAATGAGCTCGGACGCGAAGATCTCACCGCCGCCGCTGTCGACACGAACCACCACACCGGCGACACGCGGGTCGTCCCCGGCTTCGGTCAGCTGCTTGACGATGCGCACCGCTGAAGCGGACTCACCGGGCAACGGGTTGTCGTCGTCCTCGCGGACGATGGTGCCCACCACGGGAACGACCGCGACGATGGGCGCCTGGCCCCAGGTCTTCGACGCCCGATCGAGCAAGTCGTCGGCGGTGTGGGCGCGCTCCTTGTTGGGCCGCGCGATGTCGAGCTCCGCCACTTCGTCGACGAGACCGAAGCCACGTGCTTCCTCGGCGCGGACGCCGCCACGACGCAACACACTGGCGACACGCTCGTCGTCGAGGCCGCGCTCCTTGAGGGCGGTCTCCAGGGTCGACTGGGCCTGGGCGAGGAGCTCGCTGCGCACCTCGTCGTCCTCGGGGCGTGGTCTGTCGCTCGTGAGCGCGTCGGGGGCCGACTTGTAGCGGCCGATGGCGACGACATCGAAGCGGATGCCTAGGTGCTCCAGCGCCGCGCCGAAGTAGTAAGCGAGCAGCGCGAACCCGTCGACACCGATGATCGCCGACTTGTCGAGACGGACGACGTCCGCCGCGGCGGCCACGAGGTAGCTCTTGTCGTCGGCGTAGCCGAGCTCGGCGACGACGCGTTTGCCGGCGGCGCGCAGATTCATGATCTCGGCGCGCAGCTCGTCGACGAAGCCCATCCCCACATCGAGGTGGCCGACCTTCAGGACCACCGTGCCGACGCTCGGCTCACGGGCGAGGCGGCGCAAGCGCCAGCCGATGGTCGGCGTCATCTCGCGGGTGCCGAACAAGCCGTCACTCTTGCGCGTGAGCTGACCCGTCAGCGCGAGCTCCACGGTGCGGCCGCTCTGCCAGTCACCGAGGCTCTCGCTGGGATTGGCACGGAAGGTCACGACAGTCGCCGAGGCCAGCTCCTCGCGGCCAGTGCCCGACCGCGCCTCGTCACCCGCTTGGAGCTCGAACGCTTGCCGTAGCTCGACGGGTCCTATGCCGAGCTGAAGGCCGACCGCGACGAATTCATTCTGGAAGTCGTAGGCGCCGTAGACGTGCACGCCTCGTCCGCCGACGTCGACGACGGCGCGGGTGTGCGCGAAGTCGTGAGTGCGCCCATCGAGCTGAGTTTGCGCACCCAGCGTGAGCCACGGCGCGGCGAGCACCGGGCGGATGGCGATGCCTCCGCTATAGTGGAAGTTCTGTCGCGCGTCCAAGAGATATGGGCTGCCGACGTCGTCGATGCCCATGGAGATCGACAGCCATTGGAACGGCACCGCGAAGAAGCCGATGTCCCAGGTGCCGCCTTCGCGGAAGCCGCGCTGATAGGCACGGTACCCCCGGTAGGTGAAACCCACGGCGAACGTCTCGGAGAGCTTCGCCGACAGGCCGATGCTGCCACGCTCGAACGAGCGGTTGGTGAGCGGCACCCACTCGTAACCGGCCTGCAAGCGCAAGGGCCCCATCGGCACGATGCCGTAGGCGCCGAACAAGCTGTGCTCGTTCTTGATCGAGAACTGCTCGTACTGCAGCTCGAGACCGTCCACGAAAGCGGTGCCGGCGGGATCGAAGGTGAGAGCGTCGGCGCCTCGAGCAAAACCGCGAACGTTGGAGACGCCGCCGGGATTCATGTCGGCGCTGCCGGCACCGACGAGCGCGAGGACGATCAAGAGTTGATTCATTGCCGGGTTCGCTTATCCCCGCCCGCGACTGGTGTCACGCGCGTCTTCAAAGGATGCCCCAGGTGATTCTCGATCCACTTCATGGCCAGAGCTTCCGCCGCATCGGCGATAGCCGCGTTCGGAGCGTCGCCAGAGAGAAACGCGGAGAGGACCTCGGGCGCGCAGACCAACGCGTCTTCGTCGGGCATGATGCCGGCCGCTGTCAGCAAGAGAGGGTACGCCGCGATAGCGGATTTGACGTCGGCCCGAGCACAAGCGTCGAGCCCAGCCTCGAGCGCGGTCATTTGCTCCGCCGAGCGCTGGTGGGCATTGCTGAGAGCCCGGGCACACTCGGTGATGCGGCCGGCTCGCTCGAAGGCCTCGAGGCTGGCGCGGATGCCGAGACGAGCGTCGACGACGCTGGCGCGCTCGAGACGCCAGAGATTTCCTCCCGGCACCACCTCGACCGCGAGCGTCGCGAACAAGTCGAGCCCTCCAACGAAGCGGCGCTTGGACGCCCTGGCTCCACGCGCCACACAGGCGAGCCGACCCTCCTCGGCGGTGAGCAGCTCCACGACGCGGCTCGACTCGTCGAAGCTCGTGCTGTGCAAGACGACGCCGCGTAACTCCATGGCCCTTCCGCTACCCTTCGTCACGGCCGTCAGGCAATGCCGGCGGGCCCCCGGCGTTTCCACGCAACGAATCAGGGACGTCACCCGATAACCGATATTGGGAGGCTTTGCGCTCCGACGGCGCGAAGTCTCTGAAGGGTGGTTCCTGCATGGCTACGGTACCCGCGGTCGACGCGGATCCTGTCGTTGTCGCGGCTACGCCGACGGCACGCCCCCTACCGCCACGCATCGCCGCTGCCATCGGCAACGCTGGTTTCCCAGCCGAGCTCGGCGATGTGTCTACGTTTTTCCGCTACACCCGCTTGGACGCGACCTCGCCGACGGTTTCGCACCTGCTCGTGAACGGCGGTCTTTCGGCCTACAACCGCTCCGGCATGATGATTCAGCGCGCCGTCATGGCGTTGAACCGCGCTGAGAATCCCCAATGGGGCATGCGCAATATCCGCGGTGAGTTCATCTTCTTCGATCCGCGGCGCCTCGCGGGGGCTCCCGAACCGCTGCGCGCCGCGGCGCTCGCGGCCCTCGAACGTCTAACCCAAGAGCTCGGCGGTCAGACCACCGGTCCCATCGAGGGCGACACCGACCGCGTCGAGCGCCCGACACGCCCGCGCTCGACAGGCCCTCAACCCGCCGCCGTCAGACCTCCCGAGCCCGGCACCGTGGCGCGGGGAGCGCCGCTGCCTCAACACGCCGCTCTCGAAGGCATCACCGACGAGTACCGCGCTTGGCTTACTCGCGGCGACAACCGCATGCGCACCGTCGAGGCCCTCCTGGGCAGCCGGCCCGAAAGCTTCGAGGCCGGGCTCACCGCCGCCGCGGCGCGCCACGACATCCGCCCCGGCGGACGGCACGCGAACATCCAGCAGGCCGCGATGGCGCTGCAGACCGACCTCCAGGTGCCCGGTACGCCGGACGGTAAGTTCGGGCGCATCAGCACGCCCATCTTGCAGGCCGCCCGTGGGCGCTATAGCGGAGAGCAGCTCGCATCGCCCGAAGGGCGGCGCGCCATCCGCACGGAGCTCCAGGGTCGCGACACGCTGCTCGCGGCCGTCTCCGAGCACTTCGGCGCGGATCGGCCTGCCGAAGTCGAACGCCCGGCGCCCGTCGTTCAGGCAGATCCCGAGCCAGTCACGCCCCGCCAGGACCGACTGCCCGTCGTCGTGCAGCAAGAGCCGCCCGTCGTCACGCCGCCGAATCCGTATCAAGAGCTCACGAACCTCCGCACGACCAACGCAGCGGAGTACGCGACGCGACGCGCGGCACTCGTCGCTTCAGCGCAAGGCAACGCGCCGACGATGACGCGCATCTTCACTGAAGCCGCCGCCGTCAACCGCGACGTCGCCGCCGATCTCGCGACCGCCTGGCTCGCCGCCAATGAGACGTCGCTGCTCTCCGGGCCGGAGGTCTTGCAATCACGCCGCGCCTTCGCGCGCTTGATGTCGCGCACACCAGCCGCGACGAGCTTGCCGCCGGCACTCAATGACCAGTTGGCACGCATCCTCGCGCCAAACACGCCGTCGGGCCCGGGTCTATTCAGCGCGCCGACCGGGGACGACCTCGCGGCGTCCACGGTGTTCGAATCGGCCCGCGTCGCCCGAGCGCAAACGGGAGACGCCCTCTTGAGAGACGATCGCGACCGCTACGCCACGTTCATGTGGGCGTCACCGGACGTCGTCGCGCGCATGATCACGTCACTGTCCGCGAGCAAGCCCGACGTCGCGAATGAGTTTGGCGATGCGATGGCGCGCCACCTCCAGAGCGGAGGCCCGGTGGGAACGCTCGACGGCCGTGTCGACGCGCTTTACGCCATCTACCAGCGGCTCGACCCCGCGGCGCGTGAGCGCGTCCGCGCCGGCATGCGCGGCATGGGTCGCATCATGGGTTTCAACGTCACCGGCATCGCCGACCATCTGGTCGACCGCGTCACCGTCGCGCGCTAGTTCAACGTCGCGAGCGAGCTGCGGCAGCGCGCTCCATAACCATCGGTCTCATCGGCGCACTGCGTGAAGGCGTCGCGCGCGGCTTCGTGATCGCCGCGCTTCAGGTGCCCCATCGCCAGATAGTACCGCATCTCACGGAGCAGCTCGGGCTGGATCTGATCGGCGATCTCGGGATCGGCGGCGCAATAGCGCTCGAAGCGCATGCAGCTCTGCACGGTGTCGTCGGCGGCACCTTGCTCGAGATCGATGTGCGCGAGCCACTCGTAGCCACGGCAGAACTTCGGGTTGGTCGCTAAAGCGTTGCGCAAGTGCTTGCGGGCGCCGACCACGTCACCGCGCTTGTAGAGCGCCCACGCCATGTTGCCCTCGGCGAGCCAGGGGGTTCCGTAAAGAATATCGCCCAACGCCGTCTGATGCGCCGCGACGGCGTCATCGTAGCGGCCCATGTCGGTGAGCAGCGTACCCATGTTGTTCGCCGCCTCGGAGAAATCGGGCTTGAGCTTCATGGCGCGCTCGTAGTGCGCGAGCGCGTCGTCGGCACGACCGAGCGCGTGATAGACGAGCCCCAAGGCGTTGTGCACCTGCGGCAGCTCGGGATCCTTTTCGGCGGCGGCCATGAGGTCACGCAAGGCGCCGCGCGGCTCGCCGCGCCGGAGCGACTCCACGCCCATGTCGTACTGTAGGCGAGCCTGCGCCTGATCTTGCTCCGAAATGGTGTGACCACAGGCGGCCAAACCGAGGACGAGAATGAACGAGAATCGGCGCATCGTGAGCGACGGTACGGTTGCCCGCCTACACGGTCAATTTTTCGGCGCGAGGACGGCGTACCCGGCGATGCGCGCCATCTCGCGACGCCGTTTCTTCGAGGCCAAAAGCATGAGCGGTAGCGCCCAGATCGGCGCGGGAAAACGTCGTCCGAGCCGAGCCGACTCCTCGCCGTAATAACGGATCTCCCGCGCCTGCCAGCCGTTCTCCGCGAAGAAACCGTGCCAGTCGTCGACGAAGAACTGAAACGGCGCGTTGCGCATCTGCCGCGCGTGTTTGCCGCCCTGGAGGAAGCGCTTCATGAAGGAGGTCATGTAGTCGGCAATCCAGTGCTTCATGTTGGGGAAGCGACGCAGAGCCTTGCCGAGCTCGGCCACCTGGTCGGGCGTGAGATAGGGCACGACGCCCTCGGTGAGCACGATGACGTTCTTGGCCCGCTCACTCACCTGCGCGAACAGCGCGTCGCGCGCCTTGGGCTCATTGAGGTCGACGGCCCACCGCTCGAGCGCACAGTTCGCGGGCTTACCCTGGAGCTTCTCGTTCTTGAGCGCCAGCAAGGGCTCGTAGTCGGCCTCGAACCACTGAAAGCCCGGCGGGAGGCTCAAGCGGTATGGTCGGGTGTCGAGCCCGGCGCCGATGTTGAGCACGGCGTCCGCGCCCTCCGCGATGAGCGTCGCGATGTAGCTGTCGATGATGCAGGTCCGGATGACCACCGACCAGGCCGTGTAGCGGCTACGTTCCATGGTCCGCGCGATCCATTCGCCCCGGTCGCCGGCGAGGACCCCCGCGTACGGATCGTGAAAGAGGGGCTGCTTGCGCCGACCTTCCCGCGCCCGGAAAGTCGCGACCCAGAGCGCGGTGTCGGAGACATGCTCGATCGGAGTGAAGTTGTCGGCCATAGTGCCCATCTCTCATGTCGACCGCCGAAGACGAACGGCTTGCCGAAGATACGCTGCGTGATCGCTACTGGAAGCGATTTGGTCCCTACCTCGCCGAGCGCCAGTGGGGAACGGTGCGCGAAGATTACTCCGGCGATCAAAACGCCTGGGCGTACCTCACGCACGATCAAGCACGCAGTCGCGCCTATCGCTGGGGCGAAGACGGTCTCCTCGGCTTTTGTGATCGTCAAGCACGCCTGTGCTTCGCGCTGGCGCTGTGGAACGGCAACGACGCGATCCTCAAGGAGCGGCTCTTCGGCCTCACCGGCCCGGAAGGCAACCACGGTGAAGACGTCAAGGAGCTCTACTACTATCTCGACGCCACGCCGACCGCTTCGTACCTCAAGGCGCTCTACAAGTATCCGCAGGAGCAATTTCCGTACGAGTGGTTGGTACGGGAAGCCCAGGCACGCAAGCGCGACCTGAAGCTCCCGGAGCCCGAGCTCATCGATACCGGCATCTTCGAGCGCGGCTATTTCGATGTCCAAGTCGAGTACGCCAAAGCGGACCCCGACGACGTGCTCATTCGCATCGTCGTGACCAACCGCGGCAAGCTTGCGGCACCGCTCTGGGTGCTCCCCACCTTGTGGTTTCGCAACACCTGGAGCTGGGGCAGGAGCGGCGAAGGTTATCCGCCAAAACCGTCCATCGAAGGGACGGACCCGCTGCACATGACCGCGGCGCACAGCGAGCTCGGCACCTACGTGCTCTCCTTCGACGAGCTCCCTGGAGTCGAGCGGCAGCTGTTCACCGACAACGAGACCAATGCCGAGAAGCTCTTCGGCACCAAGAGCACCTCACCGCACGTCAAGGACGCGTTCCATCGCTACCTCGTGGAGGGTGAGCACGACGCGGTCCGCGCGGAGAGCTCCGGCACCAAGGCCGCTTGGCTCTTCGCCGACCGGCTGGCCCCGGGTGAACGGCGCGTCCTGCGTCTCCGGCTCGCACGCAAGCAAAGCACCTTCACCGGCTTCGACGGCGTCATGGAGGCCCGTCGCGCGGAGGCAGACGCCTTTTACGCCGAGCGCGTCGTGCACGGCATGAGCGAGGACGAAAAGCGCGTCCATCGCCAGGCCTACGCCGGCTTGATCTGGTCGAAGCAGTTCTACACCTACGTGGTGAAGGACTGGCTCGAAGGCGATCCGAGCGCGCCGCCCCCACCAGCGGGTCACACGAGCGGCCGCAACCGCGACTGGCAACACGTCTTCATGCGCGACGTGCTGTCGATGCCGGACAGTTGGGAGTACCCGTGGTTCGCAGCCTGGGACCTCGCCTTCCACATGGTTCCGTTCGTGCGCATCGATCCGCAGTTCGCCAAGGATCAGCTCGTGCTGCTTTTGCGCGAGTGGTACATGCACCCGAACGGGCAGATCCCCGCGTACGAGTACGGTTTCGCGGACGTCAATCCGCCGGTGCACGCCTGGGCATGTTGGCAGGTCTACAAGCTCTCGGGCCGGCGCGATCATCTCTTCCTGTCGCGCGTGTTCAACAAGCTGCTGGTGAACTTCACCTGGTGGGTAAATCGCAAGGACGTGAGCGGGCGGCATCTCTTCGACGGCGGCTTCCTCGGACTCGACAACATCGGCGTCTTCGATCGCTCCCAGCCGTTACCGTCCGGCGTCTACATGGAGCAGGCAGATGGGACCGCCTGGATGGCCTTCTTCTGCGCCGTCATGGTCGGCATCGCGCTCGAGCTCGCGGTCACCGATCCGGCGTACGAAGACATCGCCTCGAAGCTCTTCGAGCATTTCATCGCCATCGTCGACGCCATCAACCGCTTCGGCGGAACGGGCCTGTGGGACGAAGAAGACGGTTTCTATTACACGGTGCTCGACGCCGGCGGTAAGCGCATGCCGCTGCGCGTGCGCTCGATGGTCGGCGTCATTCCGCTGTTCGCGGCGCGCATTCTCGACGACGTCCAGCTCGAGCGCTTCCCTGGCTTTCGCAAGCGCATGAAGTGGTTCCTCGACAATCGCAAGGACCTCGCCGGCCAGATCGCGTTCGTCGACAACGATGGTGACGGCAAAGGCCTGCGCTTACTCGCCATCCCGTCGCGCGAACGTCTCGTGCGCGTCCTGCGCTACGTGCTCGACGAAGAAGAGATGCTGGCGCCGTACGGCGTGCGCGCCCTATCCAAAGCCCACGGCAAGACCCCGTTCACCTTCGAGGCCGGCGGTCAGACCTATCGCTTGGGCTACGAGCCCGGTGACTCGCAGAGCTGGGTGTTCGGCGGCAACTCGAACTGGCGCGGGCCCATCTGGTTTCCCCTCAATTTCCTGCTCATCGAGTGCCTCGAGCGCTACCACCGCTTCTACGGCGAGAGCTTGAAGGTCGAGATGCCCCACGGCTCCGGCGTCATGATGACCCTGCGGGAAGTCGCGCGAGAGCTCGAACGGAGGCTCGCCGGTGTCTTCCTCGCGGGCAAAGATGGCCGGCGCCCGTGTCACGGCGACGTCGCGCTCTATGCCGACGATCCTCACTTCAAGGACCTCGTGCTCTTCTACGAATATTTCCACGGCGACGACGGCCGCGGCCTCGGAGCATCGCACCAGACCGGTTGGACCGCGCTCGTGGCCCGGTGCATCGAGGACATAGCGCGCGACCGGACACGACGTCGGGATCCCTAAATCGTCGGCTCAGCGGGGCGCGTACGCGATTCGGAATTGTAGCGTTGCACTTCACGATCGACCGCGTGCATAAAGTCTGTCGTGCCGCTATTGCCCGAGAACCCAGAGGCCGTTCGCGCGTTCCTCGAGGCTGAGGACATCGCCGACAAAGCCGGGCAGCCGCTCTCCTCGGCGCATCTCCTCTTGGCGTTCTTTTGCTTCCCGAACCGGGCGCAAACTTTGCTGGCCGAGCGCGGGGTCGACGAAGAGCGGATCATCGCGCAAATCCGCGTGCTCGAAGACGAGCCCAAACGCACCGTTCAGCGCCTGCGCGACCGAGCCCGCGACATCGCCAAGAGCGTTGGCGCCGACGACGTCGATTGCCTCCACATCTTGATCGCCATCACCCGGCTACGGGACGCGTTTGCCTACGTGCTGCTCGACAAGTGCGGCAGCTCGCTCACGGCGCTGCGCAACGTCGCGGTCAGTTACGTGACCGGAAGCCTCCCCCGCCGCTTCCGCACGTTGCCGCCGCCAAGCGAGACCACCTACGTTCAACCGCGTGGTCCGATGACGCGTACGGCGCCGTCGCAGGTGCTCGAGCGCGATGACCGTGGAGACGACGAATCGCCCCCCGTGCTCGAGGCCAAACCCGAGCCCGTGAAGCCGGCCGTCCCGAGAAAGCCACCGCCACCACTGCCACCGCCGCCGCCAACCCGCTATGGCAGACACGTGTCGTCGGCGCCGGGCGCCAAGCCGGCCACCGCCACGGTCACCACGACCGTCGAGCCCGAGAAACAGGCCGCGCCGCGGCCGAAGCTCGAAGAGCTCGCGCCGACGTTGGCCGCGTGCGGCATCGATCTGACCGAGCAAGCCAAGAGCGGCCGCCTCGACATCGCCATTGGCCGCGAGCGCGAGCTCGAAGCGTTGATCGACATCCTCGGCAAACGCCGGGCGAACAATCCGATCCTCGTGGGCCCGCCGGGCGTCGGCAAGACCGCTATCGTCGAGGGCCTGGCGGTCAAGGTCGCTCGCGGTGACGACGATGTGGCTCACTTCCGTGATCGTTACATCGTCGCATTGGACACCGGCGCCATGGTCGCGGGCACGTCGTTGCGCGGCGCCTTCAGCGAACGTCTAGGCGCCATCAAGGACGAGGTGGCTCGCGCCAACCAGCGAATCGTGGTGTTCATCGACGAGCTGCACACCCTGATCGGCGCGGGCTCGTCGGGCGAAGGCGCCCAAGACGCCGCGAACGAGCTCAAGGCTGCTCTCGCGCGCGGTGAGTTCCCCTGCATCGGCGCCACGACCCACGACGAGTTCAAGAAGTACGTCGAGAAGGACGCGGCGCTCGAGCGGCGCTTCACGCCGATCACCGTCGCCGAGCCGACCCCCGACGAAGCCATCTTGATCCTCGAGGGTGCCATTGGCGCCTACGCTGATCACCACCAGGTCGCCTACAGCATCGACGCGGTCCACTCCGCGGTCCAGCTCTCGCATCGCTTCATCAACGAGCGCCACCTGCCCGACAAGGCGTTCGCCGTCGTCGACCTTGCCGGCTCACGTTGCCGCCGCCGCGGTTCTCGTCGTGTCGAGCGTATCGACATCGCGCGTGTCGTGCATGAGTGGTCTGGTGTTCCGCTCGAGCGGCTCGCCGACGCCGATGCCGATCGTTTCGCCCGCGCCGAAGAGCTGATGAGCCAGAAGCTCATCGGCCACCCGCATGTCGTCGAGACCGTCGCACGCGCCATCCGCCGCGGCTTCGCCGGCTTCAACGGCAAGCGTCCGATCTCGAGCTTCTTGTTCTTGGGTCCAACGGGCGTCGGCAAGACCGAGCTCGTGAAGATCCTCGCCGAGTTCCTCTTCGGCCGCCGCGACGCCATCGTCCGCGTCGATATGAGCGAGTTCTCCGAGCAGCACTCGGTGGCGCGGCTCATCGGCGCGCAGCCGGGCTACGTGGGCTACGAAGAGGGTGGCTGGCTCACCGAGAAGCTCCGCCGCCGACCTTTCCAGATCGTCTTGTTCGACGAAATCGAGAAGGCGCACCGCGACGTGCTCAACGTCTTGTTGCAGATCCTCGACGAGGGCCACCTCACCGACTCGCGTGGCCGGCGCGTCTCGTTCGTCAACACCCTGGTGGTGCTGACCTCGAATCTCGGAGCCGGCGCCGTGGGCCGTTCCGGCAAGAGCATCGGCTTTAGCTCGAGCGACAGCGACGCCACGACCGGCAACCGCGAGCTCGTGCTCGAAGCGGCCCGCCACGAGATGGCACCCGAGCTTTGGGGCCGCCTCGATGAGCGCATGGTCTTTGATCCGCTATCGCGTGCACAAGTTCGCGAGGTCGCGAAGCTCCAGCTCGCCGAGTCCGCCGCGGCGCTGTTCGCCGAGCGGGCCGTCTCCTTGCAGTGGGAAGACGCGGTGCTCGACTTCTTGCTCGACCACGGCGGTTTTGCCCCCGAGACCGGCGCCCGCGGCATGCGCCACACCATTCAACGTTATGTCGAAGCGCCCATCGCCGAGCGCGTCTTGTCGACCGACCTGCAATCCGGCGACCTCGCCAACGTGACCCTGCGCGACGGCGCCGTCGTCGTCACCAAAAAGCGTAGCCGCTCGAAGTCGACCCGCGCCGCCAGCTGACGCACAGCTTTTTTGCACCTTTCCCGCGAAGACCACACACTTAGGGTCATGGCTCCACGTTCCATGGCCACGGCCACCATTTCGTTCGGCCTCGTGTCGATCCCCGTCAAGCTCTTCTCGACCGCATCGAGCTCCGCCGGCGTCCATTTCAACCTCATCCACGCGAAGTGCGGCACGCGTATCAAGCAGCAGTACTACTGCCCGACCGACGAAGAGATCGTGCCCTACGACGACCTCGTCCGCGGCTACGAGTTCGCCAAGAACAAGTACGTCACCTTCACGTCGGAAGAGCTCGACGCCATCGAAGCGCAATCGACGCAGACCATCGAGATCACCGAGTTCCTGCCGCTCGCAGA
>JBGGMJ010000157.1:0-22225 GCA_041288095.1 Myxococcota bacterium
CGCGAGCTGGCAGCGCTTCCTCCTCGCCTATCGCAGGGGCTGGACCATGACTGCCGTCGCCGTGACCGTCATGACAGCGCTTTTCCTGGTAATGCTTGGCCTAATTCACCTCGAGCGCGGCTCCGGCCCGCCGCGCTGACAATCTGACAGGCGCGAAAAGTCAGCCAGGCGCGCTGCGTCATCAATAGGGATCATCAGCGCAACGTGCGAGGTGTGGTCCAGCGATGTGCTCCGCGGTCTCAGACAAGCAGGCGATTCGCGCTCTGCAGACGATTCAGGGCTTCACCTCCCAGCGCGTCGTCACGGTCGTCGGCCAAGAGGAACAGATCCTCACGGTCAACCTCACCGTGCACTCGCGCATCGTCGGCGCCTTGCGCCGCGGCCACCCGATGGGCGCCGAAGGTCACGCCGCCATCGACGACCTGAAGAGCTACGTGGCCCAAGGCTCGTCGCTCCACGAGCTAGTCGCCGCCAACCGCAAGCTGTTCGCGACAGCGGACAAGCTGATCCGCTCGACCGAAGCCGACAAGGTGCACACCGATCTCGGGGAGCAACTGCTCAGGGCGCGTCCTCTCAAGATACTGACGACGCGCGAGCGCTCACCCGCCGCGGCGGAGATTCAACCCTACGCATGGAAGGCGCAAGCAGCGCTCGGCGGTGACACCAGGGCGGGCAAGGCACTGGTCGAGCGCATTCGCAACATCGACGGGACAGCCGAGACCCGCGACCGCTACCGCCACTTCGGCGCCTTCGTCATGTTGTGCGTGGCGAGCGGCGTCACCGCGGGCATCGAGATCTTCGACGTCGCGCGCGGCCAAGTGCGCATGCCGTACTTGCTGGGCCGTCGCGCCGTAAAAACCACGCTCCACTTCATGGAAGACGTCGGCTTTCAGGCGTTGTCGACCAAGAGCTGTCCGCTCGGGCCGGCCGACACCAACTTCTATCCAACCTGGTCGCAGGCCTTCGCCACGCGGGAATAGGCTCCCCGGCGCCTTAGGAACGGTCGGCGAGGCTCGCGCACACGGCGCGTAGCTCGGCCGGCTCGACGGGCTTCGAGAGGTGCATCTGGTAACCCGCCATGAGGGCGCGCCGGCGATCCTCCGAGCGGGCAAAGGCGCTGATCGCCGCCGCCGGAACTCGGCCGCCTTCGTCGGGCCCGAGCTGGCGTATCCGCCGCATCAGCTCGTAACCGTCGACGCCGGGCATGCCGATGTCGGAGAGGAGCAAGTCGGGCCGCTCGACGCGCAAGGCGATGAGGGCCGCGCCGGCGTTTTCGGCCGTGACGACCTGAGCCCCATGCTCCTCGAGCATGTAGCGCAGGATGTCGCGAGCGTCGCGGTCGTCGTCGACCACGAGGACCTTCAAACGTTCCAGCGATGGTCCGCTATCAGGGACAAGCTGCGCGGCGGGCGCGGAGTCAGACAGGGCCTCGGCCGGCGGTGCCGTCCTCTTGGCGGAAGCGCCCATGGATGTTTGGCGCCGGGCGTGTCGCGCGCGTAGGGTGTCGACTACCCACTCGCCAAAGGCGTCCCACGTGCGGCGAGGGTGCGGGTCACGAGCAAGCCAAACACTCGTTCGAGCTCGTTTTCGACGGCTTCTCCCTCGAGGATGCCCAGAGCCCGCGCGATCGCCTCCATGGTCGCGAGACCGCCTTCGCGGTCTGAGCGCCGCAGCAGATAGGCGGTTCGTCGCTCACTTGGCGGTAAGGTCACGTGCGCGAGCTTGCTCATCCAGCTGACGCGGCGATGCATGCGCCGCGCTTGCGACCAGCTGCCGTCGGGGACGACCAGTGTCACCGGCAGGTCGCGACCGTGCTCGGCGGTGAGCACCTCCGCCTGCTCGCTCGGAAACAAGACCAGGGGTCGTCGACCGGAAAAGTCGGGCTCGGGGGCCGGCTGATAGGCCTGGCTGTGGACGATGACGCTGCTGCCCTCGACGAGGCGTGCCGCGACGGTGCCTGTGTTCGTCGTCTTGCCGGCTTCGCGATAGTGGACAACGACGCAAAGCCTCGTCCGCAAGCGCATCACCGGCGCGTCATGGCAAACGCAGACGACGGCCAGGCGATCGCATTGGGGACAGCGCGGTGCGGTGCGGGTGAATCGTCGCGAGCCCAGATACTCTCCAAGTTGGGTGGTCGTTGAGGGGTGCGGGGCCTACAACTGCGGACCCGAGCCCCCAGCAGCGCACACCCTGCCGGCGTTGCTGCTCCAATGATTCTGCCATCGTAGCAGGGGTGAGTCGATGTGGTCCTGAGTGGTACAGGGATTGCAGGCCATCTCCGCGCATGAGCCACCAAGCCCTGCTGCCGTTACGCTTCGGCGGCTTGGTCGTGTGTCTATTCGTGAGCGTTGTCGGCTGTAGCGGACAGGCCGAAATCGCTGACGTACAGTTGCTTGCGGGCGGCGACGGGACGGCGTGGTGGGAAGGCGACGGCACCGGTCAGGTTAGCCCCGGAAACGAAAAACCCAACGACGGTCCTAGTGCCGAGGTCTGCGATGGCCTCGACAATGACTTGGACGGCACCGCGGACGAAGACTTGGGCGGAGAGCCGTGCACCGGAGCGTCCGGCGCGGTCGGCGTCTGGACGTGCACCGCCGGCGAAATGGTTTGCTTCGAGTGCACACCAGGTGAGGTCAACGACCGAGGTTGCGGCTGCGGCGAAGACACCGCCGATGCCTGCAATGATAGCGGCCGATGGATCGCCGGCGTGTGTAACGGCTGTAAGGATCTCGACGAGGCGGGATGCGGCGTCGACGCCGCTTGCAAGCCCGGCGAAGAACGGATCCAGCGCTGCGACCTCTGCGCCGGCACCGGAACCCCAGGCTGCGGCGCGACCTGCATGGGGGCGAGGTACCGTTGCAGCAGCAATTGCGAGTGGGTGCAGATCGACGCATGCAAGACGTACAACCCGACCTGCGACCGCGACTATTCGTACATCGAGCCCTGCGGCAATTGCGGCCGGCGCGAAGTCCGCTGTGACGGATGCTTCTACAATTGGGACAGCTGCCAGGACCAAGGCGCCTGCGAGCCTGGCGACCGCTACAAGGTGCCGTGCTTCGAGAACGATTGCCGCTACGGCTGGACGGCCACCGTCAGCTGCAATGATCAGTGTTCGTGGGACGTCGGGACCTGTGACGGCTGCACGCCCGGCACGGTCGAAAACCAAACTACCTTGTGCATCGCCGGGCATGCCGAATGCGGCAAGCGCGTCGATCGCGTCACCTGCGTCGGCGAGACCGATGTCGAGTCGTGCGACGACCAAGAGGTCGTCCAGGGCGTCGAGCGCCACCAGACGATCTCCAACGAATGCGGCGGCGTCGTAGCGCCGAACTTCTGCACACCGAATCAGGTCACGAGCGAACAAGTGTCGTGCGGCCCGAATAGCTGCGGCTACTCGCGAACGTACACACACACCTGCTTCGGCAACGGCTGTGGTGAGAGCGTCACCGTTTCGGGGAGCTGCCCCGCCTGCTCGCCGGGTGATGTCCAGACCTCTGGGTGCGATCCTGGAGGCGGCGGCTGCGGTACGCAATCGCGGAGCTGCACATCGAGCTGTGACTGGGGTGGATGGGGTGCGTGCCAGGCTTATACGTGCCCACCGGCCCCGCCGCCGCCCCCGGACGATCCGGAACCGCCGCCACCGCCACCACCGGATGATCCGGAGCCGCCGCCCCCGCCTCCTCCACCACCGCCGCCCCCGCCACCACCAGCGGGCTAGGCATTCACGCCAGGCGTGCTCTTGCTCCATAGTTGCCGCATGCAAGAGCACGCCTGGTATTTCGACATCATCTCGCCGTACGCGTATCTGCAGTGGAAGCAGCGCGAGCGCTTCGCGAACCGTCTGCGATTGCGGCCAGTGCCGGTGCTCTTCGCCGCGATTCTCGAGCACCATGGCCACAAGGGTCCGGCGGAGATCGAGTCGAAGAAGCGCTTCACGTACCGGACGTGTTTGTGGCGCGCCGCGCGACTCGGCGTACCGCTACGTTTTCCCCCGGCCCACCCCTTCAATCCGATCAACGGCTTGCGGCTCATCATCGCCGCTGGCGCGACCGAGCAGGCGGTCGACGCGGTCTACGACGCCGTCTTCGGCGACGGGGTCGCTTTAGCGGACGACGTCATCATCGCGCTCGGCAAGCGCTTGGGCATCGACGATCCGCTTGCGCGGATTACCGAGCCCGCGGTGAAACAAGAGCTACGCGCCAACACCGACGCCGCCATCGCCAAGGGCGTCTTCGGCGTGCCGACGACCACGATCGGCGACCTGCTTTTCTGGGGCGACGACAGCACCCCGATGTTGCTCGATTATCTCGAGGATCCGGGCATCTTCGACACCCCGGAGATGCAGCGAGCGCTGACCCTCAAGCCCTCGGCGGTACGCAAGAACGCTTGAGCGGCACCCAAAGGCGCGCGAAGTTCCCAGAATGCCCCCTTCGTCCGTCTATCGTGTCATGCGACCTCTCCTGCTCCTCCCTCTCCTGCTCGCCTGCCAGAAACACACAGCGACCCCCATCGAAGAGCGGGCCAATGGGCAGCCGCCCAGCGATGCCACGGCCGTCGCCGCCGGCAACACGGTCGCGGCCGTGTGGACGTTCGAGGATACGCCGAGCTCCGAACAGCCGGTGAAGATCGCGAGTGGCGCGCCGATCGGGCTCACCGCCTCGGATGGCACCGGTCTCAACATCGTCAGCGTACGCGCCAACGCGGTCATCGACGCGCCGCTCGCTTTCACCGAGCTGCACCTGGTGTTCGACAACCCGCGCAACCAGCAAATCGAGGGCCACTTCCGCGTGACCCTTCCCGAGCGCGCCAGCATCAGCCGCTTCGCGATGCTCACCAACGGGCAGTGGCAAGAGGGCGAGGTCGTCGAGCGTCAGGCGGCGCGGCGCGCCTACGAGGACTTCCTCCACCGCCGCCAGGATCCAGCGCTGCTCGAGCAGCAAGCCGGCAACGAATTCTCGGCGCGTATCTTCCCGATTCCGCCCCGCGGTCAGAAGGAAGTGATCATCTCCTACTCCGAGGAGCTCGTCGATCAGCCGTACCGCATCGCGCTCGCCGGCCTGCCGCAAGTCGGCGCCGTCGACATCCGCGTCAACGAAGGCGACAAGGTGCGGGAGCTCCACGAGAAGTCGTTCACCCCAGAGAAGGATTTCGAGGTCGAGGGCAATCGCGGCAGCGGCGTCGCGCTCCGCCGCGACAACTTGTTGGTCGCGCGCGTGACGCCGATGACCGAGGTCGAAAAAGACGCGACCGACAGTCTCTTCTTGCTCATCGACACCAGCGCATCACGAACGCTGGGGAAGGCCGCCGACCTGGCGCTCGCCAAGGACTTGATGCGGCGGCTCGGCAGCGCGCCGGTCGCGGTATGGGCGTTCGATCAAACGACGATGCTGATCGACGAAGGCAAGGCTTCGGGCATCGATTGGAAGAAGCTCGAGGAGCGCCGCTCGCTGGGTGCTTCGAACCTCGAGCAGGCGCTCGCCGAGGTCGCCAAGCACGACAAGAAGTACCGGCGCGGCCTGCTCATCTCCGACGGCGTGGTCACCGCGGGTCTGGACGCTTTGGCGGACGCGGCGAAAGCCACCGGCGCCCAGCGTTTCGATGCCATCGCTGTCGGCGGCATCCGCGACCGCGACGCTTTGCAACGCATCACCTTCGGCGGCGGCCTCGTGGTCGACGGCGCGCTGCCCACCACGACCATCGCCACCAAGCTCAACCACAAGACGCGCTCGGGCATCAAAGTCGACATCCCAGGCGCGGATTGGGTGTGGCCCGAGACCCTCGACAACGTCCAACCTGGTGAGCAGGTCCTGGTCTACGCCGACCTCGGCGAGAACAAGCCCTTCGCGATGAGCATCGACGGCAAGCCCGTCGCCGCGGGCACGATGCGCAACGCCCAGAAGCCGCTGCTCGAGCGCGCCTGGGTCGGTGCTCGCATCAAGAAGCTCCTCGACCAGAAGGAGCGCACCACGGACAAAGACATGCGCGCCGCGCTCAACGAGCAGGTGCTCAAGCTCTCGACGACGCATCGCGTGCTCTGTCCGCTGACGGCGCTGCTCGTGCTCGAGACCGAGCGGGACTACGCGCGCTTCAACATCGATCGCAAGGCGCTGGCCGGCATCCTCGCCGTCGAGAACGGCGGCGTCGTGGTGAAGAGCCGCAACAGCGCCGTGGTCGTGAAGAACACGCCGAAGCCAGTGGAAAAACCGAAGCTTCCCGACACCAACACCCGCCCCACGGCGGACGCGCCCGGCGAATCGAGGAACAAGGATGGCGCCGGCAGCGCGTCGTCGCACCGAGGCCGCGTCGCCGACATGGACGACGAGGCGAAGGGCGACTCCGCTCCAGCGGCGAAGTCCAGCGTGGCGCGCGACGATGTCGGTGCCGAAGCCGACAAGAAGATGGAAGCCGCTCCAAGCCCGCGTCGCGGCGGCGACCCGATGCGTGAGCTCGCACGCCAGGCCCCTGCCGCCCCACCGCCGGCCGCATCGCGCGCCGCGCCTTCGAGTGCGGCCCCGGCGGCCGAGCCGGTCCAAGCGCCCCGTCAAGACGTCGCCGCGGAGCGCGCCGCCCCGCGCCCCGTCGAGCAGAAGGAAGAGCGCGTGAACCCCTACACGGGTCAGTTCCGCACCATCATGAATTCGATTCGCCACAAGGAGAAGGAAGAGGCGCTGACCCAAGCCGACGCTTGGTGGCAATCGAATCCGGGCGACGTCATGGCGTTGGTGGCGCTCGGCGAAGCGCTCGAGGCGAACAGCCAGGGCGACGAGGCCGGCCGCGCTTACGGCTCGCTCATCGACTTGTTCCCGGCACGCGCTGACCTGCGCCGCTTCGCGGGTGAGCGTCTCGAGCGCCTCAAGAACGAAGGTGCCTTGAAGCTCGCCGCCGACTCGTACGCCAAAGCGGTCGAGCAGCGCCCCGACCACCCGCAGAGCCACCGCCTACTCGCCTACACCCTGCTCAAGCTCGGCCAGCCCGAGAAGGCCTTCGAGGTCCTCGAGAAGGGTCACGCGCAGCGCTATCCGGAAGGCCGTTTCTCGGGCGTCGACCAGATCCTCGCCGAAGACCTCGGCATCGCCGCCCAGGCGTGGATCAAGGTCGCGTCCGACCGCAAGGAAGAGATCTACAAGCGCCTCGCCAAGGCCGGCGGGCGCCGCGAGACCGCTCCGTCATTGCGGTTCGTGCTCTCGTGGGAGACGGACGCCAACGACGTCGACTTCCACATCTTCGACAACCAAGGGGGCCACGCCTTCTACAGCTCACAGGAGCTGCCCTCGGGTGGCGAGCTCTACGAGGACGTTACCACCGGCTACGGCCCGGAGTGCTTCACCATCCGCGGCAAGACCAAGGCGGCGCCCTACAAGCTGCAAGCGCATTACTATAGCCGCGGCCCGATGGGTTACGGCATGGGCTCGCTGCAAATCGTGCAGCACGACGGCCAGGGCAACCTGAAGTTCGACGACCGCCCGTTCGTGGTCATGCAGGACCACGCGTTCCTCGAGCTCGGTACCGTCGGTAAGTCGCTCTAGTGAACGACGAGGGGGCGGCCGAGGCTCGCCCCCTCATCGTCCGCGATTACGAACGCGCTTCGAGAATGATGTTGAACGGGGTCTCGGCGGCGCGGCGCATGCGCGCAAAGCCACCTTGCTCGACCATGATGTCACGCAGGCGAGCTTCGCCGGCCTGAGCCCCGAGAGCCGGGCCCTTCTTGGCGAGCGACACCGGCACGCAGATCATCGAGGACGCTCCGTAGTAGACCCGGCCGACCGGGTTCAAGTTCGCGGCGACGTCGTCACCAGCGAACGGTTCCACGACCATGCAGGTCCCACCGGCCTTCAACGCGGCGCGAGCGTGCTTGGCGGCACCGGCGGGATCCGCCATGTCGTGGAGCGAGTCGAAGAAGGCGATGAGGTCGTAGTCCTTGCTGGTGAAGCTCACCGCGTCGGCGACCTCGAAGGTGGCGTTGGTGACTCCGGCCTCGGCGGCGCGGGCCCGCGCGGTGGCGATGGATTCAGCGTGGTAGTCGATGCCGACGAAGTGGGCGCGCGGAAAGGCCTTGGCCATGAGGATGGTGCTGGCGCCGTGACCGCAGCCGACGTCGGCCGCTTTGCCACCGGCCTTCAGCTTGTCGACGACGCCCTCGAGCGCGGGGAGCCATGATGCCAGGAGGTTCGCGTTGTAGCCGGCGCGGAAAAAGCGCTCGGTGCCGTGAAACAGACACGCGTGGTGCTCACCCCACTCCATGCCCTTCCCCGTGCGAAAATTCTCGAGAGCGCGGTCGCGCACATGGAAGAGGTCGCGCACGATGAGGTACGCCCCGGGGAGATCGACCGGCCCATTGGGATCGGCGAGGCAGGCCGCTTGCTCGGGGTTCAAGTGGTAGCTGTTGGCTTTGGCATCGTAGTCGACGTAGCCGCCCGCCGCCTGATTGCCGAGCCATTCACGGACGTAGCGCTCGCTGGTCTCGGTGCGCTTGGCCAGCTCCGCCGACGTGAGTGGTCCCTTGGCGAGGGCCTTGTAAAAGCCGAGCTCGTCACCGATCGACACGAGCACGGCGCTGACCGCCGCACCGAGATCACCAACTGCTTTCCCGAGAAATGCGTTCAACTTCGCTTCATCCAAAGACATTGGGCGCTCCAATAGTGGAACTACGTTTGAACAGCGGACACTACCTATCTACTAGTAGGTAGTACGGCAAGCGTCGTGATAGGTTTCCGGATAGTGAAGGCCGTCCAACGCCGCCCTGTTGCCGTGAGCGACACCCGTGACCGCGTGCTCGATGCCGCGGAGCGCTTGGTCCAGACCATGGGCTTCAACTGGTTCAGCTACGCCGATATCGCGAGCGAGCTAGCCATCCGCAAGGCGAGCGTCCACCACCACTTCGCAACCAAGGCGGAGCTCGGTCGAGCAATGATCGCGCGCTACAGTGAAAGCTTCGCGGCGGCACTCGATGCTATCGGCCGCGCTCGCGTCGATGCCGCGACGAAGCTCACGCGCTACGCCAAGCTCTACGAGACCGTGCTCCGCGATAACAGACTATGCCTGTGTGCCGTGCTTGCCGCGGAGTACGGCTCGCTGCCCGCCCCCATGCAAGCCGAAATTCGACGCTTCTTCGACCGTAACGAACACTGGCTCGCGAAGGTCATCGAGGAGGGCCGGCAGGCCAAGACCATCACCATCAACGGCTCACCCATCGACGTCGCTCGCATGCTCCTATCGTCGCTCGAGGGCGCGATGCTGGTGGCTCGACCTTACGGCGACGCGAAACGCTTCGCCGCCGCGGCCGCTCTCGTCGTCAGCGGCCTACGCACTGTCGGCAAGTCAACGTAACGGCGGCAACTTTCGCGCAGGCGGGCCGATAACGAACCTCGAGATGAGAGCATGGGCATTGTTT
Source organism: Myxococcota bacterium (assembly GCA_041288095.1). Taxonomy (GTDB): domain Bacteria; phylum Myxococcota; class XYA12-FULL-58-9; order XYA12-FULL-58-9; family JALHOP01; genus JALHOP01. Next base: position 9,392 of record JBGGMJ010000157.1, read on the forward strand.
GGTCCGACGGTAACCGCGCACATCGCTGATGTGCCCCCGCTCGTGCTCCCGACCGCCTCGCCAATCACGAGACCGGACGCGGTGTTACGCGTCGGCGGTGATGAGCCCCGCGACTGGGTTTTCCTGAAGGCACTCGAGCTCGCCCAAGTCTTCGCTGCCCAGCCGTCGCCCGATTCGAAAGGCCCGCTCCTGCATGTCCTCGAGACGCTGAGCCGACTACGGCCCGCCGAGAAGCCGTCCTACGACGAGCTCGTTACCGTGGGCCGCCTGCAACGTGAGATTCACGGGCTGGCGGCGAACCCCGCGAACGCGGAGCTCGCGTGGGTCGGTAGCGCCATCGCCCGATTCGCCGAGACCTACAGCGACGGCAAGACGATTACGGCCCTGTGTCGCGAGAACTATTCGAAAGCTCGCGGGGTTCGCTGGAAGGCGCACGCCGACAGTTATTACGGCCCCGAGCAAGCACGCGCCACCTACGACGTCCTGCGCACAGCAGGCTTCGTGCCCTCCGCCGACGGACCACTGCGCTTCGTTAGCGCCGCCGCCAACGCCGGCACGCATGAGGCCGCATTCTTCGAGCGTGACGCCGAAGTCACACCTGACCGCAAAGGCGGACGCCAGTTCATCGTTGGCGACATCGCCGAGGTTCCGCGGCGCACCCTCCCTGGCCCGAGCTTCGGCCCCGGCTTTCTGCACGTACGCTGGGACGCCCACAAGCTGCCGTTAGCGGCGAACAGCATCGACATCATCTGGGATCGCAAAGGCCGCACCTGGTTCGCGCTGAGGAATGACCGCCTCAAAGACGTCGCCCAGACGCGCTCACCGCTCTTGGCGCTGGCGGTTCTCCAGCACTACCACGAGCTCCTCAAGCCGGGTGGGCACGTCGTGCTCGACGCCATCGAGGGTATCGAGGCGCAATGGGAAGAGTCGACGGCCGGCGCGATCCGAACCAACACCGAGAGCGGAGGAGTCGACCTGTTGAGCTTGATTCGCTCGCGCTTCGACGTGCGCTTCGTCGGCGACGGCGTGACCCGTTGCCTCGTGCTAACCAAGCGCTAGGCCGCGAGCACCTTGCGCACGTTGGCCGCCGCCTCGAAGGCCGCCGCGAATGCAATCTCGAACCCGCTCAACGCGTGGTTGTCCTGCTGCGCGAAGAAGATGCGACCGTGGTGGGGCGCCGACGCTTTGGCGGTCACGCCCCCCGAGATGAGGCCCGGCGTCGGCATGACCATGGGGTGGCCCCACCCGGAGGCGCGCACATCGACGACCTTGGACGGATCCATCCCCAATGCCTTCACGACCTTGGGGATGAAGGGCTCGAGCATTTGCTTGTGCTTCTCGTAGCTCCCCGGCTGGTAGAGCTCCATGCGTGACTCATCGTAGGGCATGCCGCGGAACAGGTTGAGGACGGTGCGCTCCGGGTGGCCGTTGCTCGCAAAGGTGGCGAGCACGCAATCGGTGAACGGGCGCTTCACGACTTCGTCCTTGAGTGAGCCTTCCGGAGCCTTGCCGGCGATGCAGTAGAGGTCGTGGAAGTCGGGCTCGCGCGCTTGTTCGATGAGGACGTGACCGACGATATAGGCGCGGTACTTGAGCTTGTTGATGGCGTCGAGCTGCTCTTGCGGCAAGTCGTCGATGAGCTTCTTGGCGACGAACTTGGGTGTGCAGACGATGCAGGTGTCCGCCAAAATGGTGTGCAGCTTCTCGTCGGCGCCGACGTAGGTGACGCGCACGCCGTCTTCGGCGCGGCGCACGTCGAGGACGCGCAACGAGGAGCGAATCGCGTCTTGCCCGAGGTCCTTGCGAAGACGCGTGACCAACGCCTGACTGATGGCCGCGTTGCCGCCGGGGAAGGCGTACATGCCGCCCAGGTCGGAGGCGAGGAAGTTCAGGCCCGCGGCGGCGGAGATCTCGGTGTAGTCGCCGCCGAACGAGCTCCAGCAATACTGCCGCACCACATCCTCGACGTGCGGGTGCAACTGCTTGCCGAGCTGATCACGTAGCTCTTGCTGGAACGTCTTCTGGTCGAGCTTGGCGAATTGCTCGGGCGACAGATCGCCCTTCGGATCGAACGGCACTTCCGGGAACTGCTTCTCGCGCACACGTTTGAAGTAGTTCCAGGCCGCCACGAAGTCCTTGGCGCGCTTCTGGTCGGTGCCGCCGAACCAGAACTCTTTGTGGACGATACCGTCGATGTACATCTGGTCGTGCGTGGGGTCGTCGAAGCGGCCCGTGAGCCCCAAGTCGGCGAGCATCTTCATGTGCTCGTCGCCGTGCGTGGCGTTGGTGATGTACGCGGAGCCCATCCCGTAGGTGACGCCCTTCCAGATCTGGCCTTTGGCGTTTCCGCCTAAGCGGACCGCGCCCTCGAGGAGCAGCGGCTTGAGCTCGCGCGTGAGATAGGCAGCCGAAAGGCCCCCTAACCCACCGCCGACGATGCACACCTTGGTGCGCTCGAAGCTCGCGACATCGGTAGGCAGGCCGCCGTACTGCTGCACCGAGGCGGCTTTGTTCCACAAGAGCGGATGGAAGCGGTTCGGGTCATCGCCGAAGAAGCCGCTGGGCGCGTTCTCCGGATGCGTGACGATCGGATTGTCATCGACCGTCATCGCCACCGGTTTGGTTTCGGGGGTAGTCGGCGGGAGCACGTCCTTGGGCTGGCCGGTGAGCTTGTCGCAACCGGCAAGGGCGACGGATGCTCCGGCGGCGGCGGTCGTCGCGAGGAAGCTGCGGCGGGTGATGACGTGCCAATCAGACATTCGAGGCTCTCTCTCGTAGGAAGAGGACGACGAGGCCGGAGACGGACACGGCGAGCGCCGAGCCGAGCGGGAACCATCCGCCATCGCGGATCCAAATTAGGTTGACGATCATCGCGACGCCGTAGACCTGGGCGACGATCGCCACCGGCATGGCCCAGCGCCCCAGCTGGAAGTGTCCTTGGCAACGGGCGCCCCGCCGGCGCGCCATGATGTAGCCCAACACCACTAGCTGGAAGGACACGTAGATGCCGACGGCCGCGTAGCTGACGATGACCGCTTCGGCGTCGGCGACGAGGCCTGTGAACAGGAGCGTCACCAGGGCGACGATACCCGTGAAGACGAGCGCGGCGATGGGCGCCTTCGACGCCGGCGCGACCATCGAGAGGGTCTTCCATGCCGGGATCTTCTTGTCGCGGGCGTAAGCGAAGACGAGACGCGCGCACGCCGCCTGGATGGCGGTGGCGCACGAGAAATAGGCGAAGACGATGAGCACCAGGGTCACCGCGGCCATGACCTTGCCGAGGCGAGCCTCGAAGATCATCGGGATGGCCTTGTTGGGATCGGCCATCACCGCGTCGAATGAAGGCGTCGCGAGCACCAAGGTCACGACCAGCAAGGCCGTGACGACGACGGCGCTGGCGAGCGAGGCGAGCATGGCGCGGGGCACCTTGCGGCTCGCGTCGACGACCTCTTCCGCCACGTCACCAGCGGACTCGAAACCGTAGAACACCCAGACCGCGCCGAGCATGGCGGCCATGAACCCCGGCAGGTACGAACCGCCCTCACCCGCTCCCGCCGTCGTGAGCAGCACCGACGCCGGCTGCGACAGCCCCGCCGCGATCAGCACCCCAGCGATGACCACCGTTGCGGACACCTCACCAGCGACACCCAGGTTGGTGATGAAGGCCGAAGCGCGGACGCCGACGACATTGAACACCGAGTGCACCACGAGCAACGTGACCGCGATGGCGAGCTTCACCGAAGGCGTCGGCTCGAGCCCGAAGATCTGCGCGACGTACGGCGCGCCGGCGTAGTCGACGGCGGCGATGGTCGTGAGCAGCGCCCAGCCGTAGATCCAGCCGACCATCCAGCCATAGCGCGGCCCGACCAGGAGCTTGCCCCACTGGTAGAGCGCGCCGGCGAGCGGATACGCCGATGCCACCTCGGCGAAGACCAGCGCCACCATGAACTGGCCGAAGGCGACGATGGGGATCGACCAGATGAAGGCCGGGCCACCGAGCTTCAAGGCGTAGCCGAACAGCGAATAGACGCCGACGACCGGCGAGATGTAGCTGAACGCGATGCCGAAGTTCGCGAAGAACGACAGCGTTCGATCGAGGTCCTGCTTGTAACCGAGCTTCTCGAGGAGGGCGCTCGAGTTGTCCTGGCCTTCAGCCATCGAGCAGCGCGTTCTCGAGAATGGTCAGACCCTCGTCGAGCTCGGCTTCGCTGATCACCAGCGGCACCAGGATGCGGATGCAATTGGCGTAGGTACCGGCGCCGAGGATGATGAGGCCCTTGGCGAGGCATCGCTCCTTGACGCGAGTAGCGAGCTCGGGAGCGGGCTCGCGGGTCGCTTTGTCCTTCACGAGCTCGATGGCGAGCATCGCCCCGAGACCGCGAATGTCACCCAAGTGCGGCGACTTCGACGCCCACTGCTCGAAGCGCGCCCGCATCGTGTTGCCCAGCACCGAAGCGCGCTCGACCAACTTCTCGCTCTCGATCACGTCCATGGTGGCGAGCGCGGCGGCGCAGGCCAGCGGGTTACCCGCGTAGGTTCCGCCGAGGGCGCCCGGTAGCGCCTTGTCCACGATAACGGACTTGCCGACCACTCCAGCGAGCGGCATGCCGCCGGCGACCGACTTGGCGAAGGTCATGAGATCCGGCTCGAGCCCCAAGACCTGCGACGCGAACATGGCGCCGGTGCGGCCGAAGCCCGTCTGAATCTCGTCGGCGATGAGCACGATGCCGTTCTTGTCGCAGAAGGCGCGCAGGTTCTTGAGGAACTCGACGGGCGCCGGAATGAAGCCACCTTCGCCAAGGACCGGCTCGAGGATGACGGCCGAGACCGCCTCGGGGGCGACGATATTCTTGAGCAGACCTTCGAACGCGACGTTCCCTTCGCCACGATAGGCGTAGGGAAACGGCAGCCGATAGACCTCGGGCGCGAATGCTCCGCCGACCTTGTAGGGCTGCACTTTGCCGGTGAGCGTCATGCCGAGCAGAGTGCGTCCGTGGAAAGCGTGGTTGAACGCGATAACGGCCTGGCGGCCGGTGGCGACGCGCGCAATCTTGACGGCGTTCTCGACCGCCTCGGCGCCCGTGGAGACGAGCAATGTCTTCTTGTCGCCGGGGATGGGCGACAACTTGGCCACGCGCTCGCAAACCGCGACATACGATTCGTAGGCCGCGACCTGGAAAGCCATGTGCGTCATGGCTTTCGCCTGCTCCGCGATAGCGGCAGCGACCTTGGGGTGTGAATGTCCAACGGCCAAGACGCCGATGCCGCTCGCGAAGTCGAGGAAGGTGTTGCCGTCGACGTCGGTGACCTGGGCGCCCTTACCGCTGGCGACGAACATCGGCATGCCGGTGGCGATGCCGTTCATGACCGCGGCCTTGCGACGGGTCTGCAGGGCTTTGCTCTTGGGGCCGGGGACTTCGGTAACCAGACGAATGACGCTCATTTAGTACCAACCAATCGGTTCTTCGCGCAGATTGATGTTCACTTGCTTGACCTCGAGATACGCCTCGATGCCGAACAGCCCCAGCTCACGGCCGAAGCCGCTCTGCTTGTACCCGCCCCACGGCGCTTCGTTGTAGGTCGGGTGGTAGGTGTTGAGCCACTGAATCCCGGCGCGGATCTCTTTCATCACGCGCATGCCCTTCATGACGTCACGGGTCCAAACGCCGGCCGCGAGACCGTAGGGGGTGTCGTTGGCCATGCGAATCGCGTCGGCCTCGTTCTTGAACGGCGCCACCGCCAGCACCGGTCCGAAGATCTCCTCGCGCATGACGCGGGCGTTCTCGGCGACATCGACGAAGATGGTCGGCTCGACGAACCAGCCCTTCGAGAGCTCGCCGTCCTTGGGCACGCCGCCACCGAGGACGAGCTTCGCTTCTTTCTTGCCGATCTCGATGTACGAGAGCACGCGCTCACGGTGCTCTTTGGTGACGAGCGGCCCCATCTTGGTCTCGCGCTTCATGGGGTCGCCAATCTTCACGCGCTTGCCGCGCTCGGCGAGCTCTTTGACGAACTTGGCGTAGATCGACTCCTCGACCAGGAGGCGCGAGCCCGCCGAGCAGACCTCGCCTTGATTGGCGAAAGCGGCGAAGAGCGCACCGTCGATCGCGGCGTCGAAGTCCGCGTCAGCGAACACTAGGTTCGGGTTCTTGCCGCCGAGCTCCATGGTGAGCCGCTTCATGGTGTCGGCGCTGGCCTTGATGATGTGCTTGCCGGCCTCGGTGCCGCCAGTGAAGGCAATCTTGTCGAGGAGCGGATGCACGACCATCGCCGCGCCAGCCTCGGGGCCGTCGCCGGTGACGATGTTGACGACTCCCTTGGGAAAGCCGACCTGCTCGATGAGCTTGGCGAGCTTGAGCGCCGAGAGCGGCGACTGCTCGGCGGGCTTGAGCACCGAGGTGCAACCGGCCGCTAGAGCGGGCCCGAGCTTCCAGGCCGACATGAGCAAGGGGTAATTCCACGGGATGATCTGACCGACGGCGCCAACCGGCTCGCGCATGACCATCGACACCGCGTTGTCGGGCACGGTCAGCGTCTGGCCGTGAATCTTGGTGGCGAGGCCGCCGTAGTATTCGAAGCAGTTGGCGGCGTCGTTGACGTCGAACTCCGCCTCGACGATCGGCTTACCCATGTTCTGGGTGTCGGTCTTCGCGAGGTCGTCGGCGTTCTGGCGAATGGCGTCGGCGAGCTTGAAGAGGAGCTTGCCGCGATCTTGGGCCGTCGTGGTCTTCCACGGACCTTCGTCGAAAGCTTTGCGCGCGGCCTTGGCGGCCCGATCGATGTCGTCGGCGCCGGCCGCCGGGACGTTGGCCATGGTCGCACCCGTCGTCGGATTCACGACCGGCAGCGTCTTCTTCCCTTTGACCCACTCGCCATCAATGAACATCCGCGGTTCTTCCATGAAACGGGTCTATACCGACGCCCCCCAGACGGTCTAGCTTGCCTCCATGCTCGCCTTGGCCGTTGCCCTTTCCGTAGCAAGCTCCCCCTTCGATGACCTGACCAGCGCCGAAATCAGCGCGGTCACGAAGGCCATCCGCGCCGATCAGCAGTTTGGCGAAGTGGTCCGCTTCCCCATCATCGTCACCAAGGAGCCGCCCAAGGCCGCGGTCTTGGCTTGGCGAAATGGAGGCCCGTTACCGGCGCGCGAAGCAGTCGCCTCGGTCTATGATGCCGGCAAGAATCGCTTCTGCGAGGTGACCGTCGACCTCGCCGCCAAGAAGGTCACCCGCATCCAAGAGCTCAAGGCCGCGCAACCGCCCATCCTGCTCGACGAATACGCCGACGTCGCCAAGCTCACCCGCGCCGACCCACGCTGGCAGGAGGCGATGAAGAAGCGCGGCATCACCGATCTCGACAGCGTCTACGTCGACGGCTGGGTTCCCGGTTTGTTGTCGGCCACCGAGGAAGCGAGCGGTAAGCGTTTGATGCGCGCGCTCTCCTACATGCAGGGCAAGGGCGTGAACTTCTATTCGCGCCCCATCGAAGGTGTGTTGGTCACCATCGACCTCAACGAACGCAAGGTCATCGAGGTCTGGGATAGCGGAGCAGTACCCTTCGTGAAAGAGGAGGGCGAGCTGCCGAAGTCGGACAAGAGCCTGCGCTCGTCCGTGCAAGCTTCCGCACCCATCAAGGTCGACGGTCAGCGCCTCCAGTGGCGCGGTTGGTCGCTCCGCTACAGCATGCAACCGCACAAGGGCCTGGTCATCTACGACGTGAGCTTCCAAGAAGAGGGAGCAAAGCCCCGCGCCATCCTCTACAAAGGCGCGCTCGCGGAGATGGTCGTGCCCTATGGCGATGGGAACCGCGCCTGGTCCTTTCGCAACGCCTTCGACGTCGGCGAATACGGCCTCGGCCGCACATCCCACTCGCTCGAGCCGCGCACGGAGGCTCCCGACGGCGCGCGTTTCTTCGATGCCGCTTTCGCGGACGACAACGGCAAGCCGTTCGTCATTCCCCGCGCTGTCGCCGTCTACGAGCGCGACGCCGGCATGTTGTGGAGCCATGTCGACATGAACTCGCGCAAGGGCTCGGCTCAACGCGCCCGCGAGCTCGTGGTCAGCTCCATGACGACCATCGGCAACTACGACTACGGCATCGATTGGGTATTCACGCTCGACGGCGTCATCAGCGTCGAAGCAAACCTCACCGGCATGTTGCTCGCCCAGGGCAGCTCCATGGAGGAGAACACTTGCACCGCCGAGTGCAAGCGCCTCGTGGCCAAGCAGGTCATTGCGCCCAATCATCAGCACTTCTTCAACTTCCGCCTCGATCTCGACGTCGACGGCGCCGACAGCAACACGCCGATGGAGATCAATGTCGGGGCCGCGAAGCCCGGCACACCGTCGAACCCGGACAACAACGCCTTCGACGCCGTCTTGAGTCCGCTAAAGCGTGAGTCGGCGGCCGCCCGCGACTTGGCTCCAGCAAGCGCGCGCAAGTGGAAGGTGACGAGCACCACCGCGAGAAACGCCCTCGGTCACCCGACGGGCTACATGCTGATGACCGGCGAGTCCGCCGTCCCCTACCTCGATAAGACCTCGAAGATCCGTCAGCGCGCCGGCTTCGTCGAGCACAACGTCTGGTTCACCCGCTACAAGGACGAGGAGCAGAGCTCGGCGGGCGACTACCCCAACCAGGCCAAGGGCGGCGGTGGCCTGCCCCGCTTCATCGCCGACGACGAGCCGCTCGAGAGCACCGACGTCGTCCTCTGGTACACCTTCGGCGTCACGCATATTCCACGGCCCGAGGAGTGGCCGGTGATGAACGTGCACCGCGCGGGCTTCAAGCTGATGCCGCACAATTTCTTTTCGCGGAACCCGGCGGTGGCGGCGCCAAAGCAGACTAGCCGATGATGCGACCTGCTGCTTCGGCCACTTGCCGCCGATATTGCGGCACGAGGCGCACGTAATCCTGGGTCTCTTGGATGCGCGGCACGCCGCCGGCCCTGTTCACCGCGACGAGGCCGGCGTTGTAGTCGGCGAGCGCGAGCGTCAGATTGCCGCGACGCGCTTCGATGCGTTCGGCGAGCACCGCGAGACCAACGCGTAGCGCGACCTCTGGCCGGTAGAGCGACGCGGTGACGTCGCGCGACAGCTCGCGGAACTGAGCGTCGGTGAGATCGGGCCAGAGGCGGCGGTCCGCGAGCAAGCCGTCCCCGGTCGTCGGCAGGACCTGCATGAGACCCACGGCACCGGAGCCCGTGTTGAGCTGGGTCGGGCTGAAGGTCGACTCCTTGTAGGCGACCGCGAGTGCGAGATGTGCCGGGTCGACTCCACGGAGCAGACCGCGCATGCGCGGATAGAGGCGTTCGACGTGTTGCGCGGCGACGCGCGCCTGATGGCCATAGCGGCGCACGCCCCCCGCGATGTCGGTCTTGCTCACCGGCGTCGGACCGCGGCCCGGCAGCGTACGGATGAGGTTGCGAATGGCCTCTGGGGACATCGGATCGCGCACCGCCGGGCAACGGCGCGGCGGCGGTTGCAAACGCGCGCCGCGGCGCGGCTGGCGCTGAAAGAGATCGGTCAAGCTGGTGCTGATGCGAGGACGGCTGTCAGTGGCGCCAAGCAACGTGCGCACGGCGGCGCGGATATCGGCTGGGCTCGTTGGACCTTGCACTCGTGACATGCGGCGGCTCACCAAGGGTGCTTTCGGATCGTGTGGGCACACGCTCCGCTGGATTATCTGGATATCGGGTGCTGACAGCGCAACGTGTCGTCTAGCGCGGGTGACACCGGGTCAGGTATTCCAGACCCCGGGGAGCTCCTTCCGCGATGCGCATCGATTTCGTCTCCGACGTCGTCTGTCCCTGGTGCGCCGTCGGTCTATGGGGGCTCCAGGAAGCCATTCGTCGTACCGGCATCGACGTCGAGCTCCACATGCAGCCGTTCGAGCTCAACCCCGATATGCCGCCGGGAGGTGAGGACGTAGCCGAGCACCTGGGCATGAAGTACGGACGCTCGCTGCTCGAGCTCGCCAAGACGCACGAGATGATCGGGGCGCGTGGCGCGGCGGTTGGCTTCACCTTCGACTGGCAAAAGCGTGACCGCATCTACAACACCTTCGACGCGCACCGCCTCATCTACTGGGCCGCGATCGAGGGCCGCGACGTCGCCTTGGCGCGCGCGATGATGCGGGCGTACCACAGCGAGGGCAAGGACATCTCCGACCACACGGTCCTCGTCAGCATCGCCGGCGAGATCAACTTCGATGAGCACGGCGCTCGTGCGGTGCTCGCGTCCGACGCCTATGGCGACATCGTCCGCCAAACCGAACAGCAGTGGACAGAGCTCGAGGTCGCCGGCGTCCCGACGGTGATCATCGATGGCAAGCACGTGCTGTCGGGCGCTCAACCCTCGCCGGTGTACGAAGCAGCCTTGCGCCAGCTCAAAGGTTAGGGTCGCGCCACACCGCATCGACGGGGCGCAGGGGGCGCGGCGCCGTGTCCTCGTCCTGGAGCTGCAGGTCCCAGTAACCGACGTCGTGCCAGCGCCCGCTCTTCCAGCCGGCGCGGCGAAAGGTGCCGCACCTCTCGAAACCAGCGGCCGTGTGTAAGCGCTCGCTCGATGGGTTCGGCGAGGTGATTCCAGCGATGAGGGTCATGAAGCCCTGTGTCCGCAGAAGCGGAATGAGAGCGCCATAGAGCCGCGTTCCGATGCGCTGCCCGTGCACATCCGAGCGGATGTAAACCGAAACGTCGGCGGTCCAGGCGTAGGCACCTCGCGTCTTGTGAGGCGAGGCTTTGGCGAAACCTAGGAGCGCGTCGTCGCGCCGGGCGACGAGCCAAGGGTAGAAATGCTGCGTCTCCTCCCACGCTTTCACCCAGCTCGAGAGCTCTTCGGGCTTGGTCGCGAGGTTCGCGACGGTGTTCAGCGCCGCCCAGTTGGCGAGCTCGAGCACCTTGGGGACGTCGGCGCGCGTCGCCCGTAACACCAGGACACCGTCGCTCACTGGATACCCGGAATCGTGAGACCGCGCTGCACCGCCGGCCGCGCCAGGCAGCGTTCGAGCCAGCCGGGAACGAAGCGCAGCGCGTCGAAGTCGACGAGGTCGCGCGCCTTGTAGAACCCAACCATGTTGCGCACCCAGCCGACCAAGGCGACGTCCGCTATCGTGTACATGTCGCCCATCATCCACTCCCGGCCGGCGAGGCGCCCGTCGAGCACGCCGAGCAAGCGCTTCGATTCGGCACGATACCGCTCCAGCGGACGTTTGTCCTCGAGCTCGCGGCCGGCGAAGACGTGGAAGTGACCGAACTGTCCGAACATCGGGCCGACGTTCGCCATCTGGAAGAAGACCCACTGGATGGTCTCGTAGCGCCCGGCCTTGGAAGGGGGCAGGAGCTTTCCCGTCTTCTCCGCGAGGTAGAGCAAGATGGCCCCGGATTCGAACATGGCCATGGGCTCGCCATTGGGGCCGTCGGGGTCGAGGATCGCTGGGATCTTGCCGTTGGGGTTCAGCGACAAGAACTCCGGGGTCCAGGTCTCGTTGCGGCCGAGCTCGATGCGGTGGGCCTCGTAGGTCAGCCCGACCTCTTCCAGCGCGATGGAGACCTTGACGCCGTTGGCTGTCGGGTTCGAGTAAAGCTGCAACCGCTCGGGGTGCTTGGCGGGCCACCGCTGAGTGATCGGAAACTGTGTCAAATCAACCACTTGCACGTTCCTCATGGTGTCTCGATGGGCGCTTTTAGGCGCAACATTATGCCCACGCCAGCCGAAACAGAACCTATCAGCCCGTTAGGGGAGAGTTTTTGCCATGGGTTCGCCGATCGATAAGAGCCACGCGTTCCAGCCTTCCGCAGCAGAGATGCAGAGGCTGGGCTTGCGGCTCCTGCCGGTCGACGAGGCCATCGCGCAAGAGCGCACCAGCGGTGCTCGGATGCACAGTGGCGGCTATGGAGCAGCGGTCTCCGGTGGCGCCATCGACCGCATGGAACGCACCGGGCGCCCCCCGGCGAAGGCTGGCGAGGACCGCGAAGCGGTCTGGGAAATCCTCCGCACCCAGAAGGCGACGGCGCTGGGGCGCAGAATGCGGGCACAGGCCGACGACGCGGCGCAGGCGGCGGGCAAAGAGCCCCCGGACATGCCGGTTGGCTTCTCTCTCGAGGCAGCGTTGCCCGGCAGACCCGAGCTTCGCGACCTGTACTTCTGGTTCGACACCGAAAAGCTGCGCCCGCGGGTCGGCCCACTCGATCGCGCCAACGGTACGTTCGAGCAAATCCCACTCGCAAGGTCGCGCGCGCTCGATACGAGCAAGCTCCAGCAAGCGCTCGAGCGCATCATCGAGGACGCCCTCGACGGCCGCATCGACTCGGTCAAGATCCGCACGGCGCCTCAATTTTCGAGTCACTAGCTCCGCGACGCCGCGTCACTTCGCCAGCGTAGCGCTCCCGCACAACGCCCGGCCGTCGGTGCCGATAGTCGTTGAGCATGAGGGGTGAACGCCGATGAGCTCAACGAGCACGCTCGGAATCGCGACCGAGCTGATTCGACCCGTCGCGGCCTCCTCTGCTCCCCTGCCCGGCGCCTCGCCGCGGCCCGCGGACGACATCCCCGAGCTCGAGCCCTTGCCGGAGAGCACGTCGCGCGGCTTGGTGCCGGTGGGCGCGCAGCAGACCGCGCCCTGGTGGAAGGTGTGGAGCTCCACTCCGAGCACGCCCAAGGCGACCGATGAGTCCTGTTGGCCGGACGTCCTCCGGGCTTGCGAGCAACTCAGTGGCCTGCGCAAGCAGCTCAACTACGTCCACGCGAACCTGAACAACGCGGCGTGGCTCGGAACGCTCCAGCAAGCCAGCGACGTATTCACCGCGCCAGACGTGCTCCGCGCCTCTCTCGT
>JBGGMJ010000158.1:0-75132 GCA_041288095.1 Myxococcota bacterium
GCTGGTCGACGACTTCACCCGTGCCTATCTGCAAGATCTATCGAACCGCTATAACGGAAACATCTCGACCATGGCGCAGGTGGCCGGCATCGCCCGCCACTACCTGCGTGACCTCATGGTCAAGCACGGCCTGCGCAAAGACAGCGACGAGCCCTGACGAACACCTACGGGTGGCAGTGCGGCACCTCAATGCACGCGCTCGGCTTCGGAGACCTTCAGGTAGCGCGGAACCAGCTGGGCGACATCGTCGGCGGCGCCTCCGCGCAGGCGGGCCTCGGCAAGCAACAGACTCCAAGCCACGCGCATGGGCTTCACGTGAGCGTCATCGAGGACCCGCGCGGCGGGAAAGCGAGCGCGCACAGGAGCAAAACCCTCCGGTGTCGTCAGCGCATCCGCGGCGAGCTCCCGTGCTCCGCCCTCGCCTACCTCGTAGACCGCCGTGAAGATCTCGCCCCGACGTGCCTCGAGGGTGAACGCCACGATTCCGGGTTCTTGCGAGGCAGCGAGGGTTGCAAGGCTCGATACGCCGTAGAGCGGCACGCCACCCGCGTAGGCCATGCCCTTGGCGAGCGCGAGCCCGACGCGCAAGCCGGTGAAAGAACCGGGGCCCAAGCCGACGACGATAGCCTTCAAGCGCTTCACCGCCTCGGGATGCTCGCCCGCCGCCTTCGCAAGCGCCGCCCCGATGGCCTCTGACTGCTGCGACTCGGAGGCGAAGCTCTCCTCGATCACTTCGCCCGGCGCCCAGGCGACGCGGCAGAGGGTCGCGACGCCGGAGGTGTCGATGGCGAGCAGCGGTCCACCGAGCGCATCAGCGAGCGCGAGCAGCCGATCTTCGAAGGGCGATGCCATGCGGCCGTGCGGCTATCACAGGGAACCGCGCGCGCAAACCGCTCAGACGGGAATGCGCCACCCGAGAGTCGCGCCTTCGATGGCGGCGAGCAGGTCGGGGTTCCCAAGGTTGAGCTTACGGGCTTGCTCTTGGGCCGCGGTACGCGTGGCGACGCCGGCGAAGTGTGGCCGCACTTGCTCGCGCGCGAAGGCGAGCGCGGTGGTCATGCGCGCGTTCGGAATGCCCTCCTGCTCGCCCTGGTAACCGAAGGGCACGAGACCGGTCTGCAAGCTCGAGAGCACCTGCTGCAGGTTCGACGAGGCCGACGGGTAACGCGCCTCGATGGCGTCGAGCCCTTGGCGTAGGTTCTTCGGCTGTCGCTCGAGGAGCATCGAGAAAACTTGGCGCTGGTTCTCGGGGCGGGCGAACCATTCGCGGAAGTCGACCGAGACGCCGCGAAGCTGGCTGTGATCGGGCAGCTGCCGCCCAGCACGACGTGGCGCGGATTTCGGCTCGGCCAAAACGGGTCGCGGTGTCTCGGGCACGACCGGCGCCGCGCCTTCGGGCGCGCGGCCGGCGAGCGGGGTCTGGGTGCCGAGCGCCTCTGTCATGCGGCGCAGCGCCGACCAGGCACGCGCCTGCACCTGAGTCGGCTGGCCCTGGAGGCGCGCAAGATCGAAGACAGTCACCGACCCGCGCTCGCCGTTCATGGCGCGCGCCGCATCGGCGACGGCGCGACCGAGCTCACTGTCGGGCTCGAATCCGCTGGCGCGGACATGGGCGGTGATGCCGGGCCCGCGGTGCGTCAGGTCGCGCTGGACGAATAACTGCTCCGGCGGACCGAGCTCCTCGGGGAAACCGATCGAGCGCACGAGCTGCTCGACCTCCGGGGAAAGGACGGGAGCGGAACCTTCACGCGCGCCAACGACGCCCGACACCGGTTGCAGAGCCATACACAACCTCTACGCGCCCCGCCGAAAGCCGGCTACGCCGCGCGGCCTGCCAGTTTGTCAGATTAACCCAATACGAAGCGCACGATGTCGTTCTTGAACACCAGCACCATGAGCATCAGCAACATGACCAGACCAACGACGTTCGCCACCTCGCGAACACGGACGCTCGGCGGGCGGCGGCGAATCGCTTCCATGGCGAGGAACATCAGGTGTCCGCCATCGAGGACGGGCACCGGCACGAGGTTGATGAGGCCGAGGTTGACGCTGATGACCGCGAGCATGGTGAGGAACTCGGCGAGGCCGCTATTGGCGCTCTTCTCGGCGATGACGAAGAGCATGATCGGGCCGCCCATGCTGTCCATCGGCAGCTGGCCGCTCGCGATCTTGGCGATGCCCTTGACGATCAAGGTCATGTCCTCGCCGACGTGGGCGAGGGCGCGCTTCCCGCCTTCGACCGGCCCGACCTTGCGCGCCATGGTGTAAACGCCCGTCGCCGCGGGATCGCCGGCGGCGCCGAACACCTGCGCCCGGCGCACATTCTTGAAGTCGTCCTTCTCTTCGCGCTCGGCGAACTTCACCTCGTGGGTCGAGACCGCGCGGCCGCGCTGGACGGTCAGCGTGATGGCGTCGTGCGCGTCACTCGCCATCATCAAGTCGAGAGTGAGGGTGTTCACGGGTTTGGTGGTGGCGTGC
Organism: Myxococcota bacterium; assembly: GCA_041288095.1. Classification (GTDB taxonomy): domain Bacteria; phylum Myxococcota; class XYA12-FULL-58-9; order XYA12-FULL-58-9; family JALHOP01; genus JALHOP01. The sequence goes on from JBGGMJ010000158.1 coordinate 2,479, forward strand.
CCGTCCTTGTCGTGCGTGGTCACGGCGATGACGCGATCACCGACGCGCAGATCCGCCGCCGCCGCCGGCGTGTCGGCCTCGACGCGGGCCAGCGTGCTCTCCTTGCTCACCAAGCCGGTGTATCCGCTCTTGCGGTCAGCAGCGGAGAGCAAGTCGTTGCCGAGGGTGGTCTCCGCGGGTCCGGGAGTCACGGTCAGGTCGAAGACCTGCTCGCCGCGACGGATGCCCAAGCGCACCGGGCCATCGCCGCTCGCCAGCAAGGCGCGCACCTCGTGCCAGGCGCCGACCTCCTTGCCGTCGACGCTCATGATACGGTCGCCGCTCTGCACGCCCGCGACTCCAGCCGGACTCTCCTTGTCCGCGATAGCGACAACAGGCTGCACGAATCGGTTGTTGACCTCGATGCGGCCGCGCGCCTCGCGCTCCTGGAAGACGTTGGCTTCGTCGTGAGCGCGCGTCATGACATTGGCGACACGCTGTTCGCCGTCGCGCTCGTAGGCGATGGTGACGGTGGCGTTCGGGCGGGCGCCGATAAGCTCGCGCAGCTCGTAGTAGTCGCGGGGCTTCTGGCCGTCGACGGCGAGGATGGTGTCGCCTGGGCGAAGCCCGCCGCTCCAGGCCGGACCACCGACGGTCGCCGAGCCGATGCGCGTCGCTTCGAAGGTCTGCTGGCCCGTGAACATGCCGAAGTACACGAAGAGCGCGAGCACGAAGTTGAAGACCGGGCCCGCGGCGACGATGGCGGCGCGCTGCCAGACCTTCTTGTTGTTGAAGGCGTAGGGCGCTTCCTCGGGGGCGATCTCGGCGCCCGGAAGGTCGCCGAGCATCTTCACGAAGCCACCGATGGGCAAGAGGCTGATGGCGTATTCGGTGCCGCCGCGGCGCAGCGAAACGACGCGCGGCCCCATGCCGATCGAGAACTTGAGAACGCGGACGCCGCACCACTTGGCCACCAGGAAATGGCCCAGCTCGTGAACGAAGACGAGCACGGTGATGAACAGCAGGAACCAGTGGAGATTTTGGAGGACGTACGTCAAAGGGGGCCTCGAGATTTAATGTCGACCGCCGGGTCCGAGAGGTCAAGCGCACCTGTTGGACGCCCGAGAATCATCAGAAATTCCGACAAAACAGCCACTTACGTGCTAGGAAACGCGCCTTCGAGCCGGAGCTGGTCCCTGGGGGTGGGCATGCAGCGCATCGACGCCGAGTTTCGCGACCGCTTTGGGCGCGCGCCGCGAGTCTTCAGGGCGCCCGGCCGAGTCAATCTCATCGGCGAGCATACCGACTACAACGACGGCTTCGTCATGCCGGTCGCCATCGACTTCGCCGCGACCGTCGCAATCGCGCCGCGCGACGACCGCGTCCTGCGCATGTATTCACCGAGCTACGGCGAGACCTGCGAGGTCGACCTCGCGCTTGCGCCGCGACCGCGCCGGCATTGGAGCGACTACATCGTCGGCGTGGCGGTCGCGCTCGAACGAGCCGGCATGCGGGTGCGCGGCGGCGACATGCTCGTCCACGGCTCGGTGCCCATGGGAGCGGGGCTGTCCTCGTCGGCGGCCCTCGAGGTGGCGAGTGGGCTCGCGCTCGCCGCGAGCAGCGGCGTTGCCGTCGATCGCGTAACCCTCGCGCGCGCGTGCCAAGCGGCGGAGAACGACTTCGTCGGCATGCGTTGCGGCATCATGGATCAGTTCATCTCGAGCTGCGGCGAAGCTGGTAAGGCGCTGATGCTCGACTGCCGGTCGCTCACCTATGCGCTCGTGCCGCTGCCGGGCGACATCAAGGTCATGGTCGTGAACTCGATGGTAAAACACGAGCTCGCGAGCAGCGCTTACAACGAGCGCCGGGCGCAATGCGAAGAAGGCGTGCGCCTGTTGCGCGAGTTCCACCCTCGCGTCGCGGCGCTGCGTGACGCGAGCGAGCAGATGCTGGCCGAGGTTGCGTTGCCACCGGTGGTTTCGCGGCGTTGTCGGCATGTCGTGCGCGAAAACGCGCGCGTGACCGCGGCGGCGGATGCGTTCAGCCGCGGAGATCTCGCGATGGTAGGCGCCTTGATGTGGACTTCGCACGCGAGCTTGCGCGACGACTACGAGGTGAGCTGCCGCGAGCTCGACGTGCTGGTCGAGCTTGCCCGCGAGGCGCCGGGAGTGCTCGGGAGCCGCATGACGGGCGGCGGCTTCGGCGGCTGTACCGTCTCGCTCGTCGATGCCGCTAAAGCGGATGCTTTCGCCGCGGCCATGAGCCGTGGTTACGTTGCCGCGGGCTACACCATGCCGGAGATTTACGCCTGCGTCCCCTCGCGCGGCGCGCACGAGGTGACCGCGTGAGCCACCTCATTGGAGCCGTGTTCGTCATGACGACCCTTTCCGCGCAAACGACCGTGACCAAAGCGAGCTGGGGCACGACGCAGGACGGCAAGCCGGTCGAGCTCTACACGCTCACCTCGCCGAGGCTCACGGTGCGCCTGGCGACCTACGGCGCGCGCATCGTCGGCATCGACGCCGCGGACGCCAAAGGCAAAAAGGCGGACGTGGTGCTCGGCTACGCCGATCTCGCGAGCTACGAGCGCGACCGCAGCACCTACTTCGGCGCCATCGTCGGCCGCTACGGCAATCGCATCGCCAAGGGCAAGTTCGCGATCGACGGCGTGACGTTCCAAGTGCCGCCGAACAACAACGGTAACGCCTTGCACGGGGGTCCCACGGGGTTCGACCGGCGGGTGTGGTCGGCGCGCGAGATGCCGGGTGGCGTCGAGATGACCCTCGTCAGCCCCGACGGCGATATGGGTTTTCCCGGCTCATTGACCGCTAACGTGGAGTACACGCTCGACGGTGCCGCCCTGCGCATCACGTACAGCGCGACGACCACCAAGGCGACGGTCGTGAATCTCACGAACCACGCCTATTTCAACCTCGCCGGTGAAGGCTCGGGCAACATCGAGAAGCACGTTCTGACTCTCGCCGCCTCCCGCTACACACCGGTCGACGCGGGCGTCATCCCCACCGGGGAGCTCGCCCCCGTGACCGGCACACCGTTCGACTTCCGCCAGCCGACCGTCATTGGCGCGCGCATCGCGGCGGCGCATCCACAAATCGAGATCGGGCACGGCTATGACCACAACTTCGTGCTCGATGGTGACGAGAGCCAGCGCCTCGCCGCGCGCGTCCGCGACCCAGCGACTGGGCGTGTGCTCACGGTGACGACCACCGAGCCCGGCGTGCAGTTTTATGCCGGCAATTTCCTCGACGGTACGCTCACCGGGAAATCGCGCGTGAAGTACGCGCCACGCGCCGGCTTTTGCTTGGAGACCCAGCACTACCCCGATTCGCCTAATCGACCCGCGTTCCCGACGACGACGCTGCGCCCCGAGGCCACCCTGCGCTCGCAGACGGTGTTCGCGTTCTCCACCGAGCCCTAAAGACGCTAACGAAAGACGTAGGCCGCGCCCGAGCTTTCAATCGAGTCCGTGCCGGGATCTCCAGAGAGCTCGGCGCCGGCGCCGTCTTCGCCGGGCGCCCCGACCACCACGGTCTCGCCACGGGCGTCGATGGTGACGGCGACGCCACCCAGGTCGTTCGCCGACGCGTTCGCCGCGATCAGCGGCTCGCCAGGGAGCCACGCCTTGCCGTCCCAGCGAAAGACGCGGGCGCCGCCGCGGTAGTTGAAGCGATCGACGGCGTTGCCGATGACCAAGGCGTTGCCGGCGAAGTCGAGGGCGAGCCTCTCTCCAGCGCCGGGAAACTGCGCCGCCGCGAACCAACCATGCTCACCGTTGCGATAGACGTGAACGCAATCGCGGGCAGGCTCGATGGCCGCGACGACGTGGCCGCTGCCTGAAACGACGCCGCGCTGGCCCGGGAGCGTCAGGACCTCGCGCATGCCGGCCTTGGTTTGCGTGTAGACGCGGGTCGTGACCTCGCCGCTGACCGCGAGCGTCGTGCCGTCGGCGCCCAAGCTCACGGCTTCGCCGAAGCGCTCGCCGGCCGGCGCGCCAGCGACACGCTCGACGGTCCGCCAAGCACGTTTGCGCGAGACCAGGTAGGCGGCGTCCTCGCCGGGAGCGCCCACGACCAGCGTATCCCAGCTCAAGGCTACCGAGGCGCCGAAGCCGCCGCCGCGCGTGGGCTCTCGAGGCTTCACCAGCGTGACGTGCCGCCAGCCTCGGCGTTGACGCTCGAAGATTTCGACGGCGCCGCTACCGGTCGCGCCGCTGTCCTCGTCGGGCTCGCCGACAGCGAGGAGCTTGCCGTCGCTCGACAATGCCACCGCCGCGCCGAACCCGTGCGCGGGCAGACGCGACTTCACGTAGCCGTCGAAGCGCCAGCTCTCCCCCGCCCGGCTGTACACGTAGACCGCCCCGCTATCGACGCGCTTGTTGTCGGTCTGCTTACCGCCGGCGCCGAGTGACTTGCCGTCCTCGCCCGGCGCACCGACCGCCAAAGCAGACCCGTCCGCGGATATGGCGAGCGCCACTCCGAACCCGTCACCGACGTCGGGGTTGCTCGCCTTGACGTAAGCGGTTTGCTTGGGCGGACGAGAGCGCATGGTCACCAGCGTCGTGGCGCCACTCTCGTCCGTCACCTCGACGCGCGTCGTGGTGCCACGCGGCACCGTGGTGAGCCGTACGGCGACACCGTCGATGTGCACCCGAGCATCGGGTGATTTCGGCGCGATGGACAACGAGAACCCCGCCGCGCCGAGCGGCAAGTCGACGTCGTAGGCCTCGATCTCCGGCGCGAACGGCGGATAGAGCTTGCCCGGAAAGACGGTAATGCCCGCGATAGCGGAGGCATCGGCGAAAGCCGAGACCGGAGTCGACAAGCACGCAGCGAGCGCTAGAAAACGAAGACCGCCAAGTACAAGTAGATGGCAGGCGCCACGAACATCACCGCGTCGAAGCGGTCGAGCACGCCGCCGTGCCCCGGAATGAGCGTCGAGCTGTCCTTGGCGCCGACGCTGCGCTTCAGCATCGATTCGCATAGATCACCCGCGGTGCCGAGGAGCGCGGCGATGCAGCCGATGACGACGGCGTCGACCATGGAGATGGGCAGCGCGAAGAAATGGCGCACGAGGACGGCGACGAGCACCGACAAGAGCAGGCCGCCGACCAAGCCCTCGATGGTCTTCGAGGGGGAGATCTTGGGATAGAGCTTGTGCTTACCGAGAGCGCGCCCCGCGAAATAGGCACCGGTGTCCGAGGCCCAGGTGCAGAACAAGGCACCAAAGGCGAAGCCGAGACCGCCGGTCGTGTCGCGCAATAGCGACAGGTAGGGAATGAGGCCGCAACAGTAGCCGACCCCCAGGACCATGAACGCGGTGCGACGAATCGAGGCATCGATGGGCTCCGGACGCAGCAGCGCCGAGAGCAAGAGCACGATGGTCGACAGGGGCCACAGCGTGCCGAGTGGTACGCTATAGCGCCAACCCAACGTACCGATGCAGACGGCGATGCCTAGCGCGTAAGCGAACGCTTTAGCGTACGCTTCCTTGGAACCCAAGGTGAGCTGGAGGTATTCCCACAGCCCCACCATGGCGATGGCCACGCACAAGCCACCCAGCCAGTACCCACCCAGCCAGACCAGCAGGGCAAGCAGCGGCGCGAAGATCACCGCCACGATGACACGCGTCTTGAGCAAAGTCGGCTAGCCCTTGGCACCCGGGAGGACACGGAGGGGCGATGGTCGATCGTCGAGGACCGGTTCCGCTTTGGCGTCGTTCGAGGAGATGGCGCCGAAGCGCCGGTCGCGTGAGGCGTACTCCATGAGCGCCTTGTCGAAGTCGGCGCGGCTGAAGTCCGGCCAGCGCACGTCGGTGAAGCAGAGCTCGGCGTAGGCGAGCTGCCACAACAGGAAGTTCGAGACGCGCTTCTCCCCGGAGGTGCGGATGACGAGGTCCGGATCGGGCATGTCGCAGGTGTCGAGGCGGCTGCTCACCAGCTCCTCGTCGATGCTCGACGGCTCGAGACGGCCCGCCTTCACGTCGGCGGCGATGAGGCGCGCCGCTTTGACGATCTCCTCGCGCCCGCCGTAGTCGAGGGCCAAGGTCAGCGTCATGTGGCGGTTGCGGTGCGTCGCATCCATGGTCGCCTGGACCGCCGTGCGCGTGCGCGGCGGAAAGCGCCCCAAGTCACCGATGACCGACAAGCGAATGTCGTTCTTCATCAGCGTCGGCAGCTCGGCGTTGCAGTAGTCGTGCAGCAGGGTCATCAGCCCAGCGACCTCGAGCGGTGGCCGGCGCCAGTTCTGGGCGGAGAACGAGTAGAGCGTCAGGTAGTCGATCTCGAGCTCGCGCGCATAGGTCGTGATCTCGCGCACGACGTCGGCGCCGCGCTTGTGGCCTTCGATGCGCGGCAAACCGCGGTCGGCCGCCCAACGTCCGTTCCCGTCCATGATGACGGCCACGTGCTTCGGCCGGCGGCTCTTCTCGGGAAACGGTTGCTTCATATGTTTCGACTCTCGAGAGCGTCAGATCTCGAGAATCTCTTTCTCTTTGGCCGCCAAGATCTCGTCGACCTGCTTGGTGCCGCGATCGATCTCGCCCTGCACCTTCTCGAGGCCCTTCTTGAGCTCGTCTTCCGAGATATCTTTGCCCTTCTCGAGCTCCTTGAGCATGTCATTGGCGTCGCGGCGGTGATTACGCATGCCGATCTTGGTCTCTTCGCCCTGATTCTTGGCGCGCTTCACCAGATCCTTGCGGCGCTCCTCGTTGAGCGGCGGCACCGGCAGGCGGATGAGATCACCGTCGTTCTGCGGATTGATGCCGATGTCCGAGTTGCGGATGGCCTTCTCGATCTCGCCGATGAGGTTGCGCTCCCACGGCTTGATGGTGATGAGGCGCGCGTCGGCCACCTGGAGGTTCGCCACTTGGTTCAACGGAGTGGGAACGCCGTAGTAGTCGACTTTGATTCCGTCGAGGACACTGACGCTGGCGCGTCCGGTACGGAGCTTGCCGAGCTCGGACTTGAACGCCGCGATGGCGGTGTCGATGCTTGTTTTCAGATCGCCGACTACGTCCTCGATCATGCCCATGATGTTCGCTCTCTTTGGTTGTCCGCTTTAGCGGGCAATCTCACCAACAACGGTACCGATCGGCTCACCCGATACGGCGCGTCGGATGTTCCCCTTTTCATGCATGTTGAAAACCATGATGGGGAGGTTGTTGTCCTTGCACAACGAAATCGCGGTCGAATCCATGACCTTGAGGTTCTTCTGGAGACACTCGAGGTAGGTCAAGCGCTCGAAGCGCTTGGCATCGGGGTTCTTCATCGGATCGCTGTCGTAGATGCCGTCGACCTTGGTCGCCTTCATGATGATCTGCGCGTTGATCTCGTTGGCGCGCAGGGCCGCGGCGGTGTCGGTCGTGAAGTACGGATTGCCGGTGCCGGCGCCGAAAATGACGAAGCGATTCTTCTCGAGGTGACGCACGGCGCGGCGGCGAATGTAGGGCTCGGCGAGCGCTTGCATCTCGATGGCGGTCTGCACCCGCGTCGGCACCTCGATCGATTCGAGTGCTTCCTGGAGCGCCAGGGCGTTGATCACCGTCGCCAGCATGCCCATGTAGTCGGCCGAAGCGCGATCCATGCCCTGGGCGCTAGCGGCGACACCGCGGAAGATATTTCCCCCGCCGATGACGATGCCGACCTGCACTCCCAAGGCGTGCACTTCCTTGAGCTCGGAAGCGATCGACTCGATGACCGGCGGCGAGATGCCGTAACCGCGATCACCCTGCAAAGCCTCACCCGAGAGTTTGAGCAAGACGCGGTTGTAGCGCTGGGCGGCCATTGGCGCGGGTTGTATGGCTTGCGGAAAGAGCACGTGTCAAGGCAGCATCTCGGGCCTGATGGCCCCACGCATTGGAATTACTTGCGATTTTGAGACCGTGACCGATCGCCGGGGCGCTCCGTCGCCGCGCTTCGTGGCGCCTGCGGCCTACGTGGCGGCGGTGACCAAGGCGGGCGGCGACCCGATCCTGCTCCCCCACGTCGATCCCGAGCGCGCCCACGCCTATCTCGCGATCCTCGATGGTCTCGTGATCGCGGGTGGCGACTTCGATATCCCGCCACGCTACTACGGCGAAGAAGCTCGCCTAGGGCTCGGCAAGCTCCTCGAGGAGCGCAGCGCCTTCGAGCATCGCCTGCTCGATCTGGCGTTGCAGCGCGACCTCCCCGTGCTCGGCGTCTGCGGCGGCATGCAGCTCCTCAACGTCGTCCTCGGCGGAACCTTGCATCAAGATCTCACCGAGCGGCCCGGCACCACGGTGCACGTGCAGCCTCATGACAAGCGCACGCCCAGCCACGACGTGAAGGTCATGGCTGGCTCGCTGCTCGGCCGGGTGACCGGCGCCGCGTCCATCGCCGTGAACAGCACCCATCATCAGATCATCAACACCGTTGGGAAAACGCTGACCGCGAGCGGCATCGCGACCGACGGAGTCATCGAGGCCATCGAGGGTCCGCAATACCGGTACGCTCTAGGCGTTCAATGGCACCCTGAGGTGCTCAGCGCTCCCGAGCACGCAGCCATCTACCGAGGCTTGGTCGAAGCGTGTCGAGCCGGAGGAAGCTCGCGATCGCCGTAGCGATCAGAGTCCGTCGTCGACCGAGTGCTTGTGCGCGGTGAACACTTCGCGGGCTCGGGTAGCCGCGTCATGCGCGGCGCACAACACCAAGTCCACCTTGATGCCCTTCTCGGCGAGACGGGCCGCGACTCCGCGAATGACCGAACCATCGGTGAACACCTCGTCGACCAGCACGGTGGTCTTGCGCGGTGACGCGGTGAGCGGATTGTCGTGGACGATCGCCTGCTCGAAGTAGTGCTTGGCCGGGTGGTCGCCCTGCGGAATCGGGCTCTGCCAGCGGAGCACGTCGAGGACATAGGCGTCCTTGGCCAGGCTGTTCGCGAGCTCGGCGGCCTGAGCCGAGGTGTCGCAGCTCGCGCGAATGTCGATGGCGCCACCGTTGGGGATCGGGATGAGCGCTACCGGTGTTTGGATCTTCGAGTCGAAGAGATAACGATGCGCGACGTTCGCGAACCACCGAAGCGCGACCTCGCGTTCGCCGGAGCGGACACCGACCGGCTGCCCGCTGATGCGGACGCTGCACCGGCCGCTGAACGGCTTGCGCTTCAGGGCCTTGGTGACGAAAAGGCCGTTGTAGTCTTCCTCGTTCCAGTCGAGGCGTTTGTCGTCGCCGGCGCTGGCCGCAAATGAGATGACGGGTAGACCCATGGCGTGGGGAACCCTACACCGCGACGAAGAGTCGCGCCAATCTAGAAGCCCTCGAAAATGGCGACGCGCTTCTCGCTGCGACTGCGCGCCTGCGCGAGGCTCACGTTGACGGCGCGATAAAGGGTGCTGGCTTGCGCGATCTCCGGGTGCGGATACGTCGCCGCGGCGATCGCCAGGGACTTGCCGCGCTCGAGGCCTTCGCCAGAGAGGGCCTCGTCGACGCGCTCGATGACCCGGCGAGCACCCGCGGGCGGCGTGCCCGGCAGGAGCATCACGAACTCGGAGGCGTCGACGCGAAACACCATGTCGGCGCCGCGCAACACCTTCTCGATGGTGGTGGCGATGACCCGGAGGCGATCATCGGCGGACTCACGGCCGTTCCCGGAGAGGAGCTGCGAGAAGGTTTCGTCCGAAATGACGACGCACGAGAGCTCCTTGCCGGTGACGCGGGCGCACGTGAAGTGCGCATCGAGCGCCGCCGACAACATTCCGAACGAGCCGACTCCGGTGACCGGGTCCTTGGCGCGCATCTCGAGCAAAGTGGTCTCGGCGTCGCGCAGACCGTTTTCGAGCTTGGTGATCGATACGGCGCGCTGAATACGCCTGCGGAGCTCGACGACGCGGAAGGGCTTCTCGACGAAGTCGATGGCACCGAGCTCGGTGCCGCGCATCTTGCCAGCGGCGTCGGCGGAGGCGGTAACGACGATGACGGCCGGCATCGGCTTGCCGTCGCCTTTGCGCAGGCGCTCGAGCACGCCGAAGCCGTCGAGCTTGGGCATGTTGAGATCGAGGAGCACGACATCCGGTCGTTGCCGGCTCATCTGGTCGAGCGCGTCTTCACCGTCGACCGCGGACAGCACGGTCATGCCCATGCCCTGACAAAGCTCGACGACAACGTCACGCGTGGCGTCGTCATCGTCGGCTACCAACGCTACTGCCACCGCTGCCTCCGAACCGGGCGTCCACTCGGAGATCTCAGTTTAGCCGTGGCCGCGATGGCGGTCCAATTCGTGGGAGGAAAGATCCTCGGGGCATGCGCATGGGACCTACATCAGCTGCCTGCGCGGCTTACGGAGGTTACACCCCATGCGGCCCTCGAGGCTCGCCACGGTACTCGTGTGCGCTGTAACGGCGGGATGCTTGGGCATTATCGACCAAGCGCCGACACAAGCGACCACATCCACCGACGAGGAGGGGCTTGCGTGCGTGGGGGCACCGGTCGATCTCGGGGCGACGCCTTTAGCGCGCCTGACGAACTTCGAATACGACAATACCGTCCGCGATCTCCTGGGCGTCGACTTGCGCCTCGCGGCCGAGTTCACCGGTGAGCCGCGCGCTCCCGGCTTCGACTTCGACAACAACGCGACCATCCTGAGCACGCCACAACTGCTGGTGGAGCAATACGGCAACGCCGCGACCCGGATCGCCGCCGCCGCGGTCGCGAATCTGACGAGCCTCCTGCCATGTGCGCCGGCGGGCGCGGAGGCTGCTTGTGGCCGGCAGTTCGTCGACCAGCTCTTGCGCCGCGCTTTTCGCAGGCCACCCATGCCCGACGAGCGTGACCGCTATCGCGCCTTCTTCGCGGACAATCTCGCGGCCTACGACTTCGGCACCTCGGCGCGCATGTTCGTCGAGGCCGTGCTCCAGTCTCCACAATTCCTCTACCGCGAGGAGGTCGGCGACGTCGCCGGCAAGGTGGGCAGCGCCATTCCGCTGACCTCGCACGAGCTTGCCTCCCGCCTCTCCTATCTCTTGTGGCGCTCGATGCCGGATGCCGAGTTGTTCGCCGCGGCGGACGCGAACCTCTTGTTGCAGCCGGACGCGCTCGCGAGCCAGGTCGAGCGCATGCTCGAGGATCCGCGGGTCCAGGAATCGGTCGACCACTTCCATGCCCAGTGGTTGCACCTCGAAAAGCTCGACCGCTCCGAGAAGGATGCGACGTTGCATCCAGAATTCACGAACGACCTGCGCGCTTCGATGCGCGAGGAGACCCTGCGGTTCACCCGCGCGGTCTGGCAAAACGGAGGCAGCCTCGACGAGCTGCTGACCGGCGACTTCACTTTCGTCGACGATCGCTTGCGTGAGCATTACGGAATGTCCCCGCGCAATCCCGGAAGCGCGCTCTGGCAACGTGTTCCATTGGGGAGCACGTCGCGAGGAGGGGTGCTCACGCAAGCATCAATCTTGTCGCTCACCGCGCACGCGGGCGACACGTTTCCGACGAACCGGGGCAAGCTCGTGCGCGAGCAGCTCTTGTGCATGCCGATGGCTCCGCCTCCGCCCGGGGTCAGCGCCGACCTCGGCGCCGTGCCCGCCGACTTGCCGGTCCGCGAGAAGCTCGTGCGCCACGCGACCGACGGGAGCTGCGCGAGTTGCCACCGCCTCATGGATCCCATCGGCTTCGGCTTCGAGGGCTTCGGGCCGACCGGCGCCGAGCGCACCCAGGACCGCTGGGGCAATCCCGTTGAGACGCACGGCGAGCTCATCGGCACCGGCGACATCGACGGCACCTTCGCGAATCCCAAGGAGCTCGCGGGACTCCTGGCATCGAGCACGCAGACGCAGGAGTGCGCGGTCATCCAGATGTTCCAGTTCGGCTACGGCCGCCGCGTGACGCGCGCCGACGGGTGCACGGTGAAATCGCTGCGCGACCAGTTCGCCGCGAGCGGCGGCAGCCTGCGCGAGCTGGTCACGGCGCTGACGACGACGCATGCGTTCCGCTATCGCGTACCCGTGAAGGAGTAGACGATGAAGACCAGGATTGACCGCCGCACCTTGTTGCGTGGCCTCGGTGGCGCGGCCATCGCCCTGCCCTTCCTGGAATCGATGACGCCTGGGTCGGCGTCCGCTCAGACGGCGACGGCGCCACGCCGCGTGCTCGTGGTCTTTTCGCCGAGCGGCACCCTGCGCAACGAGTGGATCGCGAGTGGTGGGCTCAGCGACTTCACGTTCGGGCCACTGCTCGCGCCGCTGAACGATCACAAGGACAAGATCATCGTCATGCAGGGCCTGGTGATGGGCACCATTCCCTCGACGCCCGTCGGCGATGGTCACACCAAGAACTTCGGCGCCATGCTCACCGGCGGTCGCCTCACCTCCAACAACGGCGCCTGGGACTTCGCCGACCGCGCCTCATTCGACCAGCTGATGGCGCAGGACCCGAACATCGGCGGCAAGACGCGCTTTCGCTCCCTCGAGCTGTCGTCGGGGCGCGACGGCAACGACCTCTGGAACCGCATGATCTACGCGGGCCCGAAGCAGCCGGTGGCGCCACGCCGCAAGCCGGACGAAGTCTTCGACCTCTTGTTCTCCGACTTCACGCCGGAGACGGGAGCGGCGCCGGACCCAGCGGCCGAGGCACGACGTCTGCAAAAGCGGTCAGTGCTGGACTTCGTGGGCGGCGAATACACGCGTTTGAAGTCACGTATCTCGGCGCAAGATCACTACGTCGTCGACCAGCACTTCACGGCGATCCGCGAGCTCGAGCAGCGCGTCGCCGGCGCCGCGGAGCAGCAGCAACAAACGTCGTCGTGCACGGTACCGGCGCGGCCGGCGACCCATGCATCCGACTATTACGGCAGCGACGCGGCGTACCCCGAGATGGTGAAGCTCCACATGGACCTCACGGTACGAGCCCTCGCCTGTGACTTGACGCGCATCGCCTCGCTGCAGCTATCGGCCTGCTCGAGCGGCACGCGCTTCACGTGGCTCGGCGTGACCGAGGAGCACCACACGCTGTCGCACGATCAACACGGCGATCCCAACGTGGCGCGGCCGAAGTATCGCCAGACCCAGGTCTGGTACGCCCAGCAGATCGCCTACCTGCTGGCCGAGATGCGGAAGATCGACGAAGGAAACGGCAAGTCGCTGCTCGACAACACGGCGGTGCTTTGGTGCACCGAAGTGAACCACGGCAACGATCACAGCTACCACGACATGTCGTGGCTGCTTGCCGGGAGCTGCGGCGGCGCCTTCCAGACCGGCCGCAACCTGCAGTACGCGCCCTACGGGACCAACTACACGCAGGACCTGCTCACCTCGCTGATGCAAGCGATGGGCTCTAGCGTCGCGAAGCTCGGCGACCCAGCGTTCTGCAACGGGCCCCTCGCCGGCCTCTAGTCGTCCTTCGCCAGATTCTCGAACTTCGTATACTCGTTGAAGAAGCGAAGTCTCACCGTGCCCGTCGGCCCATTACGCTGCTTGCCGATGATGAACTCCGCGACACCTTTATCTGGTGACGCTGGGTTGTAGTACTCATCGCGGTACACGAAGCAGATCACGTCCGCGTCTTGCTCGATAGCGCCCGACTCGCGAAGGTCCGAGAGCATTGGCCGCTTGTCCTGCCTCTGCTCGAGCGAGCGGTTCAGCTGCGACAACGCGATAACGGGCACCTTGAGCTCTTTACCGAGCGCCTTGAGGCCGCGGGAGATTTCGCTGATCTCGCGCTCGCGGCCTTCGTTCGAGGTGCGGCCGCGCATGAGCTGCAGGTAGTCGACCATGATGAGTCCCAGCCCGCGCTCGGCTTGGAGGCGCCGCGCCTTGGCGCGCATCTCGAGGACGCTGATCGCTCCGGTATCGTCGAGGTACATGGGCGCTTCAGCGAGAGCGCCGGCCGCGCGCGCGAGCTTCGGCCAATCGGTCGAGTTCAAGAAGCCGCCGCGCATGCGCTGGCTGTCGATACGCGCCTCGGAGCAAAGCATACGCATGACGAGCGCCTCCTTGCTCATTTCGAGCGAGAAGACGAGCGCCGGCACCTTCTGATGAACGGCCGCGTACTGGGCGATGTTGAGCGCCACCGCCGTCTTTCCCATGGAAGGACGGCCGGCGATGATGATGAGGTCGGACGGCTGGAAGCCGGCGGTCATCTTGTCGAGGTCCTGGAAGCCGGTGGGCACCCCGGTGACCAGCTCCTTGCGCTCGTAGAGCTTCTCGATGGTCTTGAAAGCGTCTTTGACGACGTCTTTGAGCGGCGTGTAGCTGCGGTGCTCGCGGGCGCTGGTGATCTCGAAGATCTTGGCTTCGGCTTGGTCGAGCAGGATGTCGACCGTCTCGCCGCCTTGATAACCCGAGGTCGCGATCATGGTCGCCGCCGCGATCAAGCGTCGGGACAGAGCCGCGTCGCGAACGATGCGCGCGTAGTGGATGGCGTTCGCCGCCGTCGGCGTGAGCTCGGTGAGGTGCGCGATGTACTCGCTACCGCCGACTCCGTCGATCTTGCCCTGGCCGCGTAGGTCGTAGCAGACGGTGACCTCGTCGATGGGCTCGTTGCGCTCGAAGAGGCGCAGAACTGCCTCGTAGATGGCGGCGTGCGCGGGCCGATAGAAGTCCTCGGGCTTGAGCAGCTCGATGCATTCGCTGACGGCCGCGCGCTCGAGCAGCATGGCGCCCAAGACGCTACGTTCGGCGTCGACGTCTTGGGGGGGCAATTTGCCCTGGGGGCGCTGAGGGGAGGCGTCGGCCAACATCGGTCACTTCGTGCAAACGAGGGAAACAGACTATGCCAGATCGACTTCTGGAAATGCACGCTGATCTCTGTTGCGGCCCCCCTTGGCATGTATACTGGGGTCGTGAGCCTACGCCTTCAGGTGATGGTCTTGGTCGCCGTGCTGGTGGCAATAAGTGTCGCCGCCATCAGTGGCATTCTGATCGCGCGTTTCCAGACGGACATGCAGCGTGAGATGACGGGCTGGTCCGAGGTGATCCGCGCCGACTTGATCGATCGCGGCAAAGCCGTGGCGACGAACGCAGCCATGTCGGCCTCCGAAGCGATCGACTCGCGTGACTTCTTGTTCCTGGCCGCGCTGGTGAAGACCGCGACGACCCAGGATCCCGACATCGAGTACGGCTTCCTCGCCGACAAGAACGGCCGCATCCTGGTGCACAGCACGCCGCAGGAGACCGGGAAAATCCTGAAGGTCGAGGAGTACAAGGAAGCCGTCACCTCCGGCTCGGCCCAGCCGCGTGACACGGTCGTCGAAGGCAAGCCCACCATCGAAGTGGTGGCGCCGATCACCGTCGGCAACTTCCTCTGGGGCACGATGCACTTCGGCCTCTCGCTCGCTAAGCTCGATCAAGCGCAGCAGCAAAGCCGCGCGGTCATCTCGACGCGCATGAAACAGGGCATTACCGCGACCGCCATCGGTGGCGGCGTGGTCCTCGTGCTGGGCGCGCTACTCGGAGCTTTCGCGGCGACACGCATCTCGGCGCCGCTCAAGCGCTTGAGCGAAGACATCGATCGCATCCGCAGTGGTGATCGTCAGCACTTGGTGCGCGCCGGTGGCTGCCGCGAGTTCGCGCTCTTCGGCATGGGCATCAACGAGCTCACGAACCAGAACCAGCAATCGGAACAATCGCTGAAGAAGAACATCGAAACGCTGGGCAGCGCTCTCGACGAAGCGCAAAACGCCTCGCGCTCACGCGACCAGTTCCTCGCCAACGTCTCGCACGAGCTGTCGACGCCGCTGAACGCCATCCTCACCGTGCCGCGCTCGCTGCTCGATGACTATCGCATGATGAAGGTCTGGCACTGCGGCAACTGCGGCTCGGTCTTCGAAGTCGAAGGCAAGGCGAGCGGCGCCCAGCAGTGCCCCGACTGCCACATCCCCTTGAAGCTCGAGGATCGCCATATCTTCACCGGCGATCCCAACGAGCATTTCCACTTCATGGGGCGCGTGCGCCAGGCGACGAACCACATGAAGCGCATCATCCAGGCCTTCGTCGACTACTCGAAGCTCAAGGGCGCGCGCATGGTCGCGAGGCGCGAGCAGGTGCGCGTCGCCGACCTGGTCGCCGACGTCCGCGACATCATCGGCCCGCTCGCCGAAGAGAAGAAGGTCAAGCTCGAGCTGCCCAACATCGACCCCAGCATCGTCATCGATGCGGATCGCACGATGTTGTCGCAGATCCTGGTGAACCTCGTGGGCAACGCCGTGAAGTTCACCCCCGCCAGCGGCACGGCGACGCTCGAGATCGGCGGCCGCAACGGCATGCTGTCGTTCCGCGTCCGCGACACCGGCGTCGGCATCCCCCGCGAGGAGCTCGACAACATCTTCCGCGCCTTCTACCAGGTCGATGGCTCGCACACGCGCGCCTTCGGCGGCACGGGCTTGGGCCTTGCCATCGCCCGTGAGATGGTCGAGCTGCATCAAGGCCGTGTTTGGGCCGAGAGCGAAGGTCGAGGCAAAGGTAGCGTGTTCACCTTCGAGTTTCCGGGTACGGCCGCCAAGGCCGCGAGGGCCTCATAGCGATGGCGCGAGCGCCGCAGCTTCGTCTACGAACTCAGTTCTTCCTGGTCGTGCTCCTGCTCGTCGGCATCGCCGGCGCGGCAATCACGGCGTTCTTCGTCCGCATGCATCAGGCGGCTCTCGCCGATGTCACGGAAAAGAAAGTCGCGATGATCCGCGCCGACCTAGGCGACAAGGCCGCGACCCTCGCCCGCAACGGCGCGGTTAGCTCGGCGCGCTCCGCCGTGATGATGGACTTCACGTTGCTGCAAAACGTGATCGGCGCGACCGTGCAGGCCGACCGCAGCATCAAGTCGGCGCTGATCGCCGACGCCTCGGGCAAGATCGTCGTTCACAGCGATCCCTCCAAGGTCGGTCGCCGCGTCACCGGTGACGCGTTGCCCAACGCCGGCAAGGACCTCACCGTGCGCGAGGTCGTCGACGACAACGGCGTGCCCTCGCTCGAGGCCATTGCTCCCATCCACGTTGGTGGCGACGTCTGGGGCAGCGTCCGCTATACCGTATCGCTCATCCCCTGTTTGATCGCGACCGAGAACAGCAAGACCGAGCAAAGCGCGGTTGCGCGCCGAGCCATCATCTTCGCGGGCGGCGTGGGCCTCGTGCTCCTGCTCATCAGCGTCGTCGCCACCGCGCTCGCGGCGAAACCCGTCGTGCGTCCCGTCTCGCTGCTCGAGGACGCCGTGCAGCGCGTGCTCGCGGGCCAGCAGAACGTGCACGTCGACATCGAGAACCCGCCCGACATCGCCCGGGTCGGCCGCACCTTCAACGACATGATCGAGGCGATCGGCAACCGCACGAAGCTGCTGCGCCAGGACCGCCGCCGAGTCGAAATCGCGCTCGAAGAAGCCCAGCAGATCTCCAAGACCAAAGAGGTCTTCCTGGCGCGCGTCTGGCAAGACCTGCTCAACCCGCTGCAGCGCATCGAGCAGGACGGCCAGACCATGCTCAAGAGCTTCTCGGGCACCGAGGGCTTGGTTTGCGCCTCGTGCAAGACCGCCTTCGAAGCCGCCGACGGCACCGCCGCGGTCGGCAAGCCCTGCCCACGCTGCGGCGGCAAGCTCGGCAAGAGCACCGTCATGCAGCTCGTCGGCGACGCCGAGGTCGTGCAGAAATCGCTGCGGGACGTCGAGACCCGCGGCACCGAGCTACGCCGCCTCGTCGGCGAGATCCTCGAGTTCTCCGCGCTCGAGGCCGACCAGAAGAAGCTCAATCTCGAGCAGCTCGAAGTGCCCAAGCTGATCGAAGCGGCCAAGGTGAGCATGACCGTCATGGCCGAGGGCAAGAAGCTCATCTGGCCCACCAAACCGCCGGCGGTGGGACTCGAAGGCGATCGCATCCGCATCGAGCAGGGCGTCACGCTCGCCGTCGAGCTGGTCTGCCAGATCTCGCCGCAGCCCTCCGACGTACGCCTCGAGGTCGACGAAGTGACTTACCACGGCGAGCCCGGCATTCAGTTCGTCGTGCGCGACGCGGGCTCCGGCTTCGCCAAGGAGTTCCTCGACGCCCTGCGCAGCGGCGCCGGTCCTGACGCCCGCGCGACCCTGTCGATGATGGCCTTACGCCGCGTCGCGGACCTCCACCACGGCGAGCTCTCCATCGAGAGCGACGTTGGCCGCGGCGTCACCGTCCGGCTCATCTTGCCCCGTGGCCAACCGCAAGTGCAGCCCCGCCCGGCCCCGCGCCGACGCCAGGCTGAAGGTACAGCTTCGTAAATCTTGAGCGGCGGCGCCTTTGCGTCTATTCAAGAGCCGGCAGCCGCAGCACCCCCGACACCGTTGAGCCATGAAGGAGCTCATGCGCTTCTCACTTTTGACGGTCCTCGCTATCGCGTTGACTTCGACAACCGCCTCGGCTGTCGAGCCCGAATCACCGTTCAAGCAACAACAGGCACTCGATACGCCACCACCACCCGCTGGTGGGTCGGCGCAGCTGAAGAACGTCTTCCGCTTGCTCGGTGAAGAAGCCGAGATCAAGACGGCGGTCGCCACCAAGGTCGCGCAGAGACAGATCGACGCGCCCGCGGTCATCGAGGTCATAACCTCGCAGCAACTCCAGGCCGCCGGCTACACGTCGGTCGCGGAGGCGCTCGAGCGTATCCCTGGCCTCGCTCTCAACTCCGACCTCGTCTACTCGAACGTCGGCGTTCGCGGCACCAGCGGCGGTCTGCGCAGCGGCGCCCGCCACCTCAAGGTGCTGATCGACGGCCAGCCGGTCGCGTTCCGCCCGGACGCGCAGAACTTCCTCGGCCAAGAGCTCATCCCCATCAGCGTCATCGACCGCATCGAAGTCCTGCGCGGCCCGGCGTCGGCTCTCTACGGTCTCAACGCCTTCCTCGGCGTCGTGAACATCGTCACCAAGCAAGCCGCGGCTCCGGCCGACGGCACCCACGTGCCCGGCGAATACGCTGTCCTCGGTCGCGGCTATGCGGTCAACTCCAACTGGGGCGCCGGTGGCGAGGCCCTCCTCGTCGACCGCTATGGCGGTCTCGCGGTCACCTTGGCGGCGCACTACAGCTACATCGATCGCTCGGGTCTCACCCTGCCGTCGCGTGGCCCGGCCGTCTCGGACTACTCGCTCACCGAAGAGAGCCGCGACGATATCTCGCGTCCGGCGTCGGCGTTCGCGTCGTTCGGCTACGACACCGGCAGCTTCGGCAAGTTCACCCTGACCGCCAACTATCAGCAGCTCGATAACGTCGGTGAGTTCGTCGACTACGGCGCCTTGAGCCACGGCACGCGCATCAACCTGAACAACTGGTTCGTGCGTCTGCGCCACGAGCTCGAGCTCGACATACTCCGACTGACCACCTACGCCGCCTACTCCGGCGGTGGGCCGATGGGCAACGACGTCATCCAGCCGGTGGTCAACGGTCTGCCGCTCTCGTATCGCATCGAGCGCGACTTCGGCTATCGCGCCATCGACGTCGGAACCGAAGCGTCGGTGCCCTTGCTCACCCAGAGCGTGGTGCTCGCCGGCGCCGAGTTCACCAACGACCAGGAAAGCATCCGTACCAACAGCTTCGTCTCGAACACGACCGGCGTCCGCCTCGATGGCGGCAGCCCCGGGACCCAGAACTTCAACAACATCGCCGGTTACGCGCAGGCTCTGTGGCGCGAGCTCGAGTGGCTCCAGTTGGCGGCCAACATCCGCTACGACCACAGCAACCAGTTCGGCTCGAACATCAACTATCGTGGTGGCGCGGTCATCGCGGTCGGCGACGACCTGCGCATCAAGCTGCTCTCCGGCTCCTCCTACCGCGGTCCGACGCCCGAGCAGCTCTACGGCACCCCGCTCGCGCCAGGCGACGTTCAGGGCTCGCTCTCGGCGGTCAATCCGCGCCAGCTCGACCCGCAGACGGCGTTGACGCAGGAGATCTCGATCAATCACGAGCTCCACGCCGACCAGACGACTTTGCGCAGCCAGCTCAACGGCTACTACACGAGCATCAAGAACCGCATCGAGTTTCTCCGTGAAGCCGGTCAGCTGCGCCCGACCAACAGCGCCACGTCGAAGACCTGGGGCGGCGAGCTGTCGCTCTCGTGGATCCAGAATCAGATCGCCGACGTGCTCTCACTGCAGCTCTCGGGCTCGGTATCGTTCGCGGACACCACCATCGACGCCAACGCCAACGTCTTGACGGACCGCGAAATCGAGCGCCTCACCATCAACGAGCTCTATCCCAAGTGGATGTACAAGGGCTTCGCGACGCTCCAGGCGCCGACGCTGCACTTGCGCCTCTACGGCCAGATCATCGCCTACGGTGAGCGTCTGCAATCGCAGATCAACCAGACCTACAATCGCCCGTTGGTCGGCGAGCCGGCTTACACCCTGCCCGCCTCCTACCCGGTCGACCTCACGCTTTCGACGATGGGCCTGAGCATCATCGAGGGCACGGTCGACAGCGCGGAGTACGAGACGGTGCTGTCGGTGAGCGTCCGCGACGTGTTCAACTCGCAGTCGCCGGAGCCGGGCTTCAACGGCATCAACCTGCCGCCGCTCGGCCGCCGCTACTACATCACGCTGCGCCAGCAGTTCTAGGCGATATCGATCAGGACCAGGGTCATGTCGTCCCCCTGCGGCACGTCGCGGGGGTGGACGGCATCGACGCTGCGCATGATACCGCGCAGGGCTTCGTCCAAGGGCAGGTTACGGCTGTCGCTCAAGAACTTGCGCATCGAGCGCACGCCGAGCTCCTGTCCGCTCGCCGTGTGAAACTCGTAGAGACCGTCGGTGAAGCACATGAGGCGCGAGCCCGGATGAACCGAGACCTCGGCACGTCCGACCGTGAACGTCTCCGTGGGCAGCCCGAGCGGTGTGCCACGCGTGACCGCCGCCGAGACCTTGCCTTCGGCGTTCATGGCGAGGATGTGCGGCGCGGCGGCGCTGTAGATGTGCGCGGTGCTGCCCTGCTTCGGGATCTCGAGGATGGCCATGGTCATGTGGTAGTCGCCGTGCGCCATGCCCCAGAGCTCGTTGTGGAGGAGCTGGAGCAGGTCGACGGCGCCTATGTGCGGCGAGAGCGTGCGCGCCAATCGGGTTGCACTGGCGATCGATCCGGTGACCATCGCGGAACCTGCACCATGGCCGGAGACGTCGCCGATGAAGACACGGACGCGCTCTTCGTCTTGATCGTGCCACCACCAGTCGCCACCACAGTCGTCGGCGGCGCGGTAGAAGGCGGCGAGCTGGACGCGGTCCCTGCGAACGAGCGTATCGCGCGGCAGCAACATCGTCTGGACGGCGGCAATGAGCGCCAGGTCCTTCTTGTGGGACGCCGCGAGGATGTCGTTGGCGCTCGCCAACCGGTCCGCGAGGCCGCGCTTTTCGGCGAGCAGCGCTTCCGATGTGCTCTCAAGCTCGCGATAGGCGCGCGCCAGCACGGCGAGCGGCGGTGTCGCCGACCCGATCCAGGTCTTATAGGGCGTCTGCGCGGGCAGCTCGGTGTCGGTGGTCTCGCCCAGCAGACGGACGCGGTCGGGTAGCTCTTCGAGCAGGGCCTCGACGTCCTTGCTCATGAGGCCGAGCGCCTTGCCCGTGGCCATGGCGGCGGCGTTGTTGGCGACGATGTCCCCGGTCTCGAACACCGCGGCCAGACGCTCGGCGGCCCAAGCGACGCGCGCCAGAGCATCGCCGGGCACCTCACGCTCGTGATGGCTCTGGACCGCCACGATCATGTCTTCATCGAGGTTCCAGGCTTGGGCGACCTCGAGGATGCGCTCGGGGTGCTCGATCTCGTTGCCGACGTGCTCACGCTGTAGGCGCGACGCCGCCGGAGCCATGCCGATCTCGAGAGCGCCCGCCGGGTCGTGGATGGCGCGGATCAACAGGCCGGCATCGAGCAGGAAGCCCGTGGCCGTGGCGCGCTCGACGTCGACGACCGCGGTGCGCGTGGCGATGAGGTGACAAGCGATGGCGCGGCGGTAGACCAGCGCCGTCAGATAGCCGCTCATGTCGCTACGTCGGTGCACGAGGTCGAGCACGGTGGCGGCGACAGCGGCGGCATCCACACCCTGCTTGCCGAGGGTCCCGAGCAAGGCGCCCACGTCGCTCGCGTAGCCGCGCGGCGCGAACAAGCCGGCTTCGGCGAGCGACTTGAGATGCGCGTGGAACCGCGGATTGTCGGTGAGCAAGCGAGCGACGCCGCTCACCTGCGACGACTTCTGCGGACCAGCGATGGTGTTGCTCGACGCCCCGAACGCCAAAGCGGACAAGGCCATCGACAGCTCACCGAAGTTCACCGGCTTGGTGAGCATGCGGTTGCCGCCCTGGGCGATGAGCTCGTTCTCGGTGTAGCGCGCGCTGTAGCCGGTCACGAAGATGATGGGCAGGTCACGCCGGACCGGCACCTGCTTGGCATAGGGCGGCAGCTTGCTCGTATCCAGGGCGCCGCGCACCAGCTTGGTCAGGTCGATGCCGGAGAGCCGCGAGCCTTGCAGCTCGATGTCCATGAGCACGGCCGCGAATTGCCGTGACTCGTCGCTGAGAGCCTTGCACGCCTCCTCGTCGTTGCGCGCCCACACGAGATCGAAGCGCCGCCGCAGCTGCAGCTCGGTGACCTCCCAGTTGTCGCGGTTATCCTCGATATAGAGGAGCGTCGCGCGTTCCGCGGTAGCGGCCAAGTGGGCCGGCCGCCCCGCAGTGCCGGCGGACCCGCCGCCGCCCAAACGTCGTAAGCCAGTCCGACCAATCTCCCGCATCAAGCGCTCGTGCTGCGCGGCGTCTCGATGCGGCTGCGACGCTGATACTCCTGCAGAGCTCTCTGGTAAGCGACGTCTTCTTGGCTGCAGAGCGCGCCGTATGCGAGCCGCCAGTTGTACAGAAACAGCCGCAGGTCATGCTGGAACTCGGACCGGTATGCTTCGCCGACGTCGCCATCGAAGTTGACGACGATGCCCGCCTCGACAGCCTGCAAGGCCGGTGAGCGCCGGGTGTCACCGAAGATGCTGCGCCAGCCCCGCTTCATCGCGGCGCCGAGGCCCTTCTCGAGCGGCTGGCCGAGCACGCGCACCTGCACCGGGTAGGCGTATTCGCCGGGCTTCAAGCCAATCTCGGTGCCGGAGTGCAGGCGGTCGTAGCCGTTGTCTTGGCGCGCGCGCGTCAACGCTGCTCGCAAGCGCTCCGAGAGCTCGGCGTCGAGGTCGACGTTCGAGAAGAACGTCAGCTTCGCGGCGAACTTGTACTCGAGGTGCTTCAAGCTGCTGCGCATGACCGCCTCGAGATCCGTCTTCGAGGACAGCTTCTGGAAGCAGGCCGCGAAGCCCTCGAGCTGGCCCTTGAGCGCCACGAGAGTGCGGATATCCTGCGAGGCACGCAGCGCCGCGCGGATGACCGCATAGAGACGATCGGGCGTGGCGTCGGGCTTGGCCAAGTAGCTGTCGATGTCGTATTCGTTGAGGACCTTGTCCTCGGGCGCGACACCGGGCTGACCCGTACGAAGGACGATGCGCAGCGACCGCTCGCAGACGCGGCGCAGGACGCGGCACAAGTTCAGGCCGGCGTCGTCGCTCTCCATGATGACGTCGACGAGAGCTACGTCGAAGACATCGGGTTTGTCCTTGACGATCTCTTCGGCCTCTTTGGCGCTCTTCGCACTCGTGATCGTGAATTTCCGACCGCGCCAATGCTTATGCTTCAGCGCCAGCTCGGTGATGGTGTGAACGTCGGGCTCATCGTCGACTACCAGAACGTGCCAATTGTGCACTTCGGACTCCGAACCTGAGTGTTGTCTTCTGTCGACCGGACAAGGGTAGCCAATGAAGCTTGGCGTTTCAACGTAGACGCTATCGTAACATCGACGGATCGTACGCCACCCACGCGTCGAGACCGAGCGTGCGCATTGCACGGGCCCCCGCGGCGTCGGTGTTCATCCGTTTCATCGCCGCTACGAGCTTGGTTTGCAGCTCCGGCGTGGCCACATCCGAGATCGCGCACATCGGCGGACGCACGATGGGCTTGGTCTCGCTGAGCTTGCGGATGGCGTTTTCGGCGCCCGGCTGGATGGTTTTGATGACCTCCAGGCTCTCTGGCATGACCAGCGCCGCGTCCACCTGGCCGAAGACCAAGGCGAGCAACGCGTCCACGTCCTTCGAGACCGGAATCACCGTTACGCCTTCCATCTTCACGCCGCTCGCGGTGAGGGTACGCACCACATCGGCGGCGCCGCCGCCCGCGGAGGTCGCCGCGACGGTAGCCATCTTCTCGCTACCCGCGGCGGCGAACAAGACTTTGCGATAGCGGACATCGCCCTTGTACGACGGGACGAGGAGCGGCACGAGATTGCCCGCTTTGCCGCGGCGCTGCACGTAGGCGGAGGGCAAGATGGCGAAGTCCGCCTGACCGTTGCGCGCGAGCTTCTCGAACGTCCCGATGCTGCGCACCGGCTGCAGCTTGAGCTGCGGATCGACGCTACGCAAGAACTCGCTGAACCAGTTGGTGATCTGCAAGATGGCTTCGTGGTTGGCGTCGGGATCGTAGAAGACGACGGTGCGCCCCTCGCGCGGCTTGCGTACCCGCGGCGGATCGGCCGGCTTCGTCGTGGTCCCATCAGGCTTGGTCACCGTGCCGTCCGGCTTGGTGCCGGTCGTGCCGGTCTTGCCGGTCTGCTTCGGGTTCGTCGTCGAGGTCCCGTGGTCGTCGGGCTTGTCGGGTTTGGTCTGCGTCGCGGTGGCCACCGTCGTCTCGCCTGGACCGGCCTCGACCTCCTCGCTGGCTTCGGCGGCGCGCAGCTTGTCGGCGTCGGAGGAGATGATCTTGTTGATGCTGCCGAGGTTCGCGACCGGGATGTCGAGGCTAATCTTCCGCGCCACGTCGAGGTTGAGGGCGAGATAGGCGCCGATCGGCGGCTGCAAGCCGATCTCGGCGGGCGATTTGCCGCCGAGGATGGCGTTCACGATATTCGCCGTCTGGGCACCGAGCGACGTCAGGTCGACGGAGACCGCGGCGGTGGCGCCGGCCTGCGCGAACTCCTCGGCGAGCGAGGCGAGGAACGGCACGCGCGTCTCGTGCGACTTGTCGCGGAGGAAATAGAACTCGCTCTCGGTGAAGATGACGGGGTCGTTGATCTGCCAGATGGCGTCATAGCCGGCGAGCGACTTGGGGAAGCTCGTCTTCACCTCGTCGGGGCCCGCGACACTCATGGCGACGAGCTCGATGTCGAGCTTCGCGAGCTGCTCCTTGGCCCGCGTCGCGAACGCCTGGCTGCTGGGCGAGTGGAACGCCAAGACCTTGCGCATGCCGGGCAACACCAAGCGGAACTGCGCGAAGGTGTTGACCACCGAGGTCTCGAGCGCGACGCCAGCGACTTGTGGCTGCCCGAGCACCTTCAGGCGATCGGGATCGAGCACCATGGCGAAGACGTTGGGCAAGTCCGGGAAGGCGCTGCGCGCGAACACGGTCGCTTGCGAGCCGAGGGTGAACAGCAGCGCCGGCTTGTCCGCTTTGACGGCACGCGCGAGCGCCGACTCTTGTCCGCTCTTCACGGTGTAGAGCGAGACCTGACCCGGTACCGACTCGGTGAAGCCGCGGATCGGGGTGTCGTAGATAGGATTATCGCTGCTCCGCAGAACCACGACTGTCGGCGCGCCCGCGGTCGTCGCCGGACGCACGTTGTCGGCCGGCAATGGCGCGCAGGCAGCGGCGAAGATCGCCAGTGCGACTAACGCGATGACGTTCGTGGGATGAAGCCGGCCCGTGGGAAGGGACATTAGGGAGCTCATGTGGTCGGTGACCCCAGAAATAGCGTTGATTCGGTTTAGCATTCGTTGGACTGGGGTGCTAGCATCGCATCAACCCCTCGCATGCTCCCTCTCGCTCTGTGGCTAGCCACCGTCGCAGTCGGCCAGACGCCCAACCCCGTCGAGATGGCCAGCCAGGCTCGCGCTCTCCCTGGTTCGCCGCGCGCGTACTTGGTGGACGCCGACACGGGGCTGTCGTTCACCGCGCACGGCCCTACCTTCATCCTCCTACAGGTGCGCACAAAGGTGCAGCGCAGTAAGACCCTCATCGACATCACCCGTGACGATCGCTACGTGTCCCGCAATCAAGTCCGCTTTCGAAGACTGCGCGGCGTGGCGGGCTACGATTACGTGACCCTGCTGTCCCTCAAGGTGCCCGAGGGAGACCACCAGTACAGAATCTCGGGTAACGGCGTCGCCTTCGTCGCCATCGTCGACGTCACCCCCTCGTTCGCCAAGCCTTTCGCCGCGGCCGCCGAAGAAGACACGCGCGCGGTCGCGCAGGCCGAGCAACCGATCACTCCGACCAATCCACCACCAGGCGACACGACTCCGCCACCCACCGATCAGACGGCGCCAGGCGACACGGGCGACATCAGCTACGACCTGGGCGACCTCGGCACCGAGCCGGCGACGGTGAGCAGCACCTCGAGCTCGGCCCTGCAAGTACCCCTTTCGGAGAGCGCGATCTTGTCGAAGCTCGACCAGGCCGACGACGCCCTCGCCATCGGCGGCCAGCTGTTCCCGCGCTTCTTCTACAACAACGTCGAGCCGCGCTCGGCCGCGACGAAGGAGCACCAGGTCGTCCAGAGCAACCTCGTGGACGTCTACTTCGACGCTCGCCCAGCGGACCAACTGCGTGGCTACTTCCGCGTGCGCCTCATCAACAGCCAGGGGCTCACGCGCGGCGCGCCCGACAACAACATATTCGTGCTCGATCAGCTTTGGCTCAAGTGGAGCATCGCCCGGACGCTCTTCATCACCCTCGGCAAGCAGCCCGTCCGCTGGGGCGTGGGCTACTTCTGGAACCCGAGCGACATCTTGAACCCGACCAAGCGCGATCCGCTCGCGCCCTTCGATCAACGCACCGGCCTGGGCCTGCTCAAGCTCCACATGCCCATCGAGAGCCTCGGCTGGAACTTCTACGCCATCCTCGATCTACAAGGGCTGGACGAGCCCCAGCGCGTACCCGTGGTGACGCGCGGTGAGTTCGTCTTGGGTCTCGCCGAGCTCACGGTGACGGGCTTGTTCGCCAAGGGCCGTCACCCGCTGCTCACCAGCACGCTCAACGCCGGCTTCTGGATCTTCGACTTCAAGGGCGAGATCGCGACGTCGCAGGGGCCGATTCAGCCGCGCTGGCGCGGACCGTTCGAGCCGGAGAACGGCATCATCCCGGTGCGCGAGTCCACGGGCGACACCTGGCGCATCCAGGCCTCGGCGGCGCTCGAGATGACGCTCAAATACGTCACCAACGATGCCAAGGTCGCCGAGGACCAGGTGATCATCGGCGTGGAGGTCTACCACAACGACGACGGCTACAACGAGCTGACGAAGCTCGCGTGGTTGCAGGCTCAGGGTGAGTTCAACTCGATCTACAGCGGCCGCGACTACGCCGGCGTTTACATCGTCGTACCGAAGCCCGGCTCCTGGGACGAGACGACGTTCGCCTTGTCGGGCATCACCAACCTTCGTGACCGCTCGTGGTTCACGCGCTTCGACTACCGCGTCTCGCTGATGCGTTATCTGGCGCTGTCCGCGGCGGCGATTTACCACGGCGGCGACATCGGCTCGCTGCGCATGGGCTACGATCTCCCGGCGGTGGACGCGCCGGGCTTCACGGAGGGTCGTGAGCTGCCCACCGAGCGCTTCGAGCTACAGCTCGGCCTGCAGATCGCGCTGTAAACCGCTTTAGCGGATCAAGCCTTCTTGAGCTCCGTCGGGACCGCTGTCCAGGCCGCCGAGACTCGTCAGCGAGGTGCGCAGCGAGGCGTCAGCGTCGCGACGCAACCGCGTGCCGCGCAGCATGAGCGTACGCAGGCGCGAGAAGGTCTTCAAGTGGTCGATGCTCTCATCCGTTATCGTGGAGTAACCGAGATAGAGACGGACCAACGTCGGCGCCAGCGGCAACAAGCTCGCGACGCCGGCGTCGCCGACCTGCGTCTCTTGCAGCCCGAGCGTTTCGAGAGCGGTCATCGAGGCCAACTGCTTGAGGCCGGCATTGCTGATGCGGGTGCTGCGCAGGTCGAGCATACGCAGGCTCTTGATGCGCGCCAGCGGCTCGAGCGCGGCGTCGCCAATGCTCGTCCAGCCGAGGTGAAGGCGCTCGAGACGCTCCAGACGGGCGAGGCTCGCCGTGGCGCTGTCGGTCACGGCGGTGCCGGCGAGATTCAGGCTCTTGAGATTGGACAGCCGCGAGATGGTCGCGGCCCCGACATCGCCGATGCGCGCGTTGAAGAGGTCGAGCGTCTCGAGGTGCTTGGCCGCGAGGAGCTTCTGCAGGCCGGCGTCGGTCAGCCGCCGACAGCTGGCGAGCGACAGCCCGGGAATCTTCTTGGCGACGACCTCGGCCACCAAGACGTCCAAATAGTCGTCATCGATCTGATCGTCGTTGTGGCGCACGTACCAGGTCACGCCGTCCGGGACGGAAACCCCGCCGTCGAGCGTGTACCCGAGCGGTTTGTCGTTTCCGAGAAAGACTTGTTGGTACACACGAAGCGGCAACTGCGACTGCAGCTCCATCCTGGTTGGCTCCTGGCTCGGTCTAACGCCCCAGGCAGGTTACCAAACAAGCGGGCGACAAGCACGGTAAGCGTTCGCCCTAACGGCATCGGGTCGAAGCTCGTGTTATCCTCGCCATGGCGATGCGATCGACCTATGACTATGTCGTCGTCGGCGCGGGCAGCGCGGGTTGCGTCGTCGCCGGCCGCCTAGCCCGCGGCGACGCGCAAGTGCTCCTCGTCGAAGCCGGTGGGACGAACCGCATTCCCGCGGTCACCGTGCCGGGCAAGTGGCCTTTGCTGCTCGATACCGAGGCCGACTGGGGCTTCCGCACAACGCCGCAGCCGGGGCTCGCCCAACGCAGGCTGCACTGGCCGCGCGGCCGCATCCTCGGCGGCACCGGCTCGATGAACGCCATGGTGTACATCCGCGGCAGCAAGAGCGACTTCGACGGCTGGCGGGAGCTCGGCAACGAGGGCTGGGGCTACGACGACGTCCTCCCCTACTTCCTGGCCAGCGAAGACAATCACGAGCTTCATGACCGCTATCACGGCCGAGGCGGTCCGCTCGCCGTGACCACCGCCCCTTATCGCCATCCGCTCACCGCCGCCTTCTTGGAGGCCGCCCAGCACACGGGCTTGCGTCACAATCCAGACTTCAACGGCGCGACTCAGGACGGCTACGGCACCTACCAAGTCCTCGCCAAAGACTGGGCTCGCTGGACCACCGCCGACGGCTATCTGACCGGCCAGCCGCAGCTCGACGTCATGCTGCACGCGCGCACCCTGAACATCATCATCGATCGAGGTCGCGCCGTCGGCGTGAGGCTCTTCCATGAGGGCGCCGTGCACGAGGTCCGCGCACAGCGTGAGATCGTGCTCTGCGCGGGGGCTATCGGCTCGCCGCAGCTCTTGATGTTGTCGGGCGTCGGCCCGCCGGACCACCTGCGCGAGCACGGCATCCCGGTCGCGGTCCCCTCGCCCGGCGTCGGCGGTAACCTCGTCGACCACCTGAGCGTGCGCGTGCGCTGGGCGGTGCGTGCTTCGGCTGGGGAGTGGCCGCCCTCGGCCGAGGCCGCCGAGCGCGAATACGCCGAGCATCGCCGCGGCCCCTTGAGCAGCCCCATCGTCGAAGCCGGCGCCTTCACCGCTACAGCGGACGGCACGCCGTTCCAGGTGTTGTTCCTACCGACGCTGGGCTCGGCGCACGACGGCGCTCGTCCGAGCCGCCCCGGCTTCCACATGACGGGCTACCAGCTGCTGCCCGCGAGCCACGGCACCGTCCGGCTCGCTTCGAACGATCCGCTCGATCCGCCGCGCATCGACCCCGCCTACTTCTCGGAGGCCCACGATCACCGCGTCGCCGTCGACATCGTGCACGCGATGCGGCGGCTCGGCGCGGCGCCCGGCTTATCGGCTCACGTCGAGAGCGAAACCGCGCCCGGCCTCGAGGCCCATGATGACGCCGCCATCGACACCTACGTCCGCACGACCGCGGCGACGCTCTTCCATCCGGTGGGTACGTGCAAGATGGGCATCGATGCGCACGCCGTCGTCGACCCACAGCTGCGCGTGCGGGGCGTCGAAGGCTTGCGCGTCGCGGACGCCTCGGCGATGCCGACCATGGTCAGCGGCAACACCAACGCCACCGTCATCATGATCGCGGAGAAGGCTAGCCGCCTCATCCTGGGCGGCTAGCAAGGCTCTAGCGAGGCGCCGGCAGCTTGACGTCGATGAGCTGGCTCTGCGCGTACTCGCGGAGCCCCCAGATGCCGTGCTCGACACCAACACCGCTGGTCTTGGCGCCCCCGTAAGGCAGGAACGGCGTCATCGCGGAGTGCTGGTTGATCCACGCCGTGCCGACGTCGAGGGCTGCCGCGACCGGAGTGGCGGCCTCGGGGTCCGACGTCCACACCGATGCGTTCAAGCCGAAGGTCGTGTCGTTGGCGCGGCGCACGGCGTCCGCCGCGTCGGTGAAGCTCAAGATCGGCAAGACCGGCCCGAACTGCTCCTCGGCGACGAGTCGCGCGTCGTCCGCGATGGCGCTCACGATGGTCGGCCGCACGAAGTAGCCGGGACGCGCCAGGCGCTCGCCACCGGTATGGATGCGCGCTCCACGCCGTTTGGTGTCGGCGAGGAGTTCCTCGACTCGCGCCAGTTGGGCGGCATTACTGATCGGTCCCATCTGCGTCTGCGGATCGCTGCCGGGTCCGACACGGATACCCTCCGCGATGGCGGTCAGAGCCTCGACGAGCCGGTCGTGAACGCTCGCATGCACGTAGAGCCGCTTGATGGCCGCGCACGATTGTCCGCAATTGACGAAGGCGGCGTTGTAAATGCCCTCGGCGACCGCGGCGACGTCGGCGTCGGCGAGCACGATGCCGGCGTCGTTGCCGCCGAGCTCCAGGGTCACGCGCTTGAGCGACGGCGCTCCCGAAGCAAAGACGCGCCGACCGGTGGCCGTGCTGCCGGTGAAGGAGATCTTGCGGACGTCGGCATGCTGCGTGAGCGCATCACCGGCGTCACCGTCTCCCGGCAGCACATTGAGGACACCCGCCGGAAAATGCGAGGCCAGCAAGTGACCGACGGCGAGCGAGGCGATCGGCGTGAAAGGGGACGGCTTCACCACCACGGTGTTGCCCGCGCGCAGCGCCGGCGCCAGCTTCCAGGCCATCAAGGCGACGGGGAAATTCCAGGCGGGGATGGCCGCGACCACGCCCAGAGGCCGCAAGTGCAAGGTCGATACGCGATCGGCGGCGCGATGCACGACCTCGGGCGTCACCTCGAGCTCGGCGAAGTACTTGAACCAGCGGGCGGCGTTCTCGACCTCGAAGCGGGCCCGTCCGACGGGCTTGCCCTGCTCGCGGCAGATGAGTCCGGCGATGCGGTCGGCGGCGTCGAGGAGGCTCGTGGCGCAGCTCGCGAGCGCCTGGCGGCGCTTGGCCTCGTCACGGCTCCAGGATGGAAACGCGCGGCTCGCGCTCTCGACGGCGCGACCAATCTCCTCGGGTGTCGCCTTGGGATAGCTGGCGAAGGGGCGCTCGTCCGCGGGATCGATGACCTCGGCGCGGCGGCTGGGCGCGACGGCGCGGCCGTCGATGAGGAGGGATGGCTCGAGATCGTTCATGGGTCGGGTCCTGGGTCGTAAAAAAAAAGGTCGGCGTACGCGAAAGCATACGCCGACCTCGAGTCAGTCAGCTTGCATCAACGTTATTGAACGGTGATGGGCGTCGTGGTCCACAACGGAATGCCGTTCGTCTGAACGAGCACGTTGTTGTAGACGAGACCCTGAGCATCACCGCGGTCGTCGAACTCGACGCGGCCCGAGGCGCCTTCGTAGTCGATGTCGACGCCCTGGAAGATCAGGTCGCGCGCGTGCTCGTAATCGTCCGGGTAGACCACTTCGCCCGGGCCGTTCGCGAGATCACGCACCGCCTGCGCCAGCGTCGCCGCGTCGGCGTCGGCGCCAACCTTGGTGATCGCGAGCGAAAACAGGAAGTACATGTCGAAGTTGCGCAGCGTCTGCACGCTCTCGATGACCTTGGTCGGATCGTAGTCCGCCAAGATGCGCGCGTACGCTTCGGTGCCCGGCCAGGCCAGGTCGAAGTTCACGCCGACCGACTCCATCTGGTTCGACGCCAAGAACGCCAAGGCCGCGGCGCTGACGTTCGAATAGTCGGTGCCGTAGGTCGGGGGCGCGAGGTAGAACTTGACGGTGTTGAAGCTGGCCGGCTTCGCACCCCAGGTCGTATCCGCCTTGAGCTGCGAATAGGCCTCGGCGAGCTGACGCACGTTCTGCTGCGGCACGTAGCCGAAGATGACCTGCGGATCATTCGTGGTGATGGTCTGCAGGATGGTCTTGAACTCGTCCACCGTCGGGCTCGCGGTGATACCGGACTCCGGAATGGTGCCGAAGCCGGCCGCGGCGGCCCGGGCCACGATGCCGCGCTTGACGGCATCACCGGTCGGGTTCGACGCCGTCATGATGGCGGCGCGCGTCGCCGTGGGATTCACGTCGATACCACGCTGAACGACCGTGCGGCCCCAGTCGAAGGTGCGGTGGCTCAGACGGAAGTGGTAGCCGTGGTTGTCCCAGCAGGTGTTGGCCGCGTTCGACGGCGTCGGCGACTTGGTGATCGCCCCGTCAGCCAGCTGAGCGGCGCTGCAGCCCGAGAGGCTGTCCTGCGTGCCGATGTACGTACCGAGCAAGACCCCCGCGGCGACCGGGATGTTCGCGTTCGGCGCGGTCGTATCGTTGGCGCCGATACCCGTCATCGCCTTGACGCCCGCGTCAACCAGCTGCTGCGTGACCGCTTGAGCGGTCGTGACGCTGCCCTGGGTGTCGAGCTCGGTGATGGCGAGCGGCACGCCTGCTTCGGTCGCGCTGCCCAAGATGCCGCAGTGGCGGTTGATCTCGAAGATCGCCACCGGAGTAGCGTCCTTCGCGAAGATCGACGTACCACCCGCGCCCGTGATCGGGCTCGCGGAGCCGATGGCGTAGGGTTCGCCCTCGTCGTTGAAGCAGTCGAATTCTTCTTCTTCTTCTTCTTTCTTGTCATCGCCGCACGCGCTCATTGCGAACGCGCCAAACGCCAATGCCAAGGTCCAGTGCAGCCACTTTGTCTTCATGAAGTTCATTTCCTTTTTTGTCGCGCCCGATTCCGGCCCATGCCGGACCGCCGAAAACGATTCGTTCCCACACACGTTACTCTCTCAGAATCGCTCCGACGTTCCCGGGCTCGACTGTCGATACTTGGTAAAACCCGCGCTTGCTTCCTTGCGATGCGATCTTCCAGATTTGAACGGTGTTGAGCACGTCACCAGCCGGGCTCAGGGCCAGGTTGCCGCTGGCACCGAGTAGCTTGATCTCGGTCCCCGCCGAGAGCGCGGTTTTGGCGCTGGCGAGCTCGTCGGCGGCGAAACCGGAGACGGGGTTCGTGCACAAGATGGTCTGCGGGTTCGGAAGGATTTGCGTGATGCAACCCAGCGAGACCGGCTGAATCGAGTTCTTGATCTGGGAGGCGGCGCTCTGATCGAGCGGACCACTCTGCGAGCGGGCGCGCTGCCAACCGGCCCGTTCGATCGCCAAAGCGGACAAGACGACGGCGTCGAAGGCGTTGCCGCTGTACTGATCCGGTGGCTGGCCCCAACGGGCGGCGTAGAGGTCGGGGAAGAAGCTGCGATCGGGCGCCAGCGTGTACGGGTCGACGCTGAACAGGTTGCGAATCGTGTTGCTGCCGAGCTGGTCGACGACCAACTGGCTGCGCACGAGGTCAGTGCCCATCCAGAAGACGCGGTCGGAGCCGGTCGGCAGGGAAGCGGTCTGCAGCTGCCACTCTTGCATCAGCAACGCCGCCTCGGTGGCGCGCGCGAAGATGAAGACGACGGTGTCCGCGAAATCGTAGTTGGCTGGCAGGTCGCCGGCGGTGATCGAGGCGTCGAGACCCGCGCGGCCGGCCTCGAAGAGATCCTGGATGTTCTGGTTGAACGCGATCGGATTCGTCGGGTCGAACGCCACCCGCGACAGGATGATGCGGTCGCGCGCGCCGACCCAGGTGTCTTCGACGTCGGTCAGGAGGCTGCGGCCGAAGGCGCTATCCTCGTAGATCACCATCGCCGAGCGGGGCTGCGTGGTCAGTGTGCAATAGCGGCGCTCGCGGAAGCGCTGGCAGATGCCGTCGACGCACTCGAAGTTGGCGCCGAGCTTGTCGCAGAAGCCCTCGGCCTCGCCGCCGCAGGATTCCTCGGTCTGCTGGTAGAAATCTTTCTCGGGCTCGGCCAAGGCGAAGTTGCGCTGGCAGGAATACTGGGCGCCGTATTTGCTCTCGCAGTAGGTCGCCGTCGGGGCGGCCGTGCACTCGTCCTCGGTGCGATCCTCGGCGCGGAAGAGCACCTTGCCGCGCGCCTCGGTGTTGGTGCCGACCGTCGCCAACACGTTCATCTGCACGTAGTCGGCGACGATGAGCCGGTAGACGTAGCCCGGCAGCTGCGAGACGGTGTCCTGGGCGGTCCTATCGGGCAGCTTCGAGATGCTGTCCGAGGTGACCACCGGAGAGATCAGCGAGGTGGAGGTCCCCGTGACGTTGGTGAACACGCTCTCCATCTCGTCGGCGGTGCAAGGCCCGATGATGATCGGCACCTCGTAGTCCTCGACGAGGGAGGTGGCGGTCGCCACCGCGGTTTGCGTGTCTTGCTCGGTGTCCGCGACGATGACCTTGATGGGCGCGCGCAAGGTCGTGCCCGAGGAGTCGCGGCCGGCCCAGACGCCGCAGTTCCCACGAGCGCGGCACGGAATGTCGTCTTCGTCGACGTCGGGGAAGGCGCGGACGCTGCCGTTCACGAGCTCTTCGGCGAGCTTGACGCTGCGCTCGAGGCCGCTCGCCTTGGCGGAGATGTCACCGGTGACGCACATGAGCGCGCCCACGTTGACGGCGGGCGCGTCGAAAGCAGGCAGCCCCTCTTCGCCGGTGAGGGGGTCGGTCCCACATCCGCTCACGAGGACGAGAGGTAGGACGAAGGGGAACAACAAGGCGAACGCGGAGTTGAGTCTCACTGGTATCAAGTTCCTCGAGACGAGCGAGATTGTACACCCTAACTGGTGACACTCGCGACGCTGTAACGAACACCGGGAAGCCGGTCGAGTCAAGTTCGCCTCCAACGTACGTGCGAGGAGGTAACGCCTTTGACGTGCGTCACACCACATAACTTCAATGTCGTGGTGAGCTCGGCGTCGAGGATTTCCAGCAGCCGGGTGACCCCCGCTTCGCCGAAAGATCCCAGCGCCCAGGCCTGCGGCCGGCCGACCGCTATAGCATCCGCGCCCAGCGCCAGCCCTTTCACTACATCCACCCCTCGCCGCACACCGCCGTCGACAATCAGCGGCAGACGCTTGCGGATGACATGGACGACTTCCTCCAGGGCCTCGATTGGCGCCATGCCGCTGTTCTCCTGGCGGCCGCCGTGGTTCGACACCCAGACCCCGTCGGCGCCGTGCTCCACCGCCAGGGTCGTGTCCTCGGCGGTCATCACGCCCTTGAGAACGATACGCAGCTTGGTGATGCCGCGGATCTTCGAAAACAGCTCCCAGGTAATGGGGACGATCGCCGCCTTGACGTTCGTCAGATCGAGATCCGCGAACATGGGGAAGTGCCGCAAGTAGCCGGTGAGCGATCCGCGCCCTGGATAGACCGGGTTGACGTCGGCGCCGTGGCACGTCGCGCATTGAGCGCTGTCCGTGCGGGCCGCGCGAGCGAGCGATAGGCGGTTGCCGCGCGTTGCCATGTCGGTCGACAAGACGAGGGTCGAGCACCCCGCCTCTTCGACCTTGCGGATGAGGCGCGTCGTCACCTCGAAGTCGTTCGTCGGGTACATCTGGTACCAGACCAGGCTCGGGTCACCCGCGGCTCGCGCCACCGCGCCGATGTCGCGGGACGCGGTGCCCGACAGCACGAAGATCTGACCGCGGCGCGCACTGGCGCGTGCGGTCGCCTCTTCGGCCTGCGCATCGAACAAGCCCTGCGCCGCGACCGGCGCGAGGATGATGGGGCTCTTCAGCTTGGCGCCGAGCAGCTCGAGCTTGGTGTCGACGACGCGCGTGTCGATGAACCGTCGTGGCCGCAATTGCAGACGCGAAAAGGCGGTCTCGTTGACGCGGACGGTGGCGTTGTCGTCGGACCCGCCCATGAGCTGTTCCCAGTGACTCGGGCTGACGCGCGACTTCGCGAGCGCCTCGAAGTCGAACACATCGAGGGCATCCTCGACCCGCTCGATGAGGCCGGTGGGCACTTTGGGGAGCGCCGGCAGCGGCACCGCGCTCGGGTCAGCGTCCGCCATAGTGGACGGAGCTCCGGAGGTATCGCGGCACGCGAAGTGCGCGAGCAGGGGTGAAGCAGCGAGGAACCGCAGAAACTCCCGGCGAAACAACGCGCGTTGATCGCGGGGAAGCGACGCATCGAAGGGGGGCGGCATGGGCCCGCAGGTTAGCGCGAGTCTGGCGACTCACCAAATGTTTGAGCCTTACCCCTGGCTGCGGTACACAGGCTCGCCCCGTTCCCGGCCGCATCCTAACGATGCCTGGAGTCGAAATGCGTTTCGCTGTCCTCATCGCGCTGGCCACCAACATCGCGTGTGCAACCTCGGGAACCACCGCGGGGGCGCCGTCCGCCGGCGCGCACAGTGCTCACTCCGCGCCGAAAGCCGACGCCGCTCCGGCCACCCCGCCCGCGGTGCTCACCACCTTCGACATGCCGAAGCTCGACGGCTTGACCGGCCTGAAGGGCCGCATGGTCAACGAGCGCGTCTATCGCGTCGACATGATCCGCCCCGAGACCCCGGTGACCGCGGAAAACGTGAAGATCATCAGCGGCTTCGCGCTCCCCACGTGGGCGACGTTCCAGCACGTCGATGCGCAGACCACGATGGTCATGGGCGACATCTTCCTCACGGAATATCAGATCACCCCAATCATGAAGAAGGCGCTCGAGCTCGGCTTCGAGGTCACCGCCCTGCACAACCATTTCCTCTGGGAAACGCCCAAGGTGATGTTCATGCACTTCGCGGGGATGGGGAACATCGACCAGCTGGCCGGGAACGTCGGCACCTTGTTCAAGGAGCTCAAGGTCCCCGTGGTCACGCGCCCCGTGCGGCCCGTCATCGACTCCGGCGCTTCGAAGCTGAACGCCGAGGCGATCGACGCCGCCATCGGCTACAAGGGCCGCGACCGCAACGGCACCTACTTGCTGGCCATCGATCGCCCCGTGAAGATGGGCGGCCACGACGTCGCTCCGGGCATGATGATGGCGACGCTGGTGCTCATGGCCGGCACGCAAGAGATGGCGTTTGCCACCGGTGACATCGCCGTCTACCCGCAGCACATGCAAGCCGTCATCAAAGCGTGTCTCGATCGCGGCATGGACGTCGTGTCGATCCACAACCACATGGTCGACGACGAGCCACGGACGATGTTCGTCCACTACTGGGTCTATGGCCCCGCCGTGGAGATCGCGACCAAGCTCAAGGAAGTCTTTGCGAAGGCACCGCAATAACGGTCAGGCGAGGCGCCGCGAGCGCCACGCCGATGCCTCCCAAGACCGCGGCACCGCCGAGCACGAGTCGCACCGTCGGGTGCTCGCCGAAAGCGAACACCGCGACGCCGGCGGTGATGACCGGCTGCAGGTTCATGAACATGAGCACCTGCGTCGGGCTGAGCTTGCTGAAGGAATACGACCACAACAGCGACATCAGCGCGCCGCCTAGTGTGCCGAGGAGCACGATCGCCGTGATGGTGCTCGAGGTCAGTGCTCGCGCCGTGGCGGTGAGATAGTCCCAGTCGGTGGCGATGGCCGCCGGCAAGAGCAGCACGGCGGCGCTCGCCATGCGGTAGACGGCCACGGTGAACGGCGCGTAGCGTGTAAGGGCGCGCTTCTGCAAGAAACCGCCGAGCGCCATGCCGAACGCCGCGGCGAGAACGACCGCGTCGGCGACCAGATCGCCGCTCACCGCCAGGTCACCGTTCGACGGCCAGACGAGCACGATGACGCCGGCCAGAGTCGCGGCCGCGCCCAACAGCTTACGTAGAGAGATGGGCTCGGCGCGCAAGAGGATGCCGAGCCCCAAGCTCCACAGAGGCGTGGTGGCGAACAAGATGGAGACGCGCGCCACCGGACTTTTCGTGAGCGCGTAGGCCAGCCCAACGGTCGTCAGGCAGAAGGTCATCAGGCCGACGAAGGCGAGCGACGGTAGGTCGCGTGCGCTCAAGCGCATCACCTTGGCTCGGCCCATCGCCATGCCGCAGGCGAGCAAGCAGCCCGTGCCGACCAGATAGCGCAGGCAGCCCAAGGAGACGGGAGGGACTTCCTTCACCGCCACCTTGAGCAGGAGCGTCGACATCGACGCGCACAGCGCCGCCCCGAGGCACGCCAACAAGGCCACGAACTCTTTGGCAGTGCGAGTCACTCGTGCGTGATGGCTTCGCTGAGATGCGACACCAGCGCATCGACAGTGGGATGTTCGAACACGAGAGTCAACGGCAATGTGAGGCGCAAGCTGGACTGCAAGCTGTTGCGGACCGACATGGCGAGCACCGAGCTCAGACCCGCGTCGACGAGGTTGCGGTCGCCCGGCAGGGCGCCGGCGATGTCGCTGCCGAGAGCGGTGACCAGCTCCGACGTCACGCAGTCGCGCAAGAGGCGGCCGCGCTCGGCCGCGTCGGCGAGCCGTATGCGATCGGCGATGCTGCTCGCGTCGTTGGCCGCCGCGAAGACGACGCCGTCCGCGGTACCGCGCGTCGGCGATATCGTCGCCCAGAAACGTGTCCGCTGAAACGGATACGTAGGCAGCGGTAGCGCGTTCTGACGGCGGCCGCCGAGCACACGCTGCCAGTCGCAGCGGATGCCGCGCAGCTGCAGCGACGCCGCGAGCCGCACGACGGTCTGGCGCTGCGGCACGGTCGCGGCGTCACCGACGACCAGCACCAAGCCCCCCTGGCGATCCTGCTCGACCGAGGCGTGCACGAGCTCGTCGCCGCCCTGCCCGCCGGCGGCCGCGCCGCGCGCCGCGAGCGCTTCGTCGACGACGGGCATGCCGAGGGCCGCGAGCTTCGCCGCGTCGGTCGGGGAGCCGCGAAATTGCACGACGAGCTCCGGCGGCTCTTCGTTGGGCTTCTCGCTATGACGGGTCACCCGCGAGAAATCGCCCCTCCCTACCTCGGCGAGGCGCGCCGCCAGCTCATCGCGATCCTCGGCGAAGATGGCGAGGCGCTCGGGAAACGTAGCGCCGGACGAGTTGGCCGCGGCGCAAAGGTCGGCAATCGCGATGGTGGGACGCTCGCGCATGTACGCGACGTAGGACTTCGCCATGTCGGACAAGGCGGCGCTGGTCTTCCCCGAGAAGATCAAGCTCACTGGGCCTCGGCGGCTCGACGCCGGCGCCGACGGCTCGAAGGGGCGTTCCTCGAGAATGACGTGGCCGTTGGTGC
The DNA here is from genome assembly GCA_041288095.1 of Myxococcota bacterium. Taxonomy (GTDB): domain Bacteria; phylum Myxococcota; class XYA12-FULL-58-9; order XYA12-FULL-58-9; family JALHOP01; genus JALHOP01. The sequence goes on from JBGGMJ010000158.1 coordinate 41,873, forward strand.
CGCTCAATCCGAACGCACTCACGCCGGCGCGTCGCACCCCGTCCTGCGGCGGTACCCAGGGCCGGCGCTCGGCCGCGAGCGCGAGTGGCGTCTCTTCGAGAGCGATGTGCGGATTGGTGTCGAGCAAGTGGAGCTGCGGCGGCATCTCGCCGTGCTGGAGCGCCTGGACCACCTTGATGACGCTGATGACGCCCGCCGCCGATTCGGTGTGACCGAAGTTGGTCTTCACCGAGCCGACGACTGTCCGCTTGAGCGACCCGTCCGGGGATTCGAAGACGGCGGCCAGCGCGCCCACCTCGATGGGGTCGCCAAGGCGCGTGCCGGTACCGTGCGCCTCGACGTAGTCGATTTGCTCCGGGCGCACGCCGGCGTTGGTCATCGCCTGCTTGATGAGCGCCCGGTGCGCGATGCCATTCGGCGCGGTGAGGCCCTGTGCTCGGCCGTTGTGATTGACCGCTGAAGCGGCCACGACCGCGAGCACCCGGTCGCCGTCACGCTCGGCGTCGGCGAGGCGCTTGAGCAACAACAAGCCGCAGGCGTCGCCGCGAACCATGCCGTCGGCGCCGGAGTCGAAGGCCCGACATCGGCCGGTCGGAGAGATCGCTCCCATGGCCGACAGGCAGACGTTCAGCCACGGGTCGACGACGATGTTGACGCCACCGGCGAGCGCGAGGTCGCACTCGCCTCCACGCAGGGCGACGCAGGCGCGGTGCAAGGCAACGAGGGACGACGAGCAAGCCGTATCGACGGACTCGCACGGGCCATGGAAGTCGAAGAAGTAAGAGACACGTCCCGCGGCGATGTTGTGGGATGTGCCGGTCGCCGCGTACATGTCGAGCGTCTTGGGGCCGGTGTACGTCGACAAGAAGTAGTCGCCGTTCATGATCCCCAAGAACACTCCGGTCGAGCTCCCGGCGAGCGCGGTCGGGTCGATGCCGGCGCGCTCGATGGCTTCCCACGCCACTTCGAGGACCAAGCGCTGCTGTGGATCCAACTGCATCGCCTCGGGACGCGAAATGCCGAAAAATCCCGCGTCGAACTGGTCGACACCTTGGACGACACCCGCCCAGCGCGTGATCATCTTGCCCGGCGTGCCCGGATGCGGGTCGTAGAAGCTCTCGGCGTCCCAGCGATCCATGGGGATCGCGCCGACCATGTCGCGTCCGTCACGCACCAAGGTCCACAGCTCCTCCGGCGTGCTGGCGCCCGGGACGCGGCAAGCGGCGCTGATGATGGCGATGGGCTCGCTCAAGCGACCACGGAGCTTCCGCGCCAATATGCCGCGCTTGTCCTCGCTCATGCTTCGCTGCCGAGGAGCTCGTCGGCCAACACGCCGAGCTCGCCTTCGTCGAGTTGCTCGATCGCCGACAAGACCGCGGCAAGGCGAGGACTGACGGAGGCCGAGGCCGCGAGGTTGGTCGTCTTGGTGACTGCCTTCTGCGGCGCGGCGGCGGGCGCCGCCACCGCCGGCTGAGCGGCCGCTGTAGCGGGCACGACGCGACTACCGAGCTTCTCGGTGATGAAGCCCAGCAGGAGCTGCAAGGTCGGATACTCGAAGAGCAAGGTGACCGGCAGCGAGATGCCCAACGCCGTCTGTAGACGGTTGCGCAGCTGGACCGCGACGAGTGAGTCGAGGCCGAGGTCCTTGAGCACCTGCTTGGCGGCGACACGTTGGTCGGCGGCGAGCCCCAGAGCGGCAGCGACCTCGCGGTGCACGAGCTCGCGCAAGCCCTCCCCGCTTCCGACCACCGCCGGCTCGGCCGCCGCGGCGACCGTCGCCTGCGCTACGGCGCTGGCCGGCGCCGGCTTGCTGCCGAGCTTCGACAAGGTGTCGGCCTCGATGCCGAGGTTGCGCACGCCGAGCATCTCGACGACGACCCGCCCCGAAGCGTCGTAGACCCTTATGTCGGAGGAGAACACGGGGCGCGTCGCCGTCGTCGACACGGGGCGCGCGACGACGTGCGACCAAACCTCGCGCCCGAGCTTGCCGTAGACGCGGATACGGTCCGCTCCAGCGAACATGAACGAGCCGGGCGTCTTGGCGTCGCCACTCACGGCCACGTAGGTGGGGTGGCCGCAAGCATCCAGCAGGGCCGGGTGCGCGAACGCGAAGTCGCCCTCGCCGACGACGTGCTCGGGGAGCACGATGTGTCCGAGCGCCTCGCCCACGGCGTCCGGCGCCCGCGAGACCTCGCGCATGCCGCGAAACGCGGCGCCATAGTCCTGGCCGTTGGCACGCATGGCCGCGTAGAGTTGCTCGACCGAGACGGACTTCTTCAAGCGGGCCCGCAGCGCCGCGAGCGACTCGTAGCCGGGCGCCGCCTGGCTCTCGGGTGCGCGTGCGATCGAGCCCGTCGTATGGGTCACCCACTCACCACCGCCGGCGGCGCGACTCTCGATGACGTACGCCAAACGGCCGGGCTCGGTCACTTTCGCGTCGAAGCTCACCTCGCGCGGCACTGCCTCGAGCAAGAGAGCGCGCTCGAAGCTCACGTCCAACAAGGCGGTCGCTTCTCCGTGGAACGCGTCGCGCGCCGCCGCGAGCGCCATCTCGATGAAGCCCATCCCCGGAAACACCGGGATCCCGAAGTTACCGTGATCCTGGAGGAAGGCGTGCTTGCCCGTGCCGTGCTCCGACACATAGCGCGACATCGATCCGCTTTCGCGGCGGCCGAGCAGCGGATGCGCCGCCGCCGCTTCGACAGCGGGCTTCGACTCGAGCCAGCAACGTTGACGCTCGAAAGCATAGGCTGGCGTCGACAGCGAGCGCGGGGCACCGGCGGCAGGCCGTGGTGCGCTGCCGCCCGCGGCGAAGGCAGCCGCCAGAGCGACCGAGAAGCGCAGATCATCCGGTACATCGTCATCGAGACTCGGCACCACCGCGATGGCGCTGTCGGTCAACCCGGTGAAGACGAGCTCGCCGAGCTCGGTGCCGGCCCCGACCTCGACGCAGACCTCGCAGCCCAGCTTGGCGAGGCTGCGCACGGCTTCCTTGACCTGCACCGACGACCGCAACAAGCGAACCCAATAGTCCGGGTTGGTGACGTCGCCCGGCTTGGCCGGACGCCCGGTGACCGACGAGATGATCGGCAGCCGCGGCTCACCAAGGGTGATGCGGCCGATGATGGCGGAGATGTCGGAGGCCTTCGCGTCAGCCAGCCGGCTGTGAAACGGCAGTCGCGCGGCGAGGCGCGTCGCCGGCACACCCTGCGTCTGCAGCTGGGTGAGCACCCCGGCGAGGTCTTCCTGCTTGCCGCCGATGAGCGTGCGCTTGCTGCTCTCCGATGCGAGCACCTGAACCCTCGGGCTCGTGCCCAAGAGCGCCCTGGTGCGTTCGAGATCTTCCTCCACGGCGTAGGCGACGAAGCCTTGCGCGGCCTCCGCGTAGATCTTCGCCAACGCGTGCAGCGCTCGCGCTCCGTCCTCGAGGCCGATGACACCCGCGGCATACGCCGCCGCCAGCTCGCCGAGTCCGCTTCCGAAGACAGCGAGCGGCACGGGGCCGTGCTCCGACCAGGTCTCCCAGAGCGCGCACTGCGCGACGTACGAGACCACCGCGGCACTCGCGAGGGAGCCGTCCGTACTCGGGCGACCGCTGGCGAAGATCTGGGTCAACGGCGTGTCGAGCTTGAGCACCGCGTTGCAGCGCTCGACGACGTCGCGAAAGCGCGCATGATTCGCGTAAAGGTGGCGCGTCAGCGCCGCGATGTTCGGCTGCGTGCCGGGGAAGATGAACCCGGTCTTGGGCGCGCCACGCTGAGCACGCTCGCCACGGCGCACGACCGCGCCGGCGACAGGCTCACCGCCGGCCTCGAGAGCCGCGAGCAGCTCGTCGCGACTACGGGCCACCACGGCAAGGCGGTGCGCGAGGCTTGCTCGCCCACGGCTCGCCGCGGCGACCAGCGCCGCCGCCGATGAGCCCGGATGCTCGCGCATGTAGCGCGCCCACGATGCGACCAGCGTGTCGAGCGAGGAGCGGGTGCGGGCGGAAAGCGCGAAGACGTAGGGCCCGCCATCGACCGCTTTAGCGGACGTGATCGGTGGTTCTTCGACGATCACGTGGGCGTTGGTGCCGCTCATGCCGTACGACTGCACGCCGGCGCGACGCGGCCTGAAGCCGCGCGCCCAGGGTCGTGACTCGGTAGCGACGATGAGCTCGCCGTTCTGCGGCCGACACTCGGGGTTGAGCTCGCGCAAGTGCAAGTGAGGAGGCAAGGCTTCGTGACGCATGGACACGAGCACCTTGAGCAAGCCAGCGAGGCCCGACACCGATTCGGTGTGGCCGACGTTGGTCTTCACCGAGCCGATGAGCAGCGGCTTCGCGCGCATCAGCGAGGCGCCGAAGACCTCGGCAAGCGCCCCGTATTCGATCGAGTCGCCCATCGAGCTGCCCGTGCCGGCGCATTCGACGTAGTCGATGTCGTCGTCGGAGAGGCCGGCATCACGCAACGCGGCGCGCGCGATCTCGGATTGGGCCGGACCACTCGGCGCGACCAGGCTGGCGCTGCGCCCATCCTGATTGACGGCCGTTCCGCGAATGACTCCGTAGACTACGTCGCCATCGCGCACGGCGTCGGCCAGCCGCTTGACGACCATGACACAGCCGCCCTCGCTACGGCCGTAACCGTCGGCGCTCGCATCGAAGGCCTTGGAGCGGCCGTCGCGCGACACCATGCGCGTCTTGCTGAGCAAGATGTGGCCATGCGGGCTGAGCATGGCGCTCGACGCGGCGACGACCGCCAGGTCGGATTCGCGCCGGCGCAAGCTCGCGGCCGCGAGGTGCACGCCAACCAACGAGGACGAGCAGGCGGCGTCGAGAGTGGTGCTCGGGCCGTGCACACCGAGCAGATACGACAGGCGGCCCGCCGCCACGCCGTGGGCAATGCCGGCCGCCGTGTAGACGTCGATCGCGTCCCAGCCCGCGCGCGCCACACGACCGAGATGATCGGCGCCGTACACCGCGGCGAACACGCCCATCTTGCTGCCGCTGACGTCCTCGGGAGCATAGCCGGCGTCAGCGAGCGCTTGCCAGGTGAGCTCGAGCAGAATCCGCTGTTGCGGATCGGTGGCGGTCGCCTCGCGCGGCGACATACCGAAGAACAGTGGATCGAATTGTTCCCAGCCGTCGATGAAGCTGCCCGAGCGGGTGATCGACTTGCCGGGGGCGTCGGGATCGGGATCGTAAACGGCGTCGGCGTCCCAGCGCTCCTTGGGCACCTTGCGCACCGGGTCCGCGCCGTCGGCGAGGAGGCGCCAGAACGACTCGGCGTCCTCTACTCCCCCGGGAAAACGACAGCTCACGCCGACGATGGCGATCGGCTCTTCGTAACCCAAGGCGATCTTGGGCGCGGCAACGGGAGCCGCTGGAACGAACGCCTCGATCGGGGCAGGCGCCGCCGGCGGTGCTTCGACCTTCGCGACGACGACGGGCACCTCGGCGCGCGGCAGCACGTCGGTGAGGATGTGCTCGACCAAGGATTGAACGGTGGGAAAGTTGAAGACCAGCGTCGCCGGAAACGCGCCACGGGGCAGACCCAAGTCGGGCGCCAAGCGCAGGCGGAAGTCGTTGGCCAACAGAGAGGTCATGCCCAGGTCGATGACCTGACTTTGCGGATCCACGACCGTGCCGGCGTCGAGGCCAAGGATCGCGATGATCGAGGTCTTGACCTGCGCTTCGAGGAGCGTGCGCGCTTCCGGTGGCGACAGCTCGCGAAGCCGCGCGACCAGCGGGCGCTTGTCATCGACGACCGGCTGCCCGCTCACCTCCCGTTGAAGCTCCGAGAAGAGCGGCGGGTCACCCTTACCGTGCTGGTACCAGGTGAACTTCTCGGCATCGACGATGGGATGGACGACGATCTGCGGCGGAATACGCGTGCCGCCGCCAATCACGAGCGACATGACGGCGCCGCCGTCGTTCGGGTCGATGTTGCCGACGCCGGACGCGGCGATACGGTCCTGATCGGCGCGGGACAAGCGCAAGACACCGCCGATGCCCGCCCAAGCGGTCCAATCGATGGCGGTCGCGGGCGCGCCCTGCCGCCGGCGCCAGTACGCAAAAGCGTCCATGAAGGTGTTGGCCGCCGCGTAGTTGCTGCTTGCCTCGTAGCCGAAGCCCGAGAGCGACGCGTACATCGCGAAGAAGTCGAGCTGCCGGGCGCGGCTGTGAGCGTGGAGGTTCCAGGTGCCCGAAACCTTGGGCGCGAGCACGTCCGTGAAGCGCTTCCACGTTTGCTGCCGCATCATGCCGTAATCGACGACGGCGGCGGCGTGCACCAGGCCGCGAACCGGCGCCATTGTCCGATCGACACGCTCGAGGAGCCCGGCGACATCGCCGTCCCGCGTAATGTCGCATTGCATCGGCACCACGCGGGCGCCGTGGGCCTCGACACGCGCGATTGCGGCCGCGACCTCGGGCCAGGGCGCCTTGCGACTCACCAGCGCGATGTGGCGAGCTCCACGCGAGGCGATCCACTCGGCAAGGTAGAGCCCGAGGTCGCCGAGGCCTCCGGTGATGACATAGGCACCATCGGCGACGAGCTTTGGCTGCGGGATGCTCTTGGCGTCGATCTGCGCCTTGACGAGCCGCGAGACCAGAGGTCTGCCGTCGCGCCACGCAGTCTCGCCCTCGCGCGCCGGCGAGCGTAGGTGCGCCACCAAGCCCTCGGGGAGCGTGGCGTTCGGCTTGGGATCGAGATCGACGAGCCCGCCCCAGAGCTCGGGATGCTCGAGCGCGACGCAACGACCGAAGCCCCACAGCGTCGCCTGGGCAATCGCGACCGGCGAGCCATCGCCGATGTCTTGCGCGCCGCGGGTAAACAACCAGAGCCGGGGCTCGGCGCCACCACCGCGGCTGATCGCCTGGGCGACGTGCAGCGCACCCGCGAGCACGAGCTCTTGATCACGCGCCAGCGAGTCGGCGCTGGTCGCGGCCTCCGCCGTGGTATCGAGCGGCCAGAGATAGGCGATGCGCCGTACATCCGCGGCGGTCGCCATCCAGTTGCCGATGACGGCGCCGACCGCGTCGGGGCTCGTCGGCTCGACGCCATCCGCACGGCCGTTGCGTGCCGCGTGCACTACCTGGCAGACCGCTCCAGCGGACGTCAGCGCGCGCGCCAGCGCCTCACCCACGCCGCTTGCGTCGGCGAAGACGAGCCACGACTCGCGACCGTTGGAGCCGCCCGGGTGCTCCACCGTGAAGGGTCGCCAGGTCACGTTGTACAGCCACTGCGCCGCGCGCTGCCGATCGGCTTCGCGCCGCAACAAGATGTCCAGCGCCCGGCGACGCTCGGGGGCGAGCTTCGCGATCTTCGCTTCGATGTCGTTCTTGCTCACGTCACCCTCAGCTCAGACCGAGACCAGCATCGAGCTCCAGCAGGCGGCTGGACTGTTGTTCTGAATGAGAACCGTATCGCCGGAGGCAATTTCGCCGCGCGCGAGGCCGGTCTTGTAGTTGAGAAGCACGTCGATGCTGCCCAAGTGTCCATAACGGGCGCAGTTGTCGCGGCAGGAGCCGATGAAGCGGACATCGAGCGCCTCTTCGTTGTAGCGGAAGGCCTCGATCGACAAGTTCTGCATGACGTGCGCCTTGACGCGAACGTCGGTGTTGCGCTCGAGCAGCCGGCGATTGATCGCGTTGAAGTTGTTGCGGCTCGCGATCGCGAGCTCGAACTTGTAGCGCTCGCTGGTGCAGGACTCGACCATCTCCTCGATGCGCTTGTTCTTGTACTCGACGCGGAACAGGTCCCAGTACTTGCCGTCGGTCATCAGCTCGACGTCGCGGATGACGTGGTCCTCGCAATCGCGCGACACGACGACGCCCATCCCAGCGTCGCCGTTGACCGTCACTGCTTCGCGATAACGGACGACGCCGAACGGCTTGCTGCCCGAGCAGATGAGCACGTTGTTGATCGACGAGCTGCCGTTGATCATCGTGCGTGCCACCATCACCGCGTTCGAGATGTTGGCGCAGCCGAGGTCGCCGACCGAAAAAGCGACCGCCTTCTTGAGGCCCAGGAGATCCTGGATGTGCGTGGCCTCGGAGGCCATCAGGTACGTCGGCGCGCGGCTCTGGATCGAGATCAACACGTCGATGTCGGTGGGCAAGAGCGAGCTGCTGTCGAGCGCCAGCTTCGATGCCTCGACCGCCAGCTCGACGGCTCCGCGCGATTCGTCGATGGCCACCGTCTGCATGCCGGCGAGCGTCAGGTCGAACACCTTGCGCTTCTGGGCGTCGAGGCGCTTCACCTCGTCGAGCTCGCTGACGGGCACGAGGTTGGGTGGTAGCGCGAATTCGATGGCTTTGAACCCGATCATGAGTCAGCGGCTCCGTAGGACGCCAAATTGTACTTCTGGAGGGCGTGCTTCGCGATGATCTGTTGCTGCACCTGGGAGGTACCCTCGATGATCTCGAGGATCTTGGCTTCGCGGAAGTAACGCTCCACCGGGTAGGCGTCGCTACAGCCGTTGCCGCCGTGAACCTGTATCGCCTCCCGGGCGATGTCGTTGGCCATGGTCGAGGTGAAGTACTTGGCGATGGAGGTCTCGATCATCGCGTCCGGGGCATCGGCCTTGCGCAGCTCCCCCACCCGCATGCATAGAGCGCGGCCGGCGCACATCTTGGCGGTCGCGTCGCCGAGGATCGCCTGAACCTGCGGGAACTCGAGCAACTTCTTGCCGAACTGGCTGCGTCGCCGCGCGTAGCTCGCCATCGACTCGACGCATGCGCGCGCCAGGGCCTGGCCGGCCCAGGCAATGCTATAGCGGCCATGGTCGAGAGCCCAGTTCGCGACGTAGCGAAAGCCGTTGCCGATCCCGCCCACGACGTGGCTCGCGGGGACGACGACGTCATCGAAGAGGATCTCGCCGAGGTGACCGCCGCGCAGGCCCAACAGGCCCGTCATCGGCTTGACCGAAACACCGGGGGCCCGGCGCTCGACCAGGAAGGCCGTGATGGTCTCGTTCTCCCGGGCGAACACCAGGTAGAGGTCGGCAAGCGCGCCGAAGGTCATCCACTTCTTGTGACCCTTGATGACGAACGAGTCGCCGTCTTTCCTGTAGATGGTGCCGACCGAGCGCGCGTCGGTACCGACCTCGGGCTCACTGAGCGCAAAAGCGGACAGCACGTCGCCGGAAGCCAACCGAGGGATCCAGGTGGCGACCTGTTCCGGGGTGCCCCACTTGAGGAGGCTCTCGCCGACGAGAGACACCTGCAACGTCAGCAGGGCGCGCGAGTTGCTGCAGACCGTCCCGATGGCCTCGGTCAGCAGACCATAGGCGACGGGGTCGAGGCCCATGCCGCCGCGGTCACGTGGGAACGTGGCTCCGAGCCACCCCTGCGCGGCCATCTTCTCGATGAGGTCACGCGGCAGGCCTTCACCACCGGCGTCGATGGCTCGGGCTCTCGGGCGTATCTCTGCCTCCACGAACGCCCGAGTCTTCGCGACCAGGTCCGCGTACTGCTGTTCAGCACTCGCCATTCCCACTCCATCACGCGTTGGCACGCAGCAATGTTTCGATTTCGGCCTCCCCCATGCTTTCGACCGTGTCGAGCGTACGGGCCATGTCGTCGGCCGAGGGACCGTGGTCGGTCAGCAGCACCGGCGTCGCCGGAACTTGCTCGGTCTCGAACCAATAGCGCTGGCGTTGGAAAGCGTAGGTCGGCAGCACCACGCGTTGACGTTTGAAGCCGGCGTCGACCGCCTTCCAAGCCACGTCGAACCCGGCGGCGTAGAAGGAAGCAACGGCCTCGATGATCGTCTTCCATTCCACGGCGCGGTCGCTGGTGCCGAGGAAGACCTGACCCTTGCCGAAGGTGTCCTGCTGCGCGGCGCCGCAAACGTCGAGCAGCGCCGTGCAACCATGGCGCTTCGCGGCGGCGAACGCCGGCGCGAGACGCACCTCGGACGCGCGCTTCCAGTGCTCGATGCCCAACTCGGAGACGCCGCTCGCAAGCTCGCCGCTCACATTGGACGCGAGGAGAATGCGCGGCGGCGCGACGCGCCTGACGAGCTCGGTGGGCAAGTGCAGAGGTCCGCCGGCCGCGCTTGCCTTGGCGACTCCGATGCTGATGGCCAGGGCGTCGGCGAGGCTCAAGCTCTGCGCGAGAGTGGCGGCGACGACCGCGCCGATGCCGCGTCCGAGCAACACCTCGGGACGCAAGCCCAGCGACAGCCACGCTTGCCCCAGCGCGTATTGGACCGCGAAGGCGAGCACCGCGCCGGTGGCCGTATCCATGCCGCCGCGCAACGGGCGGTCGGTCGCCAGGCCCGTCAGGTCGAGGCTCGGCACGGTGAGCAGGGGTCGCGCGTGCTCCTCGCAGCTGGCGAGTGCCGCGCGGATCGCGGGCATGGTCGTGAGCAAGGAGCGCTCGATGACCGGCGTCACGCTGAGCGTGTCGAAGCACCAGGCGAGCTTGCCGTCGCCCGCGGCGGCCGAGCTACTGCGTAGCCCTTCGCCGCCGGCTCCCCTCGCGAAGGCATCGACGCCTTGCAGGAGCTCCGCGGTGGTAGCGCCGGTGACCGCGAGCCGGTGCTGAAAATGGGTGCGCCCGGTGTTGGCGGTGAAGCAAACGTCGGCGACGCGTAGGCTCGGGGTCTCGCGCAGGGTCCGCGCATAGCGACGCGCGAGCCCCTGCAGGGCGGCTTGCGAGCGCGCCGACAAGGCCAGCACGTGGAGCGGCCGCTCGAGCGGATTCTCGGGCGCGGCGACGACGGGCGGCTCTTCGAGGACGACGTGAGAGTTCGTGCCTTGGAAGGCGAACGCGCTGATGCTCGCGATGCGCTTGTTGCGGTGGCGCGGCCACGGCCGCCGCTCGGTGGGGAGCAGGAGGCGCAACTCCTCGAGCGGAATGTCCGGGTTCGTTTCGTTGAGGTTCAGGTTCGGCACCAGCTCGTCATGTTGCAGCGTCAGGATGATCTTGAGCAGGCCCGCCATGCCGGCACCGGCTTCGAGGTGGCCGACGTTCGTCTTGACCGCGCCGACCGGCAACGGCACCGGACGCTCCACTCCGGTGAGCACGGAAGCGATGCTTTGCAGCTCGATGGGATCGCCGAGCGGCGTCCCGGTGCCGTGAGCCTCGGCGTAGAGCACGGCCTCGGGACCGACTCCGGCATTCTGCAAGGCCTCGCGAATCACGGCGCGCTGCGCGAGACCGTTCGGGGCGGTGAGGCTGCTGCTACGGCCGTCTTCGTTGACGGCGGTCCCGCGCACGACGGCGAGAATCTTGTCACCGCGCTCGATGGCGTCGGCGAGGCGACGGACGACGAGCACGCCGCAACCCTCACCCCGCGCATAGCCGTCGGCACCGACGTCGAACGTCTTGCAACGGCCGTCCGCCGCGACGAATCGGCCCTTGCAGCAGTAGACCGTGAACTCGGGGTTCACCATGACGTTGACGCCGCCGACCAACGCGAGATCACAGCGACGCTCGCGCAGATGTTGCCCGGCGAGCTGCAGCGCCACGAGCGAAGAGGAGCACATGGTGTCGACCGCCATGGCGGGGCCTTGCAGACCGAGCACGTAGGAGATGCGGCCGGCGGCGACACAAAAGCCGGTGCCCGAGAACCAATAAGCGTCGATACCTTCCGCACCGGTGCGCTTGAGGTGCTCCATCATGTAGTCGTTGGTGCTGACGCCCACGAACACGCCGGTGCGCGAGCCCACGAGCTCGCTGGGCGCTTGACCAGCGCGCTCGAGCGCCTCCCACGAGACCTCGAGCAACAGGCGCTGCTGCGGATCGAGGCTCGCCGCTTCCGGCGGCGCGATGCCGAAGAACTGTGCGTCGAACTCCGCCAGGTCGACGTCCTTGAGAAAGCCCGACTCGCGCACGTACATCTTGCCCGGCACGTCGGGGTCGGCGTCGTAATACTTGTCGAGGTCCCACCGCGCGCTGGGAACCTCGCAGATGGCTTCGCGGGCTTCGCGCAGCAGCTGCCAGTAGGCCTCGGGGTCGTTGGCGCCGCCGGGAAAACGACAGCTGACGCCGACGATGGCGAGCGGCTCTGGTCCCGAGGAAGCCTTGACGCCGTCGACACCCGCGAGCTCGAGAGCGAGCAGCTTGCGTTTGGCGGGGGACAACTTCGCGAGCAGCTCTTTCAATGCATCCTGGGTCATTCGCGCAGGCCTCCAAGCTTGGCCGCGAGCAAGGCCTCTGCCTCACTATCGGAGAGTGTCGCCATTCGGTCGAGGAGCGCCGCGACTACGTCTTCTTTCGCGGCCGGCGCCGGCTCGGGCGCGCTCTTCTCGATGCCGAGCACGTCGTCCGCGAGGTGCGTGGCGAGCGCCTCGAGCGTCGGATAGTCGAAGCCGATGGTCACCGGCAGCGACTTGCCGACCGCCGCCATGAGCTCGCGTCGCACGTTGGCGAGCATGAGCGAGTCGAGGCCCATGTCCATGAAGGGTTGCTGCGGCGACAAGCGCTGGCTCGCGTCACCGCCGAGCTGCTTGCGTACGATCTTCTGCAAGAAGCCGGTGATGAGCGGCAGGCGCTGTGACCCCGGAGCCGCGGCGAGCTGCTCGATGAGCCCGGAGGCCTTGGCGGCGGGCTTGGCGATCGAGATGGGCTGCGGTGCCGACGACGCCGGGGGCGCTTCGTGCTCCCACTCGTCGAAGAGCGTACGAAAGCCCCGCTGCTGGTGCTCGAGGAAGCGACCGCGTTCCGCTATCGCAAACACGGCTGCGTGCGTCGCTTTTTCGACGAGCAGGTGCTCGAGCGCCGGCAGCGCCTCGCGTGCCTGCATCATCGCGAGGCCCTGGTCGCGCCAGCGTCGCTCGGCTTTGGCGCCTCCGGTGGCGGCCATGCCAGCGTTCCAGGGACCCCAGTTGACGCTGAGAGCGGCGAGGCCCGCGGCACGGCGAGCTTGCGCCAGCGAATCGAGCCAAGCATTCGCGGCGGCGTAGTTGGCTTGGCCGGCGGCGCCCCAGAGCGCCGACACCGACGAGAAGAACACCAGGAAGTCGAGCGGCAAGCCCACGGTGTTGATGTGCAGGTTCCAGGCGCCCTGCACCTTGGGCGCCATCACGCGCGTCATCTTCGGCCAGGTGAGCTCCGCGAATATACCGTCGTCGAGCAAGCCCGCGACGTGAACGACGCCGCGCACCTCGGGCATGGTCGCCTTCACGTCGGCGAAGAGCTTGCGCACGGCCACCGGGTCGGTGACGCCCGTCGAGCTCACGTGCACCTGCGCGCCGCTGGCGCGGAGCTCGGCGATGAACGCGTCCTCGGCGGCTGAAGGATCACGGCGACCGACCAGCAGCAGATGCCTGGCGCCCCGCTGGACCAGCCACTTCGACACTTCGCGACCGAGGCCACCGAGGCCGCCGCTCACCACGTAGGTGCCGTCCGGCCGGCAGCTGAAAGGCATGCGCGGGCCGATCGTCGTACGGGCCACCAAGCGCGGCGCGTAACGACCGTCGCTGCGCAACGCCACCTCGGTCTCGCCCGTGACCGCGAGCTCACCCGCGAGCCAATGCGCGGCTTGCGTCGCGTCGCTCCCGGGAGCGAGATCGATGCGCCGGCACTGCAGCTCCGGATGCTCCACCTGGAGCGCCCGACCGAGGCCGAGCATGGCCGCTTGTCCGACCGCGGGGGGCAGCCCGACCGCGACGCCCACGGCTTGGGCGCCGCGCGTCACCAGCACCAGCTGTGGCGATACGCCGGCGCGCACCAGCGCCTGCGCGGCAAGCACCGCGGAGCGACAGCCGCTCACGTGACCTGCCTCGAGATCGAGCGGCGCTTCCTGAGAGTTGGCGAGCGACGCATCGAGGCTCGCCAGATGCACCACGCCGTGCAGCGGTTCGGAGCCATGGGCGGTTGCCTGCACGAGCGCCGCGTAATCGTCGGCCTCGGCGACGCGCAGCTCGAAGCCGTTTCTGGTCGGCGCGAAGCGCTCTCCCGTACTCACCCGCACGCAACGATGGCCGCGTTGCTCGAGCAGGTCGGCGAGCGCATCACCAATGCCGCCGTGGTCACAGAACACGAGCCAGCGCTGCGACCCCACCTGCGCCGAAGCGGGCGGCAGGCGGCGCCACACCACGTCGTGAATCAGCTCGCGGGGCTCGCGCAGGGCGTCGTCGATGACCAGCTCTTCGACGCGCAACGAACGCATCCCCGAGGCGCTCGCCACGAGCGCGCCGCTATCGTCGAACAAGAACACGTCACCCAAGAGGATGCGGCTCCCGGCGGCCGTTCCGCCTTGGCGGACACGAGCAAAACCCCACGCCGGCCCGCGCAAGCCGCGGTATACGGTGAGGCGCTCGATATTGATCGGCATGAAGCTACCGCTGGAAGCGATGCGCTTGTCACCAGCGGCGCTGAAGGCCTGGAAGACCGCGTCGAGTACCGCGGGGTGCAACACGTGCGGCTCGGCGGCGAGCTCGTCAGCGCGCTCGGCGATGCGCACCAACACTTCGCCACGCTCCTCGTCGTGGAAGGACTCGGTCACCGCCTGGAAGGCCGGACCGTACTTGAGCCCCATCGCGGTCATGGTGGCGTAGTGCTGCGAGGCCTCGACCCGGCGGGTGATGCGCGCGCGCAACGATGCGAGCGGCTCGACGGTCTCGTCTTCACCAGTTGCGGGGGCGACCTTGCCGGCGGCGTGCAACGTCCAAGCGCCACCCTCCCAGACGCGAAGGTCACTCGGCCGACTGAAGATCTGGAACTCTCGGCTGTCACCGACCGGCGCCGAAAAGACCATCTGCAAAGGCCGCGTCTGCGACTCGGAGAGCACCACGGCTTTGACGAAACGAATGTTCTCGAGCACCCAGCGGCGCTTGCCACCAGCTGCCTCGGCGGCGGCGACCGCCATCTCGAGAGACCCCGCGGCAGGCAGGATGATCTTGTCCTGCACGCGGTGGTCGGCGAGGTAGCCGAGGTTGCGGCCGCCGAGCTCGACGTCGAACTGCACGATGCCGAGCGGCGAATCGGTGCGCTGCCCGAGCAACGGGTGAGCCGATCCGGACTGCGGGCTCTTCTCGCCGCTCATGTTCGGCGGATCGACCCAGAAGCGCTGACGCTCGAAGGGATAGGTCGGCAGAGCCACCCGACGGCGCGAGTAGTCGGCGTCGAAGCGTTGCCAATCGACCTCGACCCCGCGGGCGTAGGCCGAGGCCACCGACTCGAGGAGCTGCTCCCAGGCCCCGGCGCTCCGCCGCAACGACGGCAGCCAAGCGAGGTCCGGACGGTCGACGCACTCCGAGGCCGGCCCGAGGAGCGTGGCGCGCGGACCAATCTCGATGAAGATGGTGCAGCCGTGATCGACGAGGGTCTTAACCCCGGCCGCGAATTGAACCGCTTCGCGGGCGTGACGCTTCCAATAGCCGCCGTTCGGCAGCTCGTCCTTGCGGCGCCAGTACATCTGGCCGGTAAGGTTCGACACCACCGGGATGCGCGGCTGCTCGACCTCGACGCGGCCGGCTTCGACCTCGAACGACTCGAGCATCGGGTCGAGCATCGACGAGTGGAAAGCACGCGTCGAGTCGAGCATCTTCGATTTGATGTGCTTGCGCTCGAGGTCCGCGGCGAAAGCCACGACACCCGCGACCGGACCGGCGACGACGATCGATTTCGGGCCGTTGATTGCGGCTACCGCGAGTCCCTCGTGCTGGCCACGGAGTAGCTCGCGCACGGTCGCTTCGTCCGCCGTAACGGACACCATGCGCCCTTCGGCGACCCGCTGCATGAGAGCGCCGCGCGTGGTGACGAGAGGCAAGACGTCTTCGAGTCGCATCGCGTCGGCCACGCAGCAAGCGGCGTATTCACCGATGCTGTGACCGAGGACGGCGTCGGGCTCGACGCCGAATGACCGCCACAGCCCGGCGAGCGCGAGCTCGAAAGCGATGAGCGCCGGCTGGCCGTAACGCGTCTCGAGGATCAGGCCGGCCTGCGCCTCGGTCTTCGGGAAGAGGATGTCGAGCAGCGGCACGTCGAGCTTGGTTGCGAGAATCTCGGCGCAACGGTCGAGGTCTCGGCGGAACGTGGGCTGGGTCTCGTAGAGGTCGCGACCGGCGTCACGATAGAGCGACGCCTGACCGCTGAACAGGAAGGCGACACGCGGCCGGTCACTGCCGGAGACGATCTGACCTACCTGCGCCGCGGCGGGCACGCCGCCGTCCGCTATGACGGCGAGCTTCTCGCGCAGCTCGGCGGTCGAGCCGACGACCATGGCGGCGCGATGCTCGAAGTGCGCGCGACCGGCGTTGGCGGTGTAGCAGACGTTGCCGAGGTCCTCGGTGCTGTCGCGCAGACGCTCACCCAGGCGCTGGGCGACGCGGCGGAGCGCTTCCGGGCTGCGCGCCGAGACGGCGGCTACGTGCAGCGGCCGCTCCACGGTGACGCGCTCGGCGGGAGGAAGCGGCGCTTCCTGCAAGACGACGTGCGCGTTGGTGCCGCTGAAGCCGAAGGCGCTGACACCGGCGACGCGCGGCTTCGCGCCTCGGGGCCATGGGAGCGCCCGCGCCGGCACCTGGATCGGCAAGCCGGCGGTCGGGATGTGGGGGTTCAGGTTTTCGAAGTGCAGGTGCTTCGGGATCTCGTCGTGCTGCATCGCCAGCACGACCTTCATCAGACCGGCAAGCCCGGCGGCCGCCTCGGTGTGCCCGATGTTGGTCTTGACCGAACCGACGACGAGCGGTGTTTCACGCGGAGTCTCGTCGGTGAGCGCCGCGCGCAGCGCTTGCAGCTCGGTGGGGTCGCCCAGCGGCGTTCCCGTGCCGTGCGCCTCGACGTAGTTCACGTCGTTCGGAGAGAGGTTGGCGGCATCGAGCGCGTCGCGCACCAAGGCCTGCTGTGCGAGCGCGTTGGGGGCCGTGAGACCGTTGCTGCGCCCATCGTGATTGACGGCCGTGCCGCGGACCACGGCGAGCACGCGATCGCCATCGCGGACAGCATCGGAGAGCTTCTTGACGATGATGGTGGCGCAGCCTTCGGCGCGCACGTAGCCGTTGGCGCGGGCGTCGAACGTCTTGCAACGTCCATCGGGTGACATCATGCGCGCGCGCGAGAAGTTCACCGTGGTCTCGGGCGAGAGGATGAGATTCACGCCCGCGACCATGGCGAGCGAGGCCTCGCCCCGTCGCAGCGCCGCGTTTGCCATGTGCAGCGCCACGAGCGACGACGAGCAGGCGGTGTCCAGGGCCAAGGCGGGACCCCGGAAGTCGAAGAAATACGACAGCCGGCCGGCGGTGATTGCGTTGGTGTTACCGGTGGCGGCGTAGAGATCGTAACGCCCCGGCCGCTCGGCCAGCGAGCCCCAGCGCTGGTAGTAATCGGCATAGGTGATGCCGACGAAGACCGCCGTGTCGCTGCCGCGCAGCTGTTGCGGCGAATGGCCCGAGCTCTCGAGCGCTTCCCACGCGGTCTCGAGGAGCAAGCGCTGCTGCGGATCCATACTGATGGCTTCGCGCGGCGAGATGCTGAAGAAGCCCGCGTCGAAGCGGTCGACCTCGCGCAGAAAGCCGCCCCAGCGCGTAATGGTCTTGCCGGCGGCGGACTGATCGGGGTCGTACAGCTTGCGCGAGTCCCAGCGATCGCGGGGTACTTCGCTCACCGCATCGACGCCCTCGTGCAGGAGCTGCCAGTACGCTTCCGGAGTATCGGCGCCCCCAGGAAAGCGGCACGCCATGCCGACGATCGCGATGTCGTCGTCGCTCGCGCGGCGCTTGCCGGCGCTCGCGATCCGCGTGGCGAAGGATTCCCGAGAGAGGTACTCCGCGAGCGCGTCGATGGTCGGATACGTGAAGGCAAGCGCTGGGTCGAGCTCGCGGCCGATGTCCTTGCTCAAGCGGACCCAGAGATCGATGGTCATCATCGAGTCGAGCCCGAGCTCACGGAACGGTTGATCGAGCTTGAGCGGCTTGGGCTGCGACAGACCGAGCACGCGTCCCACCTGGTTGCGGATCTGGGCGCGGAGGAGCTCGACGCGCTCGTTGACCGGAGCGCCCACGAGGGTTTCGGCCAGCGGCGTGTGCTCGACGACGGGGCCGCGCGTCTCGCGCTCTTCGACGGGCTCGGCCGCCGGTACCTCGCGAGCGGCCACCGTGGCTTGCGCCGGCACCTTCACGGTCAAGCCGGCGCGGTCGAGGGCGCGCAGCGCTTCGTGCATGGCGTCGAGCTCGGACGGTCCGGTGCTCGAAGCGAGCCAGGTCTCCTTCGGATGCAGCGCCTTGCCGATCTCGAGCAGGTGGTCGCCGGGGCCGATCTCGATGAAGATGTGATGGTCCTGAGCCACCACCTCGGACAACGCTTCGCTGAAGCGGAGTGGCTCCGACGCTTGGCGCCCGAGCAGGTCGTGCTGCCGCGTGTCGTCGCGGCGCCGCGCCAGCAAACCGCCGGTGACCGACGAGGCCATCAAGGTCCGCGCCGCCTTGAAGGCCGCCTGCTGGAGGTCCTTGGTGAAGGCGTTGGTCACGGCGCGCATGAGCGGCGAGTGCCAAGCCCGCTGCGTCTGCAGTGGACGGCAGATCGTGCCCTGTGCTTCGAGCTTGTCGAGCAAGACCGTCATCGCGGACACGGTGCCCGACAGCAGGACTTCGTTGGCGTGATGCACGGAAGCGACGAACACGTCGTTGGCCAAACCCAGCGCCGCGATCACGCCTCGGGCCTCGCCGGCGTCGAGCTGCGCCAGAGCCTGGCGTCCCGCCGCCGCGAGATCGCGGCTCAAGCGCCCGTGCGCGACGACGAGCCTCCAGGCATCCTCGAACGACAGCGCGCCCGCCGCGCAAGCCGCGGCAAACTCACCCGGCCCGTACCCGAGCACGATGTCGGGCTCGACGCCCCATGAGCGCCACAGCTCCACCAAGGCAACCTGCATCGCGAAGAGCACGGGACCTTCGCAGTGGGCGGCGCTCCCCTCGGGACCGTCGTGAACGCCCTGGCCCAGCGCCGAGACGACCGCCAGACCAACATCGGCGTTCGAGCGCGCGCAGCGGGACACGGCTTCGCGGAAGACCGGATGAGCCTGATAAAGGCTGGTGCCCATCCCGGCGTACGCCGAACCGTATCCGCTAAAGAGGAATGCGACCTTGGGAGCCTTTTTTTCCGACATCGCCTGGTCAGGTCTCGCTGTGGAGTTTTCGCCCGCGTGAATCGGCGCCATCCGGAGTGTAGCGGCCTATGGTTGGCCCAGCAACTTGAGCGACGGCGGTATCGTAAATGGCTGTGGCGGTTGCCATAGGAAGCGGGTTGGGGAGGCCGCGGTGAGGCCGGACCGCTTGAGGAAGTCCAAGGTTACTGAGTTTTTCTCGGTTGCCACGTACTCGGCGGCGACACCCGCGAGCCCGACGCGGGCAGCGTGGGCCGTGATCACCCCGAGCATGGCGTCCTCGACGTGACGGTTGAAGACGCGGCAGCTCAAGAGGAAATCGGCGACCCGGCCCCCGTCACCGTCCCGCTCGAGGCTCGCCACGCCGACCAACCCCGAGTCCCCGAACTTGTCGGCGACGCGAAAGGTCCACATCCAGCGCTGTTCGGCGCCCAGCCAGCGGCGCAGCTCGTCGGCGTCGACCCGGCGCGTGCGCAGGTTCATTTGGTTGGTCTTGTTGATGAGCTGCAGGGTGCGCTCGAAGCTGTCTTCATCGAGCAAGCGCACGGTGACCTCGGTCCCGAGGGAGTGCAGCCACTCGTCGACCGAACCGACGCTTTCGCGCACGCGGTTGCGCTCGCGCTCGGCGACGTACATCCGCGTGCGTTCGCTGTCCTCGCGGCTCGAGGTGACGGAGTCGAAACAACGCAGGTCCGCCAGCGCGTCCGCATAGCGCGTGACGTCCACGGGCCACTCGGGCACCAGCACCTTCGGCAACGCGTCGCGCACACGGGCGCGCTCCACCGGGTTGTCGTCGATGAATACGACGGCGTCGAGACCGAGGTTCAGCTCCGACGCGAGCTCGGCGATGTTGGCGGCTTTGTCCTGCCAGTTGATGCGCCACGCGGCGATGTCGTCCTGGGAAAGCACCATCTCGGGATGACTCTTGATGGCGGCAAGCGCGCGCGCCTCGTCGTTCTTGCTGGCGACCGCCAGGACGACGCCGCGACGGGTGAGCGCCTTCAGAGCGCGCTGAAAGTCGACGTAGGCCTCGCCGATCGGGTCATGCCCGCCAAGGCGGAGCTTCTCCCAACCCACTTCGCCGACCACCCCACCCCACAAGGTGTTGTCGAGGTCGAGCACGAGAAGCTTCTTGGCGAGGCCGCGCGACGCCCGCAACGTGGCCAGCATATCGGTGGCGGCGCGCTGGAAAACCGCCGGCGCGTACGGAACCTTGGCCGCGTACCACATCGTCGGGTTCGCGGGCTCGGCGCCGCTCATCCAGCGCTGCGTGTCGAAGACGTAGACGCCGGCGACGCCCGCGAGCCTGGCCGCGAGGTGCGCGTTCATCTGCAGCAGCATGCCGCCGACGCCGCGATCGCTGGTCATGTCGAGAGGACCGTGGCCGCGGATGCGCGACGGGTAGGAGAAGGTAGGCACGAAGACCACGGCGGTGCCGCGGTCTCGGCAAGCCAGCACGGCATCGCAGAAGACGTCGACGTCGGCGATGGCGGCCTCCACCTCGGCGGGACGGTGCTCGACCCGAGCCGCGAAAGCGGCCGACATCGCCTCCGGCCGCGCCCACACCACGCAAAAGTCGGCTTTGGCGGACCACAGATCGGACGAGCCATCGAGGAGCGGCGCGATGACGTTCATGCCGCTCGTCGAGTGGAGCTCGAGAGACCAGCCGTGGTCGCCCGCCTCGAAGGCCTGCGCCAGCGGACCGATGGTGAAATCCGCGACCAGCACGCCGCGGAGGTTGAGGCTAGCCACCCGCGGCCTCCACGAAGGCCGTGACCCGGGCAACGAGGTCGGCGACCTTGGCGGGTCGCTGGCTGCGGCTGAAGAACGACTCGTCGGTCGTCAGGCTCGGCGCGGCGGCGAAGGCTTCCCGCAGCTTTCCGTCGAGGGCGACGATCAACGTGACCAAGCCGAGCGAATCGAGGCCCGCGAGGCTCGTGTCATCGGTGCTTTGCAGGTGTTTCGCCGCCGGCAACTGCTGATTCACGGCGGCGATGGCCGCCTGCACCGCGCCGCGCACCTGTTGTTCGCGTCCTCCAGCCATCACCAACCTCCACCGCTATCGCGGATGAGAAGCATAGAATCGGAGCATGCGTTCGGCGTCCTTGACCAGCGTTTGCGCCACCGGTGGCAGGGCGATGACCTTGCGGGTCCGGGACGCGACTACCAGCGCGTTGGTGCGCTCGAGATGAATCTCGGAGACCGTGTCGACGACGCCGACGACGGTGAAATCCTGCGCTGGCGTGCCGAGCGCCTCGAGGTCGTTCGAGATGCTCACGCGCAAATCGATGCGCAGGACATCCTCGCCGCGGCAACGGTCGAACAGCATGGTCTCGCTGTCGACGACCGACAACATGTCCACGATCGCGGTCGGGAAAGGCGTTTGCACCATGCGCGTGAGCACCTGGCGCTGCGCGAAGTCGAGCACGCGCACGAACTGGCTGCAGGTCACCGGGTGGCCGGGCGCGCAATCGCGGCCGGCGCTGATTTGGTAAGAGAGGCGCGCGCCACGGGTGACGTTGCCGACGAAGCCCTCGTCGAGCGTGCCGATGCCCCGCACGTCGCGAAAGCGTTGAATGGATTGTGGCGCGGCGTCGAGCTGCGGCAACGTCGCCAGCAGCTCGGCGCGCGGCAACGACATCTCGGGCTCGCGACCGTCGTCCTCGAGCCAGAAGGCACCGCTCGCCGCCATCGACGGCAAGTCGGTCGGGGCGCGTTTTTCCGGGTCTTCGGTGAGCTCCGACGTCGAGCCCAACGCGCACTTCGTCTCGAACAGCATGTTGCCGTAGCTGCCGCCGGTGACGCCGAGCCGCAGGTGGTCCCAGGCGCTGAAGCGGCGCAGCAAACGCGATACCGGCACGGTGAGGCGAGTGACGTAATTGCCGAAGTGCAGGATCTTGCCGGCCCGATTGGTGATCTGCGCCGCGGTGTTCGAGCGACCGGCGACCAAGCGCGACGACTGCGCCGCGGCGGCGAGCGTCGTCGCGGCGTATTCGTCGACGACGCCGACCCCGACGTGCGCGTAACTGAGCTGTTGCTCGATCAACATCCGCCGCGATTCCTCCTCAGCGCGCCTTGGTCTCGATCCAAGCCTTGGTGAACACGGAGTCGTCGACCGCCGAGGTATCCATCTGCAGCGCCTTCACCAGCGTGAAGCGCTCCTTGTCGATGCGATCTTGCACGCGGTACTCCTTGACCATGGTGACGGTCTCGCCGTTCACCTGGGTCTTCGAGTATCCGGTATAGAAGACGGTGCGAAGCGCCTTCCCGGAGGCGGAGTAGGTCTCCATCTTCAACGGGTTGCCGCTCGCCTTCTCGATCCAGAAGTCGACGAGAGGCTCGCCGGTGTCCGACCCGGGCTTGGCCTTGAGCTTCAGATGGTGGACGTCGAAGCTACCGACCTTCTCCTCGGCGACGTACTCCGCGTCGTAGTCCGAGTTCAGCGACCAGGTGTCGAAGTCGGCGGCGCGTACGTCACCGACCTGGATGAACTCGCGGGCCGTGCGCCGGTCCCACTTGCCGCTGCTGGCGTCGTATGCCCAGCTGTTGCCGTCGATGCGCAAGAAGGCGCGCCCGGCCTCGGTCTTCGGCTTGATGAAGAGCACCGTCATGCGGTGACTCGCGTCGCGGCGATAGATGACGCACTCGTAGGCGCGCACCGGGTAGTCCTTGCGGTGGTCCTCGATGAAGACGTGACGCGTGAAGTCGCTCGGATAGCTGAAGCGCTTGTCGATGACCTTCAGCATGCCGACGACCTCATCGTGAGACGGCGCGGCGCGGGCGACAGAGACGGCGGTGAATGAGCAGAGCAACCAGGTAAGCAACACGCGCATGACAGACCTCATCAGAAAGTGTCGCGCATGGCGTCGGTCGGGCCAATGCGCGCCGCCTGCGCGGCGGGGTACAGCGCCGCGGCAACGGTAATGCACACCATGAGAAAGAGAACGAAGAACAGGTGACCGTACGAAACCGCCATGTGTAACGTATCGCCGAACAGCAGGTAGCGCGCGGTGCTGTTCGCGAGCGTCACGCCGGCGCCGTTGACGGCGGCGACGATGACGAGCCCAACGGCCGCGCCCAAGCCCACGGCCATCACCGCGAGCAGCGCGGTCTCGAGAAGCACCATGCCGACGAGCTGCGCTGGCGAGATACCGAGCGCGCGCAAGGTACCGAGCTCGACGGTGCGCGACCGCACCGCCACCGTAGTGGCGCTGATGGCACCGAGCCCAACCACGAGACAGAGCATGGCAGTCAGCACGATCAAGATGATCTTAGACGCGTGAACGCGCCAATCCATCCACCACATTTCGTTCGACCACGGCCCAATCTCGAAACGCTGGCCAATCCAGCTCTCGCTCCAGGCGTCCCAGAGCTTGAAAATCGCCTGTGTCGACCGCGGGATGGAGAGCTCCCAGTTGGCGGCGGCAAAGCCTTCACGCAGGGTGGCGGCCGCCTCGTCGATGCGGCGGATGCTGGGCAGGCGCAGGCCGACGATGGTCGTCTGCGTCGGCTGCAAGGTGAGCAGCGTGCGCGCCGTTTCCTTGTCCGAATAGCAGAAGAAGTTACTGAAGTCGGGCACGTCACGGACGACGGCGACCACGGTGGCATCGACGGCGCTCTCGATGGCCTGCGTGGCGGTGACGCGCAGGGTGATCGTGTCGTTGACGTCCACGCCGAGCTTGCGTGCTTGCTCGGCGAAGATCACCACGCTGTGTGGCTCGCGAAGCCGCTCGATGTCGCCTACGACCTCCGCGCCAGCGCCATCGACGTATTCGTGGCGCGGCGCCGGCACGAGCACCTCGGCGAGGCCTCGGTCCTTCGCGATATCGACACCGTAATAGAAGATGCAAGTCGTCTCGGAGTTGTTGCTGGAGAGGCCGGTGAGTCCGCGAATGCGGTCATCGACGAACGCGTCGGGCACCAGCCGCTGCGCCAGCGCCATCACCTCGTCACGCTTGTCGATCGCGAAGGTGCCGAAGCTGCGGCGGTTCTTCAGGTAGCCCAGCACGTGCACCTGGCCACCGCCGAGGATCGACGAGACCTCGACGACGCGATCCGCGACGCCCTGCAGCAGGCCCATCGACAGCACGAGGAGCAACGTCGCGGCGGCGACGGCCGCGCCCACCAAGCGGTTGCGCTTCTTCGCCTGGAACAGGTAGCGAACGCTCAAGCGTATCCACAGAGGCATCTGCATGCTCACCAGCGTTGCCGCATCGCGACTTGCGGCTCGGTAGATGCCGCCTCGAATGCCGGAAGTGCGGTGGCGATGAGACTGCCAACCACGGTGGCTGATATCGCGCCGATCAACTCGGCGACGCCGAGCACCGGAAATAGACGCGGACCGCCGAAGATGACCTCCATGGCCGGCGATTGCGCCGGTATGCCATAGCGGCCGACCCAGGCGAGCAGCGCCACACCGGCGGCGGCGCCGACCAAAGCGGAGAGGAAGCTCAAGATCAGAGATTCGCACATCAACAAGCGCAGGACGAATCCCCGGCTCGCGCCTTGCGCCCGCAGCGTGCCGATCTCGCCTTCACGGCCGGCGGTGGCGATGACCACGCCGAGGTTCGCGACGATCAGCGTCACCAGGAAGACGGCGATGCCGCCCATGCCGATCTGCACCTGCAAGAACGAGAGCTGCGTCGCGAATCGAGACGCCGCCTCGCGCCATGTGCTCACCCGCGCCGAGACACCGGCGCTCTGGAGCGCCGCGGACAGCCGGGCTCGAGCCGCCTCGACACCATGCTCGTCAGCCAACCAGACGACGACCGCCGGCACCAGGTCGCCGGTCGTCGCGGCGCCGGCTTTCTTGGCCGCGTCCTTGCGGAAGCTCTTGCCTTCGTCGAGCGCCGAGTCGACGAGCGCCGTGAAGCCCCCGGCCCCGGCATGCAGCTCCTCTTCGACCACGAAAGCGCCGCCGAAGAGCGCCGCCTCGTCGGACTTGCTCATGCCCTCCGCGGCGCCGATGCCGTAGCGCTCGCGCATGCCGGCCATCTCGGCCAGCGTCTCGGCGGTGGGCTCGCCGTAGATCTCGCGGAAGGTCGCGAAGTCCACGAGGTTGTAGGAAACGTGCTTGGCCATCTGCACGCCGCGGAAGCGGTAGGTGCCGAACACCGTGGCGCGCACCGACTTCGGAGCGCCGTCACGCCCGCGCGAGTTGACCGAAACGATATCGCCGACGTCGACCGAGTACTTGCGCAGCAACGGCGCGATCGCCTCGTAGATGAAGGCACGCCGCTTGGCGAAGTTGTCGTTGTCGACGGCGAGCAGGCCACGAAGCTGAGCACCGAGCTCACCGTCGAGCGTCGGGTCGAACGCGCGAATACGCTCCCGCAGCGCCGCGACCTTGTCGGCCGGCAATTGCAGCCCGATGAGGTCGTACATTTCGACGAGGCGCGCGCGCCGCTGGCTCATGTCGGCATCCGACAGCCGGCCTCGGCTCGCGAGCAGCTCGGCCAAGTCGTCGAGCGCCAGCAGCACGGGATGGCGAGCTTGAGCCTCGCGTCGATCGTGCTCGAGCAGGATGCCGCGCACCCCCGGGGGAATGAGCTTGCCCGAGACCAGCTCGAAGCGCCCCGAGGCTTTTTGCAACGCCTCGAAGTCCACGCCGAGCACCGGCGAGCGCAAGATGCGCGTGTCTCCGGCCCAGCGCACGATCTTGGTGTCGAGGAACTCGATGCCCTTGGCCGGGTCCTGCTCGAGCTCCGTCCAGAACGTATCGCTCACCGCTCGCTCGAGGGCCTGGACGGCACCGGCATTTTCGGCGGCGTCCCTGGCAAGGCTGCCGTAGCCCGCTTTCACGTGATTCAGCATGACGCCCGCCGCTTGGCGAATGTCCGCGATCACGGCCGCGGCATCGCCACGCGGCTCACGCTCGTAGAGCCGGCGAAGCGCCTGGACCTTCTCTTGGAGCGGACTGTTGATGCGAATGTTGGCGTTCCAGATACCGATTGGCGCGAAGCCACGCACCTCCGGCGCTTGCTCGAGCACCTTGGCGACCGCTTCGTAGTCCTTGAGATTTCCGCTATCGCGTTGCTCGGCGGTCCAAGCGGTCACCAGCATGTCGAGCGTGTCGCGGGCTCCATTCGAGTAGACCTGGAGGTGACCGACGAACGATTCGGTCAAGCTATGCTCGAGCGCTTGCGAGCTCGAGCGCACCACGGAGCCAATCACGATCAACAGCGCCGTGTTGAGCATGAAGCTCAAGGAGAGCGTGAGGCTTTTGCCTCGGTGCGCGAGCACCGAGCGCCACGCCAGGCCGACCAGCAACCGAACTCGACTCAGCACGTGAGCACTCGCGGGAACGATCGCATCAGGCCGCCGCACCGGAATCGACGAAGTTGCCGTCGCGCATGCGCACCGCCACGTCGGCGATCTGCATGAGCGGCTCGTGATGCGTCGAGAAGATGATGGTGGTGTTGTACTTCTTCGGCAGCGAGCGAATCAGATCGACGACGACCGTCGAGGTCCGCGAGTCGAGGTTCGCCGTCGGCTCGTCGGCGAGCACCAGCGGCGGCCGCTTGACGACGGCACGCGCGATGGCGACGCGCTGCTGCTCACCACCCGAGAGCTCGCTCGGCTTGCGGTTCGCCTTCTCGCCGAGACCGACGTCGGCGAGGATTTGATGAACCACCTTGGCGCGCTCACCCGCGGTCATGCCGCCGGCGAGCAGCAGCGGCATCTCCACGTTCTGAAAGGCGGTGAACACGTGCAGCAGGTTGAACGATTGGAAGACGAAGCCGACCTTGCGCAAGCGATAAGCGTCCTGGCCCGCGCGATCGAGGTTCGAGATGTCGGCACCGTCGACCCGGATCTCGCCCGAGGTCGGCCGGTCCATGCCGCCGACCAAGTTGAGCAGGGTCGACTTACCGCTGCCGCTCTGGCCGGCGATCGCCAAGAACTGGCCGGCCTTCACATTGAGACTCGCGCCCCGCAGCGCTTCGACCGTCTGGTTGCCCAGGCGGTACTCTTTGCGCACGTTGCGGAGCTCGACGATGTAATCCATTTGCGGTGTCCTCAGGTGCTCTTCAGGTCTGTCGCGAGCCACTCGAGGAGCGCAGCCTCGCACGTGTGCAAGAAAAAGTGATGCCCATCGAAGGTGCGCAGGTCGAGATTCTTCGATGAATGACGGCGCCAGTCTTCGAGGTCGGCCACGGGGGTCGCGTCGTCGTTGGCACCGCCGAGCGCCACGATGGGAACGTCGAGAGGGTCTTCCTCGCGGAACTTGTAGCCCTCGAACATGACCATGTCGGCGCGCAGAATCGGCAGCACGACGGACAGCAGCTCCGCGTCCGCCAAAACCTCCGGCGCGAAACCGCCAGGGTAACGGCGGTTCATGGCGTCCACCAAGCCGTTGTCGTCGAGGTGCAAGAAACTGCCATGCACGGCTACGGGGTAGAGATGGGGAGCGCGGCGCCCGGAGACGTAAAGCCGGCTCGGCGCCCTCACCTGCCGCCGCCGGCATTCGCGCGCCAGCTCGAACGCCAGCAACGCGCCGAGGCTGTGCCCGAAGATCGCGAAGGGCCTGTCCATCAGCGGCAGTAGGCCGTCCATGATAGCGGGCACGAGCGTCGCCGTGTCGGTGTGCAGCGGCTCGCGCATGCGCATCCAGCGCCCCGGCAGCTCGACCGGACAAACCTCGATGTCCGCGCTCAAGGTCTTCGACCAGTTGCGATAGATCATGCTGCTGCCGCCGGCGTACGGCAGACAGAACAGGCGCAGCCTCGCGTCAGGGCGCGTCTGGTGAGAGGCGACCCACCTGGATGGTGGCGGTGACATGAACACTAGCCCTAGCCCGCCTTCTTCCTGGCGATGAACTTGGCGATGTTGGCCACCGAGTTGAAGTTCGCGAGCTGGAGGTCGTCGTTTTCGACGCGCAGGCTGTGCTCCTTCTCGACGTACTGGACGAGCTTCAGCGCGAACATCGAGTCCACGAAGCCAGCCTTGAAAATGTCATCGTCGTCGCCGAACTTGGCGTTGTCCTCGTAGATGACGAGATTCGAAGCGATGAAGTTGCGGATCTGCTCTCTGATATCCATATGACCGAGTCTCCTGGGTATCCCGACTACTTTTCGCGAGGGGTGCTGGGCGTCACGACGGAAACGTATTTTGGAAAAGGCTGGATGTTCGTCAGGTCGTTCTCGAAGACGATACGACCGTTCTCCCCCGACTCGACTTCCTTGAACTGCGAGAACTTGTACGACACGTACATCATGCGATTGCGTTCGGTCTGGATGAAGTCGGCGAGGAACCGCGCGCCGGCCTCCTTCGCCTGCTGCATGATGTAGCTGAGAAAGATCGTACCGACGCCGCGCGACATCACGCGACACGACATGAGCATCAGGCGCAGGTGCCAGACCTCGCGGCCGGTCTCGACGAGCGCGAGACCGATCTTGCCGTACGACCCGAACTTGTCGGTGAGCTCGCAGATGAGCAGCTGGTGCTCGTTCGAGCGACGCAGCTTGTCGAGCTCCTCGTACGAGAAGGTGACGCCGGTCGAGTTGAGCTGATTGGTGCGCACCGTGAGCTCTTCGGCGCGTTGGAGGTCGGCCTCCGTCGCGCGCGAGATGACGAAGCGCATCTCGAGGCTCTGGAGAAACTCCTCCTTCGGCCCCTTGTACTCGGCCTCGATGTGATCGCGCTGCGCCGACTCGAGATACATGAGCCGGCGGCGACGTGAGTCCTCGGTGAGGTACTTCGGTGAGAAGCGCGGCTCGCCGAGAAGCTTGGTGTAGTCGCTCCAGTAGTCCGTCGAGTTGATGACGACGAGGTCGGGATGCGCGGCCTGCACCTCGGCGCGCTCGAAGTCGTCGTCGTCGATGAACGCGATGGTGTCCATGCCGATGTTGAGAGCTTCCTTGATGCTCGCCAAGCTCTCACTCTTCGCGCTCCAGGTGATCTGCGGGAAGAGGAAGTAGTGGTCGATGCCGAGCTGCTTGAGCCGCGCCATGGCATCGCCGTGATTGTTCTTGCTGGCGATGGAGAGAAGGATGCCTCGCTCGTCGAGCGCCTTGAGGGTCTCGACGATGCCCGCCCGAAGCGTCAGGTCGTCCTTCTCGAGCAGCACTCCCTTCCACAGGGTGTTGTCGAGATCCCATACCAGTGCCTTGAGCTCTTTTGGCTTCCCCTTACCCATCTCCTCACCTCTGTTGTCGCGCGTAGTCGAAGAACCCCTTGCCCGACTTCTTGCCCAGCAAGCCCGCATCCACCATCTTCTTCAATAGCGGACACGGGCGGTATTTCGAATCGTTGTAGCTCTCGTACAAGACTTCGACCGACTGCAGGATGGTGTCCAAGCCAATCAGGTCCGCGGTCGCGAGCGGCCCCATCTTGTGCGCGAAGCCCAAACGGAAAATCTTGTCGACGTCGGCGGGCGAGGCGACACCGTCTTGGACGACGTACGCGCACTCGTTGATCATCAACATCATGACGCGGTTGGTGACGAAGCCGGGATAGTCGTTGACCACCACGGCTTCCTTGGCGATGACGCTCGCGAGCTCCTTGGCGCGGCCGATGGTGGCGTCGCTGGTGTGATAACCGCGAATCACCTCGATCAGCTTCTTCATCGGCACCGGGTTCATGAAGTGCATGCCGACGACACGAGCTGGGTTCGGGACCAGCGAGCCTACGCGCGTGATCGAGACGCACGAGGTGTTGACCGCGAAAACCGTCTCGGTGCTGCAGATCTTCCCGAGGTCGCGGTAGACGTTCGACTTCACCTGAAAGTTCTCGGTGACGTTCTCGACCACGAAGGTGGCGGGCGCGAGGTCGCTTATTTCGCGGGTGAAGCGGATGCGCCCCAGCACGTCTTCATCGCGCACGGCGCGGAAAGCACCGTCGGAGAAGCGCAGCAGATTCGCGTTTTCGCGGACCGCCGCGGGGCCTGCCGCTAAAGCGGACTCCGCTATGTCGTGGACGATGACCGTCTTGCCACGACAGGCCAGATCCGTCGCGATGCCGCACCCCATGATTCCCGCGCCAACGACTCCGTAGATGCCCTCTGTCATCGCGTCAGTCTCTCCTAGAGCCGAGTTTCATTGTACCGTGTATTGGAACGAGCGCTGCGAGAAATAGAAGCGCGTCACTGACTGCCCAGCGTCCGAGACGCATCGATAGTAGCCACGCGCTTCTCCACCACCGCGGCCTGAAGCTGGAATAACGAGAAAATAACGTTCCAGTTGTCGGCGCACTGTCCCAGATCGCGTTGCAGCTCGATCCGGTCGCGGGCCGTCAGCGGCTGTGCCGCCGTGGCGAGAAAACCCGCCGTGAGATGTGGTGCCTCGTCTTCCGCTTCGACGAGGCTGCGCAACAACGCCCGCGTCCGACCGAGGAGCGACTTCGTCGGTTTGTCGACCTGCGCCGCGGGCTCGGAAATGATCATCGGATAGCGATTGGTGCCGTCGGCGGGCTCGCCCAGCACCAATGGCACGGCCTGGCCGCTCGCTTGCTGTAGCGGTGTGACGAGCTCGGCGCCGTAGCGCTCATGGTCCGCTATATCGTGCACGAACTTGAGCTGCACGTCGTACTTGCGCTCGAGGAACTGCATCTGCTCGTCCATGATACCGATCAGCGTGGTGAGGTCGGTCGAGCTGTGTTGCAAGGCCTCGGCGAACCTCCGCAGCTGCGCGCCGAAGAACAAGCTCGAGGCGATGTCCTGCGAGCTCCGCAGGGAAATGCGAAGCGCCGAGAACAGCCGGTCGGGCGTCGCCTCCGTCTTCGCCAGGTACTGGTCGATGTCATAGGTGTTGAGGACGTCTTCTTCGGGTGCCACGCCGGGCTGACCAGTCCGCAAGATGATGCGCAGCGACAGCGGTGCGTTTTCGCGGATGTGCCGGCAGAGCTGTAGACCAGCGTCGCTGGTCTCCATGACGACGTCGACCAGCGCCGCGTCGAACCCGCCGTCGCGCGCCAGAATCTCCCGGGCCTCACGGGCGCTATGCGCGCTCGTCAGCTTGAAGGGACGGCCGCGCCAACTTCGTCGTTTGACGGCGATGTCGGTGACCGCATGAATGTCAGGCTCGTCATCGACGACGAGCACCCGCCAGGGTTCAGCCATGGCCTATCGTCGCTCTCGCTATGCTGCGTTACCTGGAATCGCTGCCAGAATTGGCGCCGCGTCGCCCTTCTTCTCTTTCACCGCGCGGGGAATCTCGACGGTGAACTTGGTACCCTTGCCCTTGGCCGTCGTGCACTTGATCGAGCCATCGAGCAGGTTAGTGACGATGTTGTGAACGATAGCGAGCCCGAGGCCCGTACCGCCCTTGCCGCGCGCCGAGGTCACGAAGGGCTCGAAGAGATTCTTCATGATGTCGTCGGCGACACCGTTGCCGTAATCCTCGAACTCGATGCGATAGCCGATTCCAGCCTCGAGGATGCGGATGTCCATGCGCCCGCCCGGCGCGCCCGGGTAGGCGTAGCGCAAGACGTTCTGCAGCATGTTGAGCACGACCTGGCTCAAGTGGCTGGGATAACCGTCCCACGAGAGGTGGCTGCTCGGAGCGCTGAGGTCGACCTTCAGGCTGTGCTTCTTGAGCTCCGGCGTCATGGACTCGACACAGTCCCTGACGACCTCGACCAAGTCGAACTCACCACGCTGATCGGAGAGCTGCGAAGCCGAGAGCTGCTTGAAGCTTCGGATGAGGGTCTGGGCGCGCGCCAGGTTCTTGGTGAGCAGAGCACACGACTCTTCGAGATCGCGCGCAATCTCCGGACCGGTGCTGTCGCCGTGCTTGAGCTGCACGATCTGCTGCGCCAGCGTCACCACCATCGAGTTGGCGGTGTTGGCGATGCCGAGCGGCGTGTTGAGCTCGTGCGCCACGCCGGCAACCATGGTCGCCACACTCTGCAAGCGCTCGAAGTACATCTTCTCGCGGAGCATGCGTTCCCGGGCGAAGCGCTCCTGGAGACGCAAGGTCGCGTAGGCGATGCGCCAGTTGTCGACGAAAAGCACGGCGTCCGCTTCGAGATCGCGCTTCGCTTTGTCGCTCAACACCTCGGGGGCGATCTCGAAGTAGAGCGCGCCGGGCACGGTCTCGGCCTCTTCGGGCTTGGCGGGGCCGACCGCGGTCTGGTCCTGGCCCTCGAAGGGGATGATGAACGCGTTGTTGGCGAGACCATAGTTGCGCCCCTCGTGAACCTGCATGCGAGAGCCTTGGGCATAGGCCTTCGTCATGGCGGCGGTGATCTTGGCGAGGTCACCGGTCGCGAGCCGGGGCGTAATGTAGTGGCCGCTCGGAGCGTTGAGATCGTAGTTGAAGACGGTCTGCGCCGAGTGCTTGAGCTCGAGGAATTGCAGCGCCTCGCCCATGAACACCAAGAGGTCCGCTACAGAGGACACGTCTTGCAGGGCGCGAGTGAAGCTCTGCAACTGCCGGCCGAAGGCGAGGAGCGTCGAGATGTCTTGCGAGCTGCGCAGACAGGCGCGCACGACCGCGAACAGCTTCTCGGGAGTCGCCTCCGCTTTGGCGAGGTAATAGTCGATGTCGTATTCGTTGAGGACGTGCTCCTCGGGCGCGGCGCCCGGCTGGCCGGTACGCAAGACGATGCGCAGCGAGCTCGGGCAGTGGCGGCGCATGAACTCGCAGAGCCGCAGACCGGCGTCGTTCGTCTCCATGACGACGTCCACGATAGCGACCTGGATGTTGCGCCCCGTGTCGGTCTCGAGGAACGCCACCGCTTCCTTGTAGCTCGTGAGACTGGTGAGCGCGAAGGGTCGCTTGCGCCAACGCTTGTGCTTCAACGCGAGGCGCGTGACCTCGTGGACGTCGGGCTCGTCATCGACCAGCAGGATGTTCCAAGGCTCATTCATCAGCTGATAAACTCCTTCACAGGTGCCGACCGACCTGAAGCAAACGCAAAAGGTTAACACCCGCTCAACCGACTTACAAAAAGAAGCTTGTGATGAAACCGCTGGAGGTCTGCACCGTCGATTGCGAAGCGCCCGGGGTCTTGGCCCGCCTGGCAATCTACCGCGAGGTGCTGAGCTCCGAGGAACGACGGCGCATCGACCGCTTCCTCCGGCCCGGCGATCAGCGCGCGCACCTCGTGTCGACGGCCCTCCTGCGCTGGGGCCTTGGGCGATCGCTCGGGGTGGACGGCAAGAGCTTGCGTCTAGAGCCCGGTAGCCATGGCAAACCCACACTCACCTTCCCCACCGCCGAAGTGGCGTTCAACGCCTCGCAGAGCGGCCAATTCGCGGTGGCGGCGTTCGCACCGAAGGGCAGC